>JBPBPU010000136.1:0-140332 GCA_050954465.1 Janthinobacterium lividum
CCCCCGGCCGGGGTGGCCGTGACCACGGCCTGCGGGCCGCTGGTTTTGCAGTACGTGGCTGCCAGCCCCGAGGCCGTGTACGAAAGCGTCGTAGTGGTGGGCAGCACCGTCACCGTTACGGCCGTGGAGTTAGTCGATTGCAGGCTACACGTCACCACGGCCCGGTACTGGGTAGTGGCGGTGGGCGTAGCGGTATAAGTAGGGCCGGTAGCCCCCGCGATGTTGACAAACGTAGTCCCCGTCAGTTGCTGCCACTGGTAGCTGATGCTGCTGGTAGCCGTGGCCCCCGTGAGGGAGAGCACCGACGACTGACCGGGGCACACATTAGCAGGCGTAGCTACGGCCGTGCCGCCGAGGGGCGCTCCCTGGCAGGTAGTACCCAGCGAGATACCCATCACGTTGAGCACGGGGTCGGTGGTGGTCTTGGCAGCCGTGACGCTGGCCACCAGCTTGGTGTAGTTAGCAGCCAGCAGGGGCAGCTTCACTTCGAAGAGACGGGGGTTGGTGCCGACGTTGTCGATGGCATCGGTGGCATAGTTAACCCGGCTGCCCACGATGATGGCCGGGTTAGCCCCAACCACGGTAAACCAGTCGGGCACCGCTACGCCGGTAAATATCTGGGTAGAACCATCGGTGAAGGTGACGGTGAAGGTCTTGCCCACCGCGCTGCCGTTGCCCTCCGTAGCCATTACTTCCACTTCGTTGCACGACTGCGGCGTTACCAGGGTAAGCGTACCCGAGCCGGCCCCATCGATGCGCAGGTCGTTGTTGCCGGTGGCCGGGGCCATCTGGAAGGTGAGGCCCGAGGTGGTGGCGCTATTAATCAGGCCATTGGCGGGTAGCGCTATCGTTGGGCTCTGGCCCGAGGGGTTGATGAAGGTGGTATTAGCAAAGCTAAACTTCACGACTGATGTGCCCCGGTCAATAGTATTGGTGGTGGAGCTGGCTACCGTGCCGGTGCCGTTGGCAATAACGTCGGCCGTGTAGCCCGTCACGGCGGCCGGCGTGTATACCATCTGGGCCGAGGCCAGCTGGCTACTGCCCAGTAGCCCACCTAACAGGCACGCTAAACGAATAAAATTCTGTTTCATAGAAGAATAGTCTAAACGGTGTTGCGCTAAGTAAAACTACCCGCTACACCTAGGCAAAGCTAAGTAGGGGGACAAGGTGCTGCAAGTTAAATAGCACAGGCTACCTGCTTTTTTCCGGCGGTGGCAACTGCCTTTCGCCCAAGCCCCTACCCCACCCGCCAGCCCGACACCAACCATCCAGAAAGGTAGTGTCGGCCGTTTCCTACTGCTTTTTAATAACCAGGGCTTCGGCTTGCTTGGTCAGCATCTGGCGGTATAGCTCGCGCAGGGTGGTGTACTCCTGGGCGCTGTATACGGGCTTGTCGAGGGTGAGGCGGCTCACGAGCTGCACCGTGCCGGGGGCCGGGCTACTGGCGGCGTACACGTAGTGCCCGCCCTTGTCGGGCAGGGCCAGGGTGGCAGGCTTCGGCAGGTCGGCGGTGTAGCCGGGCGGCAGCGTCAAGCTCAGGCTGATAATTTCCTGCTGGAGCATCCCAAAGCTGACCGGGTAGCTGCGCTGCTCGGGCCGAAACGGGTTGTGGCCTTCGCCAAAAGCTTCCAGCGGGCTCAGGTACAGCTCCTGCGCCTAGCCGGGGTTGGCGGCCGGCTGGCGCAACGCGTAGTGCAGCACCAGCGGCGGGCCTACCTCCCCCTGCCCGCTGAAATGGTAGCTGGGCATTTCCCAGGTCGGGTGGGCGCTTAGCAGCTCGCCCACGTATTTTTTGTTGCCTAGCTCCTGCAGCCGCTCGCGGGCTTCGACGGCCGCGTAGCCGCCGCGCTCGTCGCGCACCTGGCCCGTGAGGTTGCCCTCGGCATCGAGGGTCAGCTTCACGTCCTGGTAATGGGTGTAGCGCTGGCTGGGCAGCAGGTCCACCCAGCGGCCTTCGCCCTCGGTGGCGGGCACAATGGTGTGCCCTACGCCGGTGAGGCAGCGGGCAGGCAGCATGCCAGGGGGCAGCAACGGCTCAGTAGCATCGAGCAGCAGGTCGGGGCCGCCGGGCAGCGGCACCAGCGCCACAACGTAGTTGAACTGCTCTAGCTGAGGGTACTGCTGGCTTACGGTGCCGTGGGCGCGGGTGCTGAGCAGCAGCGGCCCTGCGCCAGGCCGGCCTGGCGCAGGGCCGCCAGCAGCAGGTTCACGTCGGCGGCCGTGCCCCGGTGCAGCTCGTAGCTGCGCTTGAGCGGGCCACTGGCCAGGTAGTGGCTGGTGCCGTCGTGCTTCACGGCCTTCATTACCAGCTCGCGCACGGCGGCGGCGCGGGCGGCAGGCTCGGGGTACTGCGCCACCAGCGGCCGGATGGCCGCCGCCAAAAAGCCCACCCGGTCGAGCTGCCCGCCAAAGTTCTCGTCGGCCAGCAGACCGCTGTTGATTTTATCCCAGGTGCCGGCCACGTTGCGGTAGCCCTGGCCGGGCATTTGGGTGCCGGCCAACTCGAAATTAATGCGGGCCACGTAGTCGCGGGGCGTCGTCATAAAAGCTTCGGGGCGCAGGGCAGGCACGTTTTGCATGCCCCAGTGGTAGATGGTGGTGCGGGCCATCACGGTTTCGTTGGTGGCTGTCGTGCGCACGGGGCCGGGCGAGTCGAGGCCGCCCGCGCCCGTGAAGCTGCCGGCCGTATGCACGGTGTATTGTGCCGTGCCACTTTCCTTGGTTTGCAGCGCAAAGGGCTCATAGCCCCCCTGCAGCATCTTGTAGTCGAAATACTCGGGGATGGTGGCCCGGAACTCACTCCAACAGATGGGTATCTCGCGCTGAAAAGTCCAATCCTGGAAGTTAAACCAGAAGTCCGATGTAACGGTGTAAGCGTACTCAATTACGGCTCCTTCGCGCACGCCCGGCAGGGTAAATTTGCGCAGGCGGATGTTGCCGGTCAGCTCCTCGGTAAACGTCTTGCTTACGTCGAGCTTTATTTTTTCCATTTTGCCGCCCACCTCCACGTAGGTAAATCCGCGCAGGCCGGTCAGTTTTTCCTCGTTCTGGCCCTTGTGGTAGAGGGGCACTTCCACGGTAGCTACGTCGTAGCCCGGCTTCTTGAGAATCTTGATGCGGGTGAGGCGCTCCGTCTCCAGCTGAAAGTCGTTGCTAGTGTACTGAAATGTGGTGATGCCGCCGTCGTAGAGCACCACGGCGGGGGCCGCGCTGTCGGCCGCGAAGCTTTTGGCGTCGAAGTCAGCCGGGTCGGGCTTACCAAATTTTATTTCGACGGGCTTCACGGCCGGGGCTTGCTGGGCGGTGGCGGCCAGCGGCAGCCCTAGCAGCGCGGCCGCTGCCAGCCGCCGCAGAATAGGTAGGTGTTGCATCATCGGTAAAAGCTAAAAAAGCAGGCAGCTCCAACAACCACAAACCAGCCACCGCAAGCCGGGTAAATGTAGGTAGCTGCATGCTTATTCCCAGCTTTTTTTCGCGCCGATTTCAACGCCGGCCGGCTACACCACGTCTTCGGGGCGGGCGGCGGCCAGGGCGGCGGGTGGAGCGGGGCGGGCCAGAGCCGGGCGCACGCCCAGCAGCAGGTAGGCCAGCGCCAGCAGCACGCTACCCAGGCTTAGGGCATGCACCCAGGGTAGGCGGGCGAGGGTATTGTGAAAAACCCAGCCGGCCAGCAGTGCGCCCAGCCCGATGCCAGCTTCGAGGGCAATATACATGGTGGCCACCGCCCGGCCCCGGTGCTCGGGATGGCTCAGGTCGATAGTCCAGGCATAGAGAGTGGGCGAGTTGAGGCCCGCGCCCAGGCCATAGAGCACGGTTCCGGCCAGAAATACCAGCGCCGAGGGCGACCACACCAGCACCAGCAGCCCCAGGGCCATGATACTGGCCGAAACGCACAGCACCGGCACCCGCCCGTAGCGGTCCGAGCTTTTGCTGGCCACCAGCCTTATGCCCAGCGTGGCCGCCGTGTAGCAGCCATAAAACAGCCCCTTGTTGGAGCCCACCAGCCCCAGCGCCCGGCTCTGGTCGGGGGCCACCGTAAAGAGCACTCCAAACGGCACCACAAACAGCAGCATGGCCAGGGCCGGGGCGGCCACGCGGGGCTCCAGCATCTCGCGGAGCTTGAGTTTCAGCAGCCCGAAGCGGAATGGCTGGCGCTGGGCCATGGGCAAGGTTTCGGTGAGCGTGCCCTGCACCAACACCGAAAGCAAAGCCAAGGCGCTAGAGCAGTAGAACATGGCATTGAGCGAAAACCGCTGGGCCACCCAAGAGCCAAACGCCGGCCCGGCAGCCATACCCAGGCTGCTCATCACGCCAAACAAGCCCATAGCCTCGCCGCGCTTTTCGAGCGGCACAATGTCGGCCAGAAAAGCGGCCGTGCCCGTGGGCTTGAAGCCGGTGCTGAAGCCATGCAGCAGCCGCAGCCCCAAAAAGCTGCTCACTGTAAGGGCCCAGGGGTAGACAAACCCGCAGGCCACGCACACCAGCGAGCCAAACACCATCACCGGGATGCGCCCCACGGTGTCGGAGAGCCGGCCCGAAAACGGCCGCGAGAGCCCCGCCGTGAGCGTAAACAACGCCAGAATATAGCCTTTGTACTCGCCCCCGCCCATTCGGGCCAGGTGGTCGGGCAGCTCAGGCAGCAGGAGGTTGAAGGATGCGAAAAACAGAAACGACGAGAGGCACATCAGCCAAAAGCCGCGCGAGTAGGAAGCCAGCATAGAAGCGGCAAAGGTCGGGGCGCGGGGGCGGGTTGGCGGGTAGTTGCTCAGGGCCATAAATAAAAAAGCCCGCTGTTCCGGCCGGAACAGCGGGCTTTTTCGTGGCGTAGCGCTACGCCCCCGCCGGGTACTCATCGCCCGCAAAAACAGGCTCCATATCCTGCTCCTCAGCCGCCGTAAACAGCCGAGAGCGAATGAGGAAGCGCACGCCCAGCGGAATTTCCAGCGAGAAGCTGGCGCCCCGGCCGGGCACCACATCTACCGTGAGCTGGGTGTGCTGCCAGTAAGCAAACTGGCTGGCGCTCATGAAAAAGTCGCAGCCGTGGATGCTGCCAAGCCACACGTCGGAGCCGCCCACCCGAAATTCGCCCACCGGGAAGCACATGGGCGACGAGCCGTCGCAGCAGCCGCCGCTCTGGTGAAACATCAGCGGCCCGTGCTCCTGCCGAAGCTGGTCAAGTACGGCGGTGGCGGCGGGGGTGACGAGGACGCGGGGAGTCATAGCTTTTGGGTGATAAGGTGATGAGGCAAAAAGAACGTCATGCTTAGCGCAGCGAAGCGAAGTCGAAGCATCTTGGCTGAATTGCTGGGGGTGTCATTCAATGACGCGACCAAGATGCTTCGACTTCGCTTCGCTGCGCTAAGCATGACGTTCTTTTTACTCTGCTATTAACTTAAAAGAAACCCAGTTTCTGCTGGCTATATGAAATCAGCATGTTCTTGGTCTGGCGGTAGTGGCCGAGCATCATCTTGTGGTTTTCGCGGCCGTAGCCGGAGGCTTTGTAGCCACCGAAGGGCGCACCAGCGGGGTAGTCGTGGTAGCAGTTCACCCACACGCGGCCGGCCTGAATGGCGCGGGGCATCGTGTACAGCTCGTGGGCATCGCGGCTCCAGAGGCCCGCGCCCAGGCCGTAGAGGGTGTCGTTGGCCAGCTTGATGGCCTCGTCGTTGTCTTTGAAGGTGGTCACCGACAGTACCGGACCGAATATTTCCTCCTGGAAAATCCGCATTTTATTGTGGCCCCGGAAGATGGTGGGCTGGATGTAGTAGCCCTCGGCCAGCGCGCCATCCTCTTGCTGATAGGCTTCGCCGCCGGTTAGCACTTCGGCCCCTTCGGCCTTGCCGATTTCGAGGTAGCTCAGGATTTTCTCGAACTGGTCGTTGCTGGCTTGCGCGCCCATCATGGTGTCCAGGTCCATCGGGTTGCCCAGCCTGATGGCTTTCACCCGCTCGATGAGGCGGGGCATAAAGGCGTCGTAGATGTCTTCGTGGATGAGCAGGCGCGAGGGGCAGGTGCAGATTTCGCCCTGGTTGAGGGCAAACATGGCCGCGCCTTCGAGGCACTTGTCCAGGAAGTCGTCATCGTGGTCCATCACGCTCTTGGTGAAGATGTTGGGCGACTTGCCGCCCAGCTCCATCGTCACGGGGATAATATTCTCGGCGGCATATTGCAGGATGAGGCGGCCGGTGGTCGTCTCGCCCGTGAAGGCCACTTTGTTTACGCGCTTGTTGCTGGCCAGTGGCTTACCGGCTTCCAGCCCGAAGCCGTTCACCACGTTGAGCACCCCGGCGGGCACCACGTCCTGAATCAATTCCATGAGCACCATGATGCTGGCGGGCGTTTGCTCGGCGGGCTTCACCACTACGCAGCAACCGGCAGCCAGGGCTGGGGCTATTTTCCAGGTGGCCATCAGGAGCGGGAAGTTCCAGGGAATAATCTGGCCCACCACGCCCAGCGGCTCCTGAATCACCAGCGACAACGTATTCTCGTTCAGCTCGGTAGCCGAGCCTTCCTCGGCCCGAATAACGCCCGCAAAGTAGCGGAAGTGGTCGATGGCCAGCGGCAGGTCGGCGGCCATCGTTTCGCGGATGGCCTTGCCATTTTCCACCGTTTCCACGGCGGCCAGCAGGGCCAGGTTTTGCTCCATAATGTCGGCAATCTTGAGCAGCACGGCGCTGCGGGCGGCTACGGCCGTTTTGCTCCAGGTGGGGAAGGCGGCGTGGGCCGCATCGAGGGCCAGCTCAATGTCTTCCTTGGTGCTGCGGGCCACTTTGCAAAACGCTTTGCCGTCGATGGGCGAAGGATTATCGAAGTATTGGCCCTTAACCGGGGCCACCCACTTGCCGCCAATAAAGTTGTCGTAGTGCGATTTAAACTGGGGGCGGGCCACCACGGTGACAGGTTTTTCGAGCGTTTCGACCATGAGCTGAGTGGGAAATTAGAAAGGTGGAGGAATATGACAAAGGTGCTCCCCTACCCTGTTGGTCGGGTTGTGGTATTCTCGCAAAAAATGTCGAAATTGCCGCAAGTTATAAGTGAGTAGTTACTTACTCTGAGCGTTCTAAAAAGAACGTCATGCTCATCTGGCGTCCGCGAAGCCGAAGCATTTCGCTCGATTCATTGAACGATTGAATTAGTTGGCGAGCGAGATGCTTCGGCAAGCTCAGCATGACGTTCTTTTCTGCTCTTCCTTCCTGTCCGTCTCCATGACCACCCGCGTTCACTTGCCCGCTGCCATTGCCCCGCTCGCCCTCGGGCGTTTGCATTCGCTGGTCGAAAACCGCACGGTTTTCGCCCTTGATGCCTTTGAGCTGAATATTTTTGAGACGCACCAGGCCGCGCACCGCGTGCCGCTGCGCCTCGATGGGCTGGCCCTCACTACCATGCTGCGGGGCAAAAAGGTAATGCACCTGCCCGGCCGCCCGGCCTTCGACTACCTGCCCGGCGAGTCGGTGGTAGTGGGCGAGGACGAGCTAATGGAAATCGACTTCCCCGATGCCAGCTTGAGCCAGCCCACGCAGTGCCTGGCCGTCGCCATCGCCCCCGATACCATCCGCCAAACCGTGGATTTGCTCAACGAGCGCTACCCCCGCGCCGACGCTGCGCAACCCTGGGCCCTGGCCGCGCCCGAGCACGCCCACCTCACCAACACCCCCGAGCTAACCGGCACCCTGGAGCGGCTGGTGGCCGTATCGCGCACCACCGACGCGGCCAAGGACGTACTGGCCGGCTTCACCCTGCAAGAGTTGCTGGTGCGCCTGATGCAAACCCAGGCCCGCCAGCTCATTTTTCAGGACTATGCTCGCCACCTCACTACCCACCGCTTCGCCCCCGTAGTGCAGTACGTGAAAGGGCATCTCACCGAAAACCTGTCGGTAGACAAGCTCAGCGCCCTGGCCTGCATGAGCAAAGCCACGTTTTTCCGCCTTTTCAAGCGCGAATTCGGCCTCACGCCAGTCGAGTACATCGTGCGCGAGCGCCTGGCCGAAGCCAAGCGCCTATTGCGCCAGCCCTTGGTGAGCGTGGCCGACGTGTGTCTGCGGGCGGGCTTCAATAATTCGTCGTACTTCCAGGCGCTGTTCAAGAAATACGAGGGCCTGACGCCAGGCGCGTACAAGCGACAGTTGGGACTGTAGCGCTCAGCTTTAGCTTGGCGCATCGCCGCCACGCGGCGAAGCTCGCGTTGGAGTTATTGCATTCTTCACTAAAAGCGAGCGGCGCAATGCCACCTTCGCCGCTACGCGGCGATGCGCCAAGCTAAAGCTGAGCGCTACATCCTATATGTTTACCGTCCATATTCACGCCAAAAATGGCGTTCCGCTCACCGAAAATGGCTACGCCGCCTGGCACGGCTTCGAGCAGCTGGGTTGCCACCTGCTGCCCTTTGAAAACGTGGAAGCACTGCGGCAGCAGCTCCGGCTGGGCGACTGCGTGGTAGGCTACATCAGCGATGCCATCTATGCCCTCGACCACATGGACGTGCCCCGCCCGGCCAACATCGATTATCCCGAGGAGCTGGCCCGCTTTTACGGCCGCCGCATCTGGGCCGATACACTGGGCAGCATCGCCAACCACCCCGAGAAATGGCCGGTATTCGTGAAATCGATGGCGCAGAAGGGTTTTACCGGCCGCGTCATCGCTAGCACCCGCGACCTCATCGGCACCGCCGAGCAGCACCATAATCGGCCCGTCTTCTGCTCCGAGGTGGTGGACTTCGTGTCCGAGTGGCGCGGTTTCGTGCGCCACGGCCGCTACCTGGACGCCCGCCGCTACGCCGGCCGCTGGGACGTATTTCCTGACCCTGCCGTGATGCAGGCCGCCCTGGCGGCCTGGGAAACCCGGCCCGCCGGCTGCTCCATCGACTTCGGCGTCACGGCCGACGGGCGCACGCTGGTAGTGGAGTGTAACGATGGCTTCGCCCTGGGCCACTACGGGCTCGATTCGCTGCTCTACGCCAAGCTCATCAGTGCCCGTTGGCACGAATTAATTGGGCAGCCCGACCCGTTTTTGTTTTTGCGGTGAGGTGTCGTTAGGTCGCCGAAAGGCTCAGTACCCAATCCCTACCACTTCCACAACCTCTGGCTTCGGCCCTAGCGCTAGTGTCACCGTGCTGCCCAGCCGCGCCCCGGTAATAGCCCGCGCCAGCGGCGCCACGAAGCCCGCCTTGCCCGCCATTGCGTTGGCCTCATCTACGCCTACGAGGGTGAACTGGCGTTCAAAACCAACCTTGCCGCCGCTCACGGTGCGCAGCGTGACGGTAGCCCCGAAGCGTACTTCGCCGGGCGGCTGGGTAGCGGGGTCCACCACGCGGGCACTTGCCAGGCGCTCGGTTAACAGCGCGAGGCGGCCGTTGAGCAACGAAAGACGGTAGGTGCGGTCGAGGTCGTTGGCGCGGTCTGCTTCGGCTTGCGTGCGTTCGGCTTCAAGCTGGGCTAGCTCGGCGCGCAGCTGCACCAGGCCGTTGGGCGTCACGTAGTTGGGCGTGCCGGGCGGCAGCGGGGCGCGGGGCGGAATAAGGGGCGGCGTCTGGGCGTCATCTTCCTTGGTGAATCCTCGGCTCATAGCGGGTTTGAAAAGTAAATGGGGAAGTAACGCAAAGCTCTGCTTGGTGAATCGTTGAACAGGCACTTTGCGCGTCGTTCAACGATTCACCAAGCAGAGCTTGGTGTTACTTGCAACTGGCTTATTTTTTCACCCGCGTTTCGCGCTTATAGCCGCTCGGAATGTTGAAGGGAAAATCCAGGTGCCCGGAGCCGACTTCTACCTTCTGGTAATTGAGCGTGGCCGAAGTGCTTTGGGTGCCGGCAGCCTGCTGGCCCAAAACGGTGGTGGTGAAGGCAAAAGGTAGGTCGGTGCCCCCGGCCTTCTGAAAGTCGGTGTAGCCCACGGTGAGGCTGCGCTGGGCGGTGCTCTCGCTGATTTTGAGCTGTTGCAGGCGGCCGGTTTCGGTGCTCAGCAACTGCTCCATCAGCAAGGCGGCCTGGGGGTAGCTCACGGCTTGGTTGGTACCCTCGGTGGTGACGGTGGGCTTGGTGCCCTTGGGGGCCGCCTGGAAGTCGCCGAGCAGAATGGCCTGCACCTGCTGGTAGCTGACTGGCACCTTCAGCAGCTGGCCCAGGTAGGCGTAGTCGCCCGTGAAAAAGGTTTTATGTAGCCGGTCTACTACCCGCACCGAATCGGGCGTGAGCAGGGCCCGCACCCCTTCGATGCCCAGCAGCGAGCCCGAGAGCCAGATGGCAGAATCGCGCCGCACGCGCAGGGCGAAGTTGGCCGACTGGTCGGTATCGCCATTTTTAATATGCACCTTGCCCCGGCCACTCAGGTATTGAAAGCCCGTGTTGGTGGCCTTCACGCCATTAGGAGTTACCACGTCCTGCTTGACGGGCGTGGAGGTATTGGCCCCGATGGAACCTTTGTTGCTGGGTACGCGGTGGCAACTAGCCAGGGCCAGGCCCGCGAGCAGCAAAGTAGCTTTATTCATACAGTTTCTGGTCGTTGATTTTGCGCTCCAGGAGCGGGGAAGCGCCCCGGCCGGCTTTCTGGGCCCGCTGCCAGGCGGCTACGGCACCAGGATGGTCGCCAAGCTGCCATAGTACGTCGCCGTAGTGTTCCAGGATGCTTGCGTCTTTGGTTGTTTTGGTGGCGTGCTCCAGGTAAGGGCGGGCCCCGGCGTAGTCTTTTTGCTTGTAGAGCACCCAGGCGTAGGTATCGAGGTAGGTATCGTTGTCGGGAAATTGTTTCACGGTGCGGCCCGACATGTCCTTGGCTTTGTCCAGCTTTTCGCCGCGCAGGCTCAGGTAGTAACTATAGTTGTTGAGCACCCCGTAGTTGTTGGGGTCGGCCGCCAGGGCCGAATCGTAGGCGGCGTCCGACTTGGCGTATTCTTTGGTTTCCTGGTAGGCATCGCCGAGCTGCACATCGAACTGGCCCAGCAGGTCGGGCTTGTTCTGGGCCAGCTTGCGGCCGTGCTCAAGGGCGTTCACGGCCTTCTGGGGCTGCTTTTTTTGCAAGTAGCCCAAGCCGTTGTAAAACCAGAGCGTAGCTTGGTTGGGAAACACTTCCAGGGCGCGGTCGGTGTGGGCCAGCACCGAGTCGGGCTGGTTTAGCTCAGCATCGAGGGCCACTACCTGCTGCCAGAGCTGGTACTTGGACTTGTCGTAGCGCAGGGCTTTGAGGTAGGTATTGCGGCCTTCGAGCTTTTTGCCGGCGATGGTTTGCACGTCACCCGCAATGCTGTAGGCTTTGGCCTCCCGCGGGTGGGTGCGCACTACGTCGCTGGCCAGGTCGAGGGCCAGGGCATTGTACTTTTCATCGGGCATCTGCTTGAGGTAGCCCACCAAGATGCGCACCTCCTGGTCGATGTCGAGGGCTGGGTTGCTAAAAGCCAGGCGCAGCTGTTTGGCTACTTCGTCGGGCTGTTTTTGCTGGCGGGCGGCATCGGCCAGTATCAGGTGGGCCTGGGGGTTGGTGGGGTCGAGGTGCAGGGTTTGCTCGGCCAGGCGCACGGCATCGGGCAGGCGGTTGTTGGCGGCGTACATCTCGGCCTGGGCCAGCATATAGCGCGGCTCGGTGGGGTTGGCCGCGATGAGCGTTTCGCCTTCCTTGAGGGCCAGCGGCAGGTTATTCTGGCGCAAGTATATCTGCTGCTTTTTGAAGGAAATCTCATCCTGCGCCCCAAACTGCTGCTCGGCTTTTTCGAGGGTCGTCAGGGCTTCAGGCAGCTTGTTCTGGGCCAGGTACAGGTCGGCAAGCTGAAAGAGGTAGCTGCCCGAGTTGGGCACCTCCTGCACCAGGCTGGCGTAGGTGTTGGTGGCGGCTTCGTACTGCTTCTGGGTGGCCTGGGCCTGGGCCAGCAATAAGTAGTAGTAGGGGTTTTTACGGTCGAGGCGCACGGCGGCCTCGGCGTAGTTGGTGGCATCGCGCAGGTTGCCGCTCAGCAGGTTAGCCTCAGCCAGTTTGTAGTTCACGGCCGGGTTGTTGGGCACTATGGCGTAGGCTTTAAGCAGCCGCTCCAGTGCCTTGGGGTAGTCTTCCAAAATCACGTACTTCACCCCGTCCACAAACAGCGCCTCGCTCTGCTCACGCTCCTTGGGTGTTAGTGTCGTCGCCGCTACAGGCGGTGGCGCGGCAGTTGCTTTGGCAGCCAGCTCGCGCCGCTCCTTGCGGCTCAGCTTCACGGGCTGGCGCGTGGCTGAAGAATCGGCCGCCGGGCTTTGGGCGTGGGCGGCGGTGGCCAGGAGTAGGAGGGAGAAGAGGAGGGGGCGCATAGGGAGCTTATGTTCTAATGGCTTACCTCACCCCCTAGCCCCCTCTCCCGCGGAGAGGGGGAACTAGCTCTAAAAATTAGTTTTAGAACTAGAAACTAGTTCCCCCTCTCCACGGGAGAGGGGGCTAGGGGGTGAGGTAATCGTTGGGGCAACAACAAACAAATGACGCGGCCCCCACTACGGAAGCCGCGTCTCTATTAACGTAATTCAGGTGCAAAATATCACACCCGCAGCGCATTAAAATCGCCAAGGCTCAAGTCGGCGGGCTGGCCGGTGAGGCTGGCGTTGTTGCCAATCATGGAATTGGCTACGTTGGCGTGGCGCACTACGGCCGCGCTCTGCACGATGGAATTTGCGAGGCGCGAGTCTTCCACGGTGGACCCGGCGCTCAACGATACGTGGGGGCCGACTACCGAATTGGTAATCACGGCATTCTCACCGATGTATACTGGCTCGATGAGCACCGAGTTGGTGATTTTAGCCGAGGTAGCTACTAGCTGCTCGCCGCGTTCCTTCAGAAACTCCAGGTAGCGCTGGTTGGTGTATACGGTCGCGTCTTTGTTGCCGCAGTCGAGCCACTCTGTTACCCGGCCAGGCACGAAGATGGTGCCCTTGTTTTTCATGTTTTCCAGGGCATTAGTGAGTTGATACTCGCCTTTGTCCTTGATGTCGTTATCGAGCAGAAACTGCAGCTCATCGCGCAGGTAGTCGCCGTCCTGGAAATAGTAGATGCCGATAATGGCGAGGTCGGAAACAAATTCCTGGGGCTTTTCCACAAACTCCGTAATCTGGCCTTTGTCATCGAGCTTCACCACGCCGAAGGGGCGCGGGTCGTCTACTTTCTGCACCCAGATAGTGCCGGGCACTGAGCTGTCG
Source organism: Janthinobacterium lividum (assembly GCA_050954465.1). Taxonomy (GTDB): domain Bacteria; phylum Bacteroidota; class Bacteroidia; order Cytophagales; family Hymenobacteraceae; genus Hymenobacter. Next base: position 13,143 of record JBPBPU010000136.1, read on the forward strand.
AGGGTGAAATCGGCCTTGAAAAGCGTATCGGCGAAGGCTACCACTAGCGGCCCACTCAGCGAGGGCTTGGCGCACAGAATGGCGTGGGCTGTGCCCAGCGGCTCGTCCTGGTAGTAAATGGTGCCCTTCGCCCCTACCGATTCGGCAATGGCGACCAGGCTTTTTTCAACAGCAGCCCCGAAGCGGCCAATAATGAAAGCCACTTCCTCTACCGGCTCGCCGCACACGCGGGCAATATCCTCCACGAGGCGCTGCACAATCGGCTTGCCGGCAATAGGAATAAGCGGCTTGGGCACCGTAAGCGTGTGCGGACGCATCCGCTTGCCCATGCCAGCCATGGGGACAATAATTTTCATTGGTGGGTCTTGGTAAAGGTTGACTAGTAAAGGTTGACAGTAACTACTTATTTTGCTCTTGGTTCGTTGTCGAAATACGGCTCGCAAAGATGCGCCCGATTACCCTAAACCCTACCAGGCTTAAAAAACAAGTAGGGGGCGTAGCCAAGCCCCGCGCCCTACTTATTCAACAATTCCACTAACGTCGCCGGGTCTACGTTGCCGCCCGTGAGCACCAGCACGGTGCAAGCACTAGCCGGCAGCTCGGCCCGATGATACAGCAGCGCCGCCAGTGGCAGGGCGGCGGTGGGCTCTACCACCAGGCGGGCTTCGAGCAGCAGGCGGCGGGCGGCGGCGCGCAGCTCGGCCTCGCTCACGGTGATGATGTCATCGGCATACTGGCGCAGGTGGGCCAGCGTCAGCTCGCTCAAAGCCAAGGTGCGCACGCCATCGGCCAGGGTGCGGTTGGTGTCGGCGGCGGGCCACTCCACCACATGGCCAGCCCGGAAAGATGCCTGGGCATCGGCGGCTAGCTCGGGCTCTACGCCGATGACTTTTACGCCGGGCTTGAGCAGCTTGAGGGCCGCCGCCACGCCGCCCAGCAGCCCGCCGCCGCCCACGGGCGTGAGCACTAGCTCTACGGCGGGCAGGTCGTGCAGAATCTCCAGGCCCACGGTGCCCTGCCCGGCTATCACGTAGGCATCATCGAAGGGCGGCACGAGCACGGGCGGCTCAGCAGTGCCGGCTAGCAGGCGGGCGGCCACGGTCTCGCGCTTCTCCTGGGCGGGGTCGTAGAGAACTACCTCGGCTCCCAGCGCCCGGGTGGCGGTAATTTTTACGGCGGGCGCATTGGTCGGCATCACGATGGTGGCACGCATACCGAGCTGCCGCGCTGCGTAAGCCACGCCCTGCGCGTGGTTGCCGCTGCTGTAGGCGAGCACGCCCCGCGCCCGCTCGGCCGCGCTCAAAGCCAGCAGGCGGTTGCCCGCTCCCCGAATCTTGAACGAGCCGATAGGTTGCAGGCTTTCGGGCTTCAGCCACACCTGCTCTTGGGCCAGTTCGGGCAGGTCGAAGGGTAGCAGTGGCGTGTGCCGCGCCAAGCCCTGTAGTCGTTGCTGGGCCGCGTGCAGGTTGGTGAGGGTAATGAGGGCCATGGGGAGAATATTGGAAGAAGGATAAAAAAGAACGTCATGCTGAACGAAGTGAAGCATCTCGCTCGTAAGCTAACTCAATCGATAGAGTCCCCTCGGTTCAACGATTGAGTTAGCTTACGAGCGAGATGCTTCACTTCGTTCAGCATGACGTTCTTTTTTATCCTTCTTCCAGTATCTACTAACCCTCATCACCTCATTTCCCCGTTATTTTTGCTCTTATGAATTATCAATCAGAAATCGAAGCCGGCATCCAGACCTTGTTTGCCACCACCAACGCGGGTTTTATCGGCGATGCCAGTGCGGGCCAAAACCACCTCGCCAGCTGGCTCAACCTGCTGCGCGACGCTAATAGCCCCGCCCTGCAACCCGTGGTGCAGGAGCTGGAAAACCTCAATCAGGCCATCAGCAGCGGCAACACGGCGGCGATGTCTAAATCGTTTTTTACGCTCGGCAACCTCACCAGCGCTTCGGCCCTGGCCATCCACAGCTTCGAGGGCACCGGCGACAAGCTGCGCGAACTCAGCCAGAAACTCACCACCGCCGGCGGCAACCTGCGCATCATCGCCCAGCACCAAGGCAACAGCCAGGTACTAGCGCATTAAGTGAGGGAGTGAATGAGCGAATTACCCTGAAATAATTCACTCATTCACTCACTGGCCCGTGCTGCCGTAACCACCCGCGCCGCGCTCGGTTTCAGACAGGGTTTCGGCAGGCTGCCACTGGATGGTTTCGTGGCGAGCCACTACCAGTTGCGCAATGCGTTCGCCGTCTTTCACTTCAAATGGCTCACGGGAAAGGTTGACCAGCAGCACGCTAATCTCTCCCCGGTAGTCGGCATCGATGGTGCCGGGGCTATTCACAATGCTGATGCCGTACTTATAGGCCAGGCCGCTACGGGGCCGCACCTGCGCCTCGTAGCCCACGGGCAAAGCCAGACTGAGGCCCGTGGGAATGAGCCGGCGCTCCAGAGAGCCAAGCGTGACGGAGCCATCGGGCAGGTTGGCCCGCAGGTCGAGGCCGGCCGATTGGGCAGTTTGGTAAGCCGGCAACGGGTGCCGTGAGGAGTTGAGAACGGGGATTTCGAGCATGAGCCAGCTATTTGGGACGCAAAAGAACGTCATTCCAAGCTTGTCGGGCAAGCTCGGAATGACGTTCTCTATGTTTTTTACTAACCGCTACTTTCTACAGCGCCGCTAACTCTTCTCGCACAAAGTCGGCGAGTTGCGTGAGATACTCAGTGCTGAAATCGAAGCGGATGCCAGCCGCTGCGTATACCTCGCCGATGGGCACGGTGTAGCCCAAGGCCAGCGCCTGCTGGTAGCCCGCGAGGGCGGCAGCGGGGTCGAGGCGGTAGTTGCGCCATACGGCAATAGCCCCGAGCTGCGCTAAGGCATACTCGATGTAGTAGAACGGCACTTCGTAGAGGTGCAGTTGCTTCTGCCAGAGGTAGGGGCGGTACTTTTCCAGGCCGTTCCAGCTTACGGAGCGCTGGTTGAATTCCTGGAAAAGCTCGGTCCAGCGGGCGTGGCGCTGGGCTTCGGTGTGGGCGGGGTTTTCGTAAATCCAGTGCTGAAATTTGTCGATGGTCGCTACCCAGGGAAATGTTTCGAGCACGCTTTCGAGGTGGGTTTTCTTAGCGCGACGCAACTCGGCGGGGTCCTGAAAAAACACGTCCCAGTGGTCCATGCTCATCAGCTCCATGCTCATCGAGGCCAGCTCGGCCACTTCGGACGGCGGGTGCTTGTCGGCCGAGAGCGGCAGGCGGCGCGTGAGAAACGAGTGTACCGCATGGCCGCCTTCGTGGAGCATCGTCACCACGTCGCGCAGGCTGCTGGTGGCATTCATGAAAATGAAGGGCACGCCGGTTTCGTCCAGCGGGTAGTTGTAGCCGCCGGGGGCTTTGCCTTTGCGGCTTTCCAAGTCAAGGTGGCCCATCTGGCGCATCGTGCGCAGGCAGTCGCCCAAGAAGGGGTCGAGGCGCTGAAACACGGTAATGGTTTTTTCCAGCAGCTCGGCCCCCGTCTGGAAAGGCATAAGCGGGGGTTGGCCGCTGGGGTCTACGTCGAGGTCCCAGGGGCGCAGGGCGGGCAGGTTGAGGGTGGCGCGGCGGGCCTCGTCAAACTCATTAATGAGCGGCACTACCGTGGCCCCGATGGCCGAATGGAAGTCGAAGCAGTCTTCGGCTGTGTAGTCGAAGCGGCCCAGCGCGGCAAACATGTAGTCGCGGAAGTTGGCAAAACCAGCATTCAGCGCTACCTGGTGCCGCAGCTGCACTAGTTCCGTAAAGAGGGCATCCAGGGGCTTGCTCTCCTGCAGGCGGCGCTCCTGAATAGCGCGCCACGCTTGCTCGCGCACGGGGCGGCTGAGACTTTTGAGGCGGTCGGCGGCGCGGGGCAGGGTTATCTCCTCGCCGTCGAGCGTCACGGTCATGGCCCCCACAGTGGCGGCGTACTGCTGCTGCTTGGTCGAGATGTCGGTTTTGAGCGGGATATTTTCCTCACGGTAAATTTCCGACGCCCGGCGCACCGACCGCAGAAACACGCCGTAGCGGCGGCCGTCCAACTCGGGCAATGCGGGGCTGGCGAGCAGCTTTTCGTTGAGGGCGTGGTCGTAGGGGGCTACTTGCGGCTCTATTTCCTGCACAAAAAACTGGAACGCCTCGGAGCGGTCAGTAGCCTGGGTGTCGCAGGTCATGCGGATGTAGCGCCAGGCGAGGTCTTCGCTCAGCATTGATTCCAGCTCTGAGCGGTCGAGCAGCCAGCGTTCCAGGGCCGCCGCGTCGGGTACTTCGCGCCCTTGCAATTCCTGAAAAAAAGGCTCCAGGGAGCCCCAATCAGTGACCAAAAATTCTTCCGGTAAATACTGGCGCGGCGGGCGGGCCGTGTCAGTGGCCAGCGAAGCAGCCGGCGTTTCAACCTCAGATAACAGCATAAGCTCTAAGATACGTTTTTAATGACGAATTAGTAACAGTGTACTGTAGAGAAGGCTGGCAAGTTCCGTCGCAAATAAAAAAGAACGTCGTTCCGAGCTGGCCGAGGAATCGCGCTCACACCGTTGGCTAGTCGCTCAACGAAGCGAGCGAGATTCCTCGACCAGCTCGGAATGACGTTCTTTTTTAACACTCTTCTACCCTATTTCAATCACCACATCGGCTGTGAGGGGGTGGGCCACGCAAGTCAGAATGTAGCCTTTGGCCAGCTCGGCATCCGATAAGCCTTCGCGCTCATCGAGGTGGACTTTACCGCTGAGGCACTTGCCCCGGCAAGCGGTGCAGAGGCCCGCCTGGCACGAGTACGGCAGGTCGATATCCAGGTCGAGCGCAGCATCCAAGATGGTTTTTTTGGCGGGCACTTCCAGCACGTACTCGCTGCCCTCGTACTGAATCGTGACCGTGCGGTTGACGATTTTACCGTCGTCGGCCCCGGCCAGGGCGTCGCCGTGCGCGTCGCCGGTTTCGGCCGCGTCGGCGGCGGCTACGAAGCTCTCGCGGCGGATGCGGCTGGCGGGCACTCGCAGCAGTTCCAGGGCGGCCTGCGATTCTGCCATCAGGCCCTCGGGGCCGCAGATGTAGTACTCGGCCTGCGGGGCCGGAAACTGGTGGCGCTGCTCCAGAATGCGCAGCAAGGTGGTGCGGTTGAGGCGGCCGGTGTGCTGGTGCGGCGCAGTCGGCCCCAGCGGCTGGCTATATACGTGCTCGACTTGCAGGCGGCCCCGGCTGCTGGCTTCCAGCGCGTTGAGCTGCTGCCGGAAAATAACCGACTCCTCGTTACGGTTGCCATAAATGAGCAGCACATGGCTTTGCGGCTCCTCAGCCACCACCGCTTTGAGCATACTCATAAGTGGCGTGACGCCCGAGCCGGCCCCGATGAGCACCAGCGAGCGGGCCGCCTTGGGGCTGGGCTGCACCACGAAATTGCCCATTGGTGGCAGGGTTTCGTACTGCTGCCCCACCCGCGCATTATCGAGCAAGTAGTTGCTTACCAGCCCTCCCAGCACGCGCTTCACGGTCACGGACAGGCGTGGGGCCTCGGTGGGGGTGCTACTGAGCGAGTAGGCGCGGCGCTCGGGGCGGCTGCCGGTACCCGCGCCCGGTACGAGGAGCGTCAGGTACTGGCCGGGCTTGCTGGGCACGGTTTGGCGGTCGGGCCGCTCCAAGTGAATGGTGATGGTGTCAGGGGTTTCCTGGGTGAGGGCAACAACGGTAAGCGTCAGGTAGACCACAGATTTAGCTGATTTTAACGAATTAAACGGATTTTTGGGGCTCTGCTCGTTCATTTATCAACCAGCGAACTTACGAAGTCGTTTGGTGAAGAACGTACAGAACCACAAAAGTCCGTCACATACGTCAAACATGCGGTCTATGCCCGACCTCTCCTTCTTGCTCAACCGGCACCGCCACCAGCTGGCCCCCATTTTTCCGTTTCCGGTGCGCGGCCCCGGGGTGGCCCGTCTCGATTTCACTGCTGCCAACCCGCGCCTCGCCCAGCCCGAACGCCTGCGCGATACGGCTGCATTCGCCCAGGTAGTGCAGGAGATGCTAGCCGAGCAGCACGCTACGGTGGGTATTGGCGGCTACCTCGAAAACCGCGTCATCTACCGCCGCAGCCCGCATTTCGATGACGCTACCGAGCCGCGTTCGCTGCACCTAGGCGTGGATGTGTGGGTGCCGGCCGGCACGCCCGTAGCCGCGCCGCTACCGGGGATAATTCATAGCTTTCAGGACAATGCGCATTTCGGCGACTATGGCCCGACGATTATTGTTGAGCATATGGTGGAAGAAGTATTTTTTTACACGCTTTATGGCCACCTCACCCGTACCGATTTAGTGGGGCTGGCACCCCGGCAGCCCCTGAAGCTCGGCCAGGTATTCGCCCATGTCGGCCCGTATCCAGAAAATGGCGATTGGCCACCGCACCTGCATTTTCAGGTAATCGCCGATATACAAGGGCGTTATGGAGATTTTCCGGGGGTAGCCCCGCCGAGCGAGCGGGCGTATTGGGCGAAGCTATGCCCTAGCCCGTGGCTTTTGCTCAAGTAGCATCTACGGCTACTTCTCCCGCTCTATCGTATAGTTAATCAGCCCCTCCAACGCGCTGCGGGCCTCCGAATCGGGGAACTCGTGCAGGAGCGTCAGCGCCTCGTCGCGGTAGCGCTTCATCACGGCAATGGCGTAGTCGAGACCACCCGAGAGCTTCACAAAGTCGATGACAGCTTGCACCCGGTCGCGGTGGCCAGCGTTGTGCTTTACGTTGAAAATAATGCGGCGCTTGTCGAGCCAGGAGGCTTTTTGCAGGGCGTAGATGAGCGGCAGCGTCATCTTTTTTTCCTTGATGTCGATACCTACCGGCTTGCCGATTTCGGCGGTGCCGTAGTCGAACAAGTCGTCTTTTATCTGGAAGGCCATGCCCACTTTCTCGCCAAAGAGGCGGGCTTTTTCCACAGTAGCTTTGTCGGCTCCGGCGGCCGCTGCGCCCACAGCCGTGCAAGAGGCAATGAGGGAGGCGGTTTTTTGGCGGATAATGTCGAAATATACCTGCTCAGTGATGTCGAGGCGGCGGGCTTTTTCGATTTGCAGCAGCTCGCCTTCGCTTAGCTCGCGCACGGCATGGTTCACGATTTTGAGCAGGTCGAAGTCATCGTTTTCCAGGGCCAGCTGCATGCCCCGGCTCAGCAGGTAGTCGCCCACCAGCACGGCTATCTTGTTCTTCCAGAGGGCGTTGATGGAGAAAAACCCCCGGCGGTAGTTGCTCTCGTCTACTACGTCGTCGTGCACCAGCGTGGCCGTGTGCAGCAGCTCGATGAGGGTAGCGCCCCGAAACACCGACTCGGGCAGCGGCGCGGTGGGGTCGGCGGCGCTGGCGCGGGCCGTGAGAAACACGAACATGGGGCGCACCTGCTTGCCCTTGCGCCGCACGATGTACTCCATTATTTTATCCAGCAGCAGCACCTTGGTTTGCATCGACTGCCGGAACTTGCCTTCAAACTCGGCCATCTCGGCAGCAATGGGAGCCTGGATATAGTCGAGCGGATTTGCCATGCGCTGCAAAGGTAGTGGGGTGTAGGGTAAGCTTTAGCTTGCCGACAGCAGGGCCACTAACGCAATTCCTGGCCTGCTAAAGCTTACCCTACACCTCCTACCTTAGCTCTATGCTTACCACCACTGACTTTGTGCTAACCGGCACCGGCCACGGCCGCCCCTTTGCCGCCGATGCCACCTACCAACCTACCGGCCGGCCGCAGCCGGTTATTGTGTTCGTCCACGGCTTCAAGGGGTTCAAGGACTGGGGGCACTACGGCCTACTGGCGCGTTTTTTTGCCGAGCAAGGCTTCGTGTTTGTCAAGCTCAACCTCTCGCACAACGGCACGGTAGTAGGTGGCTCCGGCGACCTCGAAGACCTGGAAGCCTTCGGCCGGAATAACTTCAGCCACGAGCTAAACGACCTCGGCCAGCTGCTCGATGCGCTGCACACGCCGGAGGCCACTCCCCTACCCCCCGAGGCCCTCGACCTAAGCCGCCTCTACCTCATCGGCCACAGCCGGGGCGGGGCGCTAGTGCTGCTCAAGGCCGCCGAAGATGCGCGAGTGAGGGCTGTAGCCACCTGGGCCGCCGTGGCCGACCTGGCGCCCTACTTCGCGCCGCAGCTGCTGGCGCACTGGCAGCAGGCGGGCGTGGTGTACGTGCCCAACGCCCGCACCGGCCAGCAGCTCCCTATGCACTACCAGATTTTTGAGGACTATACCGCCCACCGCCCCCGCTTCGACCTGCCGGCCCTGATGCCCGGCCTGCGCCAGCCGCTGCTGCTCATCCACGGCGACCAGGACGAGACCGTGCCCCTGGCCGCCGCCCACCAGCTGCAAGCCGCGCAGCCCACTGCCGAGCTGCTGGTGGTGCCCGGTGCCGGGCACCAGTTTGGCGGGGCGCACCCCTGGCCCAGCAGCCAGCTCCCTGCGCCGGCCCAACTCATTGCCGAGCGCACCGCAGCATTTTTCATTCAGCACTAATGCCCGTAGCGTACCTGCTGCTGGGTAGCAACCTCGGCGACCGCGCCGCTCACCTAGCCCACGCCCGCGCCGACCTGGCAGCCACAGCAGGAACTGTGGTAGCAACTTCGGCGCTCTACGAAACGGCCGCCTGGGGCCTGGAAAACCAGCCCGCCTTTCTCAACCAGGTGCTGGCAGTTGCTACTACCCTAGCGGCTGCGGCGCTACTGGCGGCCTGCCAGGCGGCCGAGCAGGCGCAACACCGCAGCCGCGAGGTGCGGTGGGGTGCTCGCACTCTGGACGTGGATATTCTGCTGTTTGGTCAGGAAATAATTTCTACGCCGACTCTCACCGTGCCGCATCCGGCGCTGCCCGCCCGGCGCTTCGCCCTGGTGCCACTGGCTGAGCTGGCTCCCGAGTTACGGCACCCCCAGTTCGGCCAAACAGTAGCCGAGCTGCTGGCGACATGCCCCGACGTACTGCCAGTGCGGCGGTGGAAGTGGTGAGGGGAAACTCGGTTTGCAGATTTCTGAACTAAGTAGTCGCTCGTACCTAACCGTAGTCAACAAGAACGTCATTGCGAGCTTGTCGAGCAATCTCGCTCACCTCGTTGAACGACAGCCCAATACCCCCCAGCGAGATTGCTCGACAAGCTCACAATGACGTTCTTGTTGACTACGGTTAGGTATGCACTAGCGCTTAACAAAAACCGATTGTCATGGCGAACAAAGCGCTGCCATGACAACCGGCTTTTTTGCGTAATTTCTTACTCTTAATTAATCTGCCCGGTCACGTTTTTAGTGCCAAGGTCGGAAACAACAGGTGCCTCGCCGGTCCAGCGCACGGTATTGTCGCTGCCGTTCAGCACCAGCTTGGTGCAAGGGCCGCGCAGTATCAGGCGGTTGCTGTTGCCGTTTACTGTTACGGTGTTGCCCTGGCACTCAATAGTGCGATGCGCAAGGTTGCCGTCGATGGTAACGTCTTGGGTAGCAGCAGCTACTTTAGGCTTACGGGCGGCGCTACGTGGCTGCACTTTAGGCCGGCCGGCGCGGGCCGGGGCGGTGGGGGTAGCTGTAGTGGGCGTGCTGATGGTGGCACCGTTGCTTTGGATAGTAGTGCTACCAGCCCCGTTGGTGGTGATGCTGGTTTGGGCGTGAGCGGCCGAAGAGAGCGCCAGACTGGCCGTAGCCAGCATTGCCAGAGTGATTATCGTTTTCATGCGTTGAAAATACTAGATGAAAAGTAATTGACAAATTTTCCAGGCTCTTACTGCACCGAGCCAGCTACCGCAGTCGGCGCTATTTTCTTCACCAGCCCTTGCAGCACCTTGCCAGGGCCACACTCCAGGAAGGTGGTGGCGCCGTCAGTAGCCATAGCCTCCACGCTTTGGGTCCAGCGCACGGGGGCCGTCAGTTGGGCCAGCAGGTTGGCCTTGATGGCGGCCGGGTCGCGGTGTGGGGCGGCATCTACGTTCTGGTACACGGGGCAGTGAGCGGGTTGAAAAGTGGTTTTTTCGATGGCGGCGGTCAGGGCGGCCTGGGCCGACTGCATCAGCGGCGAATGAAACGCGCCACCTACTGGCAGCGGCAGCGCCCGCTTGGCCCCGGCCGCTTTCAGGGCCTCGCACGCCTGCTCGATGCCCGCTACCGAGCCGGAAATTACCAGTTGGCCGGGGCAGTTATAATTGGCGGCCACTACTACGTTGCCGCTCGCCGAAATTTCCTGGCAAATGCGCTCCACCACGTCGTCGGCTAAACCCAGGATGGCGGCCATAGTGCCGGACTGCTCCTGGCAGGCAGCCTGCATGGCCTGGGCGCGGCGGGCCACCAAGGGCAGGGCATCGGCAAAAGTCAGCACGCCCGCGGCTACCAGGGCCGAAAATTCGCCCAGCGAGTGCCCCGCTACCATGGCGGGCTGCACGCTGGCCAGGCGGGCTACAAACTGGGCCACCGAATGCACAAACACGGCCGGCTGCGTCACGTCGGTGCGGCGCAGGTCGTCGTCCGTGCCCTCAAACAAGAGGTTAGTCAGGCTGAAACCCAGGATGTCGTTAGCCTGCGTGAGTACGGCGCGGGCGGCTTCGCTTTGTGCGTACAGCTCGTGAGCCATGCCGGGAAACTGGGAGCCCTGGCCGGGAAAAATAATGGCAGTCATGGAAGTAAGTGGTATAGCGCAGACTTCGTAGTCGTCTGCATTCAATAGGGCAGCACGGACTACAACCGAAAGTCAGCGTAGCTAAAGTCCGAACTATGGTGTTTTTGCCCGACAAATTAAAGCCAAAAAAGCCGCCCCTTGCGGAGCGGCTTTTTCTGCGTTGTTGCCAGCGGGCTAGCGAACTACTTCCACCCACCCTTTGAAGGTGCGGGTAGTCTGGGCATTGTTGCTGAAGGTAACTTCGGCCAAGAAGTAATACAAGCCACTCGTGACCATGCCACTCGTGCCGCTTTCGCCGGCTGCTCCGCCACCCGACCAGTCGATGTAAGGGTACTGGTCGCTTTCGTAAACCTTACGGCCCCAGCGGTTGAATATCTGGATGTGCGTTTTGAGTACGCCGCTGGCCGCTTTAGGCCGGAACGTGTCGTTGAAGTGGTCGGCATTGGGGGTGAAGATGTTGGGCAGGTCGAAGAACATGCACATATCCTGGCAGGCCACGTTGCTGAGGGCACTGCGCACCTTGTCGGCACTCACGGCCTGTACCACGTAGCAGTAGTCGGCCTGGGTGAGGTTGCGGTCGGCGTAGCTGAGCTGCGCCGTGGAGTCGATGGCCACAAACGGCCCAGCCGAAGTAGTAGCCCGCAGGATGCGGTAGTAGTCGGCCGCTACTACGCAACCTGCCGGCGTAGTGCCCGGCGTCCAACTCAGCTTATTGACGTAGCGCTGGGCGGCCGTAACGATGGTACCAATAGCTTCGAGGCTATCGCAGTTGATGGGCCGGATGCTGAGCACCGGCGTGCAGGGCTGGGGTACCAGTTTGGCACAGGCCCGCTGACTCTTATTGAGCAGGTTCGTGAAAAACGCGGGCTTCAGGTCAGCGTATTGCCCGTTGGTTTGCACGTAGTAGCAGTAGGTTTTACCCAGCACAAGGGTGGGGTCGGTGTCGGTATAGGTACCGCTGGTAGCACCCGAAGTAGCGGTGCCTACCTGCGTATACACGGTGCCATTGTTACCATCGTTGCGGTACACGAGCGTGGGCTGCTTGGTGTTGTCCCAAGGCACATTGTAGCTCCAGCTCACCGTCATGGACTTGGCCAGGCCATCGGGCGTGAGGCGCAGGCGCACACTACTGGCGGGCGTAGCAGGCTCTTCTTTGTTGAGAGTAGTGCCCGTAGAGTTGTCCTGGTAGGTGAACGTGAGCAGGTACGTATACTGCTTGTCTAGGGTGTTCAGGTTCGAATTTGTATCGACGTAGCTGGAGTCGTTGAGGCCGGTGAAGGTGGCAATGGGTATGAAGGTGGCGGGGGCACTACCCTCGCCCCGGCTCAGGCGGTAGCCCGGCGCGAGGTACGCAGAGCCAGTAGGAGCTACCGGCTTGGTCCACTTCACGGTAATCTGGCCGTTGGTAGAGCTTGTCACGTCTACGTCCACATTTTTAAGGCGGGCCGCCCGGCCGTTAAACGTCACGCACGCCTCGGCTGAGGCAATGCTGGCCCCCCCGGCAGGCAGCGGGAACACGGCATAGATGCGGTAGCAGTACGTTTTGCCGCGCGTGAGGCCCTTGCCCGCGTTATCGTCGGTGTAAGAAGTAGCGCCTACGCCTACAGAAGCAATCTGGGTGTAGCCAGCATAGGCTGGAATACCTGTTTCGCAGGTAGTTGGGCTCCAGCTAGATGGGTTTTCCTTGCGGAAAATCAGAATCTGGCTGGCGTTGGTGCAGGTGTATTTAGTCCAGCTCAGCACGCCGGCCAGTCCGGTGCTAGGCAGCGAAGCCGGGGTCACTTGCAGGTTTAGCGGTGCGGGCCCGATGACCTTAATGCGCACCGGTTTCTCATCAATAAGAATGGGATTACCAGAAGTGGGGTTGTCCTGCGCTTTAAAGACCACCACGTAGGGCTGGTCGGCTACTTTGCTGCAATCGGGTGTCCACTTGAAGGTGCCGGTAACGGTGGTGCCCACGTTGTTCTGCACAAACGTAGCCGGGGGCAGAATGCCGCTATAGGCAAACAGCGTCACGTTGCTAGCGGGATTGTTGGTGCTGGAGCCGTCCGTGGCCGATACGTTGAACGATACCGGCGTATTGGCTATCACGCACAAATCGGGCGGCGTAATAAGGATGGGCGGCGTGTTCTGCGTAGCCGACACGATAATCTGCATATCCCGAATGACAGTGCCAATCAGGATGCGCCCGAAGGCGGTGCGACGCCACTCTTCCACCACAAAGGCGATGTTGTAGTTGCCGGCCCGGCTGGGTGCATTCCAGGTTATCTGCCCGTTATAGGCATCCTGCACAATAATAGCGTCACTGCCAGCTTTGCCGGCAGGAATACCTTGAGCAGGCGTACCCGCAAAAGTCACCTGCTTGGCGGCTGGCGAAATGCTTTGGTCATTGGGATACACATAGCCATTACAAACAATCGGCTGGGGCGTGTTGGCGTTACTATTTGCTGCACTAATGCCCCCATTCACCTGCTGGCAGGTTCGTAGACGGTAAGCCAATGAGTCGCCGTCGGCATCGTAGCCGGCGGGGTTGTGCAGCCACACCTGGCCTACGGCTGCCCGGTCAACAGCTGGTGCCCGCAATACCGGCGAATGATTCAGGCCGTATGCCGGGTTAACTGTGATAGAGGTGGCAATGTAGAACGACTGGTTGTCAGAAGCAGTCATGTTTACAATGTCCTTGTTCCGGTTCTCACCAATATAGCTGCAAATATAATTGCCAGGCCCAGGGTAAACGTGGTCAAATTTATACCTGATAATCTCGGTATTCGACGCCCCATCGATTACAGACGATGCTTTCGGTACCATATCCTGCCGGGTACCATCACCAAAATAAATTTCCACATCTGGCATCAGGATAGTACCAGGCGAGTTGTCGCGGTAGATAGTCATAATGAAGTAGATATGGTTCGGGTTTCCCGTAATCGTATCCACCTTCGCCTGAATATCGCCGGCCCGCAGGTGTGATGCCTGCGCCGCCTGGGGCTGTAGCCAAGCTAAGCCCAGCAGCAAAAAGGCCCATACCCAGGTCAGCCCCGGCCGACGCCCCACGCTTGAGAAAAGAAGTTGCATAGTAGTAATAATGTAAGGATGAGACAGCCTCAGCTTTGGCTGCCCGATGCTACCCAGATAAAGAGGTAACATTCCGCGCAGGCTCCTGGTTAGCAAGTAGAACCAACTGTGCTACGAATAACGGTATTTTCGGTGGATTGATTCACCTGCCAGGCAAACTATCGCTGGTTGACGGAGGAATCATTCTAAATACCTGGTATTGGTCGACGGCTTTTGGGTGGGCGGCCGGGCGGCCCTACCTTTGGGGCCGCATAAAACGACCTTTTTTTGGTTGATACTTCTATGAATTGGTTTATAAAAACCTTTACCAGCAGCATCGGGCGTAAGATTATCATGTCCCTGACGGGCTTGTTTCTCTGTACCTTTCTGGTAGTGCATCTCGTTGGCAACCTGCAGCTTTTCAAGCACGACGACGGGGTAGCCTTTAATCAGTACTCGCACTTTATGGGCACCAACCCGGTTATTCGCACCGTTGAGTGGGGACTGGTGCTGGGCTTCGGCTTCCACATCTACGAGGCGCTGATGCTGACGCTCAAAAACCGCAAGGCCCGCGCCCACGGCTACGACCAGTGGCAGGCCAAGCAAAACTCGGAGTGGACCTCGCGCAACATGGGCATCCTGGGCTCCATTATCCTGGTGTTTCTGATTGTGCATTTGTATAACTTTTTCTGGCGTGCCCGCTTTGGCACCCTCGACCCAGACATCAACCACAACGACAACTTGTATGTGCTGGTCGTGACCTCGTTTCACCAGCTCTGGTACGTAGCGCTTTACGTGGCGGCACAGGCCAGCCTGGGCTACCACCTCTGGCACGGCTTCCGCTCGGGCTTCCAGACGCTGGGCCTCAACCACCGCAAATACATGCCCATCATTAAGAATTTTGGCTACGCCTTTGCGGTTGTGGTATCGGCGGGCTTCGCGGCCATGCCGCTGTACTTTTATTTGTTTACCAACGACACCGGGAACCTCAAAGACAGCACTGCTACCACAGCCCCCCACCCGCACTACGTGGTGAAATAGCCAGCTAGCGCCTGCCCTCAACTACTGACTGCTTTCTTGCTCTAACTATCCCCAATATGATTCTGAACTCCAAAGCGCCCGAAGGCTCCCTGGCCGAGAAATGGGACCAGCACAAGTTCAACGTCAAGCTCGTGAACCCCGCCAACAAGCGGAAGTACGACGTGATAGTGGTGGGCACCGGGCTGGCGGGCGCGGCAGCAGCGGCTTCACTGGCTGAATTAGGCTACAACGTAAAGGCCTTTACCTACCACGACTCGCCGCGCCGGGCGCACTCCATTGCGGCGCAGGGCGGCATCAACGCGGCCAAAAACTACCAGAACGACGGCGACTCGGTGTACCGCTTGTTCTACGATACCATAAAGGGCGGCGACTACCGCGCCCGTGAGGCCAACGTGTACCGCCTGGCCCAGGTGTCGGTGAACATCATCGACCAGTGTGTGGCCCAGGGCGTGCCTTTCGCCCGTGAGTACGGCGGGCTGCTCGCCAACCGCTCCTTTGGGGGCGCGCAGGTAAGCCGCACGTTCTACGCCCGGGGCCAGACCGGGCAGCAGCTACTACTGGGTGCCTACTCGGCCCTGAGCCGCCAGGTGGCTTACGGCAAGGTGAAAATGTACACCCGCTCGGAGCTGCTCGACATTGTGGTAGTGGATGGGCATGCCCGCGGCATCGTGACGCGCAACCTCGTGAGTGGCGAAACCGAAACCCACGCCGCCCACGCTGTGGTGCTGGCCACCGGGGGTTACGGCAACGTGTTCTACCTGAGTACTAACGCGAAGTACTGCAACGTGACGGCCGCCTGGCGGGCTCACAAAAAAGGCGCGTACTTCGCCAACCCTTGCTTCACCCAGATTCACCCCACCTGCATTCCGGTGAGCGGCGACTACCAGTCGAAGCTTACGCTCATGTCGGAAAGCCTGCGTAATGATGGCCGCGTATGGGTGCCCAAAACGGTGGAAATGGCCAAAACCCTGCGCGAAGGCAAAATCCGGGTGCAGGACATTAAAGAAGACGACCGCGACTACTTCCTGGAGCGCAAGTACCCCGCCTTCGGCAACCTCGTGCCGCGCGACGTAGCCTCGCGCAACGCTAAGCAGATGTGCGACGAAGGCCGGGGCGTAGGCTCGTCGGGCCTGGCCGTGTACCTCGATTTTACCGATATTATCAAGCGCATAGGCGCCGACGCGGTAAGCCAGAAGTACGGCAACCTCTTCGACATGTACGCCAAGATTACCGACGAGGACCCCTACAACCAGCCCATGCGCATTTACCCGGCCGTGCACTACACGATGGGCGGCCTGTGGGTAGACTACAACCTGCAAACCACTATCCCCGGCCTCTACGCCACGGGCGAGTGCAACTTCTCCGACCACGGGGCCAACCGCCTCGGGGCCTCGGCCCTCATGCAGGGCTTGGCCGATGGCTACTTCGTGATTCCCTATACTATCGGCGACTACTTGGCCAAAACGCCCGCCAAGCTCGTGGATGCCAACCAGCAGCCCATCGACGTAAACCACCCCGCTTTTGCCGAAGCCAAAGCTGGCGTGCAGGCCCGCGTGGAGCAGCTGCTCAGCATCAAGGGCAACCGTACTCCCGACGAGTTTCATAAGGCCCTGGGCCACCTCATGTGGGAATACTGCGGCATGGCCCGCAACGCCAAGGGCCTGCGCTATGCTAAAGCCGAGATTCAGAAGCTGCGCCGCGAATTCTGGCAGGACGTGAAGGTGGTGGGCACTGGCGAAGAAATGAACCAAGCGCTAGAGAAAGCTGGCCGTGTAGCTGACTTCCTGGAGTTGGGTGAGTTGATGGTAGATGATGCCCTCGACCGCAACGAAAGCTGCGGCGGCCACTTCCGCGAAGAGTACCAGGACGAAAAAGGCGAGGCCCAGCGCGACGACGAGCACTACGCCTACGTGGCGGCCTGGGAGTACATGGGCGACAACAAGCCCGAGCGTCTCAATAAAGAAGAGCTGGCATTCGAAAACGTGAAGCTTAGCAAGCGCAGCTACGAGTAAATCCAGATGGTCATGCTGAGCTTGCCGAAGCATCTCGCGTGCATCGTTGAAAACTAATTAATTACTAATGCACGCGAGATGCTTCGGCAAGCTCAGCATGACGTTCTTTATATTAAAATGGCTGGACAAGGAAACGCTAAACCTATGAACCTGACGCTGCGCGTGTGGCGGCAGCCCAACCGCCAGGCCGACGGACAGATAGTGGAGTATAAGGTGCAGGATATTTCGCCCGATATGTCCTTCCTGGAAATGCTCGACGTGCTCAACGAGGACCTGCTGCACAAAGGCCAGGACCCCGTGGCCTTCGACCACGACTGCCGCGAGGGCATCTGCGGCTCGTGCGACTTGTTCATCAACGGGCGCTCGCACGGCCCGGAGAAGGGCACCACCACTTGCCAGCTCCACATGCGCAAGTTTTCGGACGGCGACACCATCACCGTGGAGCCTTGGCGCGCCACCGCCTTCCCGGTTAACAAAGACCTGAGCGTTGACCGCTCGGCCTTTGACCGCATCATTCAGGCGGGCGGCTACGTGAGCGTGAACACCGGCGGCACCCCCGACGGCAACGAGATTCCGATTCCGAAGGACATCGCTGACCGTGCTTTCGAGGCAGCTACCTGCATTGGCTGCGGGGCCTGCGTGGCGGCTTGCAAGAATGCTTCGGCCATGCTCTTCGTTTCGGCCAAGGTATCGCAGCTGGCGCTGCTGCCCCAGGGCCAGGTAGAAGCCAAAACCCGCGTCGAGAACATGGTGGCCCGTATGGACATTGAGGGCTTCGGCGCTTGCTCCAACATCGGCTCGTGTGCCGCCGAGTGCCCGGTAGGCATTTCGCTCGAAAACATTGCCATTCTCAATCGTGAGTTCCTGGTAGCCAAAGCCACCTCGAACCAGCTGGCGTAAACTATTCCCGGCTTTATAAAAGCAAACGGCGCGGCAGAAACTGCCGCGCCGTTTTTGTTACTGGCTGGGGTTGCCGAGCTTGAGCAGCTTACTGACGTTACGCAGTGGGCGAAGTAGCGCTCAGCTGTAGCTTGGCGCATTGCTGCGGAGCGACGAAGCTCGCGTCTGAGTCCGTTGCCCCCTACGGCGCGGTACCGGATTCGCCGCTACGCGGCGATGCGCCAAGCTAAAGCTGAGCGCTACTCCCCGCCCGGCGTAACAGCCGTTACTTAGCCGTCTTAGCTGTTGGCTTATCTACTGGCTTGGCGAAGCCGTCTTTTTCGGCGCGGGCGCTTACCACGGCCATGCGCTTCTCGGTGTCGGGGTGCGAGGAAAACATCTGGGCAGTTTTGGAGGCTTTGGCCCCACCCGAGAGTTCCTGTAACTTGCCAAAGGCGGAAGCCATGTACCAGGGGTTCACCTGCTGGGCCTTGAGCAGCTCGTAGCCATAGCCATCGGCGCTGCTTTCCTGCGAGCGCGAAAACGTGGCGTTGGCCAGCGACTGGCTTAGGTCGCCGAGCTGCGAGTTGCTGAGGACTGCCGCCGCGCCGCCCTGCGAAGCGGCTCCTTCCTTGAGGGCCGAGGCCAGCAGGGCCGTACGCATGGCATCGCGGGAATCCTTGTGCTTGACGTGGCCGATTTCGTGGCCGATGACGCCGAGAATTTCCTGGTCGTTCATCAAATCCATGAGGCCGGCCAGCACCCGCACGCTGCCATCGGCGCAGGCGAAGGCATTCACATCCTGCACCAGATACACCTTGTAGTTCATGGTCATACCATCGTAAGTGCCCAGGTTGGACACTATTTTTTGCAGGCGCTTGGTATAGGGGCTGCTGGTGGGGGCTACGTGATTGTTGGCATCGCTCCAGGTGATAAATTCCTTGGTGTGGTCAAGTATCTCCTGGTCGCTGACGGTAGCTGCTTTAGCCATTTTGAGGCCGGAACCAATAGCGCCAGGGGTAAGCTTGAATTGGGCGTGGGCGCTCGAAAAGGTCCCGGCGGTCAGCAGCAGAACGAGGGAGAGGACGCGGTTTTTCATGGATGTTTTGGGTGAAGTGGTGGAAAGTGAAGCGGTAGCCTCCGCCCGCGTGCATAGCTCGCTGCTGAGCTTACCAGGTCTACGGCCATCGGACCTAACGGTTGAGCTACCGTACGGCAGAAACAGCCACCCTGCAAGTGCGCTTCCCATCAACGGAATGACCATAAGGCATTGAAAAGCCTGCCTGGCCCCAACGGCCAAGCGGGCTTTTAGCGTGTAGCCCCTTACTGCATCTGGTTCTTGCTACGCGGCGCTACCATGAGCCGATGCACCCCCGGCAGCCGGCCTCACCGGCCTCTTAGCTGCTTCAGGTAAGCGACCCTGGCTTGGGCCGGAATCAGGACCGTGTCGGCTTCGTTGCGGTTGATGGCCGAAATAAATGCTTTGAACAGCTGTATCTCATCGGGGAAGGCATCGGCCGAAAAAGCAATACGCTTCCATAATTCGTCGTAGTCCACCTCCTCTACCAGTGGGTTTTGCTTAAATCCTTCGGCCAGCTCGGCATGCGCTGCTTCCTTGGTATCATAAAGCCCCAGGGCCATAATATCGGTGAGGCACTGCATAGTCAGCTCGTCGGGACTACGGCCGCCTTGCGGGTTGTCGTCGGGCAGACGCAGCAACACCGACTGCCGCAGCAGGTCAAACAGCTGCGGCGACAGCCGGGCGTATAAGTCGGGGTTGGTAACTCTCATGCCAGTAAAGCGAGTGGGGTGGGCAAGGTAGATAGCATACGGCGTTGCGCGGGTTCGGGCCGCTAGCCAGGCCCAAGTATAAGCTGCGGATAGCTGGCGTACCGCTAGCCCCGGCCCCCTACCAGCCCCGACTGCTGGTAGGCTGCCGGGGCCGGTTGCGCACTCCTTCAACTAGCTAAGTGGTTCTTACTGTGCGCCGCCACCGTGAGCCGGTGCACCCCCAGCAGCCGGCCGATGCCGCTGACGGATATTTTTTTGGCCAGCAGGCGGGCTATTTCGTCGTCTTTGCCGGTGAGCTTCTTGCGCTTCGACTTTCTGCCTTTGGGGCGGCCCAGCACCACACCTTCAGTCTTCTTGCGGGCTAGGGCTTCTTTGGTGCGCTGCGAAATAAGGTTGCGCTCAATTTCGGCGGAGAGGCCGAAGGCGAAGGCCAGAATTTTGGCGTTGATGTTGTTGTCTAGCTCGTATCCTTCCTTGGTGGTAAATACCTGAATGTCGCGCTCCATGCACTGATTGAGGATGCTCATAATCTGCATGAGGTTGCGGCCCACGCGGGACAGCTCGGTTACCAGCAGCACGGCGCCGCGCCGCATCTGGCTCAACAGGCCACTTAGCTTGCGGTGTTTCAGCTTCTTAAGGGCACTGATGGTTTCCTCGGTCCAGGTGTCAATCTGCCACTGGCGTTGTGCGGCGAAGCGGGTTAGCTCGAAACGTTCTCTTATGCTTGTCTGGCTTATGCCCAGCGGCTACAAAGCCGCTCCCGGCTCCACTGGTTGAATGAAGACGTGCTGCACGTCGGGGTGGGCGTCGCGCAGGGTGGTGCGGAGCTTGGTTACGGCCTGGGTCAGCTCGGCGGCGGTGAGGTGGGGCTCGAAAGCGATGGGTACCATTATCAGCAGCTCGTGCGGGCCGAGGTACGACGAGAGCAGGGTGCCGGTGTGCCCCACGGCGGCATCGGCCTGGGCCAGTGCGGCGAGCTGCGCGAGCAGGTCGGGCTCGGCGGGCTCGCCGAGGAGCAGGCTTTTGGTTTCGCGCAGTAGCAGGCCGGCCACTACCAGCAGCAGCAGGCCAATGAGCACCGAGGCCGCGCCATCGAGGGCGGGCATCTGGAGCAAGTGGCTGAAAAACACGCCGCAAAAGGCAATAAGCAGCCCCAGCAAATCGGAGGCATCTTCGAAGAGCACCACGAACACCGACGGGTCTTTGCTGGCGCGGAAGGCCGCCCAAAAGGGGGTTTTGCCACGCTGCGCATTGAAGGTGCGGCGGGCTACCAGGAAGGAAGCGCCATCGAGGCCAAAAGCCAGGGCCAGCACCACGTAGTTCCAGGTGGGGTTGCGCAGCGGCGTGGGGTGGCGCAGGTGCTCGATGCCGTCGTAGAGTGAGAGGCCGCCGCCAATGACGAAGATGAACACGGCCACCATGAACGCCCAGAAGTATAGCTCGCGGCCGTAGCCAAACGGCCGCCCCTCGGTGGCCGGCTGCTGGCTGCGGCGCAAGCCCAGCAGCAGCAGCCACTCGTTGGCCGTGTCCACGAAGGAGTGGATACCCTCAGCCAGCATGGCCGAGCTACCCGTGAACCAAGCCGCCGCAAACTTGATGAGGGCAATACCCAAGTTGGCGGCCAGCGCGGCCACAATGGCGGTTTTGGATTCGGGCTGTTCGGCGGCGTCGGGCATGGGGAAGCGAGGTAATCAGGCGATTGTGCACAAGGTAGTTTTGGCGCGGGCCTCTGGCCCGTGCCGACAGGTCGCAGGCCTCTGGCCTGCAACGGGGAGGGCAAAATTGTTCGGGTGTCGTTCAAACGTTGCAGGCCAGAGGCCTGCGACCTGTCGGCACGGGCCAGAGGCCCGCGCCAGTATCAACTCGCCTATTTTTGCCCGGTTCCTGCCTGCGTATGCTCTTCAACTCCTTTGAGTTCTTACTGTTTTTTCCGGTAGTCACGCTGCTGTATTACCTGCTGCCGCACCGGTGGCGGTGGCTACTGCTGCTGCTGGCTAGCTGCGGGTTTTATATGGCCTTTATTCCGGCCTACATCCTCATTCTGGTATTCACCATCCTAGTGGATTATGCGGCGGGCCTGCTTATTGAAAATGCGCAGGGAGGGCGGCGCAAACTGTACCTGGCTCTGAGTGTAGCGGCCAATGTGGGGGTACTGGGGGTTTTCAAGTACTACAATTTCTTTATCGATAACACCAATGCGCTACTACACACCAGTTGGCCGCTGCTGCATCTGGTGCTGCCCATTGGGCTCTCGTTCCACACGTTTCAAGCCATGAGCTACACCATTGAGGTGTACCGGGGGCGCTACCCGGCCGAGCGCCACCTGGGGCTATATGCGCTCTACGTGCTGTTTTATCCGCAGCTGGTGGCCGGCCCCATCGAGCGGCCCCAGCAGATGCTGCCGCAGCTGCACGAACGCAAGCGCTTTGACTACCAAGGCATTACTAGCGGCTTACGCCTCATGGCGTGGGGCTTGTTCAAGAAGGTGGTCGTTGCCGACCGGCTGGCGTTTCTGGTCAACCACGTCTTCGATGCACCGCAGCACTTTCGGGGGCTGCCGCTGCTGGTGGCGAGCGTGGGGTTTTCCATCCAGATTTACTGCGACTTTTCGGGCTACTCCGACATAGCGCTGGGGGCGGCGCAGGTCATGGGCTTCCGGCTGATGCAGAACTTCGAGCGGCCCTACTTTTCGCGCAGCGTGGGCGAGTTTTGGCGGCGCTGGCACATCTCGCTTTCCAACTGGTTTCGCGACTACCTCTACCTGCCACTGGGCGGCAGCCGGGCAGGCCGGGTACGCAGCTATTGCAACCTGCTGCTCGTGTTTGTGGTGAGCGGGCTTTGGCACGGGGCCAGCTGGACGTTTGTAGCCTGGGGCGCGCTGCACGGATTTTACCTGGTTTTTGGCCGCCTCACCCGGCCGTTGCGGGCGCGCCTGCCGCTGCGGCCGCCGCCCTGGCTGCAGGCGCTGGCCACGTATGCGCTCGTCACGCTGGCTTGGATATTTTTCCGCGCCGCCACCATCGCCGATGGGTTTTACGTGGTGCGGCACCTGCTCGACGGGGCTGAGTCGCGCTGGCCCAGTGCGCCGGTGTATGGGCTGCACTCGGTGGCTATTTTCTACGACCGCGACGAAAAGCTAGCGTTGCTGGGCGGGCTGCTGGTGCTGGCGCTGGTCGAAACCTTGCAGGGGCGGCTTTCGCTCACGGGCTGGCTCACGCGGCAGGCGGCCCCGGTGCGCTGGGCGCTCTACTACGGGCTAGTGCTGTCCATCGTGCTGCTGGGCGCGTTCGAGCACCGTCAATTCATTTATTTTCAGTTCTGAGCAGCCATGCAAACTACTTCCCCGGTGCGGCTGCTCGGCAAGGTGCTGCTACTCACGTTTCCTGGGCTACTGGTGGTAGCGGCGTACTTCTGGTGCGACCCGTTCGTGGTGCTTTACCACTACGACCGCTACCCCGACAACCTTATTACCTTCCCCAACCGCGATTTTATCAGCACCCAAACCTACCTCAATACCTACCGGCAGCGCCCCTACCAGTCGTTTATTCTGGGTAGCTCGCGCTCGCTGGCCTACCGCGTGCGCGACTGGACGCCCTACCTGCCCCCCGGCCCCGACACGCTGGCCTTCCACTACGATGCCTCCAACGAGTCGCTGTTCGGCGTCTGGAAAAAGCTAGAGTTTCTGGAGCAGCACGGCAGCGGCCCGCGCAACGTGCTGCTGGTGTGCGACTACCAGCTGCTGCGCGTAACCACCAACCTCGACGTAGAGCACAAGCGCAAAGACCCGCGCCTGGTGGGCGAGTCGATGCTAGCCTTCCAGGCCACGTTTCTGCGCGACTACCTCAGCAACGGATTTTTCTGGAAATACTTTAAGCGCCGCCTCACCGGCCGCTTCACCCCCGACATGACCGGGGTACTCGAACCCACCCACATTCGCTACGACCCGCGCACCAACGATATGCTGCTGCCCGAGCTTGATGCACAGCTGCGCACCGACTCGGCGGGCTACTACGCCCGCAGCCGGCAGCTGGGTCCCCGCCCAGCCCGCCCCGAAGTAGCCCCGGCCGTTATCGGGGCCGCACAGTTGGCGCAGCTACGCGCTATTCGGGCCATTTTCCAGCGCCAGCATACCAGTTATCAGCTACTTATCAACCCCCTATACGAGCAGCGAGCGTTTAACCCCGCCGACCTGGCCCAGCTACAGCAGTTGTTTGGGGCCGGCCGCATCCACGACTTTAGCGGGGTAAATGAGTTTACGCGGGAAACGGGCAACTACTACGACTACTCGCACTACCGCCCCAAGGTGGCGCGGCAGCTGTTGCGGCGGGTGTACGGGCCAGTTCGCCGCTAACTGTGCCGCCAGGGGTTAGCACGAGTTGTCATTGCGAGCGAAGCGCGGCAAGGACAACTCATGTTTTCGCTAATTCAACCTGTTTCCGTCGGCTAACCTATGGGCGCGAAATGCAGTAAGGAAGAAACTACTTTCCCCATTTCCCCCCATGAGCCTTACCCTCAAGCAAGCCCAGGCTGCCGTAGAAGCCGCCCACCAGAAAGCCCTCGATATGGGCCTGAAAATGAACATTGCCGTGGTCGATGCCGGAGCCAACCTCATCGCTTTCGCCCGCATGGAAGGTGCGTGGCTCGGCTCCATCGACATTGCCATCAAAAAAGCCAAAACCGCCCGCTACTTCGACATGCCCACCGGCGAGCTGGGCAAACTCTCGCAGCCCGGCGAGCCGCTCTACGGCATCGAAGTCACCAACCAGGGCCTCGTATCGTTCCCCGGCGGCGAAATTATTTTGGATGAAAACAAGCAGGTAATCGGGGCCATCGGGGCCTCGGGCAGCACCGTCGATGACGACGAAAAAGTAGCCCAAGCCGGCAAAAAAGCCGTGGAGAGAAGCTAGTTTTAGCGCTTCAGTCTGAGTTTATCGCCCGCGTCCGCTGCTTTACTGGCAGCGAGCGCGGGCTTTTTGTTTAGCAGTGGCCATCGCGGGTCGGCAAAAAGGCGAGGCGTCAGGTCATGGTAGGTGTTAGCTGACCGATGTTGGCGCAATTCCACTTGCAAGTACAGCATTTTTTGCGCGTACCAGCGCAGCTTCCGACCCAGCTTTTTCGTAGAGCTACTAGCATATTTCTCCTTACTTTTTCACGTATGGCTACTGAATTTTCGCTGCTGGAACGTACCATCCTCAAAGCCAAAGGCTTGAGCGAGGAGCAACTAACTACCCTTGGCGCAATGGGCGTGCAAACCCGTGCCGATTTCGAGCAGATTGGCACCACGCTCACCCTGCTGGAGCTGCTGCCCGACCTCGACCCCGCCGTAGCAGCCCGCGTGCTGGAATGGGCAGTTCCGAAAGTGCCCGTTGCCACTGCCGCCGAAGCGCCCGCCAGCCAGCCCGGCCCGGCCGTGCCGATTGTAGTAGAGTCGGCCGACGCGGTGTACTGCGCCAACTGCCATGCCAAGCAGCCCAAAGACTACACCCCCGGCGACTTGTGCGTGAACTGCGGCCGCCAGGCCGAGCCCATCGAGCAGTGCTTCTGGTGCGGAGCCAGCGGCCCCGGCCGCTTCTGCCGCAACTGCGGGGCCACCTTCGTGCCCACCGCCGAAATGCCCCTGGCCCTGCTGCTGCGCCGCGACGGCCTCTCAAAAGACGATATTCCGCGCCGTTTGCAAGAAGCTACCAACGAGGAAAAAGAGCAGTTGTGGGGCCGCGTGCGCCGGGGCCGCATTTAGAGCGCTAAAACCCACCTGACCTTAGCCTTATGCGCGCAATTTGTGAAACCTGCAACGCCGTACAGCCGCCCGACTGGCAGCCCGGCGACCTCTGCGGCCATTGCGGCAACGTGGTGCGCCGCGAAAAACGCTGCCACTGGTGCGTGAAGCTCACCCCCGATGGCAAATACTGCCGCCACTGCGGGGCCGGCTTGGTGCCCGATGCGCAGTACGGCGCTGCCCGCTGGCTTAAGCACGTCGGCTCCGACCAGTTTGTGATTCCTGACCGCCTGGCCGCGATGGACCCCGAGCAGGTCGAGCACTTCACCCGCCTCTACCAGCGCCACGCCATCGTGGCCGAGCGCCACGTCGACGACCTGGCTTTTGCTGAAGGCTTTGCTCGGCAGCGCGGGTGGGCACGGGCTTTAGAGGAGGAGCTGCTACCCCGCCTGCCGCTGCCCGACGACGAGCTGGCCGCCTTCACGCTGCCCCCGCTGCACGGCACCACCGATGCCGAGAAGCTGCTGGAAATCCGCGAAACGTCGCCGTACAAAACCACGCGGGTGCTGGCCTCGCTGGCCCGCTTGCGCCTGTGGCAGGGCACCGATGCCACTGTGCAGGAAGCGGGCGTGTACCGGGATTTTCACGATGCCCACGACTACCTCAGCAGCCCCGACCAAGCCTTAAAAACCGAAGCCGGCCTCACGCTCTGCCACTGGCGGATGCTGCTGGAAAACGTTTCCTACAGCACCGAATGGCAGCTTAAAGGTGCCGTACTGGCCGCTTTGAACGGGCCGCTACAGGTGGAAGCGCAAACCGCCGTGGCCCTCTTCGATGCCTGCAACCAGCCTGAGCCGCAGCCTGTGCCTGCCGAGGCGCTGGGCAGCCCCGACCCCGACGTAGCGTTTGCGGCGGCCCTGGCCAGCCACGCGCCCGATGCCCTGCATGCGGCCTTGCGGGTGCCCCGCCGCCGCTACGCCGCGGCCCGTATCCTTACCACCATGGGAGCCGATTTCGACCTGGCGGCCCTGCTGCCCGGCTTCACCCCCGAGCAAATTGGCAAGCTGCTGTGGCCCATTAGCAAGCAACAGCGGCCCCGGCCCGATTTGCGCCCGCTGCTTCAGCAAATAATAGCCGGCCAGCAGCCTATCAGCAGCAGCGACATTGCGCCCGTCGAAGAGTTGCTGCTGCTGGATTTGCACCCCGGCGATGCCGAGCGGCTGGTAAGCCAGTACCCCGAGCCGCGTTTCCTGGCCAAGCTGCTGCAGGTGCCCACGCTGCCGCCCGCCGAGGTCGCCGCCGTGTGCCGCGAGCTGCTGCGGCTGGGCTTGTTTGACACGGGCAAACTAACGGGCCTGCTCGCCCTTATTCAGGCCGACGGGCTGCCGCTGACCTTCGTGCCCGAAACGATTGGCACCGTGACGCTGGAAAACCTGAGCAGCTTGCAGCAGGTCGTGTACCACCAGCTCAACACCCACGCCGGGCCCGACTTGCAGCCGCTGCACACGCTGCTGCGCCGCCTGCGCTGGGATGTTAGCTTGCCAGTAAAGGTGCGCAACTGGGCCCACGAGCCGCTCGAATACTGGTACGCCGGCAGCGCCGACAGCCACCGCCCCGAGCTGACGTTCACCGAAGAAGCCGCCACGGCTTATTTCCCCACGTTTCGAGCATTTATCGAGGAGTTTCTCTACGGACTCGAACACCCCGCCGAGTTAGCCACGCTGGCCACCGGCTTCCGCTTCGCCCGCCCTTTGGGAGCAGTGCGCGAGCTAGACGACTCCGCCTTGGCGAACACGCCGCTGGCCACGCTGCCGCCTGCGTTGCTGGGCCGCTTCAGCGCGGCGCTGCTGGCTTTCGTCAACGACGACCAGAACGACAACTATCACCGCGAAGGGGGGTTGCACTTGCTTAATCTCATGCGCTTCCACCAGCCCTGGCAGGCCGAGGCCCAGGCCCGGTTCGAAACTTTGCTCGGCGGCTACTACGGCAGTAGAGTGCAAAAGAGTCTGGCTGTGCCCGCCGACCACGCCGTCATCCCATTCGACCCGGCCGATGGCGGATGGACGCACGACAGCCTGGTTCCCGACCCGGCCACGGCAGCGGACTACAATTACTGGACTTTTGCGGGTGCCCAACCGGCTCCGCTTTCGCTGTACGAAAAGGAAGAGGTGGAAGAAGCACTGGCCTTGCGCATTGGGTTTCTGAACGCCGACTACGAGAAAGAGCACGAGCGGCACCCCGAAGTGCCGTTCGACCGGGAATCGGTACTTATCGACCTGCCCCGCTACGCCCGCCAATACGTGCCCTTCACGACCGCCAACGGCCGGAAACTAGTGTGGGTGCAGCTGCTACGCCACCCGCCCGCCGACTGGCGCACCCACCTACTGCGGGTGCTCGACGGCGGCAACCACGCCATTCAGGCCGTTTGCCGCATCGACACCGGTCAGGTGCTGGCACTCAGCATCAACGGCCCCGCCTGAACGGGACGGTTTGCACAGAAAACAAGGGGCTGCACCTCGCGACCCGGCCCCTTGCTAACCCTAGCCGAGCCAGTGGCGGGCCGCGACGACTAGCGCCGTCCGTACCGCCTTTTGCAGAAGCCAGAGCCAGAAACCATTCTTGGTTTCGGGAGGTTTACGAAGCACGACTTTTCGCCGTATCTTCGCCGCACGAACCTTTCTCATCTTGGTAGGGAGTTAGGTGTGTCATCACCTACTTCCAGAAGTCCTTGGTACCTCCATATCAGGGGCTTCACCTTTTCAGGGGCAGCCGTGTGGTGAGGTAAGCTGACTTCGCCTTTGGCACTTTGCGATTATAAAATAGAGTAGTTCCTGAATTAGCCGTCGTTGTTCCGGTCTGACCGCCCTAGGCGGTCTGACCGGCCCCCGCTTGAACGATATACTCGGCTCTTTCTCTCAACAGCCGGTCAGACCGCCTAGGGCGGTCAGACCGGAACAACGACAGAAGATTACGCTAATTGGGAACAAGTCTACTAACAAAAAGGCGTCCCAGCAGCCAGGACGCCTTTTACAGTGATTAAGAGGCAATTCTACACCTTCCCCGGCGCGGCAGCTTCCGCTAGTGCTACCCGCACTTCGCCGAAGCCTACTCCTACTACCACGGCCAGCGCGGCTACGGTGGTTTCGGTGGCAGCCAGGGTGCCTAGGGCAACCGGCTGCCCGTCGGCCGTAACTGTGGCAGCGGCCAGCGGCAGGCCGTGGAGTACTACGCGGTAGGTGGCGTAGGTGGGCTGGTAGTCGCCCTCGATTATTTGCTTCAGCGTGAGGCTGGCGGCGTCGCCCGTTACGGTGAAGCGGCGGGTTGTTTGCTGGCCTTGCTGGTAGTTGTAGCCCTCGCCGCCGTCGTCGTAAAGGACGCTTTCGGCGGTGCCGTTTTTGTAGTAGACGTGCAGCGTTAGCTCCGTAATGGGCTTTTCGCCCACGTATTGCAGCACGGGCTGGGTGGGTACTACGGCACCGGCTTTTACGAAAAGCGGGATGCGGGTGAGGTCGGCGGCGGCCCATACTTCGGCGCCGCCAGCTTTGGGCTCGTCGGTCCAGTAGTAGTACCAGTCGCCGCGGGGCAGGTACATCCAGCGGCCATCGGCGCCGGCCTGGGTGATGGGGCAGACCAGCAGGTGGTCGCCGAGCGAGAACTCGGCCATGCGCAGGTAGGTTTCGGGGTCGTGCTGGTCGAGGAAGGTGAGCGGGCGCAGCATGGGCGTGCCCTTGGTGCTATACTGCCAGAAGGTGGTGTACACGTAGGGCAGCAGTTGGTAGCGCAAGCTGATAAACTGCCGCGCCAGGCTAGTATAGGGCTCGCCGAAGCTCCACGGCTCCTGGTCGCCGTGGTCGCCGGAGCTATGGGTGCGGAAGAACGGGTGGAACGCTGCCAGCGCTATCCAGCGGGCGTACAGCTCGCCGTCGGGCGTGTCGATGAAGCCGCCCACGTCGGAGCCGATGAAGCTGAAGCCGCTGATGCTCAGGCGCTGGCACTGGATGTTGGCCAGCCAGAGGTGGTCCCAGCTGGCGATGTTGTCGCCGGTCCAGCCCGAGGAGTAGCGCTGGCCGCCCGCGTAGGTGCTGCGCGTGATGGTAAACGGCCGGTTGGGGTAGCTAAAGCGGGCCACGCCGTCGTTGGTGGCGCGGGCCATCTGCATGCCGTAGATGTTGTGGGCCTTTTTGTGCGAGCACGGCTGCCCGTCGTAGCCGAAGCGCACGTCGTCGGGGAAAGTGCCTTTCTCGAACACGGCGGGCTCGTTCATGTCGTTCCAGACGCCGCGCACACCCACGTCTTTGATGAGGCTCTCGAACAGCCCGGCCCACCACTCGCGCACCTCGGGGCGGGTGTAGTCGGGGAAATTGCACTGGCCGGGCCACACCGAGCCGCGCATAAGCGGGCCGTCGGCGCGGCGGCAGAAGTAGTCGTTTTCGAGGCCCTGCTGGTACACCGGGTAGGCGGGGTCGATTTTGATGCCGGGGTCGATGATGACTACCGTTTTGAAGCCGTCCTGGGCCAGCTCCCGCACCATGCGCTTAGGCTCGGGGAAGTGCTGCGGGTGCCAGGTAAAGCAGCGGTAGCCGTCCATGTAGTCGATGTCGAGGTAGAGCGCATCGCAGGGTATCTTTCTATCGCGCAGCCCTTTCGCAATGTCGCGCACGTTGCTTTCGGGGAAGTAGCTCCACTTGCACTGGTGGTAGCCCAGCGTCCAGAGGGGCGGCAGCTCGGGCGGGCCGGTGAGGCGGGTGTAGTCCTCGGTTACTTCGAGCAGGGTGGGGCCGTAGATGAAGTAGTAGTTCATCTCGCCGCCTTCGGCCCAGAAGCTGGTAACGTCGGCTCGCTCGGCGGCAAAGTCGAAGAAGGCTTTGAAGGTGTTGTCGAAGAAAATGCCGTGGGCGCTACGCTGGTGCAGCACATGAAAGAACGGAATGTTCTTATACAGCGGGTCGGTGCCCTTAAGGTAGCCGTAGGTGTCGGAGCCCCAGTTGCAGAAGCGCTGGCCACGCAGGTTCATGTTGGCGGGCTTGTCGCCGAGGCCGTAGTAGCACACGCCGCTGGGCACTTGCAGGCTCATCTTCACGATGTCGTTGCCGGTGTCGTCGTTGTGTTGCCAGTGAAAGCCCTTCTCGTTGTCACTCAGCACGTTGCCCGAGCGGTCGAGCACCCGCGTGCGCAGGCTGTCCTTCCAGACAATGCAGATGAGCCGGGCCGTGGTGAGGCGGTAGTGGTCGTCTTTCTCCTTGAATTCGAGGAACGTGGGCACCGCCGGGCGCAGGGTATGTTCTACAGCCGGGTCGGGCACGGCGTAGGAGAAATCGGGCTCGGCCAGGCTGCCCAGGGTGAGGTAGCGGAAGCGCAGAATCTTGTCGCTGAGCACGTGCAGCAGCAGCTGCGTGCCGTTTTCGGTGGTGAAGGTGAAGAGGTGGTCGTCGGTTTGCTCGGCGCGGCGCACGGGGCCGGGCAGCTGCTCCTGGCTGCTTTGCGCGGCCAGGGTGTTGAGCATATAGTTGTTTTCCTGAACGGAATTCGGGGTCATAAAGAAGGGATGGAGAGGCGAAGGAGAACAGCCGGTTTGCCCCCGCCCGGCGGCCAACTGCTGGTATTCCGACCCGCAAGTTAGGTTCGGGCTACTTGCCTGCCGAAGCGGAGCGGCCCGTACAGGCCCGGCCGTTGCCTGGATGGAGGTTTATTTTCGGCCGGCAATTTATCTGAAGGTAGTCGTGCCGTTATTCGCAGTTGGATTCTACCCTTATGCTATTGCCCGACGCCCCTGCCACCGCTCCTCCATTCGCTGTGCTGCTACTGGCCTGGGATGAGGCTGCCCCCGCCGTGCGGGCCGTACTGGAGGCCATGCAGACGCCAGCTGCGCCCTTGCCCCGAACGCTGGTAGTGGTGCCCGGCGCAGCAGCACCGCCCAGCCCGGCAGCGGCCACCGAACCCACCGTAGCGCCTTCAGCGGCCTCTCTCTCAGCCGAACCTGTTATAAGCATTGCAGCCCCACTCCCAACCAAGGCTGCTGTAGAACCAGAGGCTTCTGCCTTAAAATCAGCCGCTGACACTGAACTGTCTGCTTCTGATTCGGAGCCGGAAGCCAACCCAAATTCCGGGACTACTGTGCCCGCTGCCACTCCGGCCGCGCCGCTTGCTTGGCCGGCCGTGCAGGTAGTACGGCTAGCCAGTTTCAGCCTGCCCGAGCTGGCTGTTCAGGTTGGTCGGCCCCTACCCGCCCCGGTGTGGACGGGCCCGGCCAGTGCGCCGGCCGCGCCCTACCTGGGTGCAACTAACGAGCAGGCAGCAGCCCCCAGCTACCCTGCCGCACCTGAAAAAGCCCTCTCAACCGGCGAAGCTTTGTCGGCGCAGGCATCGGCTGTGGTGTTGCCGACGGCTCCGCTTAGCTCCGCTAGTCGCTTGACCTTTACCGATGCCTCGCCCGCCCCGCTGCTGGTGCCCGGCCATTTAGCGGCGTCGCCTTTCTTCGCGTCGCCCACCGATGAGCCCGACGCCCCCCTCGACCCCGACTTTCCTACCATCAATCCGGCCGTGCCCGCCCTCACCGGCGAAACCGCAGCCGCCGAAACCGAAACGGTAGCGTGGCCCGCCCGCCTGGCACCCAGCGAGGTGGCCTCCTGGCCCGCCGCTCTGGCATCGCTGCAAGTGCCTGCCGAAATGCCTGTTACTGGCACGGCTATTCCCTCTCCTATTGCTGCCGAAATGGCTCCCAGCCACGCAGTGCTGCAGCCTGCCCAGCAAGCACTCACCGCCCCTGACCTGAATTTTCAGATTATCCAATACGCCCGCTTCGCCGTGCCGGTGGCTCTGGCCGCGCAACCCTTCGAGGTGCTCTACGCGCCGAGCTGGCCCACCTGGCTGGCTGCTCAGGAACTGCGCCAGCGCACCGGCCGGCCGCTGGTGCTGCACGTCGAGGCGCTGGCCGCTGGGGCAGAGTCGGCCGATACCGCTACCGGCTGGGTGGCCGAGCTGCAACGCCAGGCCCTGCGCCGCGCCGACCTCGTGCTCACCGAAACCCACGCCCTGGCCAGCCGCCTGCGCCGCGAGCTGGGCCTGCCCGCCCACGCCGTGCGCGTGGTATCAGCGGCCGACACGGCCGGCATCGCCCGTGCCCTAAGCCGGGCGCACGTACACCCGCTTGGCAGCCCGGCCGGAGCCGACGAGTAGCTTTGTGCCACTTATGGTTTTTGAACAAGAATTTGACGCCGTGCTCGAAGCCGACCCCGGCACGGGCGACGTATTTGTAGTAGCCCCCTTTTCGGTGGCCGACACCTACGGCACCACCGAAGAGCTGCTGGTGCGAACCGCCATCGAAGGCTTCCCCTACCAGGGCGAGCTAACGCCCCTCGGCGACGGCTACCACGCCCTGATTATTCCGCGCGAAGTGCGCCGCGCCGTGCACAAAACCGTGGGCGACGTGCTGCACATAGGCTTGAGCCACGACCTCAGCGAGCGGGTGGTGCCCATGCCCGACGACCTCGCCACTGCCCTGGCCGCCGCGCCACCCGCCGCCCTGGCTTTTTTTAAAAGCCTCACCAAGCCCGAGCAGCGCGCCTACACCCGCTACCTGAGCGGCGCCAAAAAGCCCGAAATCCGCGCCAAACGCCTCACCGAAACGGTGTACCGGCTAGGCATTGGCCGCAAGCGGGAGTAGGGGTAAACCGTTTGTCATTACGAGCGAAGCGCGGCAATGACAAACGGTTTTCACACCCACGCCCAGCCGCGGCGGCGCTCCACCACCTCTACCCCGAAATGGCGCAGGTAACTCACCAGCGGCTGCATATCGGGCAGTACCAGTGAGGTGATGAGGAGGTCGCCCTGGGGCAAAGGCAGCCGCAGATACTCGTAGGGGCGCCAGAACACGCCGGGCCAGCGGCAGCGGCTCCACTCCACGGGGGCGGGGCCGGGCCAGCCCTGGCGGGCAGGGTCGTAGGCCAGAACATTATCCAGCAGCACCTGAAACTGGCCGGTGAGCGGGCTGAAAAGCAGCGTGGTAGCCGCGTTCAGGGTGTAGTAGCGCAGGTGCAGCAGCAACGCCGGGGCCGCCAGGGCCAGCACGGCCAGCAGCAGGCCCCAGGCTAGCCAGCGCTCGCTGGCAGTAGTGGCCAGCAGGCCCGGACCGGCCGCCGCCAGGCCCGCGCCCACTGCCAGCAGGGGCCACGCCAGCAGGGCAGTCTGGTGCAGGGCACTGGGCTGGTAGGTGGTGGTTTTTTTGCGGAAAATGCGCAGCAGCCAGCGCACTACGGCCAATAGCACCACCAGCCCTACGGCAACTTCGAGCAACGAGCGGAGCACTTTCATTGGCCCAAAATACGGGCATACACCGCCGCAAAGGCCCGGCCCACCGCCGGGTAGCTGAATTCGGCCACTGCCCGGGCCCGCAGCCGGGCCGCATCGAAGCGCCCGGCCGGGGCCGTGAGTACTTCGGTGATGGCCTGGCCCAAGGCGGCTTCGTCGCGGGCGGGCACCAGCAGGCCGGCCATGCCATCGGGGGGTAGCAGCTCGGGCACGCCATTGACGCTGGTAGCCACGGCGGGCAGGCCGCTGGCCTGGGCCTCGATGAGCACGCAGGGCAGGTTTTCGTAGTTGCTGAACAGCACGAAGCACGCGGCGCGGCGCATTTCCTCAGCCACCTGGGCCGAGGTCAGCTTCCCCAAAAACTCTACGGTGCCATTGGCGAGCAAGCCTAGCTCGGTGGCCAGCTGGTGCATGGCGGCCTCAGCGCGGCCGTAGCCGGCAATGCGCAGGTGCAGGCCGGGATGCTGCGGGCGCAGCCGGGCCACGGTGCGCAGCAGGCCACTCAGGTTTTTGGCGTTTTCGTTGAAAGCAGCCACGTTTAGTAGCCCGGTGCGGGGCACTGCGCCCGGCTGAAACAGCTCGGTATCGACTACGTTGGGGATGACTACTGTGAGTGGGTTTACACCGCCCAGCGCCGCTAGCGCCCGGCGCAGGTCGTGCGAGACGGGCGTGTAGGCCGCCGCCTGCCGTACCAGCCAGCCGGCCAGCCAGCGCCGCCCGCGGCCCAGCCGCTCCACGTTGCCAGGCTGGAAGGCAGTCCAGTTTTCGGTGATGAGGTACGGGATGCCGTGCCGCCAGCGCAGCCACCGCGCCAGCATGGCTGGCCGAAACAGGATATGGGTATGCACGATGTCGGGCCGCGCCCCACCCCAGTGCTGCCGCACCGCCCGCAGCCCACGCTGCTGGGCCAGCAGCCAGAGCCCCAGCTTGAGCAGCTTATCAAGCGGGGCGAGGCCAGTGAGGCGGGCGCGGTAGTAGTAGCGCCAGGTGGGCACCGGGCCGCTGAGGTCGTGGTCTTCGGCTAGCAGCCCGGTTATGGGCTCGCGCGCCACGGCCGCAAACACCACGGCCGACTGAATACCTGGCTGCCCGGCAATGGCGGCTACATGCCGCGCCACGAAGTCGCCGTCCTGGTCGTCGTAGCGGTGGGGGTACCATTTGGGCAGGTGCAGGATATTCAAAGGCGGTGGTGCTTAATCCAGCAGGTCGGCTGGCACATACGATTGCACGGCTCTCATCGACCGCATCAGCTGCGTAAACGGGGCCCGCCGCGAGAGCAGGCCGCGCAACTCGCGCTGGGCGTTGGCTAACTGTTGCGGGGTGCCCTGCTCCCGAGCGTCTTTGAAAGCCAGGATAGCGTGCATCACCTCATCGTACCGCTTCCGGATGGTTACGCGCAGATGCTTGGTATTCTGGCGCGAAAGCTCGTCGCCCGCTTTGCCGTTATGCAGCAGATTCAGCAACTCTGCCGTGTTGCGGGCGGCTACGTCGGCGGCGTCGGTGGCTTCGAAGCGGGGCTCACTGCCATTATAACCAATGGTAGCCAGTAGACGTGTTTCCACTTTATCCTGGCAGGGATTGAGCAGGCCGCCAGCCGGCCAGGTGCGTGGGCGCATCATGTTGGCTTTGTGGGCCGCCGGAAACAGATTATTCCAGTCGTATTTCAGCGAGGCATCCTGGTTGACGGGCACGAAGTGGTCAATGTCCATTTCGTAGGAGCTGCCGTGCCACTGCTCGGTGAGGTAGCATTTGCTGAAGAAATACTCGTCGAAAGCCCGCAATACATCGGAGCTACGGTAGTTGCCGGGTTTGGCAGGCACCGGCGCAGTGGCCGGGCCGGCGGCGTAAGCGGCGCATTCGGCTACGTACTGCTGCATTTCGGGCGTAGCCAGCGACGCCGGGGCAGGTGGGCGTTGCAGGCTAATCATGCGGCCTGTTCGCGCTGCAAGTGCAGCAAGTGGGCCTGCACATCGAGCTTTAACACGGGCGACATATACTTGCCTTGCTCATCCAGCAGGCGCTGTAGTCGTTCGCGGGCCGCTGCCCGGTCGGGTAGCTCGCCAATGGCGGCTACTTCGGCCAGTATCTGGTCGGCCACGTTGGAATACTCGTTTTCTAGCCCAAAATGCGTCTGCATTAACTCCGAAAACGACGAGCCTGCGGCGGTATCGCCCAGCGCCTGCCCGGTGCTCAAGTCGAATACCGTGGCGTTTTTGATGCTCGATGCCACGGCCGGCGAGTGCGTGGCTACGATGAACTGCAAGTTGGGAAACAGGCTGGTGAGCAGCGGCAGTATCTGGTACTGCATTTCCAGGTGCAGGTGCGTTTCCGGCTCGTCGATGAGCACGAAGCCGCAGGGGTCGTAGGTGTAGTCGTTGGCTTGCTTGCGCAGCAGGTCGGTGCGCATAAGCAGGTCCATTAGAATGCTTAGGAAAGCGGAGAAGCCTGCGGATAGCTGGTTGAAAGTAAAGCGACGACCATCGGAAAGGGTAATGTAGAATTCAAAATTCTCTCGGACGAATTCTAGCTTGGTATCGGGGTCATTGAAGATTTCAGCTAAGGTGTTTTCTAATTTGGTAAAGAATTCTTCCTGTTGCTTCGCGCCCTCAGTTTTGCCATCCATTGCGTCAAAAACCTGAAAGACTTTTTTGTTGACTATATACTGCTTAAATAATTCGGCAGGGGCTACTCTAGAATTGGGCTGTAAAAATTGATTCTCTAGTGAGTCTTCGCGCATTACAGTTGATACTTCTTTCATCTGTATTGTTCTATTAGCCTCAAAAAAGGCAATCATATTACTTCGCTTGTCAAGAAACTGGGTTGGATAGTTGGAACTTAACCCATTCTGTGTAAGTCGAAATTGGGCTGATACTCGCTGCTGTGAATCTTTAAATCCTCCATCAGCTGCATACCTATGCTTATCACTAAATTGTAGGTCTGGTATTATTTCATCCAGCGCTCGCAGCACCGTCGTTTTCCCCGACCCATTCCGGCCCGTCAGCACTAGGTGCTTGAACTCCTGGCCCGGCTCGAATACCGGCACCCGTAGGTTTTTCACGGCGTAGGCATCGTTGATGACTAGCTCTTGCAGATAGGGAAATTCCTGGCGGGTAATCATGGTGGTGGGCAACTGGTAGCTTAGGCAAAGATAACCCCACAAAAAACGCGGCTGCTCCCACCGGGAACAGCCGCGTTTTGGTTGGCGGGGTTGGACTAGTTGTTTTCGGGTAGCTTGGCTTAGAAGAGGTAGCGCACACCCAACTGACCCTGCCAGCGCGAGGCGAGCTGGTCGATGGAGTAAGTGGCCGGCGAGCTAAACGTGAAGGCGGGGCGGTTGAAGGTACTGGCGCTGTAGGTGGTGGAGATGTTGCCGGCCTGGTCGGCAAAGGCTACCTGGGAGAGGCCGGTGCCCAGGGTCGAGTTGAAGGTGTTGGGCACGAAGTACTGGCGGCCCCAGCTCTTGTT
The DNA here is from genome assembly GCA_050954465.1 of Janthinobacterium lividum. Lineage (GTDB taxonomy): Bacteria > Bacteroidota > Bacteroidia > Cytophagales > Hymenobacteraceae > Hymenobacter. The sequence goes on from JBPBPU010000136.1 coordinate 50,029, forward strand.
GAGCAGGTTGCCCACGTTCTGAATGTCGAACGAAATCTGGATGGCGTGGGCGCTAGGGGCTACGCCGGCGGCGTTGGGCTCCAGCTTGCCGAGCTTGGCTTCGACCATGAAGCGCACGTCGGCTTGGTTGTTCCAGGGGGTGCGGGCAGCGTTGCGCTCGGCGTACTGGCCCCGGCGGTTTTTGAGGTAGTCGTCGTTGTCGAGGAAGCTGCTCAGGGCCGCGTACTGCGCGCCACCGTCGAGCGTGTAGGTGGAACCTACCTGATTTACGAGGGTGATATCCTGGGCCGAGCCGGGGATGTAAGCCAGTTGCACGTTCTGCTGGCCGTTGCCGAAGAAGGTACCGGGGTTGTTGTTATAGACCCAGGTGTAGGGCGAGCCGCTGGCATAGGTGAGCACCGAGGTGAAATAGCCGGTGAAGCGCTGGGCAAACGCCTTGTGCAGGTTGATGCTGGCGACCACGCGGTGGCGCAAGTCGAAGTTGGAGTACGCCAGGCCGGGGTTGTTGACGTTGGTGGCCGGGTTCAGCTCCCAATTGCTCTGAAACGAGTTGCGGATACCGTTGCTGATGTCCTTGCTCTGGCCGTAGGTGTAGGCCACGCTCAAGTCGACGAGGTTGTTGAACGTGCGGCCCACCGAGCCGGTGAGCTGGTAGCGGTAGCCCTCGTTGGTGTTGGTGAGCAGGAAAGCGTTGGAGAAGGCCGTGTTCACCTTAGCGTTGCCGCCCGCTGGGGCGGCGTAGCGGGGGGTGGCAGTGGGGCCTTGCGCATAATAGGTCACGTTGTCGGTGAGGTTGATGTTCTCAAACTTCACGTCCTGGATGACTTTGGTATACAGCCCTTCTACCGAGGCGCGGATGCCGTAGGGCAGCTTGAAATCCACGGCCAGGGACGAGCGCCAGATTTGCGGGAGCTTGAAGTTGGGGTCAATCAGGTTGACTTCGGTGGTGCTTTGGGCCGAGGCAGGGAGCTGGGCGAAAATCTTGTTCGGGTCCTGGTTGAGGAAGTACTTGGTGCCGGTGAGGGTGTTGGCGTTGGGCTGGATGTTGTTCAAATCCACCGAGGCGTAGTTGGTGGCGTTGTTGTAGTAAGCGTAGCCCAGCCAGGCAAACGGGATGCGGCCGGTGAAGATGCCGGTGCCACCGCGCAGCACGATGCGCTGGTCGCCGAGCAAATCCACGTTGAAGCCCAGGCGCGGCGAAAACTGCACGTTGCCGAATAGCGAGTTGTTGAAGTCACTCCAGGCTACGTGCGCATACGTCTGGTTGAGGGTGCGGACGCCGTTCTGCGGGTTGTTTACCAGCGCCGAGTTCAGGGCCGGGGGCGTAGGCAGCGAGGTGAGGTCGAAGCGGATGCCGGGGGTAATTTTCACCCGGTCGCTGATGGCCCATTCGTCTTGCAAGTACGCCGAGTAGAGGTTGATGTTGAACGAGGCCGAGGGGTTGTTATAGTTGTAGTTGTAGCTGTTGTCGCCGATGTGCGAGGTGCCCCGGATGCGGTTGGGCTGGTCGTTGAGAAACTGGCTCACGTTGTTGTACTCGATGCGGCCGTTCCAGGAGTTGATGAAGCCGTAGTCGATTTTATACAGCTCGTTGTGGGTGCCCAGCGTGAGGGTGTGGTTGCCGGCGAAGTAGGTCAAGTTATCGGTAATCTCGAACGTTTTGGTGCGGGTGTTGAAGATGCTGGCCTCGCGGTCGGAGCCGAGCAGAATCTGGTTCGAGCCGCGGTAGTAGCTGCCGGAGCCCAGCACGCCGTCGCCGCCAGTAGGCCCCACGTTGTTTATCTGCACGGCCGGAAACAGGTTGGCCTGGCCGCCCAGCAGCGAGCGGTAGTCGTGGATGTTGGTGTAGCCCAGAATCAGGTTGTTGGCGATTTTGCTGGTAAAGTTCGACTTCACTTCCAGCACCGTCGAGTTTTGCACGTTGTTCTGGGTGAAGTCCTGCGAGCCAAACTTAAACAAGCTGCCCGAACGCTCCAGGTTGGTGGCCTCCGACTGCACGAAATTGTGACGCAGGGCAATGCTGGTTTTGTCGTCGAGGTTGAAGTCGATGCGCCCGAAAAGCTTGTCGCTGTTGGCGTGGATGTCGTAGTTGCCATAGTCGCCCACGTTGTAGCCGTAGCTAGTCTGCAATTTCTGAGCAATGAGCTTGGCCAAATCCTGCGACACTGGCGAGCCAGCGTCGCCCGCGCCGTAGAACTGCGGCTCTTGGCGGCGGGCTATTTCGCCGTTGATAAAGAAGAACAGCTTGTTCTTGATAACCGGGCCACCCACGCGAAAGCCCGTCTGGTAGTCGTGGTAGGTGCTGCCGATGCGGCTGCCTTCGCCATCTACGCTCTTGCCGGTCACGTTCTGGTTGCGGCCATAGCCGTAGAGCGAGCCGTGGAAGTCGTTGGTACCCGAGCGCGTGACGGCATTGATGGAGCCGCCCGTGAAGTTGCCCAGCTTCACATCGAAGGGTGCCACCTGAGCCTGAATTTCCTGGATGGCATCGAGCGAAATCGGGTTGGCGCGGGCCGACGAGCCGGGCAGGCCGCTGGTGCCGCTGGTGCCCCCGAGCGAGGGCGAAAACCCGATGGCGTCGTTATTCACGGCCCCATCGAGGGTGATGTTATTATAGCGAAACGAGGAGCCCGCAAACGAGCCGTTGGAGTTGCGCGGGTCGAGGCGGGTGAAGTCCTGGATGCTGCGCGAGATGGTGGGCAGCTGCTGGATGGCTTCGCGGTTGACGTTGGTGCCGGCCCCGGTTTTGGTGGCCTGGGTGCTGCCCGTCACCACCACTTCGTTGAGCTGCTGCGACTCCTCCACCAGCTTCACGTTGAGGCGCGTGGTGTTGCCCAGCGTCAGGTATACGTTGCTCAGGGTCTGGGTTTTATAGCCTACGTAAGTTACGCTCACCTCATAGGGCCCGCCGGGGGCCAGGTTAGGGATGCTGAAGCGGCCATCGGGCTCGGTGGCAGTGCCGCGCCGGGTACCGGTGGGCAGGTTGGTGGCTACCACCGTTACGCCAATAAGCTCCTCATTTTTCTCGGATAGTACCTTGCCGCTGATGGCTGAAGTCGTGACCTGCGCCGAGGCCAGCTGCGCCAGCCCAAGCAGGATAAACAAGAATATCAGCTGTTTACTAAGCTGCGTCCACGTAATATTTCGCATAGAAAGGGGGTTAAACCAATTGCGCTACAAAGGTCCCCCAGGAGTCAGGCCAGGCTGCTATCCGGCAGGTTATCATATTGTTGGTAATGCCGGAGCGGGGTAACGTGGGGGTAACAGTAGCGCCGTAGCGCTCAGCTTTAGCTTGGCGCATCGCCGCGCAAGCGGCGAATCCGGTACCGCGCCGCTTGTTTAGCAACGACTTCAGACGCGAGATTCGCCGCGTTGCGGCGATGCGCCAAGCTAAAGCTGAGCGCTACTGCCCGACCTTTGCCCCAGATAAGCCCCTCCCCCATGCTTCTTTCCATGACTGGCTTCGGCCAGGCGCACCGCGAAACCGACCGCTACACCGCCACCGTCGAGTTGCGCTCGCTCAACTCCAAAACCCTCGACCTGAGCCTGCGCCTGCCGCGCTTCCTGCAAGCCCACGAGCTGGAAATCCGGCAGCAGATTACCAAAGCGCTGCTGCGCGGCAAGGTCAATTTCAACCTCGATTTCACCCGCCCGTCGGTTGCAGCTACCACTACGGTGCTCAATAAAGAAGCACTGGTGGCCGCTTTCCACGAGCTGAAGGTTGTAGCCGAAAGTCTGGGCCTGTCTGCTGGCGAAGACACGCTGCTGGCGGCCCTGCGCCTGCCGGGCGTCATTCCTACGGCATCCGAGCAGGCGCAGGCGGCACAGAGCGAGGCCGGCCCGGCCGACGAAACCACCTGGGCCGAGCTGCAGCCGCTGCTCACCGAGGCGCTGGCCGCCATGCAGCAGTTCCGGTACGACGAGGGCCAGACGTTGCAGCGCGAAATTCTGGGCTATATCGCCACCATCCGGCAGCAGCTGGCCGCCGTAGAGCTGCACGACCCGCAGCGCATTCAGCACATACGCCAGCGCCTGAATGCGCATCTGGGAGATTTGATGCAGCACGAGCAGTTCAACGCTACCCGCTTCGAGCAGGAAATTCTGCACTACATCGAGAAGCTGGACATTGCCGAAGAAAAGGTGCGTCTGGCTGCGCACCTCGACTATTTTGAGCAGGCAATTCAGCAGCCCGACGAAGCCGTAGGCAAGAAGCTGGGTTTCCTGGCGCAGGAAATCGGCCGCGAAATAAATACCATCGGCTCCAAGGCCAACGATGCTACCGTGCAGCACTTGGTGGTGGGTATGAAGGAAGAGCTGGAAAAAATAAAGGAGCAGCTCAACAACATTTTGTAGCAGCTTAAGGCAGAAGCTAATAGCTACCTTTTCGGCATATATTCCAGGAAAATTTATATTTTTCCCTTAAAACCAGTTCTGAATTTTTATCATTAGCTCTTCGTTCTTTATCTTCAACCACTTAACCGATTTGTCTACTCACCCTACCTTTCCAGCCTTTTAAAACGAGTTACCCGTATCCTTTCACTTAGCCACCACGCCCTGCCAGGAAAATAAACCTGGCGAAAAATTCTGAGCTACCTGAAAACAAGCCCTAACCAGCTTAAAACCTGGTAAAAAGCGAAGCCCCGGTCAGTAGTGACCGGGACTTTGTTTTTGGCTGCCACCCTTATTTATCCTGCGCTTGCAGGAAGTCGCGCACCAACCCAAAGGCCCCCGCAAAGCCCACCAGCGACAGCGCGGCGGGCCGGTCGTTCACGTCGTGGTAGGCCAGGCTGCCGCCCCTGGTGTAAAGGAAAAACGCGGGCACCCCCAGTTGCGAAAACGGGTAGTGGTCAGAGTTAGCCGCCGCGCCCCGCGCTGTGAGGCGGGGCAGGTAGTGGTGAGCATCGTTGAGGGCCGTAAGCTGCTGAAACGCGGCCGGAAACACCTTGCCATTCACGACAGTAGCACCTTCTTCGCCGGTGCCCAGCAGGTCGAGGTTCACCAGAAACCTGATGTTCTTCAAGGGCACCAGCGGGTGCTGCACGAAGTACGACGACCCCACCAGCCCCGCCTCCTCGGCCCCAAACAGCAGGAACACCACCGAGCAGGCGGGCCGGTTTTCGGGCCGGGCGTAGTGGGCGGCCAGTTCCAGCAGCAGCGCCACGCCGCTGGCGTTGTCGTTGGCCCCTGGGAAGTAAGTAGTTTTGCCCATCATGCCCAGGTGGTCGTAATGGGCCGTCACCACCAGAAAGGAATCGGGCTGGATGCGGCCCCGCACCACGGCCGCCAGGTTCTGGGTCTGGTAGTTGCGCAGGAGTTGGGCGTCGAGTTGGATTTGGGCTGCGAATCCGTTTCTTGCGAGTCCATAGCGCAAGCGGCTATATTCTGCCAGTAGCGGTTGGGTAGCCACTGCTTCTACACGCACTGTCGGCAATTGCTCCGAAGCCAGGGAAGCAGTAAGCTTCGGCACCAGTACTAAGCGAACCGCTGCTGAATCCAAGGTTTGTTGCACACCGGCTGGCAGCTGCTTTAGCCGTTGTTCTTCCTTCGCAGTTAGAAACAGTCCGCTTTTGGCAGGAAATTCAGGTGGGTAAGTATACCGCATGACCCGCTGTAGCCTTTGCCGGGCAACTTCATCTGTAAAAGCCAGCGTATCGAATCGGACAAATTTTGAATTCAAGAGTTTAGCTGTTCCCCCAGATTCCGGCGCCACAATAAAATCGATGCCTAGCCGCAGTGGCTGAAAATCAAGTGGGGCATCTTCACCTAAAGAAGTGATACGAAGCGCGACCTTCCCCGGAAACGTGTTCATGTCCAGCCCAAACGGCTGTGTGTAATTGGGGGCCAGCGGCTGCAAGCCCAACTGCTTTAGCCGCCCGCGCAAATAAGCGGCGGCCAAGTGCTCGCCGCCTTGCACGTAGCCGCGCCCGTGCATCGCGGGTGCCGCCAATGTTTCGATGGTGCCTCGGGCGCGGGTCATGTCCGGCTCCGTTTGGGCGTGGGCGGCAGAGGTTGCTAGAACTAGTGCCAATAGCGCCAGACCAGCCTGTCGCTGCCGCCAGCGCCGGATGCTCGCTACCAGCAGCAAAGCCAGTGCCGCGCCCACGCTGTCGCCCACAAGGTCGGTCCATTCGGCGTGGCGGCCCAAGTGCATGGCGTATTGCAGCACCTCGATGAGCCCGCCAAACAGCACGCAGCCCACCAGCACCACGGCCCCGGCGTGCGCGGCCAGCCGGGGCCAACGCCGCTGCCGCCGCAGCGAAAACCAACTCAGCCCCGCCAGCACCGCAAATACCCCGGCGTGTGCCGCCGTGTCGAACGAGAGGAATTTCCATTCGGGCGTGCGGGGCATGTCCTGGGCCGGCGTCAGGGTCAGCACCAGCATGACGAGAATCCAGAGTAGCGGCAGGATAGCGTAGGGTTTGCGGTTCATATAGGAAGATAGCAAACGCCTCGCCCTCCGCAGTTGCCTCACCCCCTATCCCCAGAGCTAATTCCTCCTCTCTTTGGAGAGGGGGCTAGGGAGTGAGGCAACTGCGGAGGGCGAGGCGTCCGAACCAAAAAAACTACGCGCCTACCAGCTCGCCATATGTCTCGGCCGTGAGCAGGCCGTCCAGTTCGCTGGCGTCTTTTATCGACATCTTGATAATCCAGCCATCGCCGTAGGGGTCGGAGTTCACGGTTTCGGGGGCGTCGGCCAGCTTGGCGTTTACTTCCAGCACCGTGCCGCTGATGGGGCTGAACAGGTCGGATACCGTTTTCACGGCTTCCACCGTGCCAAATACGTCGTGCTGGCTCAGGTCTTTGTCAAGGGTGTCTACGTCGACGTACACAATGTCGCCCAACTCGCCTTGCGCGTGGTCGGTGATGCCGATGGTGGCCGTGTCGCCGTCCACGCTAATCCATTCGTGGTCTTTGGTGTAGTGCAGGTTAGCCGGGAGGTTCATACGGTGAATGAGTAAAAGGAGTGAATGAGTGAAGTAGCGGCAAAAGTAAGGTGTATTGCTCTGTAGCTTCGCCATTACCGCCACTTCACTCATTTACTCCTTTACTCATTCACTTATTGCAGGCTATACCGCAGCTGGATGCCGCCCTCGGTGGTGGCGTTGCGGAAGGCATTGCTCACGCGGGGCTGGGTAATCGTCTGGGTGAAGTAGAACTGCAGGTTCAGGCGGGTATTGAGCGAGTAATCCACCGTGGGGCGCAGTTGGAACTGAAGCGAGCCGTTGGTAATCTGCGCCGTGGGCGTTCCTACAAAGCGCTGGGCACCAACAGTAGTCAGCTCCTGCTGCGGGTCTACCACATCCACAATACTGCGCTGAATGGTTTCGTTGTCGCGGATGCTGAGGTCGAAGCGGGCTTGCAGGTTGTTTTTCAGCACGCGCTGCTCGCCGCCCACGCGGAAGGGCAGCTTGAGGCCGGTGGCAGCGTAGCCCAGGCCGATAATGATTTCCGAGGTGTGCAGCTCCGTTACCTGGGCGTTGGTGGTGTTCAGGGCTACGGCACGGCTCACGTTGTACTGCAAGCGGCCGGTTACATTGTTCACCGTCTGAAAGTTAACCCCAATAAACGGGGCCAGGCTTTCCACAATGCTTATCTGCCCAATCACGTAGTAGGGTACGTACTGCCCGGTAGCGTTCACCACGAAGGGGCTGGTGAAGCGGGTGTTGCCCTGGTTGAAATCCGGCTCCAGCGCATACTGCGTCGAAGTGGTATAGGAGCCCAGGTTGTAGAGCGAAACGTAAGCGTGGTTGAGGGTAAACGAGCGGAACACGTTGCGGATACCCGGCAGGTCGGCAAAGCCGTTGTAGTCGAGGCGCCAGTTGGGCAGCGGAATCGCGCCGAAGGGGTTGAACTTCTTGGCCTCGTAGCCATCCGACGACTTGCCGTGGTAGGCATCCAAGAAGCTCTGGATGAGTACTTCCTGCGAGTTGTAGCTGTAGAAACCCTGGGTATTGTTGTTGATGGGCGTGTGCGCTGCTTGCAGCGACTCCTGCACATACTTGCGGTTCTGCACGAAGCGGTCGAAGGCCTTGCTGGTTTCGCCATTGGCCCCCAGGTCGCCAAACAGCGTCTGAATGGTGACGGTGCTAGTGCTGAACGAGCCCGTGCCGATGCCTTGCGTGGCGGCCAGGGAGTTGCTGTTGCCCAAGGGCACCGGCACCAGCGTACCCAGCTCCTTATAGGTAGTATTCAGCGTGTCGATGTTGCGGCGGTAGTAGGCCTCCTGGTTTTGCACGCGCTGCCGCCGCAGGTCGAGCTGAATGTTGAAGCCCCGGAAGGGCTCCAGCGTGGTGCGGGCCGTGATGTTCTCTGTCACCAGAGAGCTAAACGGCGTGTTCAGGTACTGGCTCTGGTCGGTGTACCACTTGTGGTCGACGGCCGCCAGCTGGTAGAGGCTGTTGGGGCCGGTCTGGCTCAGCACGTCGTACTGCCGGCCCAGGATGAAGGGAATACCGGGGGCCAGAGAATAGTCATCCTCAGAACCGCCCCGGTTCAGGCCGAAGTTCTGGGTGCTAGGCAGGTAGCCCGGCAGCAGCGTGCCATTGGAGCGGGCGTAAGTGAAATTGATGCTGCGGGCTGTCATAATGCCCCGCAAAATGGCCTTCACGAAGCGCAAGGGGTCTTTGCGAGCCGTGTCGGGCGCAGTGGGCTTGGTGGGGGCAGCCTCGGTGCCGGGAGCCGGGCGGGGTGGAGTTGCAGGCGGCGGGGCGTTGTTAATAATATTCAGAAACTTGACCTTATTGTAAAGTTTTACCAAGTCAATTTTGCCGTTGGCGCTAAATTCGGCGTTGTTCTGAATAGTATTGCCTAAGTTGAGGCGCGTAGTAGTCGAGTCGAGCTGGCCATTGGGCAGCCGCACGGGGTCGACGATACCCGCCCGCAAAGCCGTGGATGCTGCCTGCCAGCTGTAGTGCGCCGAGTAGCGGGCATCGGCCGAAATCCAGTCAGTAAGCGGAAATTTATCGAGCGGCAGGCGGTAGGTCAGGGCCAGGGTCTGGGTGAAGTTGGTGGTGCGGCCGCCACGCATCAGGTTCTCGTTGATGAGCGCCCGGTTGTCGATGGCCTGCTGGCTGTCGCCGAGGCTCGCACCCGGACCTTCGTCAATCACGCCCCGGTTGTTGGCGGTGTAGTCCAGGATAAGGGCTTTGGTCAAATCCCACTTCAAGTCGTAGATTCGGCTGATGTAGAACGACTTATAATATACCGGGGCAATACCGTCGGTAGTAGGCAGCTGGCCCGGCTCGGTCACGCGCTGCAAGAACCGCTCGTTGTAGCGCCGGTCGAGGTCGGTACGGAACGAGAAGCGGGTGGGTAGCGGCGTGAAGTTGATTTGCTGGAAAATCTTGAGGTACGGGTTGTCCAGCACCTTGAGCTTGGCCAGGGGCGTGAAGTTCTTGGGCTGGGTCTGGTACACGTAAGCCAGGGCCGCCGTGTAGGAGCGGGTGTAGTCGCGCTGGGTGTTGATGTCGGTGTGCAGGCGCTCGGTGATGGCGTAGCTGGCGGCTACGTTCTCAATGTCCCAGGGGTGCGTGGTTTTCTGGTTGGGGCCGCGCTCTTTGCGGGCGTTCAGCACCGACACGCTGCGGCTGGTGGTGCGGTTTACTACTAAGTCTTCGTAGGCGGCGGCGCGGGCTGCCCCATCGGGCTTGCTGGCAAATTTTTCGAGGCTCTGGGTAAGCTTGGTATCGGGGTCGAGCGGGTCGTACTGAGGCTTGCGCACTTCGGTGCCGGCTTGCAGCAGCACGGGCACTTTCAGGTGCAGTTGCGTGGGCAGAAACTTGTCGGCCTGCACCGTGGCGTTCAGGTCGCCGCGGTAGATGTTCTCGGTGCTGCGCTGCTGGGCTTTGTCCTGCAAGCCGCCAAAGCCGATGCCGATAAACGAGCCGGTAGCCGTAATGTTGGCCAGGTCGGCGAGCTTCACGTTCAGGCGGGCGTTGGCCGCCCAGCCACCCTCACTGTCAAAGTCAAACACCCGCAACTCGTCGGCCCACAGGTTCACCGTCTTGCTGCTGGCATCGGCCGGGCCGGTAGCCGGGTTCAGAATGCCAATCATGCAGCCCTGCACCTGCGACAGGTCGGGGTTGCCCACCACCGTGATGGTGGCGCCGTTGGGCAGCACCTGCACGAAAGGCGTGGTGTAGCTTACGATAGCCGGCCTGTTGCGGGCTGCTTTGGCATCGATGAAGTCCTGCAACGCAAAGTCTACGTAGTTCTGCGTGGGCCACACGGCATCCCGCGTGGTCGAGTTGGCGGGGGTCAGGGTCAGTGGGATGGAGTACTCGTAGTAGTTCTGCGAGTAGTCGGTGCCGATGCGCACGAAGGCGCGCACATCGCCGTCGTGGGTGGTGGCATCGGGCGAGTCGCCGTGCAGGAACAGGCGCAGGCGCTTGTAGCGCAGCAGGTTGGTGGTCAGGTTCTTGTAAGCTGCTTTGCCGTAGCCATCGCGCAGGTTCGTCACGCTCAGGCGCAGGCTCTGCTCGTTCTGCCGCCGCGATACAGACGAGGAGCCGTACTCCACATCGCGCGTGATGCCGGGCGGCGAGATGTACGGAATACCACCGGTGAGCGAAGCCGCCGTGAGGCCGTTTTCTTCCAGGCTTACCGTGCTCACGTTGAAGGCATCGGCATCGGTGGCGATGCCCGTGCCGGGCAGGGCGTTGGGGTCGGTAATACGGTTGAGGTAGCGGCGCCACTGGTTGGCCACAAACTGCGGCTGCACCATGCGTAGCACCACCGGCTGCTGCCAGCCCGTAAGGTACATGCGCAAAAAGCGAATGTTCTTAAAGCCAAACCCCTGGTTGTTGGCCGTGCCGATAACGCTCTGGTACTCACGCACCGGAATCCGAAACTGGTACCACGACACCTCGTCGCCATTCACGGTGTTCGTGACTTTGTCGATGATGTAGTTCTGGCCGACTTGCAGCTGGTTAGGGTGCAGCTCAATCGGGTATTCGTAATACTGCTCGGTGTTCTGCACCACGTTGTCGCGGTTCAGGTCTTCCTTATCGGGGTAGGCCGTGGAGGACAGCTGCGAGCCTTCGGGCGAGTTGTTCTCGTAGTTGTCGTAGTTCTTGTAGCGCCCCAGCAGCTGCGTACCGGCGGCATCGTAGCTCGGGTCGAGGTGGTGCTGGAAGTCATCACCCGAGGGGTCGGTAAAACCAGCGTAGTTGGCGGGGTACTTCCCACCGGCCTGGGCCTGTTCAGCCGCATCGTTCAGGCCGTCTAGACCCACATCCTGGCTGGCGCGGGCACCCCCCGAGGCGTTAAAGGCATCGGTCAGAAACTGCTGCTTCGTTACTACGCCCCATTGGGTTTGATTGGTGAGGTTACCAGGGTTGGTATCGGCCGGGGTGGGCAGGCCGTTCTCAAACTCGTGCTGGTCCTGGTCGCTGAGCACGTCCTCGCTCACGTTGCCCAGGTTGATGAGCAGCCGGCCGCCGGGGTTAGCGCCCGCGTTGCGCGGCGTGTTTTGCGAGTCGTCGATGAGGCTGTTGTTTTGGTTCTTGGCGTTGATGAACGGGTCCATCATCCAAAACTCCAAGTACTCCACGTTGGAGTTATCAAAGTCAGTATCGAAAGTAATGGCCCGCGACACACCCCCGAATTTGTTGTCGGCTAGGCCAGCGGCCGCAGTAAAATGCCGTCCGTCGCGGTCAATGTAGGGCGTGTAGTTGTAGGGCCCGCGCTCCTCGGGGTAGTAGGCCAAGTCGAACGAATACTCATAGCCGTTGCCGGTAGCGCCCAGGTCTTTGTTCGGGAAAATCTCGTTGCGCGGAATGCCGCGCGTGTAGTGGTTGGTAAGCGTAAAGCCATTGAGCGACGGGGCCGAGGTGCCGCCCGTGTAGTAGCTCTGGTCGACGGTGTACCAGGCCAGCTTGGCGCGGCGGTAGCCGTAGGCCAGCGTATTGAGCGTGTTGCCCACAAACGGCTGCGGCGTAGAAGCCAGTCGCCAGGCCGGAATAGAAGCCAGCCCGCCCAGCGTGTAGGGCGTGCGGGCGTTCTCGAAGTCGTCGATGTAGCTTACGCCGTTTTCGCCGCTGCCCAGCTGCGAGCGCCCCGCAATAAGCTTGGCCACCTCGCCTGTAAATGACACCGTGGAGGTTTCCTTAGTAGCATAAAACGGCAGCATATCCAGGTACTTGGTCAGCGCCCGGCTGTCCTTGCGAAAGCTCATATCGGCCCCTAGGATGGTGTTGTTGGCCGGCTCGTCGCCAATGGCCACGCGGTTGATGCCGGGGGCCTGGTTTTCGATAATGTGCATGGCCGTGCCCCCAAAGGTCATGTCCTTATTCACGGCGTAGTCGAGGCGCAAGCCCAGCAGCTTGCGCGGCTGCACCTGCACCAGGGCGTTTTTCTCGTAAGTTACCCGTAGCTCATTGGCCGAGTTGAGGTAGCTCGGGTTCAGGATTTTCACCTTGGCCTGGTCGTAAAACACCTGGTAATCCACGCCTTCCGTGAGCAGCGTACTGCCCGCAAACACTTTCACCGAGCCCTGCGCAATGCTGATGCCCGACAAGCTGATTTCGTCGGTAGTAGTGCCCTGGAAGCGCCCGCGCAAAAAGAACTTGTCCTTAACCTGGATTTGCTGCGCGTCGCTCTGCGTCTGGTTATACAGTTCCTGGTACACGTATTTCGGTATCAGAGGCACATCCGTTGGGTTGTTGGGGTCAAACTGTCCTTGCAGGTAGGAGCCAAACGGCTGCACGCTCGGGAAAATAATCTTGCCCAGTTCGGTATCAATCGTGATACCGGGGAAAAAGTCGAAGTTGCCATCGGCGTTGCGGTCGTTGTTGGCATTCACCCTATCCAGCCCCAGCACCTGAATAAGCGGCACGTTCTTGATTTTGCTGCCTTCTTTGAGCGAAATCAGGTCGACGCCGGTAATGTCGTCCTTGTAAATGATTTGCAGGTTGAAATTGTCGCGGTTTACCTGCGAGGTATTCAGGGAGTAGATGTTTTTCATCATCAAGTCCCAGGTTGGCGTGTTCAGGGTCGCCAGGTTCGGGTTATCGGGGTTGGCGGTGGGGTCGGCGGTGCCCACGCCGGGGTTGGTGGCCTTCAGCAGCTTCAGGAAAATCACCTCGTCCTGCTTCACGTTGCTGTACTCGTTCAGGGTTTCGCCCACCGTATAGGTCTTGCCATTAAACAGATACGAGTAGCTTACTCCCAGCGACTGGTCGGGCAACAGCGTGGTATTGAGGTTGATGTAGCCGAGCTGCGCGTTGAAGTTGTACTCGTTGGTATTCAGCTTGCGAGCGCGTACTCGCTCGTAGTCCAGGGTGCGGCTCATGGCTACCGGGCCGCGAGTGCCCCCCACTACGGGCAGGTTGGCGAGGGTGCCTTCCACTTGCAGGTTGTCGCGGGTGGCGCTGCCCAGGGCCGTGAGGCTCTTGTAAAGGAAGTTCGCATTGTTGTCGGCCGGCGTCTGGATGGTGACTCCCCGGCCGCCGTTGTAGAGCTGCCGGCGGTAGATGCGCTCCTGTCGGGGCTCGCCCAAGTCCATGAACGCCACCATGTTGCGCAGGTTGTCGGTGGTGCGGTTGTCGTTGGTTACGTACACCTCCAGGCGGGTGATGGTAACGCCGCTCTGCACCGTGGGCAGGCCCTTTAGGGACTGGTCGTAGCGGTCGCGGAAAAACTGTGCCAAGAAGTAGTGCCGGTCCTTCTCGTACTGGCTGGCTTTGAGCTCAAACGTGCGGCTCTGCGCGCCGTTCTGCACCCGCACCTCATCCTGCGAGCCGCGCAGCGTAGCCGCCAGGGCCGTTACGCCCAGCCGCCCAAACTGCAGCTGCGTCTTGATGCCGAACAGGTTAGACCCGCCCGTGATGAGCGAGTTGTTGAGCGGCATGCTCACATTGCCCAGGTCGAGCTTGCGCAGGATGTCGGTGGGCTGCCCGGCGTAGTCGAACTTCATCTGGTTGTCGAAGTCGAACGCCGCCTTGGTGTCGTAGTTGAACGTGAGCTTGAGCTTGGTACCAATTTGCCCGCTCAAACTCAGGTTCATGTTCTGCTCGAAAATGAAGTCGCCCACGCTCTGCTGCCGCAAGGTCAGCGCCGGGTTGCGGTTCTCATTAAAGCGCCCGCCCGCCTTGATGGTGAGTGAGCCCGCCGGCCGGATGTCGATGTAGGAGCCGCCAAAAATGCGGTCGGCTATCGGCCCGAGGTAGATTTTCGGAATCAGCCGCTGCGCCTGCGGGGTGCCGGGGGTTGCCGCCGGCCCGGTTACGCCGCCCTTCGACTTCTCGCGGTAATAGTCGCTGATGGCCTGCCGCTCCTGGTACTTGAGCAGCTGCTCGCGCGTGATGGTGGTAGGGTCGCGGTAGTCTACCTGCGAGCCCACGGTTTCCTGCACGTTGTAGCGCTTGTGGGTGCTGTCGGTGGGTGCCACCTTTAGCTGCACGTTTTTGGGCAGCGGCAGCAGCAGCGGCGAGTTGCGGCGCGGGGCCGAGAAGCGGTTGCCTGCCCGGTCGCGCTGGGTGCGCACACGGGGCCGGCGGCTGGGCTGGTAGCGCCCGGTGTCACCGGGGGCGGCGGCTTTGGGCCGGGCACCGGGGCGCGGCACGCCCTGCAACGGCAACCCTAGCCGGGCCGACCACGTATTCCACGCACCAGCCGAGTCGTGGCCCGTAGCCCCGGCCGTGCCCAGGGCCGCCAGCAGCACCGCCGATACCACGGCTACCGTGAGCACCGCAGTTGGCGTGGCAGATGTATATCCAGTAGAACGTAAAGACTTCAAACAGATAGCAGATACAGCCGCCCCGCCGGGAAAAGGCGAAGCAGCGGGTGTAAGCAAAATAAGTAACTACCGCACCGCAACCGGGCAGTACCCTGCGGACTAAGTTGGGCAGGGATAAGATAAGTTCAGGCAGCCGCTAAAACCGCCCTATAGCCCCTAAGCGGAGGCCTGACGGCCCCCACTCCGTTGCATTAGTTCGACTTGAGGGCAAATTTAATCAGCGCCTCCACGCTCAAATCGGGACCGTGCTTGTGCTGAATCTGGTCCAGAGTTTTCTCGGCGGCGGCGCGGGCAAAGCCTAGCGTTACCAAAGCCTGCAACGCTTCCTGGCGGTTGGTATTGTGCTGGCGGGCCAGCGGCACGGTTTCGACGCCGGCTTTAGCTAGCAGTTCGTCTTTGCGGAGCTTGTCTTTAAGGTCGAGAATAACCCGCTGGGCCGTCTTGGGCCCCACGCCTTTAATGCTCTGGATGGCCCGCACGTCTTCGCTCACGATGGCGTGCCGGATTTCGGCCACCCCCATGCTGCTCACCATATTAATTCCGGTACCCGGCCCGATGCCCGACACCGATATCAGGTGCAGGAACAGCGCCTTCTCGTTGGGGTCGAGGAAGCCGTAGAGGGTCTGGTCATCTTCCCGGATGTGCTGGTAGGTATACACCTTCACTTTCTGGTCCTCAGCGGGCAGCTTGGAATAAGTCGCCAGCGAGATTTTGACTTCGTAGCCCACGCCGCCCGTATCGATAATGGCCAGAGTGGGGTCTTTGTAAGCAAGTTTACCGTCGAGGTAGGCAATCATAAAAAAGGCAGAAGCAACCTGTATTCCCAAAAACCGGGACTATTGCTTCCCCAAATTTACTTCCTGGCGGGGTAATAACGACGTCACTCGTTTGGCACGAGCCGCTAGCCTAGGTTAACTACCCATAGGCCTATGGCCCGCAATGGCAGAACAATTCATGCGGATTTCTGGCCCTTCCCACTGCAGGTTTTGGGCTGCAATAGGAAGGGCCAGAGGCCCACGTCGATAAAGCTGCCTTACAGCGCCTTACCCTCGCGCTGGGCATCCACCACGGCGATGGAAGTCATGTTCACAATCTCGCGCACGCTGGCCCCGAGCTGCAGAATATGCACTGGTTTGCGCATACCCATGAGCACCGGGCCGATAACCTCGGCCCCGCCGATTTCCTGGAGCACTTTATAGGCAATGTTGCCCGACTCTACGTTGGGGAAAATCAAGGTATTAGCGCCATGCTCGGCCAAAGGCGAGAAGCCGTAGTTTTCGCGCATCAACTCGTGGTTCAGCGCTACGTTAGCTTGCATTTCGCCGTCGATGAGCAGGTCGGGGAATTTTGCCTTAGCCAGTTCGGTGGCGCGGCGGGTTTTTTCGGGCAGGGTGCCGGTGTTCGAGCCAAAGTTGGAGTAGCTGATAACGGCCACCCGGGGCTCGGCGTCGAAAAAGCGCACGGCCCGCGCCGTGAGGCCGATTATCTCCACCATTTCCTCGGCCGTAGGGTCGATGTTCACGGTGGTGTCGGCGAAGAAATACGGGCCTTTTTTGTGCTGGATAATGTACATGGAGGCCACCCGCCGCACACCCTCGGCCGGCCCAATAACTTGCAGCGACGGAATGAGGCTCTTGCCATAGTCCTTGGTGAGGCCCGTGATGCAGGCATCCGCCGCACCGGTTTCTACCATCATGGCCGCGAAGTAGTTGCGCTCGCGCAGCAGCCGCTGCCCTTCGTAGAGCGTGATGCCGCGCCGCTGCCGCTTCTGGTACAGCAGCTCGGCGTATTCGTGGCGCTTGGCGTCTTCCTTCAGAATATCAATGATTTCGCAGCCTTCCAGGTCAAGGTTGTTTTCCTCGGCAATGGCACGCAGCTTGGCCTCCGGCCCCAGCAGAATGGGGAAGGCAATGCCTTCGTCGCGCACGAGTTGTGCGGCTTTGAGAATCTTGTAGTTATCGGCTTCGGCAAACACCACGCGCTTGGGGTTGGAGCGGGCGGCCGAGGTGATGCGGTTCATCAGCTTCTGGTTGACGCCGAGGCGAGCGCGTAGCTCGTCCTCGTAAGCGGGCCAGTCGGTGATGGGGCGGCGAGCCACGCCGCTTTCTACTGCCGCCCGCGCCACGGCCGGGCTGATGGTGGTGATGAGGCGCGGGTCAAGCGGCTTGGGAATGAGGTAGGTACGTCCAAAGGCCAGCGTATTATCGCCGTAGGCGTTATTCACGATATCGGGCACCGGCTCCTTGCTCAACTCGGCCAGTGCGTGTACGGCGGCCAGCTTCATGGCCTCGTTTATTTCGGTAGCCCGCACGTCGAGCGCCCCCCGAAAAATATAGGGAAAGCCCAGCACGTTGTTTACCTGATTGGGATGGTCGGAGCGGCCAGTGGCCATAATCAGGTCGGCGCGGGTGGCGGTGGCCAGTTCGTAGCTGACCTCCGGCTCGGGGTTGGCCAGGGCAAACACGATGGGGTCTTTGGCCATGCGTAGCAGCAGGCCCGCCGGCAGCACCTTAGCCGCCGAAAGGCCCAGGAATACGTCGGCCCCTTCCATGGCTTCGTCCAGCGTCGAGATGGGGCGCTCGGTGGCAAACTGCATCTGCATATAAGCCAGGTTGGTGCGGGCCGGGTTGATAATGCCGTCTTTATCAAACACTACCACGTTCTCCTTGCGCAGTCCCAGCGCCAGATACAGCCGCAGGCACGACACGGCTGCTGCGCCCGCGCCGCTCACGACCAGCTTGATGTCCTCGATGCGCTTGCCCACCACTTCGAGCGCATTAAGCAGCGCCGCCGACGAAATAATGGCCGTGCCGTGCTGGTCGTCGTGCATTACCGGAATCTTCATCAGCTGGCGCAGCTCCGTCTCGATGCGGAAGCACTCGGGAGCTTTAATATCTTCCAGGTTGATGCCGCCGAACGTGGGTTCCAGCGCCTTCACGATGCGAATAAACTCGTCGGGGTCGGTGGCATCAATCTCAATGTCGAAGCAGTCGATGCCCGCAAACTTCTTGAACAGCACGCCTTTACCTTCCATCACGGGCTTGCTGGCCGCCGGGCCGATGTTGCCCAGCCCCAGCACCGCCGTGCCGTTGGAAATTACCGCTACCAGGTTGCCCTTGGCCGTGTACTTGTACACGTCGTCGGGGTTGGCCGCAATTTCCTTGCACGGCTCGGCCACGCCCGGCGAGTAGGCCAGCGCTAGGTCGAGCTGCGTGCTGACGGGCTTGGTCGGAATGACTTCGATTTTGCCCTGTGGGCTTTGCTCGTGGTAGTCGAGGGCGTCCTGGCGGTTAATTTTGAGCATGAGTGAGGCGAAAGGCGGAGGCGCAAAAGTAACACCGATACTCAGGCACCCCGACTTCCAGATTACTTGTGCCCTACTTTGCACAACTTATGACTAGCTACAGCCAGGTTACGTTCGAGATTCTCCGCGACGAATTGAAAATTTCAGCGCGGCGTACTGCTTTTCTGCCGGTTACATTGGCTTTACAGCCGCTACCATCCTGGCTTACTGCTTATCTGGCCGTAGTCAGCACTTCTTCCACCCTAGCCAAGACTGAGAAATCCCTGTCTGAGTCGCTGATTGCGCCCGTGCTACACGCCGTACGGGAAAGCAACGCCAGCCGCATTACGCTGTTCTCTGGCGAACCGCTTTATCACGATGACCTTGGTGGCGTGTGCGATTTCATTATTGCGGCCCAACCCGATTCGTTCCTGCCCGACCCCCCCATCGTCATCCTAGTCGAAGCCAAAAAACTGGACCTACTGGCTGGTATTCCGCAGTGCGTTGCCGAAATGCGCACCGGCCAGCGCCTTAACGAGCGGGCTGGCCGCTCTGGCCCTATTTACGGCTGCGTCACCATCGGTACTGACTGGATTTTCCTGAAGCTGGAAGGCGACCAGGCACTAATTGACCCTACTATCTTCTTCTCTTCTCAACTGTCGCAAGTGCTGGCAGTATTTCAGTGGATGATTGACCAGTTTGGGTAGGGTGCGAGGCTTGGCTTCGCCTTCCTTTGGTTGCCCCTGTTAGCCGTTAAACAAGCCGCACCAACGACGGGCGGGGGCAACCGAAGGAAGGCGAAGCCAAGCCCCGCACCCTACCTCGTGCTAGCTCCGCACTACGAGCTTCTGGCCCAGCTTCACCTCATCGGTCTGCAGGTGGTTGAGCTGCCGTAATTCCTCCACGCTCATCCCAAAGCGGCGCGAAATATTGTAAAGCGTGTCGCCGGGCTGCACCGTATGGGTATTTCTCTTTAGGGAAGGGACTTCGGGCCGGGCCTCTTTTCTAGCTGCAATTGCCACTGGCATAGCAGTTTCGGCCGGGGCCGTCAGGCGCAGGCGCTGGCCTGCTTCTACTCCACCGTCGCCGAGGTTGTTCCAGGTTTTCAACTGGGCCACGGTCAGGCTGTAGGTGCGAGCCAGTTTGGTTAAGTTGTCGCCGGGCCGCACAGTGTACGTGGTAGGTTTGAGTGTAGCTACCGGCTCAGTTACTTTAGTCAAGGGCAGCGGCTCGGGTGCAACGGGCCGGGCCAACTGACTGGTAACGATGTTTTTACTACGCCGATGGTGGACTGGCTCGGTTGGGGCAGCGCTGTCAGCCCGAGCGGTCAGGTCAACGGAGGCCGGGTCGGCGGGCTCGGCATTGGCTACGGCAGCGCGGCGGGCTTTCTCCTCCGCAGCGGCAGCCTTCGCTAGCGCGGCGGCTCTAAAAATGGCGCGCTGCTGCTCGGCTACCAGGCGGGCGGCCTGTTGCTGTTTCGCACGCTGCAAAGCGCGGGACTGCGCCGTTTCGCGCTCGGCGGTGGCCTGGGCCTCGCGGGCATAGCGCTGGTTGGCGGCGGCTAAGGCCCGTAAGGTCGAGTCGGCGGCCTGGCGGGGAGCAGCTACGGTTAAAACGGGCGCTTTTTCGACTATGACGGGCTCGGCTGGAGTGGCGGGCAGCGGCACAAATACTACCAGCTGCCGGCCGGGCTTCAGGGTTTGGCCTTTGCCTAGCTCGTTCCATTTGCGCAGTTGAGCCGAGGTTACCTCAAACCTTTCGGCTACCGCGGCTACTGTCTGGCCCCGGCGCACGGTATAGTGCAAGCGGCGAAAATGCGGCGTGGTTTCGTCCTGAGCGGTAACAGTCGCCTCCTTGTCGGTGGGCCACGGCTCCACTCCGGCCAGGCGCACGGGGCGTAGCGGCAGGGGGCGGGGTAGGTCGGCTACGGGCTGGCAATACGCCAAGAGCGTGGCGCGGTCTACGTCGCCCAAGTGCTCGCGGGCGGCGCTGGGGTAGCGTAGCACGTAGGGCCGGTAGCCGGCCGGCAGGCCGCCGCGCCGCACCTCGGGGTTGTAGCGGCCCAAGGTAAGTGAGTCGGCGTAGCCCAGCGCTCGGCTCAGGCGTCGCAGGTCTATTGCCTGCCCTCGCAGGCCCAGCGTATCGAGGGCCTCAAAGGATTGGTAGTGCAGGGCGGGGTCGCGCAGGCCGTGCTCCGGCGCGTACTTCATGGCGTACATAATGGCCGTGAAGGTGGGCACGTAGTTGCGCGTTTCGGCGGGCATGTGGGGGTACATTTCCCAGAAATTACGCTTGCCGGTTTTGCGGATAACGCGCTGCACGTTGCCGGCACCCCAGTTGTAGGCGGCCAGCACCAGTTCCCAGTCGTGGAACATCCGGTAGAGGTCGCGCAGGTATTTGCAAGCGGCTTCGGTAGCTTTTTCGGGGTGCATTCGCTCGTCTACCCATTCGTCGCGCTTGAGGCGCATGTCGCTGCCGGTGCCGGGCATAAACTGCCATAGCCCCACCGCGCCCACCGGCGACTTAGCCGTGGGTATCAACGCCGACTCCACCACCGACAGGTATTTCAACTCTTGGGGCAGGCCGTACTGCGCCAGGTACTTCTCAAACGTAGGAAAGTAAAACTGCTCGCGCTCCAGTACATGCTGGGTGTAGCTGCGCTGCCGCTCCGTAAACAAGCGCACATAAGCCAGCACGGCAGGGTTGCACTGGTGCGGGGCGGCAGTTTCGATGCAGGCCATGCGGTCGCCCACCATTTCGCCGAAGGTAGTGGGCGTTTGCAGCCACAGCAGCCGCACCGAGTCCACGGCGGGCTCGGGTACTGTTATTTCGGCGGCCAGCGAGTCGAGGGTAGCGGGTGGCAGCTCTACGGCCTGGCGCACGGTGTCGGTGGGCAGGGGCGGCAGCTCGGGGTGGGGGTTGCGGCCACGTTGCGCCAGGGCGGGCACGGCCCCCAGCGTCAGCACCAGGGCCAGCAGCCGCCGGGCCAGTTTGCGCCGGCGCGGCGAGGTAACGGGTACTTGGTGTGAAGCTTTCATTGGGCTAAGGTAAGTAACAACTACTGAACCTCCTAACCGAAGCGAGGCGTGCAACAGTACGGCCGTTTTGCCGGGACTGTTTCACGCCTCGCTTTCGAGTAATGTAGTGAAGGGTAATGGGGTGATGAGGTAAGCGGCTTGAAAAGCACAGCGTTACCGACCCCTTTGCTAAAAAGAATAAGTCTTATTACTAAAGGCCTTCCGAACCGCTTACCTTATCACTTAAACCAGTGTACCAGCAAATGCCAGCAAGTCAGCTTCCCGGAAAGCGCCGCTTAGTATCTGCAAGCCAATGGGCAGCCCCTCTTTATCGACCCCAGCCGGCACCGAAATAGCCGGCACCCCGGCCAGCGAAGCCTGCACGGTAAAAATATCAGCCAGATACATACTTACCGGGTCCTGCTTCTCGCCGAGGCGGAAGGCCGTAGTCGGCGTAGTCGGCAGCACCAGAAAGTCGTACTGCCGCAGCAATTCGTCGGTTTTTTCCTTGATGAGCCGCCGCACGCGCTGAGCCTTGGTATAATAAGCATCATAGTAGCTGGCACTTAGTACAAATGTGCCTAGCATAATGCGCCGTTGCACTTCCGGCCCAAAACCCTGGGCGCGGGTCTTCTTATAGAGCGATTCCAGGTCGGTAGCATCCGGGGCGCGGTAGCCGTACTTCACGCCGTCGAAGCGCGAAAGGTTAGAACTGGCCTCCGCTGTAGTCAGGATGTAGTACGTCGGAATCATCTCCTCGAGCAGTGGGAAATTTACGGCCTCTACGGCGTGGCCGTGGCTGCGTAGCGTGTCGAGGGTAGTTTCGAGGGCTTCGCGCACTTCGGGCTGCAAGCCTTCGCGGTTGATGGCGTTTTCTAGGTAGCCGATGCGGTACTGCGCAGCGGGCGTCAGCAGCTCGCTATAGGCGGGCACGGGCTGCTGGCTGGCGGTGCTGTCGTAGCCGTCGGGGCCGGCCATCACTTCCAGCAAACGGGCGGCATCCTCTACCGAGTGAGTAACCGGCCCAATCTGGTCGAACGACGAGGCAAAAGCCACCAGCCCGTAGCGCGAGATGCGCGAATACGTAGGCTTCAGCCCGATGACGCCGCAGAAAGCCGCTGGCTGCCGCACCGAGCCACCCGTATCGGAGCCAATGGAAGCCAGGCACATATCGGCCTGCACCGCCACGGCCGAGCCGCCGCTGGAACCGCCCGACACACGGGTAGTATCCTGCGCATTGCGCACCGGCCCAAATGCCGAGTTCTCGTTCGAGCCGCCCATAGCAAACTCGTCGCAGTTCTGGCGGCCAATAAAGATGGCGTCTTCAACTAGTAGCCGCTGCACAGCGGTACCGGTGAAAAGCGACTTAAACCCGTCGAGGATGCGGCTGCTGCTTTGGAGCGAGTGGCCTTGGTAGGCAAGTACGTCCTTAAGGCCGATGACCATGCCGGCCAGTTTGCCAGCCGTGCCGGCCGCCAGCTTTTCGTCTACGGCCTGGGCTTGCTGGCGGGCCTCATCGGCCCATACTTCCAGAAAAATGTTTAGCTCGTCATTGCGCTGGGCAATGTTATCGAGGTAATACTCAACGAGCTGGCGGCAGGACGTAGTGCCCGCCGCCAGCTCGCGCTGAATTTCCGAAAGGGAAGAAAAAAGAGGTTTCAAATCTTAAACGTCGGTTGAGGTCTGGGGCCGGCGCGGCTGCGTGCCCGGCACACCCTCCGCGTCCATCGTGGGCGGAATAGGTGTATCGTGGTGCGCAACCGGAGCAACCGGGGGCAAAACTACGGCACCGGGCGCACTATACTCCGTAACTGGGGCTACCGGGTAACCCGAATTAATAGAAGCATCAGGCTGATACGGGGCAGCTTGTTGCGCATAATCGGGCTGCGGCGTATAAGGTTGCGCGGGGTAACCTGAGTTTTGCGGTGGATAGTTTGGGTTGTAGGGTTGCTGTGGCTGCTGCCCAGCGCGCTCAAACTCGTTGCGGATTTCGCTGCTGGCATCTTTAAACTCCCGGATACCCTTGCCTAGTCCCCGCGCCAACTCGGGTATTTTATTGGCGCCGAAGAAGATAAGAATGACGACTACAATCAGAATCATTTCGGAGCCACCAATGTCGCCCAGAAAAAGCAAAGGAGAATTCATATCAGTTAAGGATAACAGAACGAAAATAGCTCACGCTTAGAAATTTAGCCTAGCGGCTGGTTGCCAGCGTCGGGGTAAGAAGTTGCAGGTGGCACCTGCGAAGCTGGGGCCGTAGGGTGGTAGCCACTAGCAGGCTGGGCTGGGTACTGCTGGGGCTGCTGTGGGTAGCCTGGCTGGCCATAAGGAGCAGCTTGCTGCGAGTAGCCGGGCTGGTCGTAAGCAGTGGCCTGCGGTGGGTAATTAGGGTTTTGCGAAGCGTAGCCACCAGGGTTCATGGGCTGCTCTGGTGTAGGCTTCGTGGCATCTTTGAACTCGCGTACACCTTGCCCTAGGCCACGCATCATTTCGGGGATGCGCTTGGCTCCAAAGAACAGAACCAGGATAATAGCGATGAAAATCAACGTCTTGGGCTGTTCGATAAACAGAAAAAGCGAAGCTAATAGCATGAGGTAGGAGCCAATAAGGCGCTAGGAGGTGAAGAAAACGTAGATACGGAAAACTGTGAGGTTTGGACGAGCAAATGTACCAGCTAACCGGATTATGCTCTCTTGGTAAGTACTGAGTCTGCGAACATATAACAGAGCTACCTGAGTTCTCTTCTTGCAAGCCCTTAATTAATAAGCTAACCAAAGTTTGGCAACTTATAAATTAATGTACATACAGCAAAAAGTATTATACTGAGATTAAAAATAAATCTGCTGGTAAACATAGCCAACGGGTTTTTTTCAGTATTCAACGAGAAATTAGCTGTTTTCGGCGAGAAACAGTAGTAGCAACTGCTTTTTTAGTGCCAACTTTGTATCGGTTAGCAGCCCAAGTTATAGTTTGGCCGGTTACGGCGAACTAAACCATAGGAAGTTGGCTAAGTTTGTTTTCATAGCTCAGAAAGGCATCGGATATTGTCCGATGCTTTTTTTTGCCCTATTGTCAACCGGCTTGCACTCGCTCCTTCAGGTAGTGGTAGTTGTAGCACTAGCTACCCTAAGCAGCAGGCAGTATAGGCGCAGAATTGCGCTTTATGAGTGAGCGGCCTTCTACTGCGTATATCAAAGTGGCGAATACCAGCGGTAGCGCCAATCCCAGCACATAAATACCCCAGTTTGGCATAGCCTTGATGGCTGCTTGTCCGCCCCATACCAGCGTTACCGCTCCCAGCAGCCACAATAGCAGCCGCCCTATTGGGTAAGGCACCGGGAAATGCCGTTCGCCCAGCCACCAGCACAGGCCAGCCATCATAAAATAGCAGGCCAGCGTAGCCCAGGCGCTACCCATATAGCCCAGCAGAGGAATGAACACGAAGTTGAGCCCGATAGTCAGCACAGCGCCCGCCGCCCCTATGTAGGTACCGTAGTAGGTTTTATCGGTGAGTTTAAACCAAACCGATAGGTTGTAGTACACGCCCAGAAACAGGTTGGCCAGCAGCAGAATGGGCACGACGCCCAGGCCGGTGAGGTATACGGGCCGTTTAAGAAAGAATGGCCCTATCCAACTTAAATTCAAACTGATGCCGACAAAAATAAAGGCGCAGCACAGTGTAAACCACTTCAGTACCAAGGCAAAGGTGGCGGGTGAGTTTTTCTCGGTACTCTGAGAAAAGAAAAAAGGCTCTGCTGCGTAGCGGAAAGCTTGGATAATCAGCGTCATAAAAATGCTGAGCTTGTAGCAAGCGCCATACACACCTACTGCCGCTAACTGGCTCAAACCTGGATAAAAGTTGTCGGGCAGCCAGGCCGGCAGCAAAATCCGGTCGAGCATCTCGTTCACCATGGCCGCCATGCCCATCAGCATCAGGGGCAGGGAGTAAGCCAGTAGCGGCTGCAAAAACGGCAGCCGGGGCCAGCGAAAGCTAAAGTCCAGCAACTCACGTCCCAGCAGCAGCAGCGTCAGCGCCGAAGCTGCCAGGTTACTCAGAAATACGTAGCCCACGCCCAGCGCCGGGTTGTACACGGCAGCTACCAGTGGCTTCAGGCTGGCCAGCAGGCTGCCAGGCGCACTCCGCAGCACATCCGGACACAAGACTATAAAAAACAAGTTCAACCCTATGTAAATCAGAATATTGGCCAGGCGAATGGCAGCAAATTTGCGCGCCTTGTTTTCCAGCCGCAGCCGGGCCAATGGCAGCGCTGCTACCGCGTCGAGGCCCAGAATCAGCGCCACCCACACCGCGTACTCGTCGTGGCCGGGCGGCAGGTGAAGTAGCGCCAATAGCGGCCGGGCCAGTAGCGCCAGCAGCAGCGTCAGGCCCGTACTGCTCAGCAACAGCAGGCTCAGACTGCGGTTGTAGAGCTCCCGGCGGTCCTCGCCGGGTCGGTTGGCAAAGCGAAAAAACGTCGTTTCCAGGCCATAAGTGAATAGCACGTTCAGAAACGAAACATACGCATAAAGGCCCGTTACAATGCCATATTCGGCCGCAGTGAAGCGGGCAGTATAAATAAATACCAGCAAGTAGCTCAGCACCCGCCCTAGTATACTGCTGACCCCGTAAATAGCCGTTTGCGAGGCTAGTTTCTTCGCGACACTCATTTTTGGAGTTAAGAATTACCAGCCATGCAAGGTGGCAATTTTAATCTGCAATTAATAATTTTTACTTCCCTGTAAACACAGCTGCCCGCTTTTCCACAAAAGCCGTGGTGCCCTCGCGGAAGTCCTCGGTGCCGAAGGCGTTGCCAAACGCCGCCGCTTCGGCCTTATAGCCTGCTTCGCCGCCTTGGTCGAAATACGTATTCACGCAGTCGATTACCAACCCGATTGCTACCGGGGCTTTGGCCAATATCTTGAGCAACATAGTTTTGCAAAAAACAAGCAATTCGGCCTGGGGTACTACGTGGTTAGCCAAGCCCAGGCGCAGGGCCTCGTCGGCCTTTAGCTGGTCGGCGGTGAGGAGAAGCTCCAAGGCTTTGCCCTTGCCCACCAGTTGCACCAGGCGCTGGGTGCCGCCGTAGCCAGGCAGCAGCCCCAGGTTTACTTCTGGCTGGCCGAAGCGGGCATTTTCGGCCGCCACCCGGATGTGGCAGGCCATTGCCAATTCGCAGCCACCGCCCAGCGCGAAACCATTAACGGCAGCTAGTACAGGCTTAGGGCTGGTTTCGAAGCGCCGGAATACGGCCTGGCCCCGAGCGGCAGCCTGCTGCGCATCTGGCCCGGTTAGCTGGGCCAACTCAGTAATGTCGGCCCCGGCGACAAAAGCTTTTTCCCCGCTGCCCGTCAGGATAATGCCACGTACGGCGGCGTCAGCCCGCGCCTGCTCGATAGCCTGGCCCAACTCGCCGATGGTAGCCGCATTAAGGGCGTTGAGCTTGGTAGGGCGGTTGACGGTGAGCGTGAGAATACCAGTGGCGGCATCCAGCTCATACAGCAGGTTTTCAAATGTGGGAGCCATGCAGAAGCAAAATCAAAAAGGGTAGCGTATCCCCAAATGTACGGCTAGGTAGCGGGCCAGGCCAGATGGCTACCACACCCAAAACCGGGCTACAGGCAAGCGCTTTGAAGTTTATACCAAATTTTACTTCGTTTATTTACACCGCGTTTGTCGGCCATAAGCAACCGACACTTATTCTTAGTTAGCTACCTCTTTCACCACTTTTCTTTTCACAAAATGGGTTTTGTTTCTGAATTCAAAGAGTTTATCTCCAAAGGCAACGTACTCGACCTGGCCGTGGGCGTTATCATTGGTGGGGCATTTGGCAAAATTGTCACCTCCGTCACCGACGACCTCATTATGCCAATAATTGGCCTGGCAACGGGCAAGATAGGCGACTATTCCCATATCATGGTCGGCCCAATGAAAGTGGGCTTATTCCTCGGTGCCGTCCTGAATTTCTTCATCATCGCCTTCTGCGTATTTCTGATTGTGAAAGCCGCCAACCGCTTCCGCCACCCCGCACTGGTAGTAGAAGTCATCGCGCCCGTTGCCACCAAAGACCAGGAACTGCTCATGGAAATCCGCGATGCCCTGCGTACCAGCCGCCAATAAGCGGCGACCAGTAGCTCTAAGCGCCTTATCTTCGGGCCGTAGCGTTAACTAGCTGAGCCGGAACCTTTCTAAGCCAGTCGCTGGTTAACGCCGTATCGCAATAACCGTTTTTTACCTCAACCCCCTATTCCGCGTGAAAAATCTGCTTGGCGCTGCCCTACTCACGGGTGCGGTACTGCTGACCGCCTCAGCTGCCCACGCCCAAACCACCGAAACGCAGGCTCCGGCAGCTGCTGTCAGCCCGGCCCCACCAGCGACTACCCAGCCGGCTAAACCTACTCGCAAGGGCAAAAACACCCCGCCGCCCCAGCAGCTAACCCCCGAGGAGGAAGCCCACGAGCAGCAAATGCGCCTGCTCGAAGCTCGCACCGGCAACACCAGCTTCAGTGCCGGCAACAACAGTGGCTTCAAGCAAACCGACAAGAGCACTGGTGGCTTTACCCTCCGCAAGTTCAAGGCTATGCCCGGCCAAGAAGACAAGCGCGGCGTATCCAAGCGCGTGCAGGTAGGTGCCACTACCAACGGCGAACCGATTAACAGGCACAAAAAGACTTTCTTTTCCTTCTAGACCGTAGATTCAACGGATTTCGCGGATACGCCACTGCGTGGCTGACTGGCGAGTTACTGAAGCATACTGCGTTTGAGGCACTACGTACTTCTCACACTATACCAAGGATAAACTCCATGCTATCGAAGCATACTGCGTTTGAGGCAGGTTCCTGCAAAATGAAAAGGGCCACCGTTTGGTGGCCCTTTTTTTATTAGCTGCTTAGCTGCGTATTCAGCCACGCAGTGGCGTATCCGCGAAATCCGTTGAATCCGCAATTATAGTTTGCGCTTGATTTCCTGCTCTTCGAAGCCCTCGATGTTGTCGCCTTCCTGCAGGTCGCTGAAGTTCTTGACCGAAATACCGCACTCGTAGCCCTGGCGCACTTCCGACACGTCATCTTTGAAGCGCTTGAGGTCCTGGATTTCGCCGGTATGCATCACGATACCATCGCGCACTACCCGCACGCGGGTTTTGCGGGTGAAAGTACCATCCGTGACCATACAGCCACCAATAACACCCACTTTGGTGATGTTGAACACTTGGCGCACCTCAGCGTTGGCCACTACCACCTCGTTCACCGTCGGGGCCAGCATGCCTTCCATGGCATCCTTCACCTCGTTAATGGCGTTGTAAATAATGGAGTACAGGCGCACGTCAATCTGCTCTTGCTCAGCTAGTTTGCGAGCACTCTGCGAGGGCCGCACCTGGAAGCCGATGATAATAGCATCGGAGGCCGAAGCAAGCGACACGTCGCTTTCCGAAATGGCACCCACCCCTTTGCTCAGGATGTTCACCTTCACTTCGGGCGTGCTTAGTTTCAGCAGCGAGTCAGAAAGCGCTTCTACCGAGCCGTCCACGTCGCCTTTCACCACGATGTTCAGCTCCTTGAACGAGCCGATAGCCAGGCGGCGACCAATCTCGTCCAGCGTGATGTGCTTCTTGGTGCGGATGCCTTGCTCGCGGGCCAACTGCTGGCGCTGGGTAGCCAGCTCGCGGGCTTCGCGCTCGGTTTCCATCACCTGGATGCGGTCGCCAGCCTGCGGGGCACCCGTGAGGCCGAGTACCTGCACCGGCGTGGCGGGACCAGCAACTTTCTTTTTCTTGCCGCGGTAGTCGGTCATGGCCTTCACGCGGCCGTAGTGCGGGCCGGCTAGTACCACGTCGCCCACGTTCAGGGTGCCGGTTTGCACCAGCACGGTGGTTACGTAACCCCGGCCTTTATCGAGTTGGGCTTCGATAACCGTACCGATAGCATTACGGTCGGGGTTGGCTTGCAGGTCGAGCAGTTCGGCTTCGAGCAGAATCTTTTCCAGCAGGTCATCCACGCCAATACCCGACTTGGCCGATACTTCTTGGCTCTGGTACTTGCCGCCCCACTCTTCCACCAGAATATTCATCTGCGAAAGCTCCTCGCGGATTTTCTCGGCGTTAGCAGCGGGCTTATCAATTTTATTGAGAGCAATAATAATCGGCACCCCAGCAGCTTGGGCGTGGTTGATGGCTTCCTTGGTCTGGGGCATCACCGAGTCGTCAGCTGCCACCACGATGATGGCAATGTCCGTGACTTTGGCACCACGAGCACGCATAGCAGTAAAGGCCTCGTGGCCAGGGGTATCGAGGAACGTAATCGGGTGGCCCGATTTGGTCGTCACCTCATATGCCCCGATGTGCTGCGTAATGCCGCCGGCCTCACCTTTGGCCACCGTAGCGTTACGGATGTAGTCAAGCAACGACGTTTTGCCGTGGTCGACGTGGCCCATGATGGTCACGATAGGCGCTCGGGGCTTCATGTCCTCCGGCGCATCAGTGATGTCGATGGCTTCTTCGTCTTCCTCAGCCGAGAGGAATTCTACGTCGTAGCCAAACTCGTCGGCAATAACCGTGATGGCTTCGGCATCAAGGCGCTGGTTGATGGAGACGAACATCCCCATACCCAGGCACACTTTGATTACCTCGTTCACGTTCACGTCCATGAGCGACGCCAAGTCATTGGCCGAGATAAACTCGGTGAGCTTCAGCGTCTTGGCATCCAGCTCGTTCTGGGCGCGCAGGGCTTCGCGCTCTTCGGCGGCCATGCCCCGCTTGTCGCGGCGATACTTGGCGCGGTTGGCAGCAGCATTATTCTTACTACCACTCAGCTTAGCCAGAGTAGCCTTGATTTGCTCCTGAATCTGCTTGTCGTTCTGCTCGGGCGTAAGCGCGACTTGGGGAGCGCGATTGGGAGTTTGGCCCGGCCGGTTGTTTTGGCCGGGGCGGTTATTCTGGCCAGGAGCACCGGGGCGGGCGCCGCCCTGACTGGGGCCGCCAGCAGGGCGGTTGCCATGGTAGCCACCTCCCTGCTGGGTGCCGCCCGTAGTGCCACCACCCGGTTGGCCGGGGGCCGGCAGGCGCTGGCGCTTTTTCTGATTATTGCTGGCTACACCGCTCTTGCGCACGTCGGACGATGCCACCGGGCGCGGCCCACGGCCACCCGGCCCGCGCCGGCTCGAATCGACGGGCAACTGGATTTTGCCCAGCACAGTCAAGCCTTTCAGTTGGTCAGCTTTCGCTGTGATAGTGCCTTCTTCGGCAACTGGTGCATCGGGCGCAGCCGGGGCGGCTACCGCAGCAGCAGCTACCGGAGCAACCGTTGCTACTGGAGCAGCAGGAGCCTCCACCGGAGCAGGGATAGCAGCTACAGGGACGGGTGCATTAGCGGGAGCTTCGCTCACCGGCTTGGTAGTAACTGGCTGCACCACTGGCGCTGCCACCTGCGGGGTAGCTACCACTGGCTTGGCTTCGGCTACCGGAGCTAGCTCAGGCTTGGTAACGGGTGCAGCTACTGGCGCAACGGCCACGGGGGCCGGAGCAGCAGGCCGGGGCTGTACCACACGGCCTTTGCTGTCTAGTTCCAGCTTGCCGAGTATTTTCAAGCCACCAGCTTGTGGGGCTTCGGGGGCTGGGATAGTAGCAGCCGGCGCAGTCACAGGGGCTATCGGCGCAGGCTCGGCCGGGGCAGCTACTGGTGCAGTAGCAACAGCTACTGGTGCCGCAACCGGTGCAACGGCCACGGGAGCCGCAACCGGTGTGGGAGCCACTACTACCGGGGCGGCAACGGGGGTGGGAGCCGGAGTAGTGGGAGCTACTGGCCGGGCCACGGTGGCGGGCTTGGGCGCGGCTTGAGCGTTCAGCTCGCTTTGGCGGCGAGCCTGGGTGTGGCGCTGGGCCTCCTGCTTGTCCTGCGCCGAGGCGGCAAATTCTTTCTCTAGTAGGGCTACCTGCTCACCAGTGAGCTTGGTAGTGGGCTTGTTTTCGACCACAATTCCCTTGCGGGAAAGAGTCTCGACCGCCCGGTCGATGCCAATGTTCAGGTCTTTGGCTGCCTGTAAAAGCCGTTTCGGGGTTGCTTCCGCCATTCTATAAGGATTGCGAACGATGCGTTCGGGACTACAAAGGTAAAGATTAAATCTGGCCAGCAGGCTATAAATCAAGCCTACTGGCTCGATTTAATAGCTACCCTGCAGGCGGTTGGCCCCGGCCCTCATTGGGCGGCCGGGGCGCTGTCGGGGTTGGCGGCGGCCGGAGCCGGAGCTTCTTCGTCTGCCTCAGCGGCGGCAACAGCCGGGGCCGGGGTAGTTTCATCGGTCGGCAGGTCGTCGTCGTCGGCAAACTCCTGGCGGATAATGCGGTACACGTCGTC
This sequence comes from Janthinobacterium lividum, assembly GCA_050954465.1. Classification (GTDB taxonomy): domain Bacteria; phylum Bacteroidota; class Bacteroidia; order Cytophagales; family Hymenobacteraceae; genus Hymenobacter. The sequence continues at coordinate 81,413 of JBPBPU010000136.1, forward strand.
TACGGTTTCTTCTTCTAATTCCGTGCGGCGCACGATATCGTCTTTCTTCACGGCCAGCACGGAGCGGCCGGTGTCGAGACCTATTTTCTTCAGCTCGGCAATAATCCATCCTTCGATTTCGTCGGTAAACTCATCGAGCGAAATGTCTTCCTCGTAGTCGATGGCTTCGCGGAACACGTCGATTTCCATACCCACCAGCCGCGAGGCCAGCTTGATGTTGGCACCGCCCCGGCCGATGGCCAGGCTCACCTGGTCGGGCTTCATGAACACCGACACGCGGCCGGTTTGCTCGCTGATTTTCATCGAGCCTACTTTGGCCGGGCTCAAGGCGCGGGAAATAAACAGCTCCAGGTTGTCGGTGAAGTTGATGATGTCGATGTTTTCGTTCATCAGCTCACGCACTACCGGGTGAATGCGGCTGCCTTTCATGCCCACGCAGGCACCTACCGGGTCGATGCGCTCATCGAAGCTTTCAACCGCTACTTTGGCACGCTCGCCGGGCTCGCGCACTACGTTTTTAATGGCGATGATGCCGTCGTAAATTTCGGGTACTTCCTGCTCAAACAATCGCTCCAAAAAGGCTGGGGCAGCACGGCTCAAGATAACTTTGGGAGCACCGTTCACCACGTCTACGCGGTGCACTACGGCGCGCACGGTATCGCCTTTGCGGTAGCGGTCCTTGGGGATTTGCTCGCTTTTGGGCAGCACCAGCTCGTTTTCGTCTTTGTCGAGGATGAGCGCCTCGCGGCTCCACACCTGGTACACTTCGCCGGTGATGATTTCACCCACCAGGTCTTTGTATTTCTGGTAGAGGTTATCGCGCTCCATGTCCTTCACGCGCTGGATGAGCGTCTGGCGGGCCAGCAGCACGGCTCGGCGGCCAAAGTCGTCAATCTTGATGCGCTCGGCTACCTGCTCGCCAATCTCGAAATCGGGCTCGATTTTCTGGGCCTCGGCCAGCGGAATCTTGTCGAAGTCCCAGATATCCTCCGAGTCATCGTCCACGATTTCGCGGTTACGCCAGATTTCGAGGTCCCCGTTGTCGGGGTTGATAATCACGTCGAAGTTGGCGTCGTCCTCAAACTTTTTGCGAATCATCGTCCGAAACACATCGTCGAGAATCGACATCATCGTGGGCCGGTCGATGTTGCGGCTCTTGGCAAACTCCTGGAAGTTTTCGATGAGCAGCCGGGCGTTCAAGTCAGCGGCCGCTGCGGCCACTTCCTGCGGACTAGGGGTTACTTTTTTAGCCATTGGAGGGAGAGTTTCGAATGGGAAACGTCTGTCATTGCGAGCGAGGCGAAGCAATCGCACCAGTTACGACACCCGAACGATTCCGTTCTGGGGCAATTGCTTCGCTTCGCTCGCAATGACAAAATAGACCTTATTTAAAAGAGATAACAACTGTCGCCTGCTTTATGTCCCCGAACGGGAAAAAGGCGGCGGGCAGGGTGGTTTTCTTGGTTTTTACTTTCACTACTTCTTCCAACTCAATGCCTTCGGGTGTAACGGCGGTGAGCGGCCCGGTTTTCTCGGTGCCATCCTGCAGCGTCAGGGCCAGGCTGCGGCCCACGTGGCGCTGGTACTGGCGCGGGTCGGTGAGGGGCTGGTCGGCTCCTGGCGAGGTGACTTCCAGCGAGTACGCCGCTTCCTCGCCATAAGCTTCTTCCAGCCCCCGGTTGAGGCGGCGGGTGGTGCTGGCAATTTCGTTGATGCCGAGGCCTTTTGGGCCATCGAGAGTAACGGTGATTTTGGGCATCACCGAGTCGGAAACCGTAAGGTCGACCACAAACAATTCTCCATCGGCGAGGATGTCGGCGAGGAGCTGCTGAATGCGGTGGCGGTCAAATTGGGCCATTAGGGCGGAGTATGGGGCAAAAAAAGAGGGGACTGCGCGTCCCCTCTTTTCAGATAGAATACCAATTTCGGGTGCAAAGATACGGCTTTTTCAAGTAACACCAAGCTCCAGCTTGATGAGTCGTTGAACGATACTTGAATGGCGCCCACGACTCACCAAGCTGGAGCTTGGTGTTACAGCCCCGCCGCCGCATCATCCCCGCGCGGGTCGGCCCCACTTTCCAGGGTGCCATCGGGGCGCACCCGGATTACGTCGAGGCGGCCCCAGGCGGCGTGGGGTGTGGGGTTGAAGCCTTTTTCTTTCAGGGTTTTCTCGGCAGCGGGCGTGAGAGCGCCGGCTTCTACGTCCAGCTCGTCGGGCAGCCACTGGTGGTGCAGGCGGGGGGCGGCTACGGCTTGCTGGGCGTTGCCGCCGTAGTCTACTACGGAGAGAATAGATTGCAAGACGCTGGTAATGATGGTGCTGCCACCCGGCGAGCCCGTGACGAGCACCAGCTTGCCGTTGCGGGTGAGGATGGTGGGCGTCATGCTGCTGAGCATGCGTTTGCCGGGGGCAATAGCGTTGGCGGTGCCGCCTACGAGGCCGTAGGAATTGGGTACGCCGGGCTTGGCCGAGAAGTCGTCCATCTCATTATTAAGCAGAAAGCCCGCGCCGGCCACGATGACTTTGCTGCCGTAGGCCCCGTTGAGAGTGGTAGTGCAGCTTACGGCGTTGCCCTGGGCATCCACGATGTCGTAGTGGGTGGTTTGGTCGCTTTCGTAGCGGGGCAGGCCCGCGCCGGCGGCCACCTGGGCGCTGGGCGTGGCCGAGCCATCGGCCGGAATGGTGCTGGCCCGCTGGCGGAGGTAGTCGCTGGCCAAGAGCTGCGGCACGGGCACCTTGCCAAAATCGGGGTCGCCGAGGTAGGTGGCGCGGTCGGCGTAGGCGCGGCGCTCGGCCTCTGTGATGAGGGCCACGGCGGCGGGCGTGTGGTAGCCGAGCTGGGCCAGGTTGTACGGAGCCAGCATTTGCAGAATTTGCAGTAGGGCCACGCCGCCGCTGCTGGGCGGCGGCATCGTGACGATTTCGTAGCCCCGGTACCGGCCGCGTAGCGGGTCGCGCCACTCGGGGTGGTAGGCGTCGAGGTCTTGCTGCATCATGTAATTCTCGGTTTTAGCCAGCAGCAGCTTGGCCGTTTCACCCTTATAAAAGCCGTCGCGGCCTTGTGTCTGAATACGTTCCAGCGTAGCAGCTAATTCAGGCTGCTTTATTCTATCGCCTGCTTGCCAATGAGCGGAAGATGCCAGCGCCGGAATGGGCACTTTACTGGTTCTATCCTCTGAAATTGTATCCTCCGCCCGGTAGCGGTATTTGAGAAATGCCGTTCGATTATCGTTCAGCCCCGCCGCTTCTTTTTTGGTAAGCGCCACACCTTCGCGGGCCAGCTTCACGGCCGGCGCTACCAGCGTAGCCCACGGCAGCTTGCCTAGCTTCTGGTGCAGCTCGGCCATGCCCGCTACGGTGCCGGGTACACCCGCCGAAAGAGGGCCAAGAGTGCTAAGGCCGGGAATTACATTGCCTTTGGCATCAAGGTACATATCCCGGTTAGAGCGGGTCGGTGCCACCTCCCGAAAATCCAACGACCCCACTTTGCCGCTGTGGTCGCGGTACACCAAAAAGCCGCCGCCGCCAATGTTGCCCGCCGACGGATGCACCACGGCCAACGCAAACTGCACGGCAATGGCCGCGTCGTAGGCATTGCCGCCCTGCCGCAGGATGTCGCGCCCCACCTGCGAGGCCAGCGGGTGGGCCGACACTACCAGCGCGTGGGCTGCTACCACGGGCGCGGCGGCCGGGGGCAGCTGGTTGGCCGGGTCGGGGGCAACTTTTTTGGTATTGCCCCTGATTGGAGGGTGCCGGGTGGGCACGGTAGGCTGGGCCAGGGCAGGGCCGGCGGCCAGCAGGGCCAGGACTACAACTATTCGAAGGGAAGCTTGCATGGTGCAAAGTAGGCATAAGGGCTTACGTAGCCGGCAAATCTGGCGCGGGGCAGAGCCCCGTGCCAGATTCGGCCGGCGCGCTACGGCCTATACTTATCTTTGGAACTCCTCTCCTGCCCTACTCCAATGGCTACCAATACCCCCGCCACTACGCCCGCCCCAGCCCTCACGCTCACCAAAGAAGACGCCTGGCTCCGGCCCTACGAGCCGGTGCTGCTGGCCCGCCAGCAGCGCCTGGCCGCCCGCCTGGACGACATTGCCCGGCACCACGGCTCGCTGAGTGAGTTTGCCACCGCTCACCAGCGGCTGGGGCTGCACTACGATGCCCAGCGGCGCGGCTACGTGGTGCGCGAGTGGGCACCGGGGGCCGAAGCCGTGAGCTTGGTCGGGGACTTCAATTTCTGGAACCACGCGGCCGACCCGTTGCAAAAAGGTGCCGCCACCGGCGTGTGGGAAGCATTTTTGCCCGATACTGGGCAAGGGCCGCGTCTGGCCGCCGGCTCGCGCTATAAGCTGCACGTAGTAGCCCACGGGCAGGGCCGCGACCGCCTACCTGCTTACCTGCGCCGGGCCGTGCAGGACGAGGAAAGCAAGGATTTTTCGGCGCAACTCTGGGTGCCCGACGCGGCCTTCGCCTGGGCCGACCAGTCCTTTAGCGCGGCTACGGCCACCCAAGGCCAGCCGCTCATCTACGAGGCGCACGTGGGCATGGCGCTGGAAGAAGGCCGCGTAGGCACGTACCGCGAATTTGCCGACCAGATTCTGCCGCGCATTCAGGCTGAAGGCTACAATACGGTGCAGCTGATGGCCATTCTAGAGCATCCGTACTACGGGTCGTTTGGGTACCATGTGGCCAATTTTTTCGCGCCTAGCTCACGCTTCGGCACGCCCGATGACTTGAAATACCTGGTGAATGCGGCCCACGGGCGCGGCATTGCGGTGCTGCTGGATTTAGTGCATTCGCACGCCGTGAAGAACGAGGCCGAGGGCTTGGCCGACTTCGACGGCTCGGGCAATTTGTATTTTCACAAAGGCGAGCGCGGCAACCACCCCGGCTGGGACTCCAAGCTTTTCGACTACGGGCGGCCCGAGGTGCAGCAGTTTCTGCTCAGCAACTTGCGCTACTGGCTCGAGGAGTTTCATTTCGACGGCTTCCGCTTCGATGGCGTCACCTCTATGCTGTACCACCATCATGGCGAGGGCCACGCCTTCGGGGGGTATGAGAGCTACTTCGGGCCGCAGGCCGACGATGACGCCATCCTGTACCTGATGCTGGCTACCACGCTGGTGCGCGAGCTGCGCCCGGCGGCCCTGCTCATTGCGGAGGATATGAGCGGGCTGCCCGGCTTGTGCCGCCCCCTGGCCGACGGTGGTGTGGGCTTCGATTACCGCCTGGGCATGGGCCTGCCCGATTTCTGGATTAAAACCCTCAAGCACAAAGCCGACGAAGACTGGGACCTCGGCGAGCTGTGGCACCAGCTCACGAACCGCCGCCAGGGCGAAAAAACCGTAGCCTACGCCGAAAGCCACGACCAGGCCCTGGTGGGCGATAAAACCTTGAGTCACTGGCTCTACGACGCGTCCATCTACGCCCACATGAACGTGCAGGACCCGGAAGCCAACGCCGAGCGAGCTACGGCGTTGCACAAGCTCATCCGGCTCATTACTTTGAGCGCGGGCGGTGAGGCCTACCTCAACTTTATGGGCAATGAGTTTGGCCACCCCGAATGGGTGGACTTCCCCCGCGCCGGCAACGACTGGAGCTACCAGTTCGCCCGCCGTCAGTGGAGCCTCGGCGACAACCCCGACCTGCGCTTTTCGCAGCTCCTGGCTTTCGACCACGCCCTGCTGGCGCTGGCCCGCGAGCGGCAGGTGCTCACCCAGGGCCCGGCGCAGCTGCTCAACCTCGACCACGGCAATAAAGTCCTCGCCTTTGCGCGGGCCGGGCTGGTGTTTGTCTTCAACTTTCACCCCACGGAGAGCTTTTCCGACTACGCCATTCCGGTGCCGGCCACTGGCCGCTACCGCCTGGCCCTCAGCTCCGACCGCCCCGCGTTCGGGGGCTTCGACCGGCTCGATGAAGCGGTTATCTACGACACATTGGGTGGCGGCGGCACGGCCGAAGCGCCCCGCCTGGCGCTGTACGTGCCGAGCCGCACGGCGCTGGTGCTGGCAGTGGAGAAGTAATTGGCTATGGCACTCTGTTGGCGCTTTCCAGCAGTTTGAGTCAGGCAATGGACGCAGTAGGGTGCGGGGCTTGCCCCCGCCCGTCGTTGTTATAGTCCGTTCAACGACGGGCGAGGGCAAACCCCGCACCCTACCATGTTCGTCAAATTCGTTTCAATACCCTATGTCGTGCGGGAAGGGGTCATAACAGCCGTTGCAGGGCCATTTTGAGCGGCTTTTGGTGGGGGCGGTGGCTTATGTTACTTTCTCCTGGCGATGTGCCCACGCTGGGCAAGCTAAAAAGCTATTCAACGAAGATTACAAAATCTGGAAGGCTTTTGTAGACTGGCCACTGCCAGAAAATTCGCTCTAGCTTTGCCGCTCCTTTTCTTTTGCTACATGCTGCATTTTCTTGACCAGGGCGCGCCGGCCGGCCCGGCATTGGTAGTTCTGCACGGCCTCTTCGGCACCCTCGACAACTGGCAGAGCCTGGCCCGCCGCTGGGCCAGCGAAGCGGGCTTGCGCGTGGTGAGCGTGGATTTGCGCAACCATGGCCGCTCGTTTCACGCCCTCGAGCACAGCTATGCGCTCATGGCGCAGGATGTACTGGAACTTCTTGACCAATTGGCCCTTGACCCGGCCCGCCTCACCGTGCTCGGCCACAGCATGGGTGGCAAAGTAGCCATGCAGCTGGCCCTCAGCCACCCCGAGCGCCTGGCCCAGCTCATCGTACTGGACATTGCCCCGCGCTTTTCCAACATGGAGCACCAGGACGATATTGTGGCGGGCCTGCAAGCTGTAGACCTGGGCACCATTCAGAGCCGGCAGCAGGCCGAAGCGGCGCTGGCGCAGCATATTCCGCAGCTGGGTGTGCGGCAGTTTCTACTCAAAAACCTGTACCGGCGCGACGACAACTCGTTTGCCTGGCGCATCAACCTGCCCGTGCTCACCGCCAGCATGGCCGCCGTAGGCGAGGCAATAACCGCCGCCCAGCCCTTCCTCAAGCCTACGCTCTTCATCCGGGGCGGCTTCTCGAACTACATCACGCCCGACGACAAGCTGCACGGTATCCCGGCGCTGTTCCCGAACTCGCAGGTAGCCACCGTACCCGACGCTGGCCACTGGGTACACGCCGAAAAGCCAGACGAAGTATTCGAGCTGGTGCGGAATTTTAGTTTAGGGTAGGAGGGTAAGGGGGCAGGAGTTTAGGAGGTAACCGTTGGCAAGTGTCCACAAACTAACAACTCTAGGCCTTACGCACTCGGCTCGTTAGGGCAGCCGCGAAGCGGCGATATGGTGGTAGCTGTCAGGTAATTACTGGTTTTTAAAGCTGCGAAGCTGCGGCACTTTTGCCCGAACGATAAGTGCCGCATTTTCGCAGTTATTCGCTGTTTTTCAAGCACTTACTACCACCATGTCGCCGCTTCGCGGCTGCCCTAACGAGCCGAGTGCGTAAGGCCTAAACTCTTAAACCCCTACCCTTCTAAACTCAAGTATGCTTTACCTCCTCCCCACGCCGCTTGCCGAGGGCACCGCGCCGCAGGTGCTGCCGCCGCAGGTAGTGGCCGCTGTGGCTGGGCTGCCCTATTTCCTGGTCGAAAACCTGCGCACGGCCCGCCGCTTCGTGAAGGAGGTAGCCCCGCACCGCGTTATCGAGGAAATCAGGTTTGAGCTGATTGACAAAGACAGCACGCCCGCGCAAGTAAAAGCCGCCCTAACCCCGCTGCTCACGGGCCAGCTCGACGCCGGCGTGCTTTCCGAAGCGGGCTGCCCCGGCATTGCCGACCCCGGCGCGGCACTAGCCCAGGAGGCCCATCGCCTGGGGCTGCCCGTGCGCCCGCTGGTGGGGCCGTCGTCCATTTTGCTGGCGCTCATGGGCTCGGGGCTGAATGGGCAGCGGTTTGCCTTCCACGGCTATTTGCCCATCGAGAAAGCCGCCCGCATCGCGGCCCTCAAGCAGCTGGAAAAGGAAGCCAGCCAGCGCGACCAGTCGCAACTGTTCATCGAAACGCCCTACCGCAACGACCAGCTCCTGGCCGACCTGCTGGCCCATTTGCAGCCCGCTACCCGCCTCTGCGTAGCCGCCGACCTCACCGCCCCCACCGAGTACCTGCGCACGCTACCCGTAGCCGAGTGGCGCCGCCTGCCCGAGCTGCCACCGCTACACAAGCGCCCGGCCGTGTTTGCGCTGGGGCGGTAGGCGCAGGCGCAGCGCGTAGCTACGCGGGCCGTTTAAAGCGCGGCTCCTGCGGTTGGTGTCACAAGCTCTACCCGAAACGCAGTAAGCCCTTTGGGCCCCGTGGCCAGCCGAAAAGCCCAACCGTGGGCCAATAGAATGTCGCGCACCAGCACCAGCCCGATGCCCTGCCCGCCTGGCTTGGTGCTGAAAAACGGCGTGAACAACTGCTGGCTGACTTCGGCGCTCAGCGGCGGCCCGTCGTTTTCCACCGTCAGCGTAAGCGGCTCGGCAGTAGTGCGCACCCACACGTTGCCCCCGGCCGGACCAATGGCTTCGAGGGCATTTTTGGCTATGTTTACCAGCGCCTGCATCAACTGCTGCGAGTCGGCCGGCACCAGCAGCGGGCCGGCGTGGGCAGGCTGCCAGTGCCAGCGCACGTCCTGGGCGGCGCACTGCGGCGCGAAAAGCTGGCCCAAGTCGCGCAGGAGTTGGTGCAGGTCGGTGGCGTGCGGGGCGGGTGGGGGCAGGCGCACCAGCCGGGCGTAGCCCGCCACGAAGTCGGCCAGCTGCGTGTTGCGGGTGATGCTGACTTCCAGCGCCTGCCGGAAGTCGGCCTGGTCGGCGGCGGCCAGCTGTGGGGCGTAGTGGCGGAAGGAGCCCAGCAGCGAGTTCACCGCCCCGATGGAGTTGTTCACCTCGTGCGCCACCAGGCGGATAAGCTGCTCGTAGGTTTGCTTTTCCTGCTGGCGCAGCTCGTGGGTGAGTTCCTCTAGCACCACAAAGCGGCGCTGGAAGCCCCGGTCGAGGAAATGAGCGGCGGCGGCGCGGTAGGTTTGGCCACCCGGCAGGCGCACGGCCTGGGGCTGGCCCACGGCCAGCGCGGCCAGCACCGGCCCCCAGGGCGCAGGCAGCGCGGCCACGGCCTGCCCCGCCAGCGCGCCCTGAGCCTGACCCAGCGCCCGAGCCGCCGCCGCGTTGACGCTGGCAATACTTCCCTCAAAATCCAGCAGCAGAATACCGGCCGGCGAGGCGGCAATGAGGCGTTCGAGCAGCACGCTTTGCTCGTGCTGGCTCACGCGCTCCTGGCGCAGGGCATCAAGCATGCGGTTGTACACGCCCACGAGTTGGTCGAGCTCCGGTTGGCCGACAGGGGCGAATTTCAAGCTAAAATCCTGGGCGGCCAGCGCCGCCGTGCCGGCCTCGATGAGCTGTACCGGCCGCGTAAAGCTCTGGTAAAGCTGCCAGGCCAGCACCAGGCTACCCAGTAGCACCACTTCGCAGGCAATAAACAAAACCGGGCGGGTAGTACGCACCTCGGCAGCTACGGCCACCAAAGCCCCATAGAGCGGCAGCAAAAACAGCAGAAGCTTCAGGCGCAGAGACATAGGCTGTAGCGCGGACTCTGCGAGTCCGCGAATAACGTAGTTGTTCAACGTCAGCCCTTCGCGGACTCGCAGAGTCCGCGCTACGACTCGTTGTACGGAATGCCAAACTTATCCAGCCGGCGGTACAAAGCCCCGCGGCTTAGCCCCAGCGCCCGCGCCACCTGGCTCAGGTTGCCCTGGTAGTGCGCCACGCTCTGCCGTATCATCTGCTCTTCCAGGGCCTCCAGGGTCATGCTGCCGGGCGTGGGCAGCGCCGAAACAGCTAGCGGGCTGGCGGGCTGGCCGGGCTGGAAGTCATTGAGCGTCAGCTCGTCGTGGGAGCTGACGAGGGCGGCGCGCTCCACCATATTCTTCAGCTCGCGGATGTTGCCGGGCAGGGGCTGGGCCTGCAGCCACTGCAGGGCAGCCGGGCCCAGGCGCAGGGCGGGGCGCTGGTAAGTGGCTTGCAGCTGTGCCACGAAGTGCCGGGCCAGTAGCGGAATGTCGGTGGCCCGTTCGCGCAGGGCAGGCAGGTGCAGCGTGATGAGGTTGAGGCGGTAAAACAGGTCTTCGCGGAAGCGGCCCTGGGCTACCATTTCGGCCAGGTTACGGTTGGTGGCCGCCACTACCCGAATATCCAGCCGGCGCGGCTTGCTGTCGCCGAGCACTTCGTAGGTACGGTCTTGCAGCACCCGCAGCAGCTTCACCTGGCTGGCCAGCTCCAGCTCCCCGATTTCATCCAGGAAAATGGTGCCGCCGTTGGCTAGCTCGAAGCGGCCCACCCGGTCGGCGCGGGCGTCGGTGAAGGCCCCGCGCCGGTGGCCGAACAACTCACTCTCAAACAAGCTGCTCGAAATGCCACCCAGATTCACCTTCACAAAAGGCTGGCCGCGCCGGCGGCTGTTCTGGTGCAGGGCCTCGGCAATCAACTCCTTGCCGGTGCCGCTTTCGCCCTCAATCAGCACCGAGGCATCGGTGGCGGCCACCTGGCCCACCTGCCGCAGCACGGCCAGCAGGCGGGCGTCCTCGCCCACGATGTTGCCTAGGTTGAATTGCTTATCCAGGGCCCGGCGGCCGGGCAGCACGGGCTCGGGGGGCGCTTGCAGGGCCAGCGCCGTGGTAATGGTTTGGAGCAGCGCCTCGTTTTGCCAGGGCTTGGTAACGAACTCGGCCGCGCCCGCCTTCATACCCGCCACGGCCAGCGCAATGCTGCCCCAGCCCGTGAGCAGCACCACCGGCACCTGCGGGGCCAGGGCTTTCAGCTCGCGCAGCAGTGCCAGCCCATCGGCCCCGCTGGTGGTGGCCGAAAAATTCATGTCCAGCAGCACGAGTTGGGGTGCAGCCTCGCGCATGGCCGCCAGCGCCTCGGCCGGGCCGGGCACGGCGGCGGCCTCATAGCCCGCCTGCTTCAGCAGCAGGCGCAGGGAGGTGCGCACGGCCAGGTCATCGTCGACTATAAGGAGCATGGGGAAGTCGTCATTCGCGTTGCGCCTCTCCCCCTAGCCCCCTCTCCTTTTCGGAGAGGGGGCTAGGGGGAGAGGCGCAACGCGCAGGGCAATAGAATAAGTTACTTATTGAACAAGCTAGCGGCCGCCGACGCTGCCGCCGCTGCTCACGTGCTTGGTTACCTGGGGCGAGCCGCTGTAGCTGATGCTGCCGCCACTGCTGGCCTGGGCGTCCAGGTCGTCTTTCACGGCGAGTTGCACCGAAGCGCCGCTGCTGGCCTCGGCCCGGCAGTGGTCGGTTTGCAGCTTCTGGCCATCGAAGCTGGCGCCGCTGCCTGCGTGGATGTCGAGGCTGGGCGCTCGGCCACTGAGGCTGACGCTGCTGCCGCTGCCCTGGCTCACGCGGAGGGTGGTGGTGCTGATGTCGGCTTGCAGCGATGCCCCCGACGATACATCGAGCTGAAACGTGGCAGCGGCAATGTTGCCGTGCGAAGCCACCGACGAGCCACTACCCGCTTTGAGAGCCGTGAGCTGGTCGGCCGTGACGGCTACGTGCAGCTTGGTATTACGCTGGTTTTTCCAGCGCTGGTCGGGGTTGTCGAAGCTGATAGTCAGCACGCCATCGGCCACGGTGGTGCGCAGGTGGTCGCGCAGTTCGGGGGTGCTGGCGCTTACTTCTACCCGCTGGGTATGGCCGCCAGTGAGCGCCAACTCGATACCGCTGCCAACTTGGATGGCGTGGAAATTAGCCACGGCACGCACTTGGGCATCAGTTTGGGCGAGGGCCGGCAAAGTCAGCAGGCCCAGTAGGGCCGGAAGCAGTACGTTTTTCATGGTCGGAAGAAGCATAAAGTGAACTGGGGAAGGTAAGAAGCGGAGAGCTGTTGTGGGTTAGTCGGGCTCCACGCTGCCGCCGCTGCTGGTGTGCTTGCTCACCTGGGGCGAGCCCAGGTAGCTTACGCTGCCGCCGCTGCTGGCCTCGGCCGACAGGGTACTTTGCACGCCCACCACCACGCTGGCCCCGCTGGAGGCCGTGGCCTGGCACTCTTCGGCTTGCAGGCGCTTGCCACTGAAGCTGCTGCCACTGGAGGTGTGTACCTCAATGAGCTTGGTGGTGCCGGTTACTACCATCTCGCTGCCACTGCTGAGGTGGGCCAGCAGGGAGGTAGCTGTGAAGTCGCCTTTCAGCGACGCGCCCGACGAGGTTTGCAAATCGAGGGTGCTGGTGGGGTAAGTGCCCTGCACTTTCACCGAAGCGCCGCTGCTGGCCTCAATGCCCGTGAGCTGGGCCGCCGTAACGGCCACGCGCAAGTGGTGGCCGTGGTTGGTGCCGCGCCAGGGCTGCGACTTCAGCCACTCGAATTTCACGCGCAGCACCCCGTCGCTAACGGTGGTTTTGAGGTGGCCCAGGGCTTCGGGGGTGTCGGCGCTGGCTTCCACCCGCTCCGTATCGCCGGAAGTCAGCGTCAGCTCGATGCCGGTGCTCACGTCGATGGCGTGGAAATTGGCCACGGGGCGCACTTCGGTAGTTTGGGCCAGGGCGGGCGCAAGGGCCAGCAAGGAAAGGGCGGCGGTAAGCAGAACGTTTTTCATGGGAGAAGTTGGAGTGAAGAGGTTTGAGCGGGGCTACCAGGCGGGGCGGCGGTTCGTTACACGGAACTGCAAAAATTACTTGCCGCTTAGCTGGCGTAAAGGTGGCGGCAGCGGCCGGGGCAGCGCCAGAATATTATCCCAACCGCCCCAAACCTTATCCAAAAGGCTGTTTTAAGTCCCTACTCCTCTCTAAGCGCCACGGCTGGCTGGATGCCCGCCGCCAGCCGGCTCGGGTACAGCGCACAACCGGCCGCCAGGGCGTAGAGCCCCACCACCGCGAGCCCCATCGCCGTGAGGTACACCCCGGTTTGCACGTTGAGCACGCCCAGCAGCGGAAACTGCGCCGCCACCAGCAGCCCCAGCCCCAGCCCGAAGGTGGTAAGCACCAGGATTTCGCCCAGCACCTGCCGGCTCACGGCCCCAGCCGAGGCACCCAGCGCCCGGCGTACCCCCAGCTCGGCCCGCCGCTGGCTGATGTTGAGCCACAGCACCCCGAACAAACCCAGCGCCACGTTGACGAGCAGAAACACGCACACCACGGCCAGGATGAGGGGCAGCGCCAGGTCGAACTTGAGCCGCGTGAGGTGCTGCTCGGCTAGCGTCGTCGCGCCGCTGCTCCAGCCGGGGGCGATGGCGCGGATGTCGTCGGTGATGCGCTTTTCGAGCACGCCGCCGCTGCCCGGCTGCACCCGCACCAGCAGCTTGAACAACGCCCGCGCCGTGTCCTGGGGGCCCACGTACTGGAAGTAGCCCGGCCGCAGCTCGCTCAGCTCGCCGTCGGTGCGGTAGGGGCCGCTCACGCCCACCACCCGGTACTGGTCGTGGTCGTTGTTGCTGATGAGCTGGCCCAGCGCCGACTCGCCCCCCGGAAACAGGGCCGCCTGCGCCTTTTCGGTGATGACGATGGGCGGGTAGCGGCCCCCGGCCTCGTCGCGCCGGTCGAACCAGCGGCCGGCTACTATTTGCAGCCCCAGCACCCCGCGCAGCTCGGGGCCGGCATCGTAGACGTCGCCGTAAGTATCGGGCTGGGGCCGGTCCTTGTGGGCCTGAAACTCGGTGGTGTTGTTGCTGAACGCGAAGGGCGTGTTGTCGTTGCTGCGCGACGCCAGCACCACGCCCGGCGTGCTGCGCAGCCGCGCCAGCACCCGCTGCAAGGTGGGGTACTGCTCGGCGCGGGGCTGGGTGCCGGGGTTCATCCAGATTTCCCACACGTCGGCGTAGGCAAAGCCCAGCGGGGCGCGGTAGTTGCGGTAGTTGAACACGCCCACGCTGCCCACCGCAAACAGCACCACGAAGGCCAGGAAAATCTCCAGAATCAGCAAGCCGTTGGCTTGCTTGCGGTTCCACATCAGGGTTATCAGGTGGCGCAGCATAGGTCAATTAGCAGTTATCAATGAACAAGTAGCAGCGAGAGAACTAGCGGGCGGCGTCGCCTTTGAGGGCTTTCACGGCTTGCAGCTTCGACATTTTATAGGCCGGGTAGGCGCCCGAGAGCAGGCCGAAAAACAGCACCACCCCCAGCGCCACCCCAAACACGCGCCCGTTGAGCGCGTAGTTGGCGTAGGGAATCAGGTGGCTGCCGTTGAGCAGGCTGAGCGCCCCGGCCGCCAGGGCTAGCCCCAGCACCCCGCCCACCAGCGTCAGAAACACGTTTTCGACCAGGAACTGCGCCACCAGTCGGCCCGCCGTGGCTCCGAAAGCCTTACGTACTCCAATCTCGGAGGCCCGCTCCAGGGTGCGGCTCACGTTGATGTTGACCAGGTTGAGGGCCGGCAGCAGCATAAACAGCAGCCCTAGGCCCAGCGCCAGCTGGGCGAAGCGGCCCACCCCGCCTTCCGTACTGGAACCTTCGTTGGACCCCAAACGGCCGGTGTAGGACGCCAACAGGGTGCGGGCATAGGTATTGACGGCCTTGTACTGCTTGGGGTCGGGCACCGGCAGGCTGGCCACCAGGTGCTGGTACTCGGCCTGCACGCGGGGCACGTCGGCGGCCGAGCGGGCCAGCACGATGGCCTGGTAGCGACCCAGCAGGCTGGGGTCGTGCAGGTTATCGTTGGTGGTGGTGATGGGGGTCCAGACTTCGGCGTAGGTGTTGAGGCGCACCAGGGGCACGTCGCGCACCACGCCCAGCACCCGGTAGGGCACGGCTTCCAGCACCAGCGCGCGCCCCACCACCCCCGCCGCCGCGCCGAAGTAGCGCCGCGCCGTGCTCTCGCTGATAACGATGACGTGGGCCGCGTCGCGCACCTCGGCCGCGTTGAAGGGTCGGCCCGCCACAAAGTCGAAGTCCAGCACCTGCCAGAACTCGGCATCGGTGCACTTGCGGTCGAGCTTGAGCGCCTGCTGCCCCACGTAGGCCACGTCAACGCCAAAGTTGGCCTCGCTGAGCGACACCCGCTCGGGCGTTTTCAGCGTCTGCACGTGCTGCTGCAAAAAAGCGTAGCCCACGCTGGAATTGCTCATGCCCCCGGTGCGGTAGAGCAGCTGCATCCGGCTGATAAACAGCAGCCGGTCGGTGCGCAGCTCGGGCCGGTGCGGCCCCACCGCAAAGTCGAACATGGCATATACCACCAGCAAAATCATCAGCGTGAAGCTGATGCCAAACAAGCTGATGGCCGTGAAGAACTTGCGCCGCAGCAGGACCTTCCAAGCGATTTTGAGATAAGAAATTAACATGAGTTTAACATTATAAGAGAACGTCATGCTGAGCTTGCCGAAGCATCTCGCTCGCGTCGTTGAACGATTGGGTTAGTAGGCGAGCGAGATGCTTCGGCAAGCTCAGCATGACGTTCTTTTTCATGTCATTTAAGCCACCTGCCGGCCGTCGAAAAACCGGATGAGGCGCTGCGTTTTGCGGGCCTGCTGCTCGTCGTGCGTCACCATCACCAGGGTGGTGCCCTGGTCGCGGTTGAGGCCCAGCAGCAGCTCCATTATTTCCTCGCCCATCACCGAGTCGAGGTTGCCGGTAGGCTCGTCGGCCAGGATAATTTCGGGCTCGCCGGCCAGCGCCCGCGCAATGGCCACGCGCTGCCGCTGCCCGCCCGAGAGTTGCGCCGGGAAGTGGCCGGTGCGAGCATTGAGCCCCACCTTGTCGAGCGCGGCCAGAGCGCGGCGGCGGCGCTCGCTGCCGCTCACGCCCGGCCGGTACAGCAGCGGCAGCTCCACGTTATCGCGCACCGAGAGGTCGTTGATGAGGTGGTAGCTCTGGAAAACGAAGCCGATTTTGTGGTTGCGCAGCCCCGCCAGCTCCTTGTCGGAATACGAGGTTACGGGCCGCCCGTCAATCTCAATCGTGCCGCTGCTGGGCTCGTCGAGCAGCCCCATGAGCGAGAGCAGGGTCGACTTGCCGCAGCCGCTGGGCCCCATCACCGACACGAACTCGCCCCGGTTTATTTGCAGGTTTACCTGGCTCAGGGCCACGGTTTCGATGGTTTTGGTTTGGTACACCTTCTCGATGTTGGCGAGGCGGATAACGGGCGGGGTTGGGTGCATGGCAAGTGGTTTAGTTGGTTGTTCTGGTGGCGCAGACGACACCTCACCCCCTAGCCCCCTCTCCAAAAAGAGGGGGAACTAGCCTTTAGTTTTAGACTAGATTCTAGAGCTAGTCCCCCTCTTTTTTGGAGAGGGGGCTAGGGGGTGAGGTGTCGTTGAGGGCTACTCCAGCGGCATCTGGTTTTCAAAGTCAAACAAGGTCAGCCCCCTAAGCCGGTAATACCCGACCCACCCCGCCCGCAAGGCCAGGATGTAGCCGCGCCGGGCCAGGTCTTTGGCGGCCGAAGCCAGCGTTAAATCAGTCAAACTCAGCCGGCCGGCCTCGTAGGTGGCGCGGGTGATGGCGTAGCGGCGCTGGGCCAGCGTGTCGGCGCGGGCGGCCAGGCGGGTTTGGCCGGCGAG
The DNA here is from genome assembly GCA_050954465.1 of Janthinobacterium lividum. Taxonomy (GTDB): domain Bacteria; phylum Bacteroidota; class Bacteroidia; order Cytophagales; family Hymenobacteraceae; genus Hymenobacter. The sequence goes on from JBPBPU010000136.1 coordinate 97,891, forward strand.
GGCGGGCACCTGGGCGGCCTGGGTGCGCACGGTTTGCTCGAAGCTGCGCTCGTCCTGGCTTACGGCGGCGGCCACCTGGTCGCGGGCCAGCTCGGCGGTGCGGATGGTGGCGCGGCGGCGGCCCCAGTCGAGCAGCGGCAGCGAGAAAGCCAGCGCTACCTGCTGCTGGTTTTGCAGGGCGGCGTAGGAGTCGAGCAGGTAGGGCGCCTGGTTTACGTAGCCCAGGTTGGCGGTCAGGGTGGCCAGCAGGCCGGTGGTGCCGCGGGCGTAGGCCACCTCGCGCTGTGCCTGCAGCTGCCGCCGCGCAAAGGCCAGCGTGGCGGCCCGGTGCTGCCGGGCCTGCGCCAGGGCCTCGGCGGGCACCACGGCCAGGGCGGGCGCGGGGGTAGGCACGGCCAGCGTGGGCAGGCCGGCATCGGCGTCGGTATCGGGCAGGGCGCAGTAGGTGCGCAGGCTCACGGCGGCGCTTTCGGCATCGAGGTGGGCCTGGGTTTGGGCCTGCTGGGCGTCGAGCAGGTTTAATTCTAGTTGGAGCAAGTCACTTTGCGAGAGGCGGCCGAGGCGGTACTTCTCGCGACCCACGCGCAGCAGCTCGGCCGTGGCCTGGGCGTTTTGGCCAGCCACGGTGGCATTCACTTGCTGCAAGAGCACGTCGAAATACAGTTCCGTCACGCGCTGGGCAATGGCTTCGCGGCTTTCGAGGTACTGGCGCTGGCTTTCCTGGTAGAGCAGCGGCTCGATGCGCCGGGCCCAGCGCAGCGGGTTGTAGTAGCCCAGCGGCTGGTTGAGGCTCAGGGTAAAGGGCTGGTTGTTGTACTGCCGGGTGTTGCCGTTGAAGTTGTCGAACCGCTGCACCTGCGAGCCCACCACCACCTGCGCCCCCGTGAGGCCAATGTTCTGGCTCACGCCCACGCCCAGCGTAGAGTTATTGTAGCGCACCGACTGAAACGCCGTGGTGCCATCGGGCTGCACCACTGGCACTATCTGGCGGCTGAAATTAGGCACCGTGCCCGCCAGCGCCACCTGCGGCCGGTAAGTGGCCTGGTAGGCGCGGTAGGCCCAGTAGCCGCCCTCTTTAGCCGCCTGGGCCTGCACGCTGGGTGCTGAGGTAGCCAGCGTTTGTTGAATGAGGGCAGGCAGGGTGAGGGTTTGGGCATGAAGTGAAATAGGCAGCAAAAAAAACAAGAGAAATCGCCTTCCACGGGCGCCCCACGAGCCATCTATAAGGCTAACCCCCTCGCCGCTTGCTGCGCCAAATTCCTCAGCAGAAAGGAAGCCTGAAGCCAGCGAGCGCAGTTGTTCCGAAGATTGATAATTGCTCATTGCTCATTAATAATTGACTAGCGCTCCACCTTCAATTCCGGCGTGTCCACAAAGCCCTTCGTGTCCGATACCACCACTTCCTCGCCCTTATTCAGCCCGCTCAGCACCTGCACGTAGTCGGTGTTGCTGTCGCCAAAATGCACCACGCGGCGCACGGCCCGGCCCCCGGCCAGCACGAACACCGGCTGCTCCTGGCCGCCCTGGTAAAAGGGGCCGTTGTGCAGGCGTAGCACGGCGCGGTGGGCGCGGGTCACCACGAATACGTCGGCCCGCAGGTTTGCTCGCAAGGCCGGGTGGTGGTCGTCTTGCAGGGTGGCGTAAAAGGTTACCACGCCTTTGTCCACGGCGGGGCTGATGCTGGCTACGGTGCCGCGCAGGTCGGTGCCGGGGCCGAGGCGCACGAGCACGGCATCGCCGGGGTGCAGTTGGTCGGCGTAGGCATCGGCAATGGTGGCGCGCACCCGGAAGCGGCTCAAATCGGCCACGCGGGCCAGGGCGTCGCCAGCTTGCACGGTAGCACCCAGGTTGTCGTTCACCCACGTCAGCACCCCCGGCTGCTGGCTGCTGATGTCGGCCTGCCGCAGCTTGTCGGCCTGCTCCCGGATGCTGCGTTGCTGCATCGACACGGTGTAGCCCAGCTCGCGGCGGTCGGCGGCGTTGGCCTGGTGCTGGTTGGCCAACTGCTGTTGCAGGCGAGTGGCTTCGAGGCGGGCGGTGCGCAAATTCAGCTCGGCCTGGCGCACGGCTTCGGCCGTGCCGCCGCCGATAGTCAGCAGGTGCTGCTCGTCGCGCAGGGTCGATTGCAGACTGCTCACTTTCAGGGCCTGAGCCTGCTGCTGGGCTTGCAGGTCGGTGAGGGCGCGGGCCAGGGTGAGCTGCAGCTGCGAGTTTTTATTCTGGTTGCGCAGTTGCTCATCGTCGAGCTTGGCCAGGGTGGAGGCAGCCAGGTCTTTGTCCAGCTCCACAATGGTTTGGCCGGGCTGCACCCGCGCCCCTACCACCAGCGCCACCCGCCGGATAGTGCTTTGGATGGGGCTGGTAATGACCGCCTCGCGCCCCGGAATAACGGTACCCGCAGCCGTGAGCGCCGCGTCTACGTCGCCGGTTTCAACGGCGGCCGTGAGAATATCCGAGCGGCGCAGGCTGGGCTGTACCACGGCGCGCAGCCCCAACGTAGCCGCCACCAAGGCAGCCCCGCCGCCGAAACCCAGCAGCCAGCGGCGCAGCTGGTGGTGGCGTTGCGTAGTAGAAGAAATAACTCTGTCCATTGGTGGGCAGTAAAGCAGGTGGTTGCTACTACCTAAGCCAAGGGTTGTGCCATTTCTGTAACACGCTTTTTTTTAATTGATTACGGTTTATTAGTTGAATTGGGCTTCTCGGAAAAGTGTCCAGTTTTGGACAGGCTGTTCAGTAGTGGACAGGTGCATTAACGGCACAGGCGTCACCTCACCCCCTAGCCGCCTCTCCAAAAAAGAGGGGAAAGTAGCTCTAGTACTAGAGCTAGATTCTAAAGCTAAAAACTAGTTCCCCTCTTTTTTGGAGAGAGGGCTAGGGGGTCGGTGGAGGCATCCTCCGAAACGGCGGCATCGTGGCCTCCCCCGCCGCCGCGATGCCGCGCTGGCCCAGCACGCGCCCGGCCGTGCGCCACAAAATGCGCAAATCCAGCCCAAAGCTTTGGTTATCAACGTACCAGACGTCGAAGGCGAATTTTTCTTCCCACGAAATGGCGTTGCGGCCGTTTACCTGCGCCCAGCCGGTGAGGCCGGGGCGCACGAGGTGGCGGCGGGCCTGCGCGGGCGAGTACAGCGGCAGGTACTCGGGCAGCAGCGGGCGCGGGCCTACCAGGCTCATGTCGCCGCGCACGATGTTCCAGAGCTGCGGCAACTCATCGAGTGAGGTGGCGCGCAGCCAGTGGCCCAGCGGCGACAGACGCTCGGCATCGGGCCGCAACTGCCCGGTAGCGGGTTCGCGGGTGCTGGTCATGGTTTGCAGCTTGTAGAGCGTGAACAGCCGCCCGCCCAGCCCCGGTCGCTGCTGCCGAAACAGCCAGGCGCCGCCGTTCTGGCGGGCCGCCAGCGCCGCGCCCAGCGCCAGCAGCGGCAGCGTGAGCACCGCCAGCGGCAGGCAGATGGTCAGGTCGAGCAGGCGCTTGCCGGGGTACATGGTTCTTAGGTATTGGGTATAAAGAACGTCATGCTGAGCCTGCCGAAGCATCTCGCTCGCCAACTAATTCAATCGTTGAACCAGTGAGGCGCTATCAATTGAGTTAGTCGGCGGGCGAGATGCTTCACTTCGTTCAGCATGACGTTCTTTACTTTTCGTTCGCTTAGTCCTTAAATTCAACCTTGCTTTCCTTCCCCAACGCCAAGCTCAACCTGGGCCTGCACATCCTGGCCAAGCGGCCCGACGGCTACCACGAGCTGGAAACCGCTTTCGTGCCCCTGCCCTGGGCCGATGCTCTGGAAGTGCTGCCTGCGCCCGATGCGCAGCCCGCCACTACGCTAGCCCTCACCGGCCGCCCCGTGCCCGGCGACCCGGCCAGCAACCTCTGCCTCAAAGCCTACGAGCTGCTAAAGGCCGATTTTCCGCAGCTGCCGGCGGCGCAGCTGCACCTGCACAAAGTGGTGCCCATTGGCGCGGGCCTGGGCGGCGGCTCGGCCGATGCCGCGTTTGCCCTGCGCAGTTTCAGCGACGTGTTTGGCTTGCAGCTCACGGCCGCGCAGCTCGCCGCCTACGCCCGCCGCCTGGGGGCCGACTGCGCCTTTTTCCTCGAAAACCGGCCCGTGCTGGCTACCGGCAAGGGCGACGAGTTTGCGCCGCTGGCGCTGGATTTGCGCGGTACGCCCTGCGTGGTAGTGTGGCCCGGCTTCGCCATTGGCACGGCCGAGGCCTACGGGCGGGTGCACCCCCAGCCCCCGCAGCACGATTTGCGGCAGGTGCTGGCCGAGCCGCTGGCTACCTGGCCCGGCCGCGTCGTCAACGACTTCGAGGCGGCGCTCACGCCTTTTTACCCGGCGCTGGCCGAGGTGAAAGCGCGGCTCTACGCGGCGGGCGCCGCCTACGCCAGCTTGTCGGGGTCGGGGTCGGCGGTGTTTGGGCTGTGGGAGAAGGGCGCGGCCGTTCCGGCGCTGGACTGGCCCCGCGAGTTTGCCGTGTGGCGGGGCGAACTGTAGGGGCACCGTGGCCGTAGCATCGCCGGGCTGCGCCACTTGGCCAGCCACCCTTTATGCTCCCTACTTCTTCCGAAACTATCCGGCCGACCGAGCCCCGGTGGCCGCTATTCATTAAGGCGCCCCTCGTGCTGCTGGGCCTGGCCCTGGTAGTGTTCACGCTGCACATCGCGGCCGACCTCATTTTCCCGCTGTTTTTCGCGGCCATTTTTGCCATCATGCTGCATCCGGTGGAGCAGTGGCTGCTGCGGAAACGGGTGCCGCAGTTGCTGGCCATCGGCCTCACGGTGGTGCTAGGCGTGGCGGCGGTGCTGGGCCTGCTCTACTTCATCTACCTGGAAGCCACGCAGCTTTCCAGCCAGATGCCCATGTTCAAAACCAAGCTGGTCCAAACTGTGGGGCAGCTGACGCAGTGGCTCAACACCCGCTTTGGCCTCACCAACCAGAAGATGATGAGCTACGTGAACGAGGCGGGCAACCGGGCAGCGGGCCTGCTGGGCGGCACGCTCACGGCCGTATCGGGGCTGCTGGTGGTGGCTACGCTTATTCCCGTCTATATTTTCCTGCTGTTTTTGTACCAGAAGCGGCTGGTCGCGTTCCTGACGCAGGTGTTTTCGGGGCATCAGCGCAGCCGGGGCGTGGCCGAGGTGCTGAGCGAAAGCAAGTCGGCTATCCAGAGCTATATGGTGGGCTTGCTTATTGAAGGGGGCATTGTGGCGGTGCTCAATGTGGCGGGGCTGCTGGCGCTGCAAGTTCCGTATGCGCTGCTGCTGGGCGTGCTGGGGGCGCTGCTCAACTTTATTCCCTACATCGGGGGGCTCATTGCCATTGCCCTGCCGGTGCTCATGGCGTTCGTCACCAAAACCGGCTATGGCTACCCGCTGGGCGTGGTGGCGGTGTACATTGCTATCCAGTTCATCGACAACCACTTCCTCATCCCGCGCATCGTGGCTTCTAAAATAAAGGTTAATGCCCTGGTTGCCATCGTAGGGGTGCTGGTGGGCAACGCGGTGGGTGGCGTAGCGGGCATGTTCCTGGCGCTGCCCGTCATCGCTATTCTCAAAATCATTTTCGACCGCATCGAAGACCTCAAGCCCTGGGGCCTGCTGCTCGGCGACGAAGAAACAACGGTACGGACCCGAGGCAAAAAACCCATTGCGGTGGCCGAAGACCCTGCCCTAGCGAAGGCGGAAAGCGTATAAAATTTCGCTTTTTACTAGTCGCATCCGTCCAGCAAATATGCCATTCAGGCCCGTACAATTATTGGGCCTGAATGGCATATTTGCTGGACGGAAAAGTGATGTAGCCTTATTTTTCCCGGCCAGGGCCTGATAATTTATCAAAAATATTTTTCGGGAAAGCCTTCGCTTGAACCTATAGGCCAGCGGGCTTTTTTGGAAGCCCAGAAAACGTAGAAAAATTTTATTTCCTGAAGTGCTTGTGTTATGAAAATTTTTCATAGCTTGCAAGGCTTTCGGGCACCAGTTCAACTCCTTTTACCGTTCAACCATTATTTCATCCCCTATTATGGCAAATAAATACTATATAGCAGCCTGTTTCGCGTGGGGTGCTACCGTCCTGCCGCACCTGGCCAGCGCCCAGGAAAGCTTGGTAAAACGCAAAGAGCTAGGCAGCGACCAGCAGCCCGTACTCGTTGAGTTTTCGGCGGCTGGCCGGGCCGGGTTGCGCGCTGCCGACGGGGCGCAGGTGCTGCGTCAGCAGCTGGGCCTGAAGCCCAATGAGCAGATGCGCGCCGTGCGCCTCGAAACCGACCAGCTGGGTTTCAGCCACGAAAAATTCAATCAGTACTACAAAGGCGTGAAGGTGGAACACGCCACCTATACCGTGCATAGCCGCAACGGCCAGGTAGAGAGCATCAGCGGCGACTACGATGCCCTGCTGGAGCTGAGTGTAGTGCCTTCCCTGAGTGCCTCCGACGCCCTGAGCCGGGCCCTGGCCTCGGTGGGAGCCCGCCGCTACATGTGGCAGGATGCCAGCGAAGAAGCCGACCTGAAAGCGCGCAAAAACGACCCCGGCGCCACCTACCAGCCGCAAAGCGAGCTGGTGCTGGTGCGCGACAACCGCCAGCACCCCGACGGCGACGGCCCGCAGGTACTGGCCTGGAAATTCGACGTTTACGCCCAGCAGCCGGTGAGCCGCGCCTACATCTATGTGGATGCCCATAGCGGCGAGGTGGTGCTGCGCGATGCCATTATCAAACACGCCACGCCGGGCACGGGCACCTTTGCCACGGCCTACAGCGGCACGCGCTCGCTGGCCGACGAAACCACCACCGGCGGCTACCACCTCAAGGACTACACCCGGGGCAACGGCGTCGAAACCTACAACCTGAAGAAAGGCACCAACTATGCCAACGCCAGCGACTTCGTGGACGCCGACAACAACTGGACGGCCGCCGAATACAACAATGCCAACTACGACAACGTGGCCGGCGATGCCCACTTCGGGGCCCAAAGCACCTACGACTACTGGAAAACCGTGCACGGCCGCAACAGCTACGATGGCGCGGGAGCCAAAATCCTGAGCTACGTACACTACAGCCGGAGCTACGAAAATGCCTACTGGGACGGCACCCGCATGACCTACGGCGACGGGGCCAGCACCTTTAAGCCCCTGACGGCCCTCGACGTGTGCGGCCACGAAATCGGCCATGCCGTGTGCGAAAGCACTGCCAACCTCACCTACTCCAACGAGTCGGGGGCCATGAATGAGGGCTTTTCCGACTGCTGGGGCGCGAGTGTGGAGAAATTCACGGCAGATAAATTCGCCCTCACCGGCAAGAGCACCTGGGACATTGGCGAGGAAATCATGAAGGCCGGGGGTGCCCTGCGCTCCATGAGCAACCCCAACCAGTACAGCCAGCCGGCTTACTACAAGGGAACGTACTGGTACACCGGCACTTCCGACAACGGTGGCGTGCATACCAATTCGGGCGTGCTCAACTACTGGTACTACCTGGTGGCCGTGGGCAAAACCGGCACCAATGAGAAAGGCGCTTCCTTCGCCGTCACCGGCCTCGGCCTCACCGACGCCGCCAAAATCCTGTTCCGCACCGAAAGCGTGTACTTGAGCTCTTCGTCGAACTACGCTGCTGCCCGCACCTACTCCATCCAGGCGGCTACCGACCTGTTTGGCGCCACTTCCACCCAAACCCAGGCCGTTACCAACGCCTGGTACGCGGTGGGTATCGGCGCGGCGTATGGCGGCACCACCACTACGCCGCCCACCACTACTACCGCCTACTGCGCCAGCAAGGGCAGCAGCGTGGCCTACGAGTACCTCGACTACGTGAAGCTGGGCAGCATTGCCCGCACCAGCGGGGCCGACGGCGGCTACTACGACGGCACGGCCCTGACTACCAGCGTGACAGCCGGCTCCAGCCAGAGCATCAGCTACTCGGCCGGCTTCACCGGCTCGGCCTACACCGAGTACTTCAAAATCTACGCCGACTGGAACCAAGATGGGGACTTCACCGACACGGGCGAAACCCTGGTGAGCACCAGTAGCAGCAGCACGGCCACCCTCAGCAGCAGCTTCACGGTGCCCAGCACCGCCAAAAACGGCAAAACCCGCCTGCGCGTGGTGATGAGCTACACCAGTAGCACTACCAGCTGCGGCAGCTACAACTACGGCGAAACCGAAGATTACAGCGTCACCGTTACCGGCGGCACCGCTATTGCCGGCCTCGATGAGGGCTTTGCCGCCACTACTACCAGCCTCGATGCTACTTTGAGCCTCTACCCAAACCCTGCCGCCGACTACCTCACCCTGGCACTAAGCAGCAACGCCGACCTGACTTCGGTGCAGGTATTCGACGCCCTCGGTGCCAAAGTAGCCGCCCCTTACGAAGCTGGCCGCCTCAACGTAACCGGCCTGGCCAACGGCTTGTACCTGGTACGCGCCAGCGATGGGCAGCACACCTTCACCCAGCGCTTCACCAAGCATTAACTGCCTGAACCGCGGATTTATCGGATTCGTCGGATTTTGTTGACGACAACTTGCAAAAAGGCCGCTCATTGAGCGGCCTTTTTTGGTATCATCCAGCTACAAAATCGTCAACAAAATCCGACGAATCCGACGAATCTGATGAATCCGCGGTTCAGACAGTTAGTGGGCAAACAGCCACTCTTCGGCCTGCTCTACGGTATCGAAGCGCTTGAAAACGAACTCCTTGGGGGCTAAGCTGATAACTGACTGGGTAGAAAGCCGGTGCATGGGGTCGGCGCCCTCCACAATGGCGCAGTGCTGCGTGTGGGTTTCGCGCATGGCCCGAGGTATCCAGTTGGTAGTGAGCCACTCCTGCGTAGCCGCTGCGAGCGGAGCCCGCTGGCCGTGGTCGGAAAGAATCCGCCGGACATCGGTACGCCGCAGCAGCGCTAGGGCTTGCTCGTAGTAAGCTTGCACTACGTCGAGCGTAACCCGGTCGGGCCCCCAGGCCAGGCGCACGTAGCCAGCCGGCTGGTAAAACAGCTTGCCAATGGCATTCTGGAAGTGCAAGGTTTCGTGGGGGCGCGGCAGCGAATTCATAGCCAATAGATGGGCAGCGCTAGTCTCTGGCACAGCGCATACCAGCCCCGCAAGATACAACGGGCAGGGGGCAGACAGCCAACAATACGCCCTGATTATACCCCCTATCCAGCCCAATTCCGCACCAACCCAGCCGGCTGGGCGTTGTTGCTTTGCAGCATCCTCACCGGCAGCCAGCCGGTGCGTGACGCAGGGCCTGCCGGCTTATTCTGCAAGCCCACTTACCATGTCTCCTACCCTTGAAAATACGGCCACCACGACCCTCGATATTGAGGGTATGAGTTGCGCCTCGTGCGCCTCGTTCGTAGAAAAGTCGCTAGCCCGCACGCCCGGCGTGCAGCACGCCCACGTCAACCTCGCCACCGAAAAAGCCACTGTGGCTTACCTGCCCGGCGTAGCCAGCCCGGCCACGCTGCGCGCGGCCGTCGTTAAGGCCGGCTACGAAGCCACCGAGCGCCAGCCCGCTACCAGCGCCGCCGACCGTCAGGCCGCCCTCGACCAGCAAAAGGCCCTGGCCTACGCCCACCTGCGCCGCCGCTTCGGGGTGGCGCTGGGGCTGGCTGCCCTAGTCATGGCGCTGAGTATGCTCATGCTGTGGCCAGCGGCTATGCACCAGGTAAACGCGCAGTACCTCAACTACTTGCTGCTACTGCTCACGCTGCCGGTGCTGCTGTATAGCGGACGCGAGTTCTACGTGGCCGCCTGGAACGGCCTGCGCCACGGCACGGCCAGTATGGACACGCTTATTGCAGTGGGCACGGGGGCAGCCTTTGGCTATAGCCTGGTGGCCACGCTGGCCCCTAGCCTGTTTCGGCAGCATGGCCTGGCCCCCGAGGTGTACTATGATACCACGGCCACCATCATTGCGCTTATTTTGCTGGGCAAGGTGCTCGAAGCTCGCGCCAAAACCCGCACCTCGGCCGCGCTGCGGGCGCTGTTGGGGCTGCAGGCCCGCACCGCCCGCGTGGTGCGCCCCAACGGGCAAGCCGTAGATGTGCCCCTCGAACATGTGCAACTTGATGACGTGGTGCTGGTGCGCCCCGGCGAGAAAATTGCCACCGACGGCCTCGTACTCGACGGCCACTCGGCCGTGGATGAGGCCATGCTCACCGGCGAGAGCCTGCCCGTAGCCAAGCAGGCCGGCGACCCGGTTTTTGGGGCTACACTCAACAAAACCGGGTCCTTCCGCTTCCGCGTAACGAAGGTGGGGGCTGATACCCTGCTGGCGCAAATAGTGCAGCTGGTGGAAGATGCCCAAGGCAGCCGCGCCCCTATTCAGCGGCTGGCCGACCGGGTGAGTGCGGTGTTTGTGCCCGTGGTTATTGGCCTGGCGCTGCTCACGCTGGGGCTGTGGCTGGGCCTGGCCCCCGCCGCCATGCGCTGGCCGCTGGCCCTCAACAGCTTCGTAGCTGTGCTCATCATTGCCTGCCCCTGCGCCCTGGGCCTGGCCACGCCCACCGCCCTTATGGTAGGCACCGGCTTGAGCGCGAAGCATGGCGTGCTCATCCGCCACGCCGAGGCGCTGGAAAAAGCCTACCGCGTCGATACCGTGCTGCTCGACAAAACCGGTACCATCACCCAGGGCCAGCCCGCCGTAACGGACTTCTACCCCGCACCCGGCCACGCCCCCGCAACCCTGCTGCAACTGGCCGCCACCCTAGAGCAATCCAGCGAGCACCCACTGGCCGAAGCCGTAGTGCGCTTCGCCGCCAGCCAGGGCCAGCTGCCGCAGCCAGCCAGTGACTTCCGCGCCGTGGCGGGCCAGGGGGCCGCTGCCACCGTGGGCGGCCAGCTGGCCCTCATCGGCAACCGCCGCCTGCTCACGGAAGAAAACGTAGCGCTCTCAGCCGACCTGGCTGCTCAGGCCGAAACCTTAGCGGCCCAGGCCAAAACCGTACTCTACCTGGCCGTGGCCGGCGAAGCCGTGGCCCTGCTGGCCGTAGCCGATACCGTGCGCCCTACGTCGGCTGCCGCCATCCAACGCTTACAAAACATGGGCCTGGAAGTAATCATGCTAACCGGCGACAACCCCCAAACTGCCGCCCACATTGCCGCCCAGGTGGGCATCACGCGCTACGTGGCCGAAGTACTGCCCCAGGACAAAGCCGCTCAGGTACGCGCCTTGCAAGCCGAAGGCCGTACCGTGGCCATGGTCGGCGACGGCCTCAACGACGCGCCCGCCCTGGCCCTGGCCGACGTAGGCCTGGCCATCGGCGCGGGCACCGACATAGCCCAACAAGCCGCCAGCATCACCCTGCTGCGCTCCGACCTGGGCGGGGTGGTTACGGCCATCGAGCTGTCGCGCCGCACCATGCGCACCATCCGGCAGAACCTGTTTTTCGCCTTCGTTTACAATGCCTTGGGCATCCCGGTGGCAGCGGGCCTGCTGTACCCGTTTTTCGGGGTGCAGCTCTCGCCTATGCTGGCCGCCGGGGCCATGGCGCTCAGCTCGGTGTCGGTGCTAGGCAATTCGCTGCGGCTAGGTAAGGGGGTAAGGAGGTAATGGGGTGATGAAGTGAAAAAGAACGTCATGCTGAGCGCAGCGCAGCGGAGTCGAAGCATCTCGCTCGCAGCGTAACTCAATTGTTGAACCGAGGCGGCGCTACCGATTGAGTTAGTTGGCGAGTGAGATGCTTCGGCTCCGCTCCGCTGCGCTCAGCATGACGCTCTTTTTCACTTCATTACCCCATCACCTCCTTACCCCATCACCTCATCACCAAAAATCACTTCGTTATCACCAGCTCTACGCGGCGGTTCAGCTTGCGGGTTTCTTCGCGAGTGTTCGAGAATTTAGGGCGCGAGCCGCCGTAGCCGATGGTGGTAATGCGAGCTTCGGCTACGCCGTGGGTTACCAGGTAGCGCTTTACTTCGGCTACGCGCTCTTCGCTGAGTACCTGATTTTTATCGGCGGGTGGCTCGTTGGAAGTGTGGCCTTCGAGGCGAATTTCCAGTTGGGGGTTGTCCTTCATCGACTCGGCCAGGCGGTTGAGGGTAGGGTATGAGGACGGCACGAGTTGGGCCTTGCTTTGGGTGAAAAGCAGGTCGGCCAAATCGAGGCGCGAGCCGACGATGGCGGGCGTAAGGCGGGGCTCGTAGCGGCGGGCTTCGCCGGCCCGCACTACCAGCGTATCCACCCGCGTGAGCAGGCCGGCGGTGGTTACCACGCGGTAGCGGCCGGGGGCCAGCGACATCTGGAAGCCCACGGCATCGGCGCGGGCCGTGCTGTTGAACACCGTCGAACCGCCTATCATGGCTGCTTTTACCTCGGCACCGCCAGCCAGCACCTGGCCGGTGCGGCCATCGAGCACACGACCCGCCAGCGTAGCGCGGGCCTGCGCCATGGGGTTGGCAGCGGCGGCTTTGGCGGCAGTTGAGTCCACTACCGGCGGGGGGCCGGCCAGGGTGTGCAGCAGCTTTTTGGGCCCCGTGTCGCGGGTGCCCGAGGAGGTGTAATAGGCCGAGCCGTCGGGGGCCAGGGCAAAGAAGGCGTCGTAGCCCGGCCCGTTGAAGCGGGGGCCCAGGTTCTGGGGCGGGCTCCAGCTCTGCCAAGTATCGTCGAGGCGCTGGGTTACGAACACATCGGCCGAGCCGTAGCCCAGATGGCCGTAGGAGGCGAAATAGAGGGTTTTGCCGTCGGCCGCCAGCCAGGGCGCAAACTCGTAGCCCGGCGAATTCACTACCGGGCCCAGGCTCTGCGGGGCCGCGTAGCCGCCCGCGCCATCGGCCCGGCTCAGGTAGAGGTCGTTGCTGCCCTGCGAGTCGTCGCGCTCAAGCGAGAGCAGCAGTACTTTCTCATCGGGCGTCATAAAAAAGCCGGTGGAGGGGCTGCTACTGGCGTAGCTCGCAATGCGCAGCGTCACGGGTCGCCCCCCGCCCGCCCCGGCCACCCGCGAGGCTCCTTCTTCGCGGAAGCTGGCCCCATCGTAGGTGCCGCGCACTAGCAGGGCGGGGCTGTCGGCGGTTCCTACCACAGCCTGTACCGAGTTGCCCTGCGGCGTGTTGAGGCCGGCCGGCGTGGCTAGGCGCTCGGGCGTGGCCCAGGTGCGGCCCTGGTCGGGGGTTTCGCTGCGCCAGATGTCGCCGGTTTCGGTTAGGCCTTCGGTGTTGCCGGCAAAGCGGGTGCGGGTGAAATACAGCGCCTTGCCATCGGGCGTGGGCACCGGCTGCAGCTCATTGCCAGCGGGCGAGTTGAGGGCGGCCAGCGGCTGGGGCGCGGCAAAATAGGGCGGCCCCGTAGCCAGCCGCAGCTGCAGCTGAAACAAGCGCCAGAGCTGCGAGCTGCGCCCCAGCATGCGGGCCGCTACAATGGCGGTGTTGTTGAACTTGTCGTTGGCGGCCAGGGTAGCAGCGCGGCCGTCAAGGCGGTTTTCGAGCTGGAACGTTCCGGGCTGGTTGGCCGCCACCAGCCGCCATTGCTGCCCCAACGCCCCGTTGTAGGGTCGCTGCACCAGCGGCGTAGTGGCACTAATGCCGGCTGTGGCCGGGTTCACTTCCAGCGTCAGGCACTGGCCGCTGTGTTTGGCTTCGAGGCGGTAGTAGGGGCTGCCCTCGCGGATAACAACCAGGTGCCACTGCTGGCTGGGCGCGTGGGTAAACTCCCATTGCACAGCCGCCGCGCCGCTGGTAGTGGCTGCCCGCTGCACATCCAGGCAGCGCCCACTACTCCGGTTGATGATGCCATACAGCGCCCGGTCGTCGGGCGAAATTTCAGTTTGGGCCGCTGCCGAGAATGCCAGCAGCCACAGAAAAAGTACTCGAACCATCTGGCAAAGGTCGGGGGTAGTTGGGTTAGCGTCCCTGGCGCGGGCCTCTGGCCCGTGCCGACCTGCTGCAGGCCGCTGGCCTGCAACGGTAGAACAATACCCGAACGATGTCGCCCTCCGCGTTGCAGGCCAGAGGCCTGCGGGTTGTCTGCACGGGCCAGAGGCCCGCGCCAGGGATGCTAACCCAAAAACCGTTCTCTTAGCTCCGGTGTGGGGAGCAGGCAGCTTTCCTGGCGTCCAAACCAGCGGTAGCGGTGCCGGGCAATGTAGCGGTAGAGGGCGTCGCGCCAGAGGCGAGGCAGCAGCCAGCCTACCCGCAGCAGCGGCCAGAAGCCCCCTAGCTGCCCGGCAATGCGCAGCACCGCCGTCGAGTGCGAGTACACTTGGCCGTGCTCCACCAGCACCACCGACTCGGGGTCGGTGAAGTGGGCTTGCCCGTGGGCAGCCAGCAGGGCCGCGCCGGCCGGGCTTTGCAGGGCCGCAAAGCGGAAGCGCGCCCGCGCATCGTGCCGGATTACTAACTGCACGAAGCCATTGCAGAGGTTGCACACGCCATCGAAAAGAATAACTGCGGGCGTTACGTCGGCCACGGGAATCAGCACAGGAAGGTAGTACCGGGCTTAACCCCGCTAGCGGCGCTAAAGTTGGGTATGTAAAACGGAGTGGTACTCCGTTAATGCCGCATGCGGCAGGCTCGCGCTTGCTCACGTAAGCAACAACCCGCCTTGCCGCTGGCGCGGCATAACGGAGTGCCACTCCGTTTTACGGTTCTATTACTCGGCCAGAAGCTTGTGCTTTAGCGCGTACTGAATCAGCCCGATTACCGACTTGCTCTTGGTTTTGGTGAGCATGTTTTTGCGGTGGGTTTCTACGGTGCGCTCCGAGATAAAAAGCTGCTCGGCAATGTCGTGGTTGCTTTTTTCCTGGGCAATGAGCTGCAGTATTTCCCGCTCGCGGGTGGTTAGCTCAGGCGGGCGGGCGGGGCCACTGGTGCGCTGGCCGGGCAGCTCCAGGTTCTGCAGCAGCGTTTGGCCCACTTCGGGGCTGAAATGCGAGCGGCCGTAGGCAACTTGCCGGATGGCGGTGCTCAGCTCCTGGCGGGTGGTGTTCTTGAGCAGGTAGCCGCTCCCGCCCGCTTCCAGCACTTCTTGAATAGTGGCGTGGTCGTGAAACATACTCAGCGCCAGTATTCGCACGGCCGGAAAATCCTGGCGCACGCGGCGCGTCAGTTCCACGCCGCTCATCAGGGGCATACTCAGGTCGACCACCGCCACCTGCACTTCGGGGTGCTCGCGCAGGCGGCGCAGCGCCTCGGCCCCGGAGTTGGCGCAGGCTACTACACGCAGGTCGGGGTCCGATTTAAGTAGGGTTTTGATGCCTTCAATCACCATTTGGTGGTCATCGACGAGGAGCACCGGAATGCAGCTGGCGGGTAAAGCGTGGGTATTCATTGCAGAACAGGTAAGAAGAGTGCGGGGGCTATGCGGGGCTTTAGCCAACGGAGAGAACCGTTGCTTGGAGCTTTTACAGTGCTAAATGTAACGAAAGTCAGGCAATGTTTTACGTTAAACCTCATAGCGCTTACCCACACTTACGCTGCCGTTTAAGGCTGCTGCTTTTGCTTGCCTGGCTTCCCTCACCGGCACGGTAATGGAGACGGTAGTGCCGTGGCCGGGGCGAGCATCCAACTCCAGGGTGCCGCCGAGGTAGGCCACGCGGCTAGCCACGTTGCGCAGGCCAATGCCGGCCCCAGGCGCGAGCGCGGCGGGGTCGAAGCCGCGGCCGTCGTCGGCCACGAGCAGGGTCAACTCGTACTCGTGGCGGATGAGCTGGATGTTCATTTCGTGGGCGTGTGCGTGCTTCAAAATATTTTGTACCAGCTCCTGCGTGATGCGGTAGAGGGCCCCTTCCACCGGGGCGTCGAGGCGGTCGTAGTCGTCCAGCCCCAGGATTTCGAGCCGAATACGCAGGCGGCTGGGCCGGCGCACCTGGTCGAGAAACTCGCGCACGGCCCGCGCCAGCCCCCGCTTGAGCAGCGCATTGGGCATGAGGTTGTGCGAGATGCTGCGCACCTCCCGCACACTGTCGTCCACCACATCCAAAGCTGCCCCGAAGCGCTGCTCCTGCTCGTTTACTAAAGCGCCTTTCAGCTCTTCATGGAGGCTGTTGAGGTTGATTTTCAGCACGCTAAGCAGCTGCCCTACGCCGTCGTGCAGGTCGGCCCCTACGCGGCGGCGCTCGTTTTCCTCAACCTCCAGCACGGCCTGCGAACGTAATCGGTCCAGCTGCTGGCGCTCCTGGGCAAAAGCCACTTCGCGGCGCAGGTGGCGGCGGGTGTACAGCAAGTAGGCCAGGCCCGCCAGCAGCCCCGCCACCGCCAGCCCGGCCACCAGCTGCGTGTTGCGGCGGCGGATAACCTGCTGCTGGATGCGCAGCTGAGCGGCTTGCAGGCGGTTTTGGGCGTCCTTTTTCTCGGTATTGTAGGTGGCCTGCATCTCGGCTGCGCTGCGGGTAGTGGCCTCGTTGCGCAGGGTATCGGTGATGCCGGCCAGCTGCTGCTGCAAGGTGTAGGCCGTGGCATAGTCGTGGCGGGTGGCGGCCAGGGTAGCCAAGCCAGCCAGGGCATCGGCTTCTTCCTGGCGGGACTGGCTTTGGCGGGCCTGGCGCAAGGCCTGGCGCAGGTAGGTTTCGCCGGCGGCCAGCTGCCCCGTTCGCACCAGCGCCTCGCCCATAATGGCGTTGAAGTCGGCCCAGATGTGCGGCGACACCTGCCCCAGCGGCCGTTGCCGGTAGGCAGCCTCTACCCGGCGCAGCACTGGCAGGGCGGCAGCCCAATGCCTCTGGTGCTGTTCCAGCACGGCCAGCGTCAGCAGCAGGCCCGCCGCGCCGGTCGAGTCGGGCAGGGTGTGGGCCACGGCCAGGCCCTGCGCCAGGTAGCGGCGGGCCTCGGCGTAGCGCCCGGCATTGCGGTGGATAATGGCCAGGTGGTTGAGGCAGTCGGTGATGTAGGGCTTGACGCCGAGTTGCTGCCAGCCTTGCAGGGCGGCTTCGTAGGCGTGCTGGGCGGCGGGCAAGTTGCCCTGCTCCACGTATAGCTGCCCGATGTTGCTGTAGGAGTCGGCCACGCCGCCGGCATCGTGGGCCTGCTCACGCATCTTCAGGCCCAGCAGGTTCATTTGCATCGCTTCCTCGAAGCGGCCCATGGCGTAGTAGCGCCGGGCGGCGTTGGCGTAGTTGTGGCCGGCCCACAGGGGGTTGTGCAAGGCC
This sequence comes from Janthinobacterium lividum, assembly GCA_050954465.1. Taxonomy (GTDB): domain Bacteria; phylum Bacteroidota; class Bacteroidia; order Cytophagales; family Hymenobacteraceae; genus Hymenobacter. Next base: position 114,962 of record JBPBPU010000136.1, read on the forward strand.
AGAAAGTCCTGGGCCGAAAGCAAATGCAGGTGCACCGATTCCTCGGGCCGGCCAGCCATCGAGGCCAGCGTAGCCAGGTTGTAGCGCACCCGCGCCAGCTGCCGCCGGTCGCCAATAGCGGTAGCCAGCCGCACGGCCTGCCGCCCATACTGCCCAGCCTGGGCGGTGTCGTAGTAAAGCAGCTTGTACACCAGCGCCACCAGCGCCTTGGTGCCCAGCGTGTCGTGCGGGTGCTGGCTCAGCACGTGGCGCAGGCTGTCCACGGCATGGTCGTCGCGCGGGGGAAACTGGGCTCGGGCCAGCCAGGGCAGTAGAAGCAGGCAGAGGGCGAGGAGCGTTGTTTTCATTGGTAGGTAGCAAGGCGTCTCTGGGTGTAGTCGTTGACCGATTACTCTACACAGGCACTTCCAGCGTGACGGTGGTGCCGCGCCCAGGCGAGCTGTCGAAGTCGGCACGGCCCCCGAGGTAGGCCATGCGGCTTTCGATGTTTTGCAGGCCAATACCTGCGTTGGGGCCCAGCGCGGCGGGGTCGAAGCCTACGCCGTTGTCCTCGATAACTACCGTCAGCTCGGTTTCGTGGCGGATTATCTGCAGTGATATTTCGCTGGCGCGGGCGTGCTTCACAATATTCTGCACCGCTTCCTGAACCACCCGGAAAAGCACGTTTTCGAGCGTGGGGGCGAGGTGCGTACCATCCAGGCCCACTACTTCGAGGTTGATTTTGAGGCGGTTGTCGGGGCTGGTTTTTTGCAGAAAGTCGCGCACGGCCCGCGCCAGGCCCAGCTTAATGAGCGCATTGGGCATCAGATTGTGGCTGATGCTGCGCACCTCCCGAAAGCTTTCATCCAGCATACTATGGGCGTTGGTGAGCAGGGTTTGGCGGTCTTCGGGCTGCGGCCCTAGCTGTTCGCCCAGCGTTTCGAGGTTGAGGCGGGCGGCGGTGAGCAGCTGCCCTACGCCGTCGTGCAGGTCGGAGCCGATGCGGCGGCGCTCGTTTTCCTCGGCCTCCAGCACGGCCTGTGAGCGCAGGCGCTCTAGCTGCTGGCGCTCCTGAGCAAACTCCACCTCGCGGCGCAGGCGACGGCGGGTGTACAGCAGGTAAGCCAGGCCCGCCAGCAGCCCGGCTACCGCCAGCCCGGCCACCAGCTGCGTGTTGCGGCGGCGGATAACCTGCTGCTGGGTGCGCAGCTGGGCGGCTTGCAGGCGGTTTTGGGCTTCTTTCTTTTCGGTGTCGTACTTGGTTTGCATCTCGGCCACTTGGCGAGTGGTAGCGGTAGTCAGCAGGCTATCAGCGAGTTGGGCGGCCCGCTCCTGCCATTGAAGCGCCTGGGCGTAGTGTCCGGCCTGCTTCTCGACCTGGGCGAGGGCTTGCGCTGCTTTCTGGTGGCTGGCCAGGTCGCCTACCTCAGTGGCCAGCCGTTGGGCGGCAAGCAGACTAGCCAGGGCGGCTGCCGACTGGCCCAGGCGGGTTTCGAGCTGGCCAGCTACCAGCAGGGCTTGCAGCGCCTCGGGTTTTTCAGCGAGGGCCTGGGCAATGGCCTGCGCCTGCCGGGCGTAGGCCAGGCCCGGCGCGGGGTTGGGCTGTAGCAGCGCCACCTGGGCCAGTAGCGTCTGGGCGATGCCGCTACCCCGCTGGTCGTTGCAGCCCTGGCTGAGGCGCAGGGCCGCCTGGGCATATACACGGGCCGAGTCAGGCTGGTGCAGGGCCAAGTAGGCGAGGGCAAAGTTGCGGCGGATTTCCGCTTCATTAGGGGGGTAGTAGCTGCGTTTTCGCACCAGCAGGTAGCGCCGAAAGTAAACAAGCGCCTGCCGTTGCCGGCCCATTGCCAGCAGCACCAATCCCAAGTTGGCCAGGTCGGCAGCAGCGTCGTCGGGCTGGCCGTAGCGTTCTTGCAGTGCAATGCCGTGCAGGTATTCGCGCACGGCCGATTCGTAATAGCCCTGCGCCATGTAGGCTTCGCCCAGGTTGCTAATCATGCCCGCCACCCCAGCGCTGTCGCCTAGCTGTCGGCGCAGGCGTATGGCTCGCCTGAAGGCTACCTGGCCGCTGTCGTAGCGGCCAGCATAGCTATACACGATGCCCAGCAGCGCGTACGTTTTGGCCTGGCCCCGTTTGAAACTCAGCTGCTGCCCTAGGCGGAGCGCCTCGGCCGCCAGGGCTATTGAGCGGGCCGGGCTACTGGCGCGGTGCTCCCACACCAGTTCGTTGAGCACCTGCACGCGACCAGTGTCGGGGGCAGGGTGCTGGCGCAACACAATTTCCAGCGAGTCGAGGCGGTGGTTGCGGCCAGACTGTGCTTGAGTGGCCAGCACGCTAGCCAACAACCCCATTACGCCCACTAGTGTCCTGACCATGCAACAAAAGCTTCAGTTTGGCACGAACCTAACTAGCTACCAGCCAAATGGCTTGGTATCTGTTTAGCGGGCCTCCGTGCCAGCACGGATGAAACCGCTACCAGCCGTTACGGCCTGCCTGCAACGTAGGTGTTGTCTCGCCGTATGCCTATTCTTTTCTCCGGCTCAATTTTATTCGCTATGCGCAAAGGCACTCAGGTTACTTGGAAATACGGCACCGGCACGGCCACCGGCAAAATCGAGTCCGTCCATAAAGAACCCATCACCCGCAAGCTCAAAGGCAGCGACATTCACCGCAACGGCTCGGCCGACGACCCGGCCCTGGTAATTGTGCAGGAAAACGGGGACAAGGTATTGAAGCTGCAAAGCGAAGTAAAAGCGGTGTAGGGTAAGCTTTAGCTTGCCATTCAGTATTTTAGCCGGCATGAAAAGCTTCCTGATTATTCTGCTGCTGCTCGTCGTTTTGCTGGTGCTGCTGTACCTATTTATGGCGAGCTTTAGCCACTCCTGCCAAGGCTGCTAGGGTATTTAAGTGTTCGCCCACCAACACTTATTTAGCTGCGAGTAAGCCAGGCAGCCATTAAAAAGCCCCGCTGGCACATGGCCAGCAGGGCTTTCTTGCTAGGTACTTAGCGCTTACCGGTTGTTCGGGTTGGGCTTGATGAAAGCTTCGGTATTGGGCTCGCCGGGCATAACTACGATGCCTTTTTGGAGCATGGAGTTTTGCTTGCCGTAGAGGAAGTACACAACGAAGCCCACCAGCATCCAGCCGATGGCTACTTTCAGGGTGAAAGCGTCGAGGGCACCGATGAGCAGCAGGCAGATAACGGCCCCCAGAATGGGTACCAGCGGGAAACTCGGCGACGAGAGCGGCGAGCGGAACGGGCGCGGCTGGTCGGGGTCGGAGCGGCGCATAATCCACACGCCGAGGCTCACCAGCACAAAGGCCAGCAGGGTACCAAAGGAGGTGAGGTCGCCGGCCAGGGAGCCGGGCACAAAGGCTGCAAACAGGCCCACGAACACCATCAGCATCAGGTTCGACTTGTAGGGCGTGTTGAAGCGCGGGTGCAGCTCGGAGAAAGCTTTGGGCATGAGGCCGTCTTTGGCCATCGAGAAAAACACCCGGCTCTGACCCATGAGCATCACCAGAATTACCGACGAGAAGCCCAGCAGAATAGCCACCGTTACGAGTGTAGCCAGCCAGCCGTAGCCCGGCATGTGCGCCCGAATGGCATAGGCTACCGACGCCTCGCCGCCCTTGGTGGGGTCGGCAAATTCGCGCCAGTTGGCCACGCCCGTCAGTACGTGCCCAAAGAGAATGTAGAGCACGGTGCAAATAGCCAGCGAACCCAGAATGCCAATGGGCATGTCGCGCTTCGGGTTTTTGGCTTCTTGGGCGGCGGTGCTCACGGCATCGAAGCCAATGAAGGCGAAGAACACAATGGCCGCGCCGCCCAGGATACCACCCATGCCGTGCTTGTTCCAGTCGGAATAGGAGTGCGGGCCGATGGGGGGCTGGTCGGCCGGAATGAGGTAGGGCGTGTGATTGGCCGAGTCGATAAACTGCCAGCCTACGGCAATGAATACCAGTACAATCACCACTTTCAGCACGACTACTACCGCGTTGAAGATGGCCGACTCCTGGGTACCCTTCACCAGCAACAGGCTCAAGGCTACAATCACGAGCAAGGCGGGCAGGTTGATGAGGCCGTGCTGCTCGACGCCATTTACTACGGCGTGCTCGAAAGGCGAGTGGCTAAGGTTGTAGGGCACACTGGTGTGAAAGACTTGCAGCAGCTTATTCAAATACTCGCTCCAGGCGATGCTGACGGTGGCCGCCCCAAGCGCATATTCCATTATCAACGCCCAGCCGATAACCCAGGCCACAAACTCGCCCATGGTGGTGTAGGCGTAGGTGTAGGCCGAGCCCGCGATGGGAATCATGGCCGCAAACTCGGCGTAGCACAGGCCCGCGAATACGCAGCCAATGGCGGCCACGATGAAGGCCAGCGTCACGCCCGGCCCCGAGGCCTGGGCCGCCGCCGCCGCCGTACGCACAAACAGGCCCGCGCCGATGATGGCCCCCACGCCCAGGGCCACGAGGTTGCCCGCGCCCAGCGTGCGCTGGAGGGTGCCGTGCCCGGTCGAGTTGGCCTCGCCCAGGAGTTGGGCCAGGGGTTTTTTGGCAAAAATACTAGCCATGCAAAAGGGAGTTGAGGGAAGAAATGAAACGATAGAAAAGGCGTTAGTCGAGGGCCGGGCCACAGCCAGCCGGGCCGAAAATACGCGAAACTTCGCAAGCAACTCCCTGCCGGGTTTGGCAAGCCGTTTGTAAGTCTGCCCCTGGCGGGCTTAAACTTGCCTACCGTCGTTTCATTTACTTCTCACTGCCCGGCAATTTCCTGGCTGCTCTATGAAAAATATCCTCGTCCTCACCGCCCTCCTGGCCCTGGCTACGGCTGGAGTTCACGCCCAAACCCCCGCCCAGGTGAAAATGCAGGTGGGGGCCCAGGCCCAGCGCCTCTCCGGGCAGCTTAGCCTCACGCCCGAGCAGTTTCCGAAGGTGCGGCAGATTCTCTACGACGGGCGCCTGGAAATGGACGCGGCCCGCGCCAAGGCCACTGCCAGCGGCGACAAATCGGGCCTGCGCACGGCTATGCAAACCGCCCGCGCCAAAACCACCACCCAGCTGCAGAAAGTACTCACCGCCACGCAGTTTGTGCAGTACCAGCAAATTGCCGTGGAGCGCATCAGCCAGTTGCACTCGACCAGCCAGACGAACTAGGGCTGGCGCAGTGGCTCCCAGCCAGGGAGCAGCTGTTGTAGGGTTCGGAGCTTGGCTTCGCCTTCCTTCGGTTGCCCCCGCCCGTCGTTGAACGGGCCCTGTGTAGTCGTTCACTGAAGGGCGGGGGCTTGCCCCGCACCCTACAACAACTGCCCAAAACAGCTTGGCAAGGGGTTTGGCGGCAGAAAGTGCGGGCCAGCCGCCACATGTTGCCCGTTAGTCGATGCTAGCAACCCGCAGGCGGCTCAAACTGGCCGCTACTCAAACTTTGGCGCACTGCTTGCATCTACCTCGCTGTCCTTCACTTTCTCTTTCTAACTATTATGAAAAAGTCCCTGCTATTGCTCGCCGCTTTCGCTCTTGCCGCCACCAGCCCCAGCTTTGCCCAAACCGCCCCGGTAGCCGCTGCCCCGCACGGCAAGATGCACCACCAGCCCAAAACGCCCGAGCAAAGCGCCCAGCACCACACGGCCTCGCTTACCAAAAAGCTGGGCCTCAACGCTGACCAGCAAACCAAGGTGTACCAGATTTTCCTGACCGAAGCGCAACAGGGGCAGTCGGCAAAAGCTGCGGCTACTTCGCGCCAGGGCATGCGCCAGGATATGCAAGCCATGCGCACCCAGCAGCAACAGCAGCTGCAAGCCGTGCTCACCCCAGCCCAGTATAGCCAATTGGTGGCCATGAAGCAGGAGCGCAAAGACCACAAAGGCCACGGCAAAAACAAGAGCTAAACGCGGAAACCCTGACTTTTCCCAGGCGCAAAAACCTTCGGCAACTGCCGAAGGTTTTTTTGTGCCCGCCCGGCCCGGCCACCGGCGCTATGTTGGCCGGGCTTGTTATATTTGAGCCTTACACTTCCTGCGGCAGCCCGATAATCAAGCCTTTAGCTCGGTTGCTGCCGACTTAGCCCCATGCCACTTCCCAGTAGTAGCGCCCCCGCGGTGCAAATTCAGCAGTTTTACGACAAGGGCCTGGCCCATGCCTCCTACGCCGTGCGGATGGGCCGCCAGGTGGCCGTCATCGACCCCGGCCGCGACCCGCAGCCCTACTACGACTTTGCCGACGAGCACGAGGCCGAGATAGTGGCCGTGATTGAGACGCACCCCCACGCCGATTTCGTGAGCAGCCACCTCGAAATAGCGCAGGAAACCGACGCCACCATCTATTGCAGCAAGCTGGTGGGCGCCCGCTACCCCCACAAAGCCTTCGACGACGGCGACCGCATCCGCCTCGGCGGCATCGAGTTGCACGCCCTCAACACCCCCGGCCACTCGCCCGACAGCATCAGCATTCTGCTCATTGATGAGTTGGCTCAGACCCGCGCCGTATTCACCGGCGACACACTCTTTGTGGGCGATGTAGGCCGGCCCGACCTGCGCGAGGCTGAGGCCGCCGGCGGCCACGCCCGCGAGGCCCTCGCTGCCCAGCTCTACCGCAGCACCCGCCAGAAACTTATGGCCCTGCCCGGCGCTACTAAGGTGTACCCCGCCCACGGTCCCGGCTCGCTGTGCGGCAAAACCACCAGCCTCGACCTCGACAGCACCATTGCCAAGGAGTTGAATACCAATTATGCCTTGCAGCCCATGAGCGAGGCCGAATTTGTGCGCGTGCTGCTCCAGGACCAGCCTTTTATGCCCAAATATTTCGGGCACGACGTGCAGCTCAACAAAGCCGGAGCCCCCAACTTCGAGGACAGCGTGCGGGCCGTGCCGCGCCTGCCCAGTGGGGCCATGCCCGAGCCAGGCGTGCTGCTGCTCGATACCCGCTCAGGGGCTGAGTTCCGCGCCGGCCACCTGCCGGGCGCCATCAACCTCCAGGACGGCGGCAAGTTTGAAACTTGGCTCGGCTCGGTAGTCGGCCCCCAGGAGAAGTTCTACGTGCTGGCCGACACCCAGATTCAGCTCGACGTTATTATCCGCAAGGCCGCCAAAATCGGCTACGAAGGCAACATCAAAGGCGCGTTGCTGGCCCCCCCTACCCTGCCCGCCACCAGCCCGAGCGTGGATGTGGCCGCCGCCCACGAGCACCCCGAGCAGTTCACGGTAGTGGACATCCGCAACCACAGCGAAGCTGAAAAGCCCCTGTTTGCCAATGCCTTGCTCATTCCGCTGCCCGAGTTGCGTGAGCGCGTGGACGAAATTCCGGCCGACAAGCCTGTGCTGGTGCATTGCGCGGGCGGCTACCGCTCAGCGGCCGGGGCCAGCATCATCCAAGCAGCCCTGCCGGGCGTGCCGGTGCTGGATTTGGGCGAGGCTGTGACGGAGTTTTAGGGGGTAAGTACGTGGGAAAATTTGCCTTACCTAGTGCTGCATCTTGAACGGCAGAATCTTGTCACATTTTCCAAACGTTGGTTTAAGAAACGTGACAAACTCAGCAATACCGTCTAACATAACGGGCGTTACCAGACAAGTCCAACCTTCCCCGCAAAAATGGTTATACTCCTCTACGCCGCACACTTACTACGAATTGTTTTTTGCCAAACGCCCACCTCTCAAGCCTCCCCAAAAACCAACGCTAGTATTCGCCCCTCACCTAAGCCGCATCCAAGCGTGAGGCGCAACTCGCCCCGGAAGGTGTTGCACCCGCAAGCTTCTTTGCTTAAGGGGGTGTGGTCTGATTGTCTGGACTGCAATGCTATTTTTTGGATTGAAGGGCGTCGGGTCAATTTTTTTGACGAAATAGGCAGTGACGAGAAAGCAGGGCAGACCTACTGGAAAATTGCTAATAACAAGCTTTCCTTTTGCTATAGCGGCGGTCTAGTGGTGACAGACAATATTATCAAGCTCACTAAAGACAGCTTGGTGTTATATCGGAGAAATATTGGTTACTCGCGTTATATCAGGCTGAAGTAAAGCCCCATTTCAAATTCGTTAAACGAACGTTCAAGGCAAGCAGAGGGCAGTATTTGCCTTGCAGCGGCTCCTACTAAATAGGATTTTGGGTAAGGTAGCGGGCGGCTTCTTTTTCCTGTGGTTCCTAGGAAAAGCCACTTAACATAAAAACTCTTCTCGGACAAGTCTTGGAATAAGTGCGGTTTTGGCTTGGCTAGCTGCTGCGCCCAGCATAGTACTTTTCCAGCATATCCTTCCTTTTCGATAGCGGTATTCGACTCAAGCCACTTTCTCTAACCTCAAATAAATTGAATGTTTGCGCCATTAATGCGAATGTAAACCCCCTCATGGAAGCTCTCTGCGGTTATTACCACTTCCTTTCCTAGTGTGGTGGAAATAGCTACTGCATAAGTCATTAAGCGGTCGTGGTCTTCCATCGACACGACTTCGGAAGGGTCAATATCGTTTTCAATTTCGGAGTCGTCGAAAAAATGGCAGTTCAACTGCACCTTCTCCAAAAACACACTGCCCCACGTCGTGAGTGCCTCTGCACCAGCATCCCAGCGCTGGTCAATATAGCCCGCTTCAATGGCCGCCAATGTCTCCCCATCCTGGTAATCTTCGGCTCCCCATTTTACCGGATAATGCTGATTAACATAGGCAATCCACTTCGCCCAATCTTCGCGGCTGGCATCGAGCACGCATAGGTCACGCCAAGAACCGTCTGCCTCATACACCCCCTTGCGAAGCTCTTGCCAGGTCATCATCTTGTTCACGGAATAAGCGCGCATCATACGGGTAAAATTTACTGAATTAGCGGTTTAAGTGAGGTATAAGGCATTTTACGTTCTATGAACGACCGTTTACAGCACGTAAAACACCTCCCTACCCCCGCACCAGCTTGGCCCCATCCCACACCGGCAGCAAGTCCGGGTGGGTGTCTACCTGCATGCAGTACGTAAAATCGTCGTGGGCTTCCAAGGCATTAAGGCGGCGCACGGCGGCCGATTGCAGCAAATACTCGGGCCAGGCGGGCTTGGCGCGCTGCCAGAGGTGCAGCGCCGCCAGCGCCGCATCGGAGGAGGCTACGGCGAAGCCGTGCGGGGTGAGGCGCTCGGCCAGCGCCCCGCCGAATAGGCTATCTTCGAGGCAAAACTGGCCTTTCCAACCGGCGCACACTACCAGCACATCGCGCCCCTGGGCCACGGCAAATTCCGCCACCGCGCTCAGGTTCAGGAATGCACCGCACACAATGGCTTCGGCTGCCAGCGAACCGAGCAGCGCACGGGTGCCATTAGTAGTGCTTATAGCCAGGGTACGGCCCTGCACGGCGATTTTGCCGTCGAGAAAGCCGAAGGGCGAGTTGCCCAGGTCGTAGCCCTCGGCGGCGACGCCGTCGCGCTCGGCGGCCGTGAGGTAGCCGCGCTCCCGGCCCAGGGAAGCGCACTCATCCAGGGTAGCTACGGGGTATACTTCCGGTACGCCTGCTGCCAGCGCCGTGACAATGGTGCTCGTGGCCCGCAGCACGTCCACGATAACGGCAACTTTACCCTGCAAGTCGTAGAGGGGCAGCAGGTCGGGCGAGAAGCAGACGTCGAGTTTCAAAACGGGTTTGGGCTAAAGTTCGGGAAAGCAAAAAGTAAGAACGTCATGCTGAGCTTGCCGAAGCATCTCGCTTGCTAACTAACTCAATCGGTAGCACCTAATTGGCTTAACGATTTAATTACTTGGCGAGCGAGATGCTTCGGCAAGCTCAGCATGACGTTCTTTTACAAATACAAACTTCTTTTCTACACTTCCTCCGTGCCCGGCACCAGCGGCAGTTTGCTGACCGTGGCCGGCAGGTTTTTGCCGCGCACCTGCACAAAAATCTGGGTGCCGGGCGCGGCCAGCTCCGTTTTCACGTAGCCCAGGCCGATGCCCCGGCTCAGGGTGGGCGACTGACCGCCGCTGGTGACTTCGCCGATGGGCTCGCCGGCCGCGTTTACCAGCGGGTAGTGGCTGCGGGGCAGGCCGCCGGGGCCATCCATGACGAAGCCCACGAGCTTGCGCTGCACCCCGGCGGCTTTTTGGCCCTTCAGGGCGTCGCTGTTGGTGAAGTCTTTGGTGAATTTGGTAATCCAGCCTAGGCCGGCTTCGAGGGGCGAGGTGGTGTCGGTGATGTCGTTGCCGTAGAGGCAGAAGCCCATTTCGAGGCGCAGGGTGTCGCGGGCCCCCAGGCCGATGGGCTTGAGGCCATAGGGCTGGCCTGCTTCCATTATTTTCTGCCACACGCTGGCAGCGTGCTCATTGGGAATGTACAACTCGAAGCCCCCGGCCCCGGTGTAGCCGGTGGCCGAGATGATGACGCCCGGTGCCCCAGCAAACGTACCTTGCACGAAGCTGTAGTACGGGATGGCGGTCAGGTCGACGTCGGTGAGCGAGCGCAGGGCTTCGGCGGCTTTGGGGCCTTGCACAGCGAAGAGGCTGAGCTGGTCGGAGAGGTTCTCCATGGGCACGCCCTGGGTATTGTGCTGCTGCAGCCAGCCCCAGTCTTTGTCGATGTTGGAGGCGTTGACTACCAGGAAGTAGTCTTCTTCGGCCAGCATGTACACGAGCAGGTCGTCCACGATGCCGCCGCTAGCATTGGGCAGGCACGAGTACTGCGCCTTGCCGGGCTGCAGCTTACTGGCATCGTTGCTGGTAGTGCGCTGAATGAGGTCGAGGGCCAGGGGGCCGCGCAGGCGAAACTCGCCCATGTGCGACACATCGAAGATGCCTACCCCGCGCCGCACCGCGTGGTGCTCATCGAGGTCGGAGGAGTAGCGCACGGGCATCGCGTACCCGGCGAAAGGTACAATTTTGGCACCGAGCTGCTGGTGCGTGTCGTGCAGGGCGACGGTTTTGAGCGGGGTAGGTTCCATAAAGGGATGGGAGTAAGCAAATACGACAGCAGAACCGGCGAAAATAAGCTTTTTACCGTATAAAACGAAGGTCTCTTTTCACCAGCTTGTTGCAGTTGCAAAGCTAACCGCCCGGCCCGACGCCCGCGCGCTCTTCTCGCACTTTTCCTACCGTATGACTGCTGACGACATTAAGCGGGATTTTGAATCTGCTCTTATTAAACACCTGTCATTCAAAGCGAAGCTGCGCTCATTTCTCTACGGCAACGGCAACGAGCAAGGCCCCCTGCGCGACCCCGACCAGTGTGGCCTTGGCCAGTGGATAGCCGAGCGCCTACATGGCAGCTACCAGCACCTACCCGAAATGCCCGAGCTAGACCACCAGCACCGCCTTATCCACCAGCAGGCCAACCGGCTGATGGACTTGCAGTTGGCTGGCCAGGCCGATGCTGCGCGGGCAGGCTTTGAACAGGTGCAACAGGTAGCCGACCACATCGTGACGCTGCTGCAAACAATGGAACAGAAACTACGTACAGCCGAGGCTTAACCCAGTAGCTTGGTGTCGACCGCATGAAATTTAACCTTACGACGAAGCTGTTTGCTGGCTTTTTGCTACTGCTGGGGCTCTTTGCGGCCGTAGTGGCCGTGAATTATCGCCTGGCGCAACAGGTGCTGCGCAACTCGCAGCGTGTGGAGGCGTCGCAACGCACCTCGGCCGATGGCACCCGGCTGCTGCGCAGCATCATCGACATGGAAACCGGGTTTCGGGGCTACCTGCTGATAGGCAACGAGCAGATGCTGCAACCCTACTACGAAGGTGAGCGCGACCTGCTGCACAACTTTGGCAGTCTGCGCGACCAGCTAGCCGATGAGCCGGTCCAGCACCAGCGCCTCGACACGGCCCAGCACCTGTTTCAACAGTGGACGGCTTATTCGCATTTGCTCATCAGCGAGAAACGGTCCGCTCGCCTGCGTGATGCCCGGCAGGAGGGCCTCACCCACATGCCCCACCAGAGCCTGGCTACCAGCCTCACTGGCAAGCAGATAATGGACGCTATCCGCTTTCAGATGAATGGGTTTGACCGCACCGAGGATGCCAACCGCCAAGTGCAGCGCCAGCGCCTGGCCGATAGTATTACCAACGCCCAGCGGCTCTCGATTCTTATTACTGGGGCGGCGCTGGTTTTCGGCTTATTCTGGGCCGGGTACCTGGTGCGGCTGCTTTCGCGCCGCCTGCGGGGCATGATAACGATGGCCCGCCGCCTGGCCGCTGGCGACTACAAAACCCAACTCATCGACACAGAGCATGACGAAGTAACCGAGCTGACCAGCGCCCTGAATACGATGGCCCGCACCATCGACCAGAACATCAGCCAGTTGGAAGGCCGCAACCAGGAGCTGGACCAGTTTGCCTACGTAGTATCGCACGACCTGAAGGCGCCGTTGCGGGGCATCGAAAGCGCCTCGCGCTGGATAGAGGAAGACATGGGCCAGGATGGACTGCCGCCGCACATCCGCGAGTTTTTGGCTTTAATGCGGCAACGCGTGCACCGCATGGAAAACCTCATCACCGGCATTTTATCGCTAGCGCGGGTAGGCCGGGTGGTTGAAGCCAATGAGGCGGTATTTGTGCGGCAGCTCCTACGCGAGATTGTCGATACGCTGGCCTTGCCGGAAGGGTTGAAAGTAGAATTGCCTTTTTTCCTGCCTACTATCACCACCAACCGTACCCAGCTTCAACAGGTGTTCAGCAACCTGCTTTCCAATGCGGCCAAGTACCATGACCACCCCGAAACGGGTACCATTGCTGTTGATTGCGAGGATTTTAGCGACCAGTTTTACCGTTTTTCCATCAAGGATGATGGCCCTGGCATTGCGCCGGAATACCACGAGCGCATCTTTGTTATCTTCCAAACCCTGGTAGAGCGCGACACCCTGGAAAGCACGGGCGTGGGCTTGGCCATTGTGAAGAAAATAGTGGAGCGCCAGGGCGGCCGTATCTGGGTAGAGTCGGCAGAGGGCCAGGGCGCGACGTTCTTCTTTACCTGGCCCAAGAAGTCGGTAGCTACGGCCGTTTCGGCAGCGGTAGCTGTGGCCCCGGCCCAGCTAGCGGCGGCCGGGTAAGCGCCCAGCTTACTACCTTATACTCATGAAGCTAACCCGTAGCAATTAGTAAGCTACCAACCTAAACCGGCAAAATGCAGTAGTACCCTCTATTTTGGCATTTCCTGCGGCTGTTTTTCTTCTATATGTCTTCTGATTCTGTGACAAATATTTTATTGGTTGAAGACGACCAGATGGACGTCATGAACGTGCAGCGCGAGTTGCGCAAGCAAAGCATTACGGTGCCGCTCATCCACGCCCGCAACGGCCGCGATGCCCTTAATATGCTGCGCGGCGAAAATGGAGAGGCTAAAATTGCTCGCCCCAGCTTGGTCATGCTCGATATCAACATGCCCCGCCTCAACGGCCTCGAACTGCTAAAAATCCTGCGCGACGACCCCGAGTTCAGCGACCTCAACGTGTTCATTATGACCACCTCCGACCTCGACATCGACCGCCTTGGAGCCAAGAACCTCAACGTGAGCGGCTACATCATCAAGCCCCTGACCTTCGACTCTTTCGGCGGCGAAGGCGGCGGCACCGTCGACGGCTTCAGCTTGTTTCTGGATTTGCTGAAGCTAAAGGCCTAGTTGTTCTGCCGTTCGCCTCACCCCCTAGCCCCCTCTCCTTTTCGGAGAGGGGGCTAGGGGGTGAGGCGAACGGCAGAACGAGTTTACACCAGCCGGAACCCTGGCCGGTGGTGCAGCGTGGCCCCATACTCGCGGATGGCGGCCCGATGGCTAGCCGTGGGGTAGCCGGCATTCTGACCCCAGCCATAGGGCGGGTACTCTTCGGCCAGGATTCGCAGGTGCTCATCGCGGAAGGTTTTGGCCAGGATGGAGGCAGCGGCAATGCTGCGGTAGAGGCCGTCGCCACCGATAATGCAGGTATGCGGCAGGGTAGGATGCGGCCGGAAGCGGTTGCCATCGACCAGCAGGTAGGTGGCGGGCACGGCCAGCGCTGCTACGGCGCGGTGCATGGCCAGGTAGCTGGCCTGCGCAATATTCAATTCCCCAATTTCGGCCACCGTCGCCTGCCCTACCGCCCAGGCAATAGCGGCTTCGCAGATGAGGGGGCGGAGCGCTTCGCGGCGGCGAGCGGTAAGCTGCTTGGAATCGTTGAGGAAAGGTGGGTTGAAATCGGGTGGCAGGATGACGGCGGCGGCAAACACGGGGCCGGCCAGGCAGCCGCGCCCGGCTTCGTCGAGGCCCGCCTCGTGGGGCTGGCCGGTGTAGGTGGCGAGAAGAGATATGGTACTCATCAAGTGGCAGTTGAGGGCTAAAGAACGTCATTCCGAGCTTGCCGAGGAATCTCGCTTGCATCGTTGAACGATTGAGTTAGTTGACGAGCGAGATTCCTCAGCAAGCTCGGAATGACGTTCTATTGAGCACCTGCTACCCCTCAACCTCGTTAAAACTTGAGCAACTGCAGGAAGAAAATTTCCCGCTCGGGGCCGTGGGCGGGCCGAATGCGCTGGTAGCCGCTGGCCACGTACTGGTCGTTGACCCAGGGAGCTACGTCGGTCTGGCTCGCGTCCAGCACCTTCTCTTTAGCATCGGGGCTGGCGGTTTGAATGTCTGTTTTAGCATCGTTGGGGCTAGGCTCGCCTTGGTCGATGCGCTTGTAGTGAATCTCGTTGTCGGCGATGTAGGCCAAGGCCAGGCGGCCATCGGTGAGGGGCAGGGCCTGCACGGCCTGCTCTACTTCGGTGCGCATGACGTTGTTGCCGACCACGAACGTATTGTCCCAGAGCAGGTTGCCGCGCTTGTCGAAGCCGCACACGATTACGTGCGACGTGCGGATGCCAAGCAGGTTTTGGCCGCTGTAGTTGCCGTGGTAGTAGCCGTTCGGCCCAAAGCTGCCTACCGGGACTACGGGGCGGTATCCCATTGAACCTACTCCCAACGGGCTGCCATAGTTATTGTATTGATATACGGGGTAATACACCTCGGCCACCAGCGTGTAGCCACCATCGGGCTGGGGCAACAGCTCGTGCAACAGCAGCTGGTAGTGCCAGCGCTGCGGGGGCTCGTCGCGGGCCTCGCGCCGCGCTGCCCGCTCCTGGATGCGGGCCGAGTGGGCGGGAGCCAGGTAGTCGAAAAAATGCCGCAGGTGCCGGAAGTCATAAAAGCGCAGCGCGTGGCGGCGAGTGACTTCGGTGGGCGAGCCGGGGTCGGTAGCCAGCAGGTCGGTCACGAATAGGCCCTGGGCGTATTGCGTGTCGCGCAGGCCATAGGTGCCGGCCAGCAGGCGAGCGCTGGTATCCTGCAGGGGGCTGAGTTGGGCGGTGAGCAGGGTGCGCTCGCTCTCGGTTTGCACCAACTCAGAGTGCAGCAACTCGCCGTGCTCGGCCGAAAGCTGCTTGAGCATGAGGCGCTGCTTGCGGCCATTGTTTTGGGTGAGGATGAACTCGGCGCGGCCGGCGGGGCGGTCAGCCACGCTGGTCAGCTCCGAGGAAAGCGGCTCGTAGAGGTAGGGCAGAAACTGAAACTGCCCGGTAGCTACGTCGAGCAGTAGCACGGTTTGGTGCTGGTCGTCGGTGAGGGTGACGTTGACAAAAAGCTGGCCATTGAGGGCTTTGAAGCCCAGCACTCGGCGGCAGAGCTTGGTATCGAAGGACTGGGTGCGGGTTTGGCCGCCGCGCACGTCGTAGGCGGCTACGAGCAGCTTGCTGGTATTGCCCGACTGGCGAAACAGCGCGTACACCACGCCCGGCTCGGCGCACAGGCGCTCAGCGTCCCACTCGTCGGCTACGTTGGGGTCTTGCTCGCGGCGCAGGTGCAGGTTGGCGCCGTAGTGCTGAAACACGTAGCGCATTTTGTGGCCTTTAGGCGTCCGCTGCCGCACCAGCAGCACTACGGCCGTATCGGTGGGCACGGGCTGCACCAGCACCTCATTCTCGTTGGGGTCGAGCAGCAGTTCGGTGCGCACCAGCTGGGTGGGGGCATCGGCGGGCGGCGTGGGAGGGGTTTTCTGCGCCCACAGGCTGGTTGGCAGCAGCAGCAGCAGAGCGGAAATGTGTTTCATAGCTGACGTGGATTCAGAGTAAGAACAACAACGCAAGCGCTGGCACCAGAGTTAACGAAGATAACTTATTTGGCGGGCTTTTTTGCTTGCTAACGATTTCCTTTTTCTTATTACCTGACTGCTGTTATGCAGAGTGGGAAGTAGCGCGAAGCTTTCGCTTCGCGCATCGCCGCAAAGCGGCGAATCCGGCACCACGCCACGTAGGTCAACGACTGCACTCGCGAGCTTCGCCGCTACGCGGCGATGCGCGAAGCGAAAGCTTCGCGCTACTTCCCGCTCTGCATAACAGCAGTTACCTAACTCAACCAACCAGCCCTTACTCAACATATTTAGCGGCCAACCCCCGGCGCACGTCGACGCTGCTACCCACCGGCAAAGCACAAATTAATACCCCTGGCTTAGCGCAAATGCAGGTGGCGCAGCACCTCCTGGCGGTAGGTGCTGCCCACGGGCACTTCGTGGCGGCCTATGTGCAACACGTTGCCGCTGAGGCGCTCTACTTGCTGAAAGTTGGCCAAGTACGACTTGTGTACGCGCACGAATTGCTCGGGGGGCAGCTGGCTTTCCATCTGCTTCATGGTTTCGGCGGTGAGCAGCACGCGGCCCGAGGCCAGGTGGCACTTCACGAAATTGCCGTAGCCCTCCACGAAAAGCAGGTCGGCGAAGCGCACGCGCTCGGTGCCAGCGTCCGTTTTCAGAAACACTGAGTCGGGCGCGGGCAGCTCGAGCGGGGCGGGGGCCACTGCCGGGGCCACGGCGGCTTGCAGCCGGCTGATAGTTTTGACGAAGCGCTCGAAGCGAATGGGTTTCAGCAGGTAGTCGACTACTCCTAAATCAAAAGCGTCGATGGCGTGGGCAGCGTGGGCCGTGCAGAGCACCACGGCGGGCGGCTGGGGCAGGGCGCGCAGCAGCTCCAGGCCGGTTAGCTCGGGCATGTCCACATCGAGCAAAAGCACATCGACGGGCGTGGTACGCAAAAAGGTGAGCGCCTCAACGGCTCCGTAGCAGCTGCCGGCCCAGGTGGCCAGGCCGGGCAAGCGGTCGAGGTAGGCGCGCAGCACGGTGTGGGCCAGTGGCTCATCATCAACCAGCAGGCAGCGGAGCGGGGCAGTTGTCACAGGGCGAGCAGGAGGGTGGCAGTGTATTGCGTGGCCGTGGCCTCGATGTGGAAGCGGTGGCCGTTGCCGGGGTAAAACTGCGCCAGCCGCGCCCGCAGGGTGGGCAGCCCCAGCCCCGAGGGCGCCGGCCGGAAGTGCGGCGGAATGCTATTGTCGGTGCGCAAGGTAAGGCCCGCGTCGGTTTGGGTGAGCCGGATGCGGATGGTGTTGGAACTGCCGGGGCCGATGGCGTGCTTAAAGCAGTTTTCGACCAGTGGCAGCAGCAGCAGCGGGGCCAGCGGGCGGTCGGGGTGCGGCAGGTCGGCTACGTATTCTACCTGCGTGTTGGCTCGCAGGCGCAGCTTTTCGAGGCCGATGTAGTTGGCCAGGTACTCGGCCTCGGTGCCCACCGTCACGGTGGCCTGGCGCGAGCTGTCGAGCTGGTAGCGCATGAGGCCCGCGAGCTGCAGCAGCGCCTCGGGCATTTGCTCGGGCGCGGCCAGACTCAAGCCGTAGAGGTTGTTGAGGGTGTTGAAGAGGAAGTGCTGGTTGACCTGGGCTTTGAGCAAGCTGAGTTCCGTTTCGAGCTGAAGAGCGCGTAGCTGCTGCATCTGGTTGCGACTGATGATGCCGCGCCGCACGTAGCGCGCCATAGTGGACGTGAGCAGCGCCAGGCTGATGGCGAAAACGGAGCCGATAAAATCATTGAACCGGTAAGCAGGCTCCTTGTCGGTGGCCACGATAAGGAGCACGAAATGTTCGATGGCATCCAGCAGGAGAGCCCCCAACACCACGGTGGCAAGCAGGGCTATGGTATAGCGGGCGTAGCGCCCTCGTTCTAGCAAGTGGCTCAGCAGCCAGTAGTGTACATAAATAGGCCCGGCCAACAGCAGCAGGGGTAGCAGCAGTTGGGGCAGGTTTTTGGGCGTTTCGCGGTCGGGCAGCAAGTGGGTAGCTGCCACCAGCAGGCCCATCACCAGCACCCACACTATGCCGTGGCGAAGCGCCCGCAGTCGCCAGAAATGGGAGAATGCCATGGGGCAAAATTACGCGGTGGGCCAAGGCCTCGTCAAATAAATAGGACGAACGCAGTTGGTCAGCCGTGGGGCAGCATTGGTCATTGCCTGGCGTGAGCTGGTCATAAAGTGTAGGCATGAAGTGGCAATTGGCTACACCTTTGTCCTTTCAATGCGGCTCTCGCCAACACCCCGTTTCTGCTACACTACTCCCTTTTTGCGTTCTGCCATGCGTCTTGCTTTTTTCCTTCTTTCGCTTCTCAGCGTGGTGCCGGCCGGCCTGGTGCTGGCCCAGTCCACTACCACCCTCACCGGCACGGTGCTCGACGCCCGCACGCAGGCCGTAGTGCCTTTTGCCTCGCTGGGGGTGCCCAACCAGCCCGGTGGCACCGTGACGAACGCCGAGGGCGTGTTTCGGCTGACCCTGCCGGCCAGGGCCGACAGCGTGCGGGTGCAGGCGCTGGGCTACGCCCCGCTTACGGTAGCGGCCAAAACGCTGGCCCCCGCCACGGCCCTCACCTTGCGCCTGGAGCCGCAAACGTATACGTTGCAGGAAGTGAGCGTAACGGCCTTTTCGCCGACGACGCTGCTCAAGCGGGCCGTGCGCCGCACCACGGCCCTGATGTACAACCCCGTAGGCTTGCAGGCTTACTACCGCGAATTTGCCACTTACAACGGGCAGATAGCGAAGTTTGCCGATGCCTTGGTGGATTATTACATCCAGGGCAACCCGCGCCGGCCGCGCAGCCCCGTGGTGCAAGCGCGGGTGCGTGAGTCGCGCGTGGGCCAGGCAGCCCTGAATAAGGACGATGCCGAAATGGCGCTGCCCAACCCCATCAACGTGGACAAGGCCGGCAACTACTACGATGTAACCGTCGGCAACCCCTCCCTCGACAGCACCAACTTTAAGCGCTACACCTATACGCTGCTCGAAACCCCCGCCGGGGCAGTGGAGGAACCCTACTACGAGGTACGCTGCACCCCGGCCACGCAGGAGCAGGCGTACCTAAGCCAGCTCACGGTGCGCATCGACCGCCAGACGCTGGCCATTCAGCGCATTGAGAGCGAGGTGCCCGCCCGGCTTCAGCCTTACATGAAAAAGATTAATATACTGGTTGTTAAAATGCAGGTCACCCAGGTTCGTAAGCAAGTGGAATACCAGGAGGTCGACGGCCGGCTATACCCCAGCTTTGTGCGCCTGCAGTCGTCCATGAACGTGACGCACAGCGACGAAACAATGCGCTACGATTTTGTGAGCGAGATGCTGGTACGGGGCCTGGCTGGTACGCCTGCGCCCATTGCCAAAAACGAGCAGTACAACGGCTCGCTCTACAAGCGCGGCACGCACTACACGCGTCCCTACTGGCGCGAGGGCAACGTAGTGCCCGCCACCGCCGCCGAGGAAAAAGTCATTGCCACGCTGGTGCAGGCACCGTAGCGGCTAACTTGCCAGCCAACGCTTTACCACTTTCGTGCATCTACCTTCCTGCTTCACCTTTTTGCTCGCATCCTGCTTTATGTCCCTCACGATTACCAACCTCTCCAAAACCTACCCCAACGGCACGCAGGCCCTGCGCGGCGTCAACCTCACTATTCCGACTGGCATGTTTGGGCTGCTCGGGCCGAACGGGGCAGGCAAAAGCTCGCTCATGCGCACCATTGCCACCCTGCAGGATGCCGACAAGGGCAGCATTCGGCTCGACGATATCGACGTGCTACGCGACAAGGAGGCCGTGCGCCGCGTGCTGGGCTACCTGCCCCAGGAGTTTGGCGTGTACCCCAAGGTGAGCGCCGAGGAGCTGCTCGACCACTTTGCCACCCTCAAAGGCATTGCCAGCGGCCGCGAGCGCAAGGAAATGGTGGCGGCCCTACTCCAGCAAACCAACCTCTATGACGTGCGCAAAAAGCACGTCGGCGGCTACTCGGGCGGTATGAAGCAGCGCTTCGGCATTGCGCAGGCGCTGCTCGGCAACCCGCGCCTCATCATCGTGGATGAGCCCACGGCGGGCCTCGACCCCGCCGAGCGTAACCGCTTCCACAACCTGCTGAGCGAGATTGGCGAAAATATTATCGTGATTCTGAGCACCCACATCGTGAGCGACGTGAGCGACTTGTGCCGCAACATGGCCATCATCAACAAAGGCGAGGTACTACTCACCGGTGACCCGGCCCAGGTGATGCAGGCGCTCCACGGCCGGGTGTGGAAAAAGCTCATCGAAAAAACCGAGCTGCCCGCCTTGCAGGCCCAGGCGCAGGTTATCAGCTCGCGGCTGTTTGCGGGCAAAACGGTGGTACACGTGCTAGCCGATGCCGCGCCGGATAGTGGCTTCGAGGCCGTGAGCCCGGATTTGGAGGACGTGTATTTTTCATCAATTAAAAATTGAAAATTATAAATTAAAAATGCGTAGGCAGCGCCTCATCAGCCCATTTTCCTACCGGCCAAGCCAATTTTTAATTCCTAATTCTTAATTTTTAATGCTCCTCCCATGTTTCTACCAATATTTCTTTTTGAGCTAAAGTACCGGCTGCGGCGGCCGGCTACCTGGATATATTTTGTACTGCTGCTACTCTTTGCGGGGCTGCTGGTAACGGCTGCCGGGGGCGGCTTCGGCACGGGGGTGAACGTGAGCCTGGGCGGCGACGGGCAGGCGGTGAAAGTCAACGCGCCGTACTCGATTACCATCCTGCTGGGGGTGCTGAGTACCATCGGCGTCATCATTGCCTCGTCCTTGATGGCCAGCCCGGTATATCGCGACTTCGAGTACCACACGCACTCGCTGTTTTACACCAAGCCCATTACCAAAATCGGGTATTTGGGCGGGCGCTTTCTGGGGTCGTACCTCATTGCGGCGCTGGTGTTTCTGGGCTTGCCGCTGGGTGCGGCGCTGGCGGGCGTGATGCCCTGGATGGAAGCCGACCGGTTTTTGGCGCACACCCCGGCGGGCAATTACCTGTGGCCCTACGCGGTGCTTATTTTGCCCAACCTGCTCTTTACCGGGGCCATTTTCTTTACCACGGCCACGCTCACGCGCAATATGCTGAGCACCTACATTGGCTCGGTGGTGCTGCTGGTGGGATACCTCATTGCCTCGTCGTACCTGGGCGACCTCAAGAACGACCACCTCGCGGCCTCTCTCGACGCCTTCGGGCTGGGCGGCATCGAGCTGACGACCCGCTACTGGACGGCCGCCGACAAAAACACCCTCCTGCTGCCGCTCAGCTCGTTTGTGCTGCTCAACCGCGCCCTGTGGCTGGGTGTGGGGCTGGCGCTGCTGGTGTTGTGTTACGCACGGTTCCGGTTTTCGGCCTTCGCCTCGGACAAAGCCCCCGGCAAGCGCCGGGTGGCCGCTGCCCTGGCCGACGACGACAGCCCGCGCCCAGCAATGGGCACGTTGCGCCTGCCCCGCGTGACGCAGCTTTTCACCCCTGGCATGCACCTGCAGCAGTACTGGAGCCTGGCCAAGCTGGAGTTTCGGGGTATTGTGCGGAGCGTATATTTTGTGGCTATTGTGGCGGCGGGCGTGATTTTCCTGCTCTCGACAGCCTCGCAGATTGGCAAGTCGTTCGACGCCACGACCTACCCCGTTACGGGCGAAGTGGTAACGGTGATGAGCAGCACGTTCTTCCTGTTTCTACTCATCCTCATCACCTTCTACAGCGGCGAGCTGGTGTGGCGCGAGCGCGAAGCGGGCGTGGCCCAGATTGCCGATGCCGTGCCCGTGCCAAGCTGGGTGCCGTTTATGAGCAAGCTCACTGCCCTGGGTATGGTGCAGGTGGTGCTGCTGGGCGTAGTGCTGGTGTGCGGCCTGCTGGTGCAAACCGCCAAGGGCTACCACCACTATGAAATCGGGCTGTACCTCGAAACGCTCTATGGGCTACAGCTGCCTTACCTGCTGCTACTGTGCGTGCTGGCGATGGTGGTGCAGGTGCTGGTAAACAACAAGTACCTGGGCTTCGCCGTGATGGTGGTGTACTACGTGGGCAATATTTTCCGGGGCCAGCTCGGGTTCACGCACCGGCTTTTTGGCTACGGCGGGGCCTCGGGGCTGCCGCACTCCGACATGAACGGCTACGCCCACTTTATGCCCGCCTTCTGGTGGACGAAGCTTTACTGGGTGGGCTGGGCCATTTTGCTGGTGCTGCTGGCTAATTTGCTCTGGGTGCGTGGCACCGATACGGGGGGCCGCTGGGCCGAAGCGCGCCGCCGCTGGGGCCGCAGCAGCACCCTGGCCGCGGCAGTGGGCGGGCTGGTGGCGGTAGGCACGGGCGCGTTCATTTTCTACAATACCAACGTGCTCAACCAGTACCTCACGCCCAAGGCGCAGGAAAAGCTGCAGGCCCAGTACGAGCGGCAGTACCACCGCTTCAAGGACGTGGCCCAGCCGCGCATTGTGGCCGTCGACCTGAAGACGGACATCTACCCCAGCCAGCGGGCGGTGCATTTCGAGGGGCAGTTTATGCTCGTCAACAAGCACACCCGGCCCCTCGATACCATCATTGTGAGCCTGCCCGCCGAAAACCACCCGCGCCTGCGCCGCCTGGCGCTGGGCCAGCCCGGCACCGCCACCCTGGCCCTTGTCGATACCACGTTTGGCTTCCGGCTCTACCGCCTGGCCCGCCCGCTGGCCCCCGGCGACTCGCTGCCCCTAAGCCTGAGCCTGACCTACCGCGAGGTAGGCTTCCCCAACTCCGGCTCCAACACCGACATCGTGTACAACGGCAGCTTCATCAGCTCGGGCTACCTGCCCAGCCTAGGCTACCGCGAAGATGCCGAGCTGGGCGACGACCAGACGCGCAAAACCTACGGCTTTAAGCCCAAGCCGCGCATGGCCCCCGTGGGCGACCTCAAGGCTCGCCAGAATACCTACATCAGCCACGATGCCGACTGGATTCGCTTCCGCACTACCGTCAGCACCGAGGCCGACCAAACGGCCATTGCGCCCGGCTACTTGACAAAGGAGTGGGTGCAGGCTGGCCGCCGCTACTTCACCTATGTGATGGACCGGCCGATGCTCAACTTTTACACCTTCCTCTCGGCCCGCTACCAGGAGTACAAAACGCAGTGGGCCGACTCGGCGGGCCACCGCACCATCCCCATCACCATTTACTACCAGCCAGGCCACACCTACGACCTGGCCAACATGGCGGCCGGGGCCAAAGCGGCCCTGAGCTACTACTCGCGCAACTTCTCGCCCTACCAGCACCGGCAGTTGCGCATCCTCGAATTCCCGAACTACCAGAGCTTTGCTCAAAGCTTCGCCAACACCATTCCGTACTCGGAAAGCATCGGCTTCATCGTGAAAGTGGACCCCAATGACCCCGAGGACGTGAACACACCGTTCTACGTGACGGCCCACGAGGTAGGGCACCAGTGGTGGGCGCACCAAGTAATCGGGGGCAACGTGCAGGGCAGCACCCTCATGGCCGAGGCCATGGCCGAATACTCGGCCCTGATGGTGATGAAGCACACCTACGGCTACTTCGCCATGCAGAAATTCCTGCAAATAGACCAGCGCCGCTACCTCAGCGGCCGCGCCTTCGAAAGCAAAAAGGAAGTGCCGCTGGCGCTGGTCGAAAACCAGCAGTACATCCACTACGGTAAGGGCTCGGTGGTGATGTACGCCTTGCAGGACTACCTGGGCGAGCAAAAGCTGGACGCCGCCCTGCACGACTACGTGAAAGCAGTAGCCTTCCAGGGGCCGCCCTACACCAACTCCACCGAGTTTATCAGCTACTTGCGCCGGGCCGCGCCCGACTCCTTGCAACAGTTCATCACGGATAACTTCGAGCGCATCACACTCTACGAAAACCGCGTGACCGCTGCCACAGCCAAAAAGCTGCCCGACGGCCGCTACCAGGTCGATTTCACCATCAAGAGCGCCAAATTCTACGCCGACAGCACCGGCAACCAGAAGCCCGCCGCCGAGCGCGACTACCTGCCGGTAGCCGTATTTGCCGAAAAAGGAAAGGATGGCAAGCCCGTGCCCCCGCTCGTGCTGGAAAAGCGCCGCCTGATGACGGGCGACAACAAGCTGCAATTCCTTGTGAAGCAAAAACCGGCTTCGGTGGCTGTAGACCCCTACCACGAGATAATCGACCGGAATTTGGACGATAACAGCAAGGACGTGAAGCTATAAACGCCACTCCGGTGCCCGCAAAGCAGGTACCTAAAAGGGGGAGAGAATTCAGCCCCTGCCTGAATTCTCTCCCCCTTTTAGATAGGACTTACGCGCGCCAGCAGCCACACGTAAGCCCTACGTAAGCGAACGGCTTCGCTGGCACGTAGCGGCTCTTGCCCCGTGTACCCTAAGCAAAGGTAGCAAAACTGCCGAATATGCCTGGGTTTTGCTACCAGTAAGGTAGCAAAACCCAGGCATATTCGGCAGTTTTGCTACCTTTGCTGGCTCTCCTATCTACTTTGCCGCCATGGCTCGTCCGCGCTCCGCTACTACTGCTACCCTGGAAGCCACCGTGCGCGGAGCGCTGGGGCTCTCGCAGCAGCAACTGGCCGAGTGGCTGAGCTGCTCACGCAGCTTTGTCGATGCCTGTGAGGCCGGCCGCAAAACCCTGCCCCTGGCCCTGGCCGGGCGCTTGCTGGCGCTGCTACCCGCCCTGCCCCCGCCGCTGGGCAGCGGCCCGCCCGCCGCGCCGCTGCCGCTGACCCCCGTGCTGCCGGCCCTGGCCTGGGTGGCGCCGGCCACTGCGCTGCCCGCTGCCCTGGCTTCGCCGCTCGCCCCTGGCCCGCTACGGGTAGCGGCCCGCACCGCCCGGCTAGCCGCCCTGGTAGCCGAGCGCGAGCTGCTGCGCCTGCACGCCCACGCCCTGGCCCTGGCCGTGCGCCACCGGGGGCTAGCCGTTTTGCAAGCTGCTCCGCCCCCCACCACCCTCGCCGAGGCCGCCCGCTGGCACACTTGGTTGGCCGCGCTGGCACTCGACCTGGCCCTGGCCGACCCCCACCCCGCCGAGGCCGCTGCCCGCCGCCACGTGCTGGCCATCCGCGCCGCCGCTCGCTACGCTGAGGCCGACGCCCTGGAAGCAGGGGCTGCGCAGGCTGCCTCCGAAAGCAGCTAGCACGGTTTGCCAACTCGTGGATAGGATAGTTATTACAGCTTAGCATGAGCCACAACGCGGCGGCAGGATAGCATATTAGGACTTACGCAATGCGTGTTTTTGGCACTACTGGGGTGGTCTAGTTAAGTAGGAGAGAACTAGGCAACAGCTGTAAGTTGTTGTTGGTGAAATTGATAAGGCATTAAATAGCCAATGCTGGAGTGG
>JBPBPU010000142.1:0-135314 GCA_050954465.1 Janthinobacterium lividum
CGGCTACGCTGGGCGGGCCGGCTGTTGCGGGCCTGACCTATAGCTGGAGCCCGGCCACAGGCCTGAGCAGCGCCACGGCGGCTAACCCCACCGTGACGCTCACTAATACTACTAGCGCAGCTACCACCACGACTTTTACCCTGACCGTAACCAACGCCGGGGGCTGCACCAACACGGGCACAGTAGCCGTGACAGTGAACCCGCTGCCAGCAGTGGTTCCTGGCGCAGCCGTTGCGTTCTGCTCAGGGGGCTCGGCTACGCTGGGCGGACCGGCTGTGGCGGGCCTCACCTATAGCTGGTCACCCGCTACGGGCTTGAGCAGCGCCACGGCGGCCAACCCCACCGTCACGCTGACCAATACCACTGGGGCGGCTACCACCACGACTTACACCCTGACCGTAACCAACGCCGGGGGCTGCACCAACACGGGCACAGTCGACGTAACGGTGAATCCAATTCCGGCAGCGGTGCCGGGCGCGGCCGTTGCCTTCTGCTCGGGCGGCTCGGCTACGCTGGGCGGGCCGGCCGTGGCGGGCCTCACCTATAGCTGGTCACCCGCTACGGGCCTGAGCAGCGCCACGGCGGCCAGCCCCACCGTGACCCTGACCAATACCACTGGGACGGCTACGACCACGACCTACACCCTCACAGTAACGGGTGCCACAGCTACCTGCACCAGCACCGGCACAGTGACGGTAACAGTGAACCCGCTGCCCACGGTAGTACCTGGCGCAGCCGTTGCGTTCTGCTCAGGGGGCTCGGCTACGCTGGGCGGGCCGGCTGTGGCGGGCCTCACCTATAGCTGGAGCCCGGCCACAGGCTTGAGCAGCGCCACGACGGCCAACCCCACCGTGACGCTGACCAATACCACTGGTGCAGCTACCATCACGACTTACACCCTGACCGTAACCAACGCCGGGGGCTGCACCAACACGGGCACGGTAGCCGTAACGGTGAATCCAATTCCAGTAGCAGTGCCGGGTGCGGCTGTGGCTATCTGCTCGGGAGCTTCGGCTACGCTGGGCGGGCCGGCCGTTGCGGGCCTCACCTATAGCTGGTCACCCGCTACGGGCCTGAGCAGCGCCACGGCGGCCAGCCCCACCGTGACCCTGACCAATACCACTGGTGCAGCTATTACCACGACCTACACCCTCACGGTGACGAATACCTCGACCAGTTGCACTAACACCGGCACGGTAGCCGTGACGGTAAACCCGATTCCAGTAGCAGTACCGGGTGCCAACGTTGCCTTCTGCTCGGGCGGCTCGGCTACGCTGGGCGGGCCGGCCGTTGCGGGCCTCACCTATAGCTGGTCACCCGCTACGGGCCTGAGCAGCGCTACCAGCGCTAACCCTACCGTGACGCTGACTAATACTACTGGTGCAGCTACCACCACGACTTACACCCTGACCGTGACCAGCGCAGCTAGCTGCACCAGCACCGGCACAGTGACGGTAACAGTGAACCCGCTGCCCACGGTAGTACCTGGCGCAGCCGTTGCCTTCTGCTCAGGGGGCTCGGCTACGCTGGGCGGGCCGGCCGTTGCGGGCCTCACCTATAGCTGGAGCCCGGCCACAGGCTTGAGTAGCGCCACGGCGGCCAACCCCACCGTGACGCTGACCAATACCACTGGTGCAGCTACCATCACGACCTACACCCTGACCGTAACCAACGCCGGGGGCTGCACTAACACGGGCACAGTCGACGTAACGGTGAATCCAATTCCGGCAGCGGTGCCGGGCGCGGCTGTGGCTATCTGCTCGGGAGCTTCGGCTACGCTGGGCGGGCCGGCCGTTGCGGGCCTCACCTATAGCTGGTCACCCGCTACGGGCCTGAGCAGCGCAACCAGCGCTAACCCCACCGTGACGCTCACTAATACTACTAGCGCAGCTACCACCACGACTTACACCCTGACCGTGACCAGCGCAGCTAGCTGCACCAGCACCGGCACAGTGACGGTAACGGTAAACCCGCTGCCAGCAGTGGTTCCTGGCGCAGCCGTTGCCTTCTGCTCAGGGGGCTCGGCTACGCTAGGCGGGCCGGCTGTTGCGGGCTTGACCTATAGCTGGAGCCCGGCCACAGGCTTGAGCAGCGCCACGACGGCCAACCCCACCGTCACGCTGACCAATACCACTGGTGCAGCTACCATCACGACCTACACCCTGACCGTAACCAACGCCGGGGGCTGCACTAACACGGGCACAGTCGACGTAACCCCGCTACGGGCCTGAGCAGCGCAACCAGCGCTAACCCCACCGTGACGCTCACTAATACTACTAGCGCAGCTACCACCACGACTTACACCCTGACCGTAACCAGCGCGGCTAGCTGCACCAGCACCGGTACAGTAGATGTGACGGTAAACCCAATTCCAGTAGCAGTACCGGGTGCCAACGTTGCTATTTGCTCGGGGGCTTCGGCTACGCTGGGCGGGCCGGCCGTTGCGGGCCTCACCTATAGCTGGTCACCCGCTACGGGCCTGAGCAGCGCCACGGCGGCCAACCCCACCGTCACGCTGACCAATACCACTGGGACGGCTACGACCACGACCTACACCCTGACTGTAACCAGCGCAGCTAGCTGCACCAGCACCGGCACAGTGACAGCAACGGTGAATCCGCTGCCCGATGCCGCACCCGGTGCGGCCATTACCATCTGCTCGGGTAATACCGGTCTGCTGGGTGCGCCGGCTGTAACCGGCCTCACTTACAGCTGGTCGCCCACTGCAGGCCTGAGCAGTCCTACCAGCGCCAACCCAATGGTGACGCTGACCAACACGACCAGTGCCGCTACTACTACGACCTACATCCTGACCGTGACGAATACGGCCACAAGCTGCACCAGCACGGGCACTGTGGTGGTTACGGTGAACCCAGCCGTACAGCCGGGCAGCATCGGTGCCGACCAAACGGTGTGCCCGCTTTCGACGCCCGCCGCATTTACGGAGCTGACGCCCGCCAGCGGGGGTACGGGTAGCTACACTTACCAGTGGGAGTCGTCCACGGACAACATCACCTGGACGCCAATTAGTGGGGTGACCAGCGCCACCTACACGGCGACTACGCCCACAGTAACTACGTACTACCGCCGCCGGGTTAGCTCGGGCGACTGCACTACGGTTATCGGCAATGCGGTCAGCATTCAGTTGCAGCCGGTACTGGTGTCGGGCGTAACGCTATCTGCGCCGCCTACCCAATGCGTGGGTTCGGCGGTCACCTTTACTCCCGTGCCGACCAATGCGGGTAGCAACCCGACTTATGTATGGTTTGTCAATGGAGTGCAAGTGGCTACTATGCCGGCCTTCACCTCTTCAACGCTGGCCGATGGCGACCAAGTGAGTGTGGTGTTGACTCCTACGGTTAACTTCTGCGCCAGTGGCCCGGCTACGGCCTCTACTACCGTACACCTGATTACGGTGCCGCTGCCTACCGTTACGATGAGCGTTAAAACCACGCTGCCTACCTGCACGGGCGAGGCCATTACCTTCAGCCTGGATACCTCTACTAATACTGGCACCAACCCCACGTACCAGTGGCAGATAGATGGCCAGAACGTAGCTGGTGCTACGGGTACCACGTTCACCACAACGGCCCTTCACGATGGGCAGAAAGTAACCCTCACCCTGACGGCCACCACCGATTGCGGCCCGCGGGCGGTTATTTCAGCCCCGGTTATCGTAAACGTTTACCCCGTGGTTGACGTGGATGCCGGACCGGACGTGACCATTATGGAGGGCGACGATGTGACGCTTATCGGCACAGCCAGCGGCACGTACCCCGTTACCTGGGGGCCAGCCCTAGGCTTGAGCAGCACCACCATTCTGCAGCCCGTTGCTTCGCCCACCGTCACGACTACCTATACCCTCTCGGCGGGCCTGGGCCACTGCACCGACCAAAGCTCGGTAACCGTGACCGTGACGCCGCGCCTGCGCATCCCCACAGCTTTCAGCCCCAATGGCGACGGCAACGACGATACCTGGCAGATTGAGAACCTGGAAGGATATACGAACAACCACGTAACCATCTTCAACCGCTGGGGCAATAAGATTTTCGAAACCACTAACTACGCCCGAGGCAATGAGTGGACAGGCGCTATGAATGGGCAACCCGCTCCTATTGGTACCTACTACTACATCATTACCTTGCCCAGCGGCAAACACTATACTGGCCCGCTCACCGTTATTTATTAAGTAACTTGCTTCTTGTCGGCTGTGAAGGGTGGTGGACTCCATTGCTTTTCACAGTCGGCAGGCAGCATAGGCCTCTCCTATTATTGTCTTCTCTTAACCGCATTGCTTCGTGAAAAAAAACTTATACGGTTTACTGGTTGCCTTTCTGGCTGTGGGTATGGCCCGCTCCGGGCAGGCGCAGCAAGTGGCTCAGCACAGCCAGTACATGAACAACAACTACCTGATTAATCCGGCAGTAGCTGGCACCGAGGACTATATCGATGTCAAGTTCAGCTTCCGGCAGCAGTGGACAGGTATTGAAGGGGCTCCCCGCACGTACTACGTTAGTGCCAACTCCTCACTGGGGTCTTTGTATACCCAGAAAAAGCGCACGCTCTACGACTGGCGCAAGGGCTTTCACGCCATTGGTGGCATCATTTACCGCGACGAAACCGGCCCGACCAGCGCCACAGCCGTTTATGGCTCCTACACCTACAACCTGGCCCTGACGCGCACCATGCGCCTGGCACTGGGGGCATCGCTAGGCGTGCAGCAATATGCCATCGATGGCTCAATGCTGCATTATTACAATGTTAACACGGTAGGTGTGAGCGAAGCCGCGCGGGTACCCGATGCCTCTATAGGTATGTGGCTGTATACCCCGAATTTCTTTGTGGGCGTCTCAACGGCTCAGTTGCTGGGCAACCAGCTCGACCTAGGCTATTCCAACGCCAGCAATTCGATAACCCACAACAAGCTGGAGCGGCATTATTTCGCTACGCTGGGGGTGCGTCTGCCCCTCAACGATGACGTGTCGATAGTGCCCTCCGTGTTGGTGAAGTACATGAGTCCGGCTCCCATTTCAGCTGATTTCAACGTTAAGCTCAAAATCAAGGATGCCTTATTTTTGGGTGCCTCTTACCGCACCAACGATGCCTTCACTGGCATGGTAGGCGTCAACTTCAGCCCTGTAGCCAGCCTGAGTTACTCCTACGATGTAGGCACTAGCGACTTGGCGGGCTACAACTCGGGCAGCCACGAAGTGCTGCTGGGCCTCAAGCTCAACAAGTCGCGCCGGGTGGTGTGTAACGACCGGTTCTGGTAAGATTTTATTCTTACTCACGCAATAAAAAAGGAGTTTCCAGCCGAGGCTGGAAACTCCTTTTTTATGTGCGGTAAACGATGTTGGGAACGGAGCTTGGCTGCGCGGGCCGCTGTAATCGCGACTTCTTAAGTTCCCCCTGCCCGTCGTTGAACAAGCTGTAACAACTATGGGTGGGAGCAACCGAAGAAGCCGCGATTACAACGGCCCGCGCAGCCAAGCCCCGCGCCCTACTCCACGTGAAACAATACTTTCACCGCAGTCACGAAGAAATTGACCCCGATGGCCAGGGTCAGAAAACCCATGATGCGAGCCAGGGCCGCCATACCGGGCCGTCCCAGAAAGCGTGTGAGCCGCAACGACGACACTAGGATAAGAAAGCTGGCCGCCGCCACCAGCACGAAGCCCAGGATGGTGTACGCCTTGTCGGGATAGGTGGGCCGGATGAGGCCAATGCAGAGCGCCATTGAGCCAGGGCCGGAGAGCATGGGCATAGCTAAAGGCGTGAAACTGATATCGTTTTTGAGCTTACTTTCTTCCAGGGCATCGGGCCCGACGCGGTCGCGGTTGGCCCCCGGCGTTAACAGCTCAAAAGCCGAGCGCATGAGCAGAATGCCGCCCGCAATGCGTAAGTGCTGAATATTGATGCCAAAGAAATTCAGGATGTATTGCCCGCCAAAGAAGGCCACCGCCAGAATCGCCACCATGTAGAAGCAGGCCCGCAGGGCCGTGCTCACCCGCTCGCTGTGGCTGTCATCATTGGTCAGGGTCAGGAACATAGGCATAGCCCCGAAGGGGTTGACTACCGAGAACAGCGTGGTGAAGGTGGCGAGCAGAACTTCCATAGTGTAAAAGTAGGCACGTTAAAAGCTGGTGTCCGATGGCAATCCTATCCTAATCAATGTGGGGCTTACTTATTCCTAACTGCCTACTTTTGCCAAGTGTCCACTTTCTACTTCCTACTTCTCATCCTGGGGTACGTGCTGGCCGCAGTTGGCCTGCTGGCTACCCTGCTGCCGCTACTACGCCAAACCGCCTGGTGGATTCGCATTTTCGACTTTCCCCGGTTGCAGATAGTTGCCGGGCTGCTGCTGGGCCTGGCAGTGCTGAGCACTGCCCCGGCACCCCGACCACCCGCCGCCGTGGGGCTGTCCCTGGCCGTAGTGCTGGCCCTGGCTTACCAGCTTGCCCGCATCTGGCCCTACACGCCTTTGCACCGCAAGCAGGTGCACGACAGCCAGCGCCCGGCCACCGATGCCGCCAACCACCTCAGCCTGATGGTGACCAACGTGCTCATGTACAACCGCGATGCTTCGCGCTGCCTGGGCCTCATCCGCGAGTACCAGCCCGACATTATACTGGCCGTAGAAACCGATGACTGGTGGCTAAGTCAGCTGGCCCCCCTGGCTGCCGACTACCCGCACACCTGCCACGCCCCACTGCCTAATACCTACGGCATGCTGGTGTTTTCGCGGCTGCCGCTGCTGGCCAAGGAAATCCAGTTTATTCTCGACCCCGATATTCCCTCGTTCCATGGGCGCGTGCGCCTGCCCAATGGCGTGGAGGCTAACCTGCACTTTGTACACCCAAAGCCGCCGGCCCCGCAGGAATCCAAAACCAGTACCCGCCGCGATGCGGAGCTCCTACTAGTGGGCCGCGCCATTCAGCACCACGAGGGGCCAACTATCGTGGCGGGCGACCTCAACGATGTAGCCTGGTCGCACACGTCCGAGCTGTTTCGGCGGTTGGCGCGGCTGCTCGACCCCCGCATCGGGCGCGGCCTGCTACCCACCTTTCACGCCGACTACAAGCTGCTGCGCTGGCCCCTCGACCACGTGTTTCACTCGGCTCATTTTCGCGTGCAGCGCATCGAGCGCTTGCCCCACATTGGCTCCGACCATTATCCCATTTACCTGCGCCTCAGCTACGAGCCGCAGGGCTGGCAAACCCAAGAGCTAGCGTTGGAAGCCCCCGATGCCGAAGACCGCCTCGAAGCCCGCGAAAAAATCCAGGAAGCCACTGTGTCTGAAGCAGTGTAGTGCCGCCTGCCAACAGCGAACCTGTAGCATCAGTGTGCTGCTCAGGCAGTTTGCGTCTTCACGGGCCTCTCGGGCTGCGCTAGCGCGCAACAACAGTGAATAAGGCGCAATAAAACAAACGTCTTTCCAAGCTTGCTGGCAAGCTTGGAAAGACGTTTTTTGTTTTAAGCAGTAGCCTCTTAAGCAGTATGATTAGTACCGCTGGCCACCCTGCCGCCTGATGGTAACTTCCTGGGCCAACACTATGGGCTGACGGCGATGAATAAGGGTACTCAGCTTACCTCGCTGCGAACGAATAATGGGGCGTACCCGCACTACTACCCGCTCGCGGTGCGGGTCGCCAAACCCGAGCGCGAAATTGCGCAGGGCCGGCAGGGCATCCTCCCCATAGGCTTTATCCAGCATAGGGTATGTATTCAGCTCAAATGCCAAGGGTAAGGTAATGGAGTCGTTGGCGGGCAGCTCGGCATTAACCATCAGCCGGCCTACACCCAACGTTTTACCGTCGACCAGCACTGTGTAATCGATGCTGGTGAGGAAGGCTGACTCCAGGTTTGGATTAAAAGTATTGAGGCTCAGGCTCATCTTCAATGGCAGGTTCTTCCTTACGAAGCCCGCGATAAGTTGGTCGCGGCGAGGCAGAGTCATGTCGCCTGGCTGCTTGAGCGGTAGTACGTCGAGCGTGCCGAGGCTAGCAGTTTCTATCGACTTCACCCGGAAGCGGGGCTCGCGGTTTACGACGCCCTCCTGGCGGGTTTCACGCATAGTGCAACTGCTGGCCAGCAGAAGGCCAAACAAAGGCAGCAAATAAAACAGGGCGGGAAAAGAGCGTGTAGTCGTTTTCATGGGTCTACCTACGTAGTTATTCAGCTAATGGGTTGGCAAAGCAAGTCATAAATCTTCGCTATAACTGGCCAATCTCGCCGAACGATAGCCCCATCCCGTCGCAGTTATCATTTAACTCGCCGAACTTTAGTTGGCATGCAGCCTACTTGCTTGTTCGTGCCGCTTCATAGGTACAAGTATCAAGCCACTGTCAGTAAAACAGTCCACTTCCCATTTGCCCAAAAAGATAGGCCGGAAGCTCTCGCCTCCGGCCTATCATCTACCAAACGTCAGCCGCGCAGCGGCGTATCCGTTCAATCAGCTTAATCTGCGGTCTTATTTGCCGTCTACTTCTTCGTAGTCCACGTCGGTAACGTGGTCGCCGGCCGGCTGGCCCTGGCCCGCGCCCCCCTGGCCATCTGCACCAGGGAAGCCCTGACCACCATCGGCGCCCTGGGCTCCGGCAGCGGCGTACATCTCCTGCGAGGCTGCTTCCCAGGCGCTGTTGAGCGCGGCCACTCCGGCGTCGATGCCGTTGAGGTCTTTGCTGTCGTGGGCTTTCTTGAGGTCGGCAAGGGCGCTTTCCACGGCGGTTTTGTTGCCGCCGCTTAGCTTGTCGCCAAACTCCTTGAGTTGCTTCTCGGTCTGGAAAATGAGCGAGTCAGCCTGGTTTATTTTAGTGATGCGCTCGGTTTCGGCCTTGTCGGCGTCGGCGTTGGCGGCGGCTTCCTGGCGCATGCGCTCAATGTCGGCGTCGGAGAGGCCGGAGCTAGCTTCGATGCGGATTTTCTGCTCTTTGCCGGTGCCCTGGTCTTTGGCCGTTACGTTCAGGATGCCGTTGGCATCAATGTCGAACGTCACCTCAATCTTCGGCACGCCACGGGGAGCAGGCATAATACCGTCGAGGTGAAACTTGCCAATGGTGCGGTTCTGGCTGGCAAGTGGGCGCTCGCCCTGAGTGATGTGAATTTCCACCGAGGGCTGGCTGTCAGAAGCTGTTGAATACACCTCCGATTTCTTGGTCGGGATAGTCGTGTTGGCCTCAATGAGGCGGTTCACGACGCCGCCCTGCACCTCGATGCCCAGCGAGAGCGGGGTCACGTCGAGCAATAGCACATCCTTTACTTCACCCGTGAGCACGCCGCCCTGAATGGCCGCGCCAATGGCTACCACTTCATCGGGGTTCACGCCTTTAGAAGGCTTCTTGCCGAAGAATTTTTCTACTTCCTCCTGAATGCGCGGAATGCGGGTCGAGCCGCCTACCAGAATCACCTCGTCTACTTGCGAAGCGGAGAGGCCGGCGTCTTGCAGCGCCTTTTTGCAGGGCTCCATCGAGCGGCGCACCAGCTCGTCGCTGAGCTGCTCGAACTTGGCGCGACTCATCTTAACAACCAAGTGCTTGGGGCCGCTGGCGGTAGCCGTAATGTAGGGCAGGTTAATTTCGGTTTCGCTGCTGCTACTTAGCTCAATCTTGGCTTTCTCAGCAGCTTCCTTGAGGCGCTGCAAAGCCAGGGGGTCTTTGCGCAGGTCGAGGCCCTCGTTGTCACTGGCAAACTGGTCGGCCAGGAAATTGATGATGGTCTGGTCGAAGTCGTCGCCGCCAAGGTGGGTGTCGCCGTTGGTGCTCAGCACCTCAAACACGCCGTCGCCCAGTTCCAGAATGCTGATATCGAACGTGCCGCCGCCGAGGTCATACACGGCTATTTTCTGGTCTTTATGCTGCTTGTCGAGGCCGTAGGCCAGGGCGGCCGCCGTGGGCTCGTTGATGATGCGCTTTACCTCAAGGCCCGCAATGGCACCGGCTTCTTTGGTAGCCTGGCGTTGGGCGTCGTTGAAGTACGCGGGCACCGTAATAACAGCTTCAGTCACGGTGGTGCCGAGGTAGTCTTCGGCGGTCTGCTTCATCTTTTGCAGCACCATCGCCGAAATTTCCTGGGGCGTATAGTTGCGGTCGCCGATTTTCACGGCTACCGTGTTGTTGGGGCCGGGAACTACGTCGTAGGCCACGTATTTGCTCTCATTGCCCACCTCGTTGAAGTGGCGGCCCATGAAGCGCTTGATGCTGGCGATGGTATTCGTAGGGTTGGTAACGGCCTGGCGCTTAGCCGGGTCGCCTACCTTGCGCTCGCCCTTGCCATTGTCGAGAAAAGCAACAATCGAGGGGGTGGTGCGGCGGCCTTCGGAGTTGGGGATTACAACCGGCTCGTTGCCTTCCATTACGGCAACACAGGAGTTGGTGGTGCCCAAGTCAATACCGATAATTTTGCCCATGATACGTAGGTTCGTGATGTTAAAAAATGAGGGGGGATTCTAGTCAGCAATAGCAGCTGTGCAGCCGTTGCGGGCCTACTTACAAGCAGCGTACCAGCCGGTTTTTTCTGCCACTTTGGCGCACGCGGGCAGGCTCTAAGCCCAGCGGCTGCCAGGGCGGCGGCTTTCTGCTTCCGTGCCCCCGGTGCTACTGCCAACTGTTCCAGGTTGTGCTCACCGGCGGCTCCGAAACGGTTTTGCAGCTGGCGCAGCCCAGCTGCCGGCATGCCGGGTAGCGACTACTGCTCTGCCTGGGTTCGGTTGCCAATGAACTGATAGCCGAAGGTTGTACCAACCACCCAGAAGTTGTCGTAGTAATGGTAATAGCCGTAATCGTCGCTAGCCTGGGCACGGGCATCCAGCGTCAGGCTGAAGCGCTGCTGCCGAACGCCTACCTCCACGTAAGGTATCACATCGTTGTAGAGCTTACCAGCGAAAGGGAGGCGCGTATTGTCAACAAAATTCAGGGACGATGTTGTAGCGAAGCTACGGTCCTGCCCCACGCCTATCCCCCCAAAGTACAGGCGCTTGTGGGGAGTTAAATTGGCAAAAAAACGCAGGCCCTCGCGTAGCTGCACCTGCATGCCCTGCCACTCGTAGTTGCCGGCCGGCAGCCCATAGGCCGCCGCAAAGCTCCCTTGGCCGCTGTACTGGCTAAGGGTTGCCTCCGCGTGCAGGGCCACTCTGCGCCCGGCTATCAGCACGTCGGCGTAGATGCCACCAGCCGGGTGCAGGCTGTTATCCAGGCGCTGCCCGTACAAGGCGCGAATCGGCCCGCGCATTAGTAGGGCCCCGTTGTAGTGAGCCCCCACCAACACGCCGGCATGCAGCCCCAGCAGCAGGCCCGGGTCAGCTACGGCTTTCACTTCCTGGCCCGGATGGCGGGCAGCCGTACACTGCTGGTTGTAGGCCTGCACCACCCGTAGCAGCCCCTCAGCCGTGAAAGGGGCCCGCTGGATGGCCTGCATCGCCGCCTCGCAGTCGCCAAAATACCCCTCAAGCTGCGCTACGTAGTTGTTGCCATTAACAATCGTAACCGTATTCTGGCGCAGGTAGCGGCGCTCGGTCAGCTCCAGGTACGGGCGGGCCTCGCGGCGCACGAAATAATGGGTGGCCCCAACCTGCGACGAGCGTAGCAAAGATGCCGGGCCGTCTACCAGCACTTCGGCGAAGAGCCGGGTGTCTTCCTGCGCTATGCGCAGGCCCTGTCTGAGCAGGGTGGTGCGCGTTTCGGCGTGCTTGTCAAACGGGAATACGTCGGACCGGAAGCACCGGCCCGTGGCCAGGCAGAACGAGCGCACCTGCCCGGGCCGGTAAGCGGTAACGGCGCCGCTTATCGGACGGAAACGCACTGCCACCGGATTGCTTTCCCAGTAGCGGTTTTCGATTTCGCCCCGCAGCGTGTCGCCGCTGGTGAGCACCAGCGTGCCGGGCTCGAATACCTGTGCCCAGCCAGTACGGGTGGTTATTAAGCCCAGCAGGAAGGCAAGCCAGATAGGGAGCGTAGAAGTCAGCTTCATAAGTCTTGGTACTATTGGGCTACTACTGCACCGGGGCCGGGGCATTGGCTTGGTTGGTCAGGCAAGATATAGGACGGCAGCCGGAGTTGCCAAGCAGTTGAAAAGCTGGCTCGCCATGTAGCAATAATCAGCTTTTTGTAGAGGTAGGCCTTACGCCGTGGGCGTTTTTGGCGCGGGGCTCTACCCCGTGTCGACTACTCGCAGGCCTCTGGCCTGCAACAGTTGAACAATACCCGGACGATTTCGGCCTCCTATGGTGTTCCTGCGGCAGTTCGATGAGAACTCCATGAAAGCTAGCATGAAGCTGGTGAGCGAATACCTCGACAGCAAGATTGGGCAGCGCCTGATGCCGCGCAACACCACCATTACGGTGGTATCGGACAAAAAAGTAAACTACGACGAGTACATGCCGGCTTTCGAGCAGGCGCTGCTGGGCTACCAGATGCTGGTCGACCCCGCCCGTGCGGCCGACGCGCAAAAGCAGATTGGCGAAGCCAGCGAGCTGTGGAAGAAAACCCTGGCCGAATCGAACCCCAAAGACAAAAAGGCGCGCATCGACGAAAAAGTAGCTGCCGCCACCCTCTTCAACGATGCCGAAGCCAACCTGTGGAGGAATGATTTCGACCAAGCCGACCTAGTGCTGACCCGCCTCAAGGTGCTTGACATCGGCCGCTACAACACGCCCTCCAAGGAGCTAAGCGAGTTGATTCAGGACCAGCGCACGCGCTACAGCGCCAACAACAAGCGCTAAGCTCCACCAACGTTACCCAAGAGCCTCACCGACCCTCGTTGGCGGGGCTTTCTGTTTTTGCAGGGTCTTGGGAACCCGGGACCAGGTGGCTGGCTTCGGCGCAACTTCTGGCCGCCGATGTAATGTGACACCGCGCCGCGCCAATAAACCGAATTCCTGGCAGCGGGCGGGGCTGCAACTATGCCCCGCTCCTACCGTCCTTTGCGCTTCCCAAATTCCAATTCTCCTTTCCATGAAGCTTTTTTCCGCAGCCCTACCGGGGTGCTTGCTGCTGGCTATTACGGCCCAGGCACAGGCGCCCTCCACCCCCGCCGCCGACCCGAATACGCCCTATCGTGCCTCGGCTACCAAGGTCAACGACCTGGTGCATACCAAGCTGGCCGTGCGCTTCGACTACGCCAAGCACTACCTCTACGGCCAGGAATGGGTAACGCTTAAGCCCCACGCCTACGCCACCGACTCATTGCGCCTCGATGCCAAAGGCATGGATATCAAGGCAGTAGCCCTGATGAACGGCACCAAGCAGCAGCCCCTCAAGTACGACTACGCCGACAAGCTGAACCTGCGCATCAACCTGGGCCGCAGCTTCAAGCCGGGCGAGCAGTACATCGTGTATATCGAGTATACCTCAAAGCCCGACGAGTTCAAGAGCAAGGGTTCAGCCGCCATCACCGATGCCAAGGGCCTCTACTTCATCAACCCCGACAGCGCCACCAAAGGCAAGCCCGTGCAGGTCTGGACGCAGGGCGAGACGGAAGGCTCCTCGGTGTGGTTTCCGACCATCGACCGGCCCAACCAGAAAACGACCGACGAAATTGCCATGACTGTGCCGGCCAAGTATACCACGCTCAGCAACGGCCGCCTCGTGAGCCAGACGCCCGCCGGCCCCGGCCTGCGCACCGACACCTGGCGCATGGAGCAGGCCCACTCGCCCTACCTGTTTATGATGGCCGTGGGCGACTTCAAAGTGTATAAAGACACTTGGCGCGGCAAAGAAGTAAACTACTACCTGGAGCCCAAATACGCGCCCTTCGCCAAGCAGATTTTCGGCAACACGCCCGATATGCTGGAGTTTTTCAGCAACCGCCTCGGCGTAGAGTACCCTTGGAATAAATATTCTCAGATAGTGGTGCGCGACTACGTAAGCGGCGCCATGGAAAACACCAGCGCCACGCTGCACGGCGAGTTCCTGCAACAGACGGATAAGGAGCTGACCGACCGCGAGTACCAGAACGAGTCGGTAATTGCCCACGAGCTGTTTCACCAGTGGTTTGGCGACTACGTGACGGCCGAGTCGTGGTCGAACATCACCGTGAATGAGTCAATGGCCGACTTCTCGGAGGGCCTCTATGCCGAGCACAAGTACGGCCAGGACGAGGCCGACGCCCACTCCTACACCTACCGCCAGGCCTACCTGCGCAACCCCCAGGATGCCGGCAAAAACCTGGTGCGCTTCCACTACAACGACAAAGAAGACGTATTTGACCTGGTGAGCTACCAGAAAGGCGGAGCCATCGTGCAGATGTTGCGCACTTACCTGGGCGACGACGTATTCTTCGCCGGCTTGCAGAAGTACCTCAAAGACAATGCTCTCGGCAACGGCGAAGCCCACCAGATGCGCCTGGCCATGGAAGCCGTGTCGGGCCAGGACCTGAACTGGTTTTACAACCAGTGGTACTTCGGCAGCGGCCAGCCGGTAGTCACTATCGACTACAACTGGAACGCGGCTGCTAAAACGCAGAGTGTCACCATCAAGCAGACCCAGGCCGGACAGATATTTCAGCTACCTATCGCCATCGATTACTACGTGAAGGGCAAAGCCCAGCGCCAGCGCGTGATGATGACCGAGGCTACCCAGACCTTCACCATGCCCCTGGCTGCCCAGCCCGAACTGGTGAACGTGGACGCTGAAAAAAACCTGCTCTGGCAGAAAACCGACAACAAGCCCCTCGCTGCCTCGCTCTACCAGTACAGCCACGCCCCGCTCTACGTAGACCGCCGCGAAGCCCTGACCGCCGCTCTGGCCCAGCAAACCACCGACGCTAACGCCCGCGCCGTGGTGCAAGCCGCCCTCAAGGACAAGTACTACGGCCTGCGTCGTAGTGCTGCCATCGGCCTCAAGCTCGACGACAAAACGGTAGCCGCTGCCGCCGCGCCCGCCGTGCGCCAGATGGCCGCCACCGAAACCAACGCGCAAGCCCGCGCCGGTGCCCTCCTCGCTTTGGGCAAGCTCAAGGACAAGCAGGATGAGAAAGCAGTAGTCGACGCCCTCGGCAGCCCTTCCTACACGGTGCAGGCGGCCGCTTTGCAAACCCTGAACGCCATTAACCCCACCGAGGCCCAGGCCCGCGCCAAAACCCTGGCCAATACCGACAGCAAAATGCTGGCGGCGGTGGTACTGGGCATCAACAGTGCTGGTGGTGGCGCCAGCGGCTGGCCTACCCTGCGCGACAAGGTAGCCAATGCCTCACCCGGCGACCTGCAAACCGTGCTGCCGGCGCTGTTCCAATACCTGGGTAGCACCAACGACGTGCCCAGTTTCCAGGAAGGCGTGGGTCAGCTCAAGGACATCGGCATCAAGTACAAAGCCCAGGGAGCCGACCAAGGCATTATCCAAGTGCTGGGGCAGCTCAAAACCCAGAAAGCCGGCCAGCCCATTGAAGCCCAGGCCGGCCCGATAATCGACAAAGCCGTAGCTGACATTCAAGCCGCCAAGTAGGTTTTAGCCGAATAGATTACCAACCAATAGCCCCGCTGAAGTTTGCTTCGGTGGGGCTATTTGTGTTACTATGGTGCTGTTTAAATCCTCGAAATGGAACCATTAAAATAAACCTGAAGCATAGCGCTACGCCGAACTATCCGGCCGGGTTACGTGTCGAATAGGTATGCTCAAAACCACTCCGCTGGTGTTGGCGGCCCTGCTTGCAGGCCGCCTCACTCCCGCCCTGGCCCAGAACACGCCGGATGAAAGCAACCCGAATGCTGACGCGCCTTTCGTGCAGCACATCCGGCCCGACCGCCCTGGCCAAACTATTACGGCCGGCGTGCTGCGCCCCGGCGAGTTTCAGCTCGAAACCGGCTTGCAGCACTATTCGCCCGGCAGCGGCAGCGCCCTCAATAGTAGCATCACCACGCTGCGCATTGGCTTCTTCAACAGCATGGAGTTGCGCGTGACGCAGCCCTACGTATTTGGCACCGCCGGCTCCGCGCTCGCCGGCGAGCAGCTCGTTCTTCGGCCCGATTCGGCGGGTTGGGCACCCCTCACGGTAGGCACCAAGCTTATGCTGACCCCCGACCGCGCCAGCCGCTTCCAGGCTACAATTCTGGTAGAAGCTGTGCTGCCCAATACGGGTTCGGCGGGCCTGCGCCGCAGTACCTGGGCCCCTGCCGGACGCCTGCTATTGAGCCAGCAGCTCGGCCGCCGTGCTGCCCTCGAAGGCAACTTCGGCTTTAGCCAGCAAGGACTTACCATGGACGACGCGCTCGGTGGGCAGTACCTGGGCACCCTGGCCCTCACCGCCCCTCTGGGCAACAAGGCCGGCTACTTTGTGGAAGGCTACGGCCGGGGCCGCCACGACCTGACC
The DNA here is from genome assembly GCA_050954465.1 of Janthinobacterium lividum. Lineage (GTDB taxonomy): Bacteria > Bacteroidota > Bacteroidia > Cytophagales > Hymenobacteraceae > Hymenobacter. The sequence continues at coordinate 16,300 of JBPBPU010000142.1, forward strand.
ACCGGGGCTACTGCCGGCCTTTACTACCGCCCCTGGACTGGCCTGCGCTTCGATGCTACAGTAGGCAAGGTGCTCGGTGGCGTAAGCGTGGGGGCCACTACGGTAGGCATAGGTATGGCTCTGCGGCTGGGTGGCAACAGCCACTGAGCAGCCTGTCAGCCATTAAGTTAGCACGACCCGTCAGCACAAGCTGGCAGGTCTTTTTTATAAATTATTTATGATAATACATAATGAAACAGTTCGACTCATTACCTTTGCTGAATGGAATTTTTATGTATTATCTCGGATAGGTTTTACTGTAGACCAGCTCCAAACGGGAAATCATCTTATAAGAAGTTGTTAACTAGTTGTTTATCTACCGTTACTACACTTTGCCTGCTCACCGGAGTTGCATGTCAGTCTCCGGCTACTAAAGTCGCTGATGCCACTTTGCGTGAAACCCGCTGGGGGCTACGCCAGCTAGGCACCACTGAGGTGCGCCGCAGCTATATAGCCAGCCGCCAGCCCTACCTGCGCCTACGCGCCGATACCACCGCCGAAGGCCACGGCGGCTGCAACAGCTTCGGTGGCAAAGCCCAACTCAACGATGCGCAGGTGTCGTTTCCAAAGCTGCGCAACACCCGCATGGCTTGCGACGATATGCCTACCGAAACAGCTTTTATGCAGGCCTTAGCTGCCACTCACTACTACCGCATCAGTGGCAATACGCTGTTTCTATACGCAGATGCCCAAAGCACTGGCACAGCCTTAGCGCAACTGGAGGCCGTTCCTGCCCAGCGCGACGCGACGGTAAAATAAGCGCTAGCCTACTCCCTTAAGCAATGGCCCCACCTAGAGTACTACACTCTGGATGGGGCCATTGACTTGCTTGGTTAGCAGCAGGCGGCTTGGGCGACGCTACGCCAACGGCTTGGTCGAAGCCCCTACTCCACCGTTAGTACTAGGTCGTCGGCCTGCACGCGGGTGCCCTCGCCGAGCGCAATGCTGGCTACCGTGAGGTCGTCGGGGGCCGTGATGGTGGTTTCCATCTTCATGGCTTCAATCACGAAGAGCGGGGTGTTGCGGGCTACTTGCTGGCCGGGCTTTACCAGCACCTTACTTAGCAAACCTTGCAACGGGGCAGCTAATTGCTTGGCGTTGGCGCGCTCGGCTTTGGCGTTGTGCACGGTTTTTACTTCTACGCTCTGGTCGCGCACTTCTAGGTTGCGGGTTTGACCGTTGAGCGCGAAGAAAATAGTGCGCATTCCCTCGGCATTGACCGGGCCGATAGACTGCAGCCGGATGATAACGGATTTGCCCCGCGCTATTTCGATAATGGTTTCCTCCCCTTCTTTCAGCCCAAAGAAAAACACCGGCGTCGGAATGCGGCTCACGTCGCCATATTCTTCCCGTAGCACCCAGTAGTCGGCAAATACCTTGGGGTAGAGCAGGCTGGAAAGCAGGTCGGTAAACTGCGCGCCGGGGTGAGTTTTTTCAAATTCGGCCCATTCCTTCTCGAAATTGATGGGGGCCAAGTGTTCGTTGGGCCGGTCGGTGAAGGCGGGCTCGTCTTTGAGCACGGCCTTCTGCACGTCGGCGGGCCAGCCGCCCTCGGGCTGCCCGATGTCGCCGCGCAGCAGCTCGCGCACGCTCTCAGGAAAGCTCAGGCTGGGGCCGCGCGTCACCACGTCTTCGGGCGCTAACTTATTGGATACCATGAACAAGGCCAGGTCGCCGACCACCTTCGACGAAGGCGTAACCTTGGGAATGTCGCCCAGCAGCTGGTTGGCATCCTGAAAGCGTTGCTTCACTTCCTCAAATCTATCGAGCAAACCCAGGCCCGCCGCTTGCGGCCGCAGGTTGGAATATTGCCCACCGGGAATCTCGTGCTCGTACACCTCGGCCGTACCCGCCAGCAGGCCGCTCTCGAAGGGGTAGTATTGCTCTCGAATAGCTTCCCAGTAGTCGCTAAACTCGTTGAGGCTGTGCTGGTTGAATTCGCGGTGCCGGGGCGAGTGCCGCAGCATTTCCACCGCCGAGTTGAAGTTGGGCTGCGAGGTGAGGCCCGACAAGCCGCCGAGCGCCACGTCAATCACGTTCACCCCTGCTTCCACGGCCTTGAGGTAGGTGGCAGCTTGCAGGCTGCTGGTGTCGTGGGTGTGCAGGTGGATGGGAATTTTGACGGTTTCGCGCAGGGCCGGAATCAGTTCCTGGGCCGCGTAGGGCTTGAGCAAACCCGCCATGTCCTTGATGCAGAGGATGTGCGCCCCGGCATCCTCTAGCTGTTTGGCCAGGCGCAGGTAGTAATCCAGGTTGTACTTGGGCCGGTTGGGGTCGAGGATGTCGCCGGTGTAGCAGATGCTGCCCTCGGCCAGGCCAGTCGTCTGCTTGCGCACGAAGCCGATGCAGGCTTCCATGCCCTTCATCCAGTTCAGCGAGTCGAAAATGCGGAACAAATCAATACCTTTTTCGCTCGCCACGCCCACGAACTTCTCCGTCAGATTATCCGGATACGCCTTGTAGCCCACGCCGTTGGCCCCGCGAATGAGCATCTGGAACAGGATATTCGGCACCGCCTCGCGCAGCCGGGTGAGGCGGGCCCAGGGGTCTTCGTGCAAAAAGCGCAACGCCACGTCAAACGTCGCGCCGCCCCATACTTCCATCGAAAACGTCTGGGGGTGCTGCCGGGCGTAGCGCTCGCTCACCTTAAGCATGTCGATGGTGCGCATGCGCGTGGCCAGCAAACTCTGGTGCGCGTCGCGCAGGGTGGTGTCGGTGTAGTGAATGAGGGGCTCGCTGCGCAGCCATTCGGCGAATTTTTCCGGCCCCAGCTCCTGCAGTTTCTGGCGGGTGCCGGCGGGCGGCGCTACGGTAAGGTCGGCGGCGGGCAGGTGAGCTTTGCGAATCTGGCGGCGCTCGTCTATGTGGCCTTTCACGTCGGGGTTGCCGTTCACAATCACCTCGCCCAGGTAGTGCAGCGCCCGCGTGGCCCGGTCGAGGCGGGTCTTAAATTGCAGCAGGTCGGGGTGGTCCTTGATAAAGTCCACGGTGGCATGCCCAGCCTGAAACTCGGGGTTGCGCACGATATTCTGCAAAAATTGCATGTTCGTTTTCACCCCGCGCACCCGAAACTCATCCAGCGTGCGCAGCATTTTCAGGGCCGACCCCGCCAGCGTGGGCGCGTGGGCCGACACCTTCACTAGCAGCGAGTCGAAAAACGGCGAGATAATGGCCCCCTGATACACCGAACCCTGGTCGAGCCGGATGCCGAAGCCGCCTGCCGAGCGGTAAGCCACGATAGTGCCGTAGTCGGGCTTGAAATCGTTGGTGGCATCTTCCGTCGTGATGCGGCACTGCACGGCCACGCCCATGCGCGGCACCACCACATCGGGCCCCAGCCCGATTTCGGGCGATTCGAGCGGGTAGCCGGCTGCAATGAAAAGCTGCGTTTTCACAATGTCCACGCCCGTTATCATCTCGGTCACGGTGTGCTCGACCTGGATGCGGGGGTTTACCTCGATAAAGTAGATACGGTCTAGCTCGGGGTTTACCAGGAACTCTACCGTGCCTACGTTGTCGTAGCCCACGGCCCGGCCGATGCGCAGGGCGTAGTTGTATAGGCGCTGGCGCAAGTCTTCGCCCAGGTTCACGGCCGGGGCCACTTCCACCACTTTCTGGAAGCGCCGCTGCACCGAGCAGTCGCGCTCGTAGAGGTGCGTGAGGTGCCCGTGCTGGTCGCCCACGAGTTGCACCTCAATGTGCTTGGGGCGCTCCACGAATTTCTCCAGAAACACGGTATCGTCACCAAACGCATTCAGGGCCTCGTTGCGAGCCTCAAAAAAGCCCTTGCGCAGCTGCTCATCGTCGCGGATAACGCGCATGCCCCGGCCTCCGCCGCCGCTGGCGGCCTTCAGCATCACCGGGAAGCCGATGCGGTGGGCTTCGGTCAGGGCCACGTCGATGTCGGTAAGGGCCGCCTCGCTGCTTTCGATGAGGGGCACCCCGATTTTCTGCGCCACTTCTTTAGCGGCCACCTTGTCGCCGAGCGCCTGCATCACTTCGGGGCGCGGGCCCACGAAAATAATGCCTTCCTCGCGGCAGCGCTGGGCCAGGTGGGCATTTTCGCTCAGGAAGCCGTAGCCGGGGTGAATGGCGTTGGCCCCGTTTTCCTTGGCAATGGCAATAACGCCTTCAATATCGAGGTAGGGCTTGAGCGGCTCGTCGTCGCGGCCAATCTGGTAGGCTTCGTCGGCCTTGTAGCGGTGCAGCGAATTGCGGTCCTCGTAGGTATAGAGGGCCACCGTGGAAATACCCAATTCGGAGGCGGCGCGAAACACGCGAATGGCAATTTCGCCCCGGTTGGCAACGAGTAGCTTCGTAATTTTCATAGTGGTTTGAAGGCAGTGGCGTATAGTAGCGGCTAAACTTACGCCATTCTGCCTCAAACGTTAGGCAGTAGTAGCGCGGACTCTGCGAGTCCGTGAAGTGTTCCTGTTGTTCAGCCACACTGTTCGCGGACTCGCAGAGTCCGCGCTACTGCGCCCACGCCAACCGCGCTCGCACCTGCACCAGCCGGGCTGCCAGCTCGGTCAGGCCAGGGTTATGCACGCTGCCCAGGTGCGTAGTCGTGAATTCTTTGTGCGGCACGTAGCTGCCCGCATCCACGGCCTGCCCCACCTGCTTATAGGCATCGCGGAACGGCACGCCCTGCTGAATAAGCTGGTTAATATTTTCTACCGAAAAAATAGCGTCGTATTTCGGCTGGTTGATTACACCGGGCACCACTTTTAATTCCGGCACGGCAAAAAGCAGAATATCCAGAATGTTGGCAAACTGCGTCATGGGCCGGAATAACAGTTCTTTCAAAATCTGAAAGTCGCGGTGGTAGCCGCTAGGCAAATTGTTGATGATAAGAATAATATCGTTGGGTAGCGCTTGCAGTCGGTTGCAGTGGGCGCGCACCAGCTCGAATACGTCGGGGTTTTTTTTGTGCGGCATAATGCTGGAACCCGTCGTGAATTCCTTTGGCAATTGCACAAATCCCAAATCCTGGCTATTATACAGCACCAAGTCGTAGGCGAGTTTGCTCAGCGTACCGGCCACACCGGCCATAGCGAAAGCCAGCGTTTTCTCGGTTTTGCCCCGCAGCATCTGCGCGCCCACGGCGCTCACTGCTACCTGGCCGAAGCCCATCTCCCGCGTCGTTTGCGCCCGGTCGATGCCGAAGCTGCTGCCAAAGCCCGCGCCGGAGCCCAGTGGGTTGAGGTCGGCTACGGCGTGGGCGGCTTCCAGCAGGCTCATATCGAGCAGTAAGTGCTCGGCATACGCGCCAAACCACAGCCCGAAGCTGCTAGGCATAGCCGCCTGAAAATGGGTGTAGCCCGGCAGCAAGTCACTTTTATATTTCTCGCCTTGCTGCAATAATACGCTGGCCAATTCCAGAATTTTCGCTCCTATTTTCTCGCAGTAATCTTTAATAAATAGCTGAATGGCTGTTAGTACCTGGTCGTTACGCGAACGGGCCGTGTGGATTTTTTTGCCCGCATCGCCGAATTTCTCCGTCAGGTAATATTCGATTTTAGAATGCACGTCCTCAAATTCCGACTCAATCCGAAACGTGCCATTTTCGGCCTGGGCCAGCAACTCATCCAGGCCGGTAAGTAGCTGGTTTTCCTCTTCTTTGGAAATCAAACCTGCGCTAGCCAGCATTTTCGCCTGCGCCTTCGAGGCTTGCATATCAAATTGCGCCAGATAGAGGTCTAGTTCCCGGTCCTGTCCTACCGTGAATTGTTCAATTTTATCGTTGACAGAAAAGCCTTTTTCCCAGATTTTCATATAAGTTCTATAAAAATGTAGAGACGTGACACCTCGCGTCTCGTCGTTGGATGGATGCGCGGTTTAAACAGCGACGAGACGCGAAGTGTCGCGTCTCCACATCGCTCAAAATATAAATCCACTCAGCAACTCAATATAATCTGCAATTCCCGCCCGAATTTCGCTCAGTAAAATATACTCATCCGGCGTGTGTGAGCGGGTGCTCTCGCCTGGCCCTATTTTCAGCGTCGGAAACCGCATCAGCGCTTGGTCAGAAAGCGTGGGCGAGCCATACGTTTGCTTGCCCATTGCCACGGCTTTGCGCACCAGCGGGTGCGTCAGCGGCAGCCCTGACGACTGCAAATGCGTGGAGCGCGGCGTAATTTCCGCCTGCACATTGGCTCGCACCATGGTCAGTATTTCCTCGTTGGTGTAGCACTCGTTAGTACGAACGTCGATTACATAGCGGCACTCGTCGGGCACCACATTATGCTGCGTGCCCGCCGAAATTTGCGTCACCGTCATTTTCACCGGCCCCAGCAGCGCCGATACCTGCGGAAACTGGTAGCCTCGCAGCCAGGCAATATCATCCAGCGCCTTGTAGAGCGCATTATCGCCCTCATCGCGGGCGGCGTGGCCGGTGCGGCCCCGCGCTACGCCATCGAGCACAAGCAAGCCCTTTTCGGCTACGGCGGCGTGCATGCCGGTGGGCTCACCCACAATTCCCAGGTCGATTTTCCCTAACTCAGGCAATATGCTTTTCACCCCGTTTGTACCAGATATTTCCTCTTCGGCGGTAATGGCGCATATTAAATTAAATGGCGCGGGCCGATTGTAAAAATACCGAAATACTGCCAACAAACTCACTGCTGCCGCGCCCGCGTCGTTGCTACCCAGGCCGGTTAATTTATCGCCTTCTACCGTAGCCCCAAAAGGCGGGTAAGTCCAGGCGGTGCCTGGCTTTACGGTGTCATGGTGGGAATTGAGCAGTATTACTGGCTTGGTAGCATCCCACTGCGGGCTTACGGCCCACACGTTATTACCCTGTCGCCGGGCAGGAATACCGCGCTGAGCCAGGAATTTTTCCAGAATAGCCGCTGTGCCCGCTTCTTCCCTGGAAAACGACGGAGTCTGAATTAAGTGCTTTAATAACTCAATCGCGTCGTCGGCCAGTTGCGTAATTAGTTCAGGCATAACACCGTGCATAAATCCGAATTAAGCTGTAGCGCGTGGCCGATAACCACCCGCTCTACGCCTTGCTGCAACGCGGCAAAGGCGTTTTCCAGCTTCGGCAGCATTCCGTCGGCAATAATTCCGGCTTGTTTTAACTCGGTGTACGTTGCTAAATTTATTTGGGGAATTACCGAGTTGTCATCGTTCACGTCGCGTAGTACCCCGTTGCGCTCAAAACAAAAATGCAGCGTCACCGCGAAGCTTTCGGCCAGTGCCACTGCTACTGCCGATGCGATGGTGTCGGCATTAGTATTTAATAATTGGCCTTGTCCATCGTGAATAATCGGGCACAGTACCGGTACTAACCCGCTGCTTAGTAAATTTTGCAATAAGTTTTTATTAATGCTAGCAGCTGTCAGGTCGCCCACGAAGCCGTAGTCAATATCTCGCACTGGGCGCTTTATGCCCTGAATAACGTTGCCATCGGCACCGCTCAAACCCAGCGCATTCACGCCCAGACGCTGCAAATCGGCCACCACTTGCTTGTTGGTTTTGCCGGCGTAAAACATCACCACAATATCCAGCGTGGCCGCGTCCGTCACGCGGCGGCCGTTGACGAGTTGCGGCACCAAACCCAACTCGCGCAACATGGTGCTGGCGCCTTTGCCGCCGCCATGCACCAATAGTTTCGGGCCGGGGGCCTGGGCCAGTAATTCGAGAAATTTCAGCAACTCGGTGGTATCATCAATAATACCTCCTCCGATTTTATAAATAGTTACTTGCTGCCGGTTCATACTTTATCCCTTCATTCGGCTAGCCGTCGCCTAAAAAAAATATCCACCCTATTGCAGACAAAAGTAGGAACTTTTACCTTTGCCGCTTCATTATGGCCCTTGGTTTGCCAGTGCATTCACTGGCCCACGGCTACTACCGGCAATGTCTACCTCTGTTCGCACTACTTCTTTGCTTTCCACTACGGTCATTTTGGCGGTGGCAAGTGTGCGCCCAGGGGCCTGTGCCTTGCTGCGACGACCCTAGCCGGCTTCAACTGCCGGATGCTGCGCCTTTAAAAGCCAGCTTTTGCCAGGATGCTCCCGTAGGAGCAGGCCCGGCCGCTTAACCGATAGACTTCGGGTTTTCTGCCGCTAACTCGCTGGTTGCGAGGGCCGGTCAACTGTGTCTCTTCCCTTAAGTATTTTTATTAATTATGACAATTCGGGTTGCAACGGCCGCAGATACGCACTATGCGGACCTGCTTTGCCAGTGGTACATCGAGTCGGCCAAGCAGCGGGGCACGGGCATCGCCAAGCGCGACCCGGAATACGTGCGCGAAAAAATGCGCCAGGGCAACGCTGTGCTGGCCTTTGAGGCGGGTGAGCTGGCCGGCTTCTGCTACATCGAAACCTTCGAGAGCGGCAAGTTCGTAGCTAACTCGGGCCTTGTGGTGAATACGGAGCTGCGCAAGCACGGCCTGGGCCGCGCCATCAAGCGCGAGATTTTTCGCCTCTCCCGCACCAAATATCCCAACGCCAAGATTTTCGGCATCACGACCAGCCTGGCCGTGATGAAAATCAACAGCGACCTGGGCTACAAGCCCGTCACGTTTTCGGAGCTGACTACCAGCGAGGACTTCTGGAAAGGCTGCAAAAGCTGCAAAAACTTCGAGATTTTGATGGCTAACGAGCGCAAAATGTGCCTCTGCACCGGCATGGTGTTCGACGACTTAAATGCGCCGTTACCCGTTGCGGCCGAATCGGATATTCCCGAAGACCTGCGGCTGCCAATTGTAGCACCAGTGTAATCAGTTCATTCGTCATTGAGAATAGCGAGCAATCGCACCTGAATAAGTCGTTCTAAATTCGTTCAGATGCGATTGCTTCACGCTGCTTGCAATGACAACTGGCTAATTAACAGCATTTTAAAATAATTCCTTAAGCATAAACGGAGTACCACTCCGTTTTACAGTTACTGATGAAGAAAAAGGCAATTGTAGCGTACAGCGGTGGGCTCGACACGTCGTACTGCGTGGTGAATCTGACGAGAGAACAAGACCTGGAAATCCACACGGTCATCGTCAATTCGGGCGGCTTTTCGGCCGAGGAATTGGTAGCCATTGAGAAGCGGGCCTACGAGCTGGGGTCGGTGAAGCACGAGGTAATCGACATTACCGAGCGCTATTACCGCGACTGCCTGCGCTATCTGCTGTTCGGCAACGTGCTCAAGAACGACACCTACCCGCTGAGTGTGAGCGCCGAGCGTATGTTTCAGGCGCTGGCGATTGCCGAATACGCCCAGCGCGAGCAGGCCGCCTACATCGTGCATGGCAGCACCGGTGCCGGCAACGACCAGGTGCGCTTCGACGTGGCCTTTGCCGTCATCGCCCCCGACACCGAAATTATCACCCCCATCCGCGACCAGAAGCTCTCGCGCCAGCAGGAAATTGCTTACCTACAAAGCCAGGGCTTCGAAATGAGTTGGGAAAAGGCCAAATACTCCATCAACCGGGGCATCTGGGGCACCAGCGTAGGCGGCGTCGAAACGCTGACTTCGCGCCAGGCGCTGCCCGAAAGCGCTTATCCTACCCAGCTTTCCAAAACGGAGTCGAGCCAGCTGGAAATCACCTTCGAGCAGGGCGAGCCGGTGGCGCTGAACGGCGTTCAGCTGGGCGCGGTGGCGCTTATTCAGCAGCTAAACGAGCTGGCGGGGGCCTACGCTATCGGCCGCGACACGCACGTGGGCGACACCATCCTGGGCATCAAGGGCCGGGTGGGCTTTGAGGCGCCGGCCGCGCTACTACTCATCAAATCGCACCACTTGCTGGAAAAGCATACGCTTTCGCGCTGGCAGCAGCTGCACAAGGAGCCGGTGGCGACCTGGTACGGTACGCTGCTGCACGAGGCGCAGTACCTCGACCCGGTGATGCGCGATTTTGAGGCGTTCCTGGCGTCGTCGCAGGCGCGGGTATCGGGCACGGTGTTCGTGGAGCTGCGTCCCTATCACTTTGAGCTGCTGGGCATTGAGTCGAAATACGACATGATGCAATCGAAGGTAGCGACCTACGGCGAGGAAAACAACGCCTGGGACTCGCGTGATGCGCGGGGGTTCATCAAGATTTTCGGGAATCAGCTGAAAATTCACGCTTCGCTGGAGTAATCGCCCTCCGCGTTCACCTCACCCCCTAGCCCCCTCTCCTGCGGAGAGGGGGAACTAGTTTTTAGTTTTAGTCTTAGCTTTTTATTCTCTTTAAACACTTCGTCTAATTAGCTTTAGCTAAAAGCTAGAACTAGAAACTAGTTCCCCCTCTCCACGGGAGAGGGGGCTAGGGGGTGAGGTGAACGCGGAGGGCGACAACAACATGAACAAACTAAAAACAGGCATTGTGGGCGGCGCGGGCTACACGGCTGGCGAGCTGCTGCGGTTGCTACTGCACCACCCAGCGGCGAAAATCGGGGCCGTGGTCAGCTCCACGCAGGCCGGGCAGCCGGTGCATTCGGTGCACGACGACCTGCTAGGCGACACGGATATTTGCTTCCAGCGGGAGTTGAACGGCGACGAGGACGTGGTTTTTCTGTGCCTGGGCCACGGCAATTCCCGCGAGTTTCTGGAGAAAACCACCTTGCCCGCCAGCACCAAAGTCATCGACCTCAGCAACGATTTTCGCCTGGCGGCCGACCGCGACGTAGCGGGCCGGCGCTTCGTGTACGGCCTGCCCGAAGCCAACCGCGAAGCCATTCGCCACGCCGGCAGCATCGCCAACCCCGGCTGCTTTGCCACGGCCATTCAGCTGGCGCTGCTGCCGCTGGCGGGGGCCGGGCAGCTGCGCGAGGCGGTGCACGTATCGGCCATTACGGGCAGTACGGGGGCCGGCCGGGGCCTGGTCGAAACAACCGGCTACACCTGGCGCACGGGCAACGTTTCGATTTACAAACCCTTCACCCACCAGCACTTAGGCGAAATCGGCGAGACGCTGGCGGGCCTGCAACCGGGCTTCGGGCAGCCGATAAACTTCATTCCCTACCGGGGCAATTTCACGCGGGGCATCTTCGCGTCGGTTTATACTACCTGTGAACTTTCAATACCCGAGGTACAAAAGCTGTACTCCGACTACTACCAGGATGCCCCGTTCACGGTGGTTTCAGAGCGCGAAATCCATTTGAAGCAGGTGGTGAACACCAATAAATGTTTCCTGCATCTGGAAAAGCACGGCAACCAGCTGCTCATCACCTCGGCGCTGGATAACCTGCTGAAAGGCGCGTCGGGGCAGGCGGTGCAGAATATGAACTTGCTGTTTGGCTTGGAGGAAACAGCGGGGCTAGGGGTGAAAGCTTCGTTTTTTTGAGCCAGAACGTCAGCCAGAAGAACGTCATGCTGAGCTTGTCGAAGCATCTCGGCAGGCTTGTAACCGCTATTCAATAGTTTCACTAATGTCCAAGTATCCAAGTGTCAAAGACCCAAACCTGACAAGCACTTATCCAGCAGTTGTGGGCACAGGCGGTGGATACGTCTGGGATGACGTGCTAGAATATCGAGTTTGGTGCCATCCGCACGACGGCGCACCGGACACAGATAATGGTGACGACTATTACTACGTTTTTGAGACTTATGAGGAAGCTCAAAAATTCTCTTTAGAAAGTGCCGGAGCAGAAGAACCTTTGGCGCTTATTCTCCAGAAAGAATACATAGAAGAACCCGAACCTGGTGAGTTCATTCACATAAAAGAAGAGCGTTTGACTGAGTGACCGCCAGAGTTTCTAAGTCGTCCAAGAAGAACGGACAACACCATTGCTGATTTCCTCTCCCCAAATGCGCCGAGCAATCGGCTGGATATAATAAGAGGCTTGGCCTAGAAAACGCAACGAACCTGCCAAGATGCTTCGGCAAGCTCAGCATGACGTTCTTTTAAACAATAAATCACTTAAAATGAACCTCTTCGACGTTTATCCCCTCGTTGACATCACGCCCGTGCGGGCGCTCGGCGCCACGCTCTGGGACGAGCACGGTCAGGCGTACCTGGATTTTTACGGCGGCCACGCCGTTATTTCCATCGGCCACAGCCACCCGCACTACGTGCAGCGCTTGCAGGAGCAGGTGGCGCGTATCGGCTTCTATTCCAACTCGGTGAAGATTCCGCTGCAAGTGGAGCTGGCCGACAAGCTGGGGCGGCTGTCGGGCTACCCGGAGTATCGCCTGTTTCTGGGCAACTCGGGGGCGGAGGCTAATGAGAACGCGCTCAAGCTGGCCTCGTTCCACACCGGCAAAAGCCACGTTATTGCCTTCCGGGGGGCATTTCACGGGCGCACGTCGGGCGCGGTGGCGGCCACCGACAACCCCAAAATCGTAGCCCCCTTCAACGCGGGCCACGGCGTGAGCTTCGTGCCCTACGACCTGGCCGCCGTGGCGCAGGTGATGCAGGAGCAGCCCGTATGCGCCGTCATTATCGAGCCGATTCAGGGCGTGGGCGGCGTGGTGCTGCCCACCGACGAGTTTCTGCAAGGGTTGGCGGCGCTGTGCGCGCAGCACGGCGTGGTACTCATTGCCGACGAGGTGCAGAGCGGCTACGGCCGCAGCGGGAAGTTTTTTGCGCACCAGCACGCGGGCATCCGGCCGGGCATCATCACCACGGCCAAGGGCATGGGCAACGGCTTCCCCATTGGTGGCGTGCTGATTTCGCCCGACTTCCAGGCATCCTACGGCCTGCTGGGCACCACCTTCGGCGGCAACCACCTGGCCTGCGCGGCGGGGCTGGCGGTGCTGGAAGTAGTAGAGCAGGAAAACCTGGTGGCGCACGCCGCCGAGCTAGGCGACTACCTCATGCAGGAGCTGCGCGCCCACAGCCAGGCCATCCTCGTGCGCGGCCGGGGGCTGATGATTGGGGTAAAATACGATTTCCCGGTAAAGGAAATCCGCGACAAGCTGCTGACGGAGCACCACATTTTTGTGGGCAACGCCAGCGACCCCAACGTGCTGCGCCTGTTGCCACCGCTCAATATCACCAAGGCCGAGGCCGACCGGTTTTTGCAGGCGCTGTACGCGCTGGAGCCGGCGCGGACGTTGCGCCTCACCCCCTAGCCCCCTCTCCGAAAAGGAGAGGGGGGACTAGTTTCTAGTTTTTAGCTCTAGCTTTTTTCATACCAACACCACTATAGCTCCCCTCTCCTTTTTGGAGACTCTGCGCTTAAAGCAGATGCGGCTGGGGGTAAGGTGCCCCCCACACGATATGGACTCCACCGACCCGTACTTGCCACAGGACAAAGTCTTTACGGCCGATAAAAAGCAGTATGCCAGACTGGAGTTGAAAGAACGGGCAAAGGGTATGCGCCACGAACCCACCCCGGCCGAAGCAAAGCTGTGGGAACTACTGCGCGGCAACCAACTCGGCGTAAAATTCCGCCGCCAGCACAGTATCGACCCTTACATCGTGGATTTCATGTGCTTCTCGCATAAATTAATTGTAGAACTGGATGGAGCCGGACATCTCGAACCTGACCAAATCGACTACGACCACGGCCGTACCGCTTACCTAAACGAATTAGGCTACCGCGTCCTACGCTTCTCCAACGAGCAAGCCCTGCACTTACCCCGCCGCGTACTAGCCACCATCAAAGTAAACTTATAAAAAGCGCCATATCCCCAATCGCCGTGTCTCCCCCTCTCCTTTTCGGAGAGGGGGCCGGGGGGTGAGGCGCACCGTTAGAACAATGAATCAACCAGTAAAACTAGTCCTCGCCGACGGCACCGAATTGGAAGGCAAGTCGTTTGGCGCTTACACGGCGTCGGCGGGCGAAGTGGTGTTCAGCACGGCCATGACGGGCTACCCGGAGAACCTGACCGACCCCTCGTTTCGGGGCCAGATTCTGGTGCTCACCTACCCGATGGTGGGCAACTACGGGGTGCCGCAGGAGCAGATTGAGTTGGATATTTCGAGCGCCCTCGAATCGAGCCAGGTGCATATTGCCGGGCTGGTGGTGTCGTACTACTCCGACGAATACAACCACTGGAACGCCTCGCAAAGCCTGAGCGAGTGGCTGGCCGCGCACGATATTCCCGGCATCTACGACGTGGATACGCGCCTGCTAACCAAGAAGCTACGCGAAGAAGGCGCGATGCTGGGCAAAATCGTCACGCCCGACCACGACGTGCCCCTGCACGACCCTAACGAGGACAACCTGGTGGCACAGGTGAGCGTGGACGGCGTGAAGCGCTACGGCACGGGCCGGCACAAAATCGTGCTGGTAGACTGCGGCGTGAAAAACAACATCATCCGCTGCCTGCTGGAACGCGACGTGGAGCTAACCCGCGTGCCGTGGGACTACGATTTCAACCAGCTCGACTACGACGGCCTGTTCCTGAGCAACGGCCCCGGCGACCCCACGGTGTGCGCCGAAACCATTGCCCACCTGCGCACCGCGCTGGCCGGCGACAAGCCGATTTTTGGCATCTGCCTGGGTATTCAGCTCATGGGCCTGGCCTGCGGCGGCAGCACCTACAAGCTGAAATACGGCCACCGCAGCCACAACCAGCCCGTGCGCCAACTTGGCACCAACAAGTGCTACGTGACCTCGCAAAACCACGGTTTCGCGGTGGATATGCAGCACCTGCCCGCCGACTGGGAAGGCTTGTTCGAGAACCTGAACGACGGCACCTGCGAGGGTATCCGCCACAAAACCAAGCCGTTCTTCGCGGTGCAGTTTCACCCCGAAGCCGCCGGCGGGCCAGTGGATACCGAGTATCTGTTTGACGACTTTCTGGCTTCGGTGGAGAAGTATAAGGCGGGTAAGCAGGAATAAACAAGAACGTCATGCTGAGCGGAGCGCAGCGCAGTCGAAGCATCTCTACCGCTTCTTTGCAATGTTTTGCTTTCATTTGAACATCAACGCTCGACTGCAATGAAACTTAAAAAACTTAAGTCGATTGGTCATAATGCAGCACACTCGTATTTTAGCACCCTAGGCCACATCGGGCAAGAATATACCTGTACCGTATTGCATCGGTTAGCTCTGACGAACGAGTTGTCCCACTTAGAGTTAGATGTGCTAAATGCAAAAGTCCATCCAATTCAAAACCTAGCAGTTGAAGAATCGCTTTCTGATTTTCGTGAGCAGTTTTTTAATATACTTCAGCGCGAAAACATTCCTGTCGAAGCTGTCGAATCATACAGACTCTCTGTAGAGCTTCTAGGCAACAGAATGGACGTTGTAGATATTCGCTGCCAGCCACAACTGACAGACATGAATGGTAAAATTCATGTCTGCGCTGAAATCCGGCAAAAGTACCCTGAGCCAGTGCGGTAGAGATGCTTCGACAAGCTCAGCATGACGTTCTTAAATTCACTTGCATGTACGTCTACATCCTGACCAACACAACTAAAACCGTCCTTTACATCGGCGTTACCAACGACCTCACGCGACGACTCTACGAGCATAGCAGCGGGCGCGGTGATGCCAGTAAATTCACCGGGCGGTACCAGACGGATTTGCTAGTGTATTTCGAAATATGTCCCGATGCTACGCAAGCTATAGCGCGGGAAAAGCAATTGAAAGGCTGGACGCGACGCAAGAAAGACGCGCTAATCAGTGAGTTTAATCCTACGTGGGAAATAATTGATTTAGAGAATTGGGCAGGCTGATAATTTACCCGAAAAAGGCGGTCATGCTGAACGCAGTGAAGCATCTCTACCGCTTCAGTGAACGGCTCGGATGAAGCGGTAGAGATGCTTCACTGCGTTCAGCATGACCGCCTGGCGTTTTGACGTTCTAACGTTACAATATTATTCCATTTTACATCCGCTTCCTTCTCACAGAGAAGGTTTTAAGCAACCAATGAAAGACATCAAGAAAGTACTGGTTCTCGGTTCCGGCGCGCTGAAAATCGGCGAGGCGGGCGAATTTGACTATTCCGGCTCGCAGGCGCTGAAGGCGCTGAAGGAGGAAGGTATCCGCACCATTTTGATTAACCCCAATATTGCCACCGTGCAAACGTCGGACAATATTGCGGATGACGTGTATTTTTTGCCCGTCACGCCGTATTTTGTGGAGGAGGTAATTAAGAAGGAAAAACCCGACGGCATTCTGGTGGCGTTTGGGGGGCAAACGGCGCTGAACTGCGCGGTGCAGCTTTACCGGAATAATATTTTCGACAAGTACAACGTGCGCGTGCTGGGTACGCCGGTGCAGTCGATTATCGACACCGAGGACCGGGATATTTTCATTGACAAGCTCAATGAGATTGACGTGAAAACGGCCCGCAGCCGGGCCGTTACTACCATGGACGACGCGCTGGCGGCGGGCCTGGAAATTGGGTTTCCGCTGATTATCCGGGCGGCGTTTGCGCTGGGCGGGCTGGGCAGCGGCTTTGCCAACAACGAGGCCGAGCTGCGGGCGCTGGCGGAGCGCGCCTTTGCGACTTCCGACCAGATTTTGGTGGAAGAGTCGCTGAAGGGCTGGAAGGAAGTGGAGTATGAAGTGGTGCGCGACTGCTACGATAACTGCGTCACGGTCTGCAACATGGAGAACTTCGACCCCATCGGGATTCATACCGGCGAGAGCATTGTGGTGGCCCCGTCGCAGACGCTCAGCAACCGCGAGTACCACAAGCTGCGCTCGATTGGCATCAAGACCATCCGGCATTTGGGCATTGTGGGCGAGTGCAATATTCAGTACGCGCTCGACCCGGTTTCGGAGGATTACCGCGTGATTGAGGTGAATGCGCGGCTGTCGCGCTCGTCGGCGCTGGCCTCGAAGGCCACGGGCTACCCGCTGGCGTTTGTGGCGGCCAAGCTGGCGCTGGGCTACGGGCTGTTTGAGGTGAAGAACAGCGTAACGCAAACAACGTCAGCGCTTTTTGAGCCGGCGCTCGACTACGTGGTGGTGAAATTGCCGCGCTGGGATTTGGGCAAATTCGACGGCGTGACGCGGCAGATTGGGTCGAGCATGAAGAGCGTAGGCGAGGTGATGGCCATTGGCCGCTCGTTTGAGGAAGCCATTCAGAAGGGCCTGCGGATGCTGGATACCGGCCGGCGCGGCTTCGTGGCCAACCGCCCCGAAGCGGCCGTAACCAGCGCGGAGGTGGATAAGCTGCTGAGCGACCCGAACGAGGAGCGCATATTTGCCATCAACCAGGCGTTTGAGCTGGGCTATACCATCGCGCAAATCCATGAGCTAACCAAAATAGACCTGTGGTTTTTGCAGCGGCTGAGCACGATTTTCGAGCTGGGCCAGCGGCTGCTGCCACTCGGCGACGGCACCGCGCCCGCTACGGCGCTGCTGGCCGAAGCCAAGAAACTGGGCTTTTCGGACCAGCAGCTGGCGGCGAAATTCTACGGCGAACACGACTTGCGCGCCAGTGAGCTGCGGGTGCGGGCGCTACGCAAGCAGCTGGGTATCGTGCCGGTGGTGAAGCAGATAGATACGCTGGCGGCCGAGTTTCCGGCCAAAACGAACTACCTCTACCTCACCTACCACGGCACCGAAAACGACTTGCAGCCGGAAACCGCTAAGGCGGTGGCCGTGCTGGGGTCGGGTGTGTACCGCATCGGCAGCAGCGTGGAGTTTGACTGGTGCGGCGTGAACGCCATTCAGACCGCCGCCGAGGAAGGCTACAAAACGATTGTCATTAATTATAACCCCGAAACCGTTTCGACCGATTACGATGTGAGCGACCGGTTATATTTCGAGGAATTGTCGTTTGAGCGGGTGATGGATATTCTGGATTTTGAGCAGCCGGGCGGGGTTATTCTCTCCACGGGCGGCCAGATTCCCAACAACTTAGCCATGCGCCTGCACCAGGAAAACGTGCCGGTGCTGGGCACTTCGCCCGCGCATATCGACGAGGCCGAAAACCGCCATAAATTCTCACGTATCATGGATGAGCTGGGAATTGCGCAGCCGCGCTGGAGCGAATTATCGACGCTGGAAGGTGTGTTTGAATTTGTGCAGCAGGTGGGTTTCCCAGTGCTTATCCGGCCGAGCTACGTGCTGTCGGGCGCGGCGATGAACGTGGTTTCCAATAACTATGAGTTGGAAACGTTTTTGAAATTGGCGAAGGAAGTAAGCTCCGAATACCCGGTGGTGGTGTCCGAATTTATTCAGGAAGCCAAGGAAATTGAGCTGGATGCGGTGGCCGACCACGGCGAAATCGTTAGCTACGCTATTTCGGAGCACGTCGAGTTTGCGGGCGTGCATTCGGGCGATGCCACCATGTATTACCCGCCCCAAAAGGTGTACGTGGAAACGGTGCGCCGCCTCAAGGCCATTGCCGAAAAAATAGCGCGGCGCTACGAAATCAGCGGGCCGTTCAACATCCAGTTTCTGGGCAAAAACAACGACCTCAAGGTAATCGAGTGCAACATCCGCGCCTCGCGCAGCTTCCCGTTCGTGTCGAAGGTATCGGGCAACAACCTGATTAAAAAGGCCACCAAAATCCTGCTCGGCCTGCCCGTGGAGCGCGACGCGAGCGAGCTGGTGTATGATGCTAAGTTCGTGGGCGTCAAGGCGTCGCAGTTCTCGTTCACGCGTCTGGCCGGGGCCGACCCGGTGCTGACCGTGGACATGTCCTCGACCGGCGAGGTAGGCTGCCTGGGCGACACCGCCGCCGAGGCGCTGCTCAAATCCATGCTGTCGGTGGGCTACCGCATCCCCCAAAACTCGGTGCTGATTTCGGGCGGCCCCATCGCGTCCAAGGTAACGTTGCTGCCGGTGGCGCAGCGCCTGGCCGAGCGCGGCTTCACGCTCTACGCCACGGAGGGTACGCACAAGTTCTTCAGCGACAGCGGCATCGCTACCACGCTGCTGCACTGGCCCGACAGCGCGGAGCAGCCCAACGTGCTGGACTACCTGCGAGCGAAGAAAATCGAGCTGGTCATCAACATCCCAAAAAACCTGACGAAAGGCGAGCTGGATAACGACTACAAAATCCGCCGCACGTCCGTGGATTTCAACATCCCGCTGCTAACGAATGCCCGGCTGGCAAGCGCGTTTATCGATGCGTTTTGCGAGCTGGAAATGGGGGATTTGAAGATAAAGAGCTGGAACGAGTATAAGGCGGGGTAATTAATAGTCGACACAGAAACGGTATTTCTTAAAAGTTGTCGTTTTATATATCAACTAATGATATTATAAGTCCTGCGCGTTTCTTTTATCCTCTAACTGACGTGCTCTTATTCTAGCTTCTCTGTTTTGCCTATACATTTCCTGGCTAGACATATCAACTCGAAAATATTTTTTACCGCTACCTAATTCCTCAAATCTCATTGTGCTCATTGACACGTTCTTACCTTCCCATACAGCACCTAGTATAGCATCTTTTCCAGGGCCATAAGCAGTCTCCAAGGCTCGCGTTAGTTTTGACATGTTCTCTTCGCCCTCAACTCGATATTCAATTGATATTAATTTACCTTTGTAAAAGGTATATTTCAAAAGTGATAAGGGAATATCACCCAAAAATCCGTTTTCGTGTGAAACCGTGTAGGATTGATGCGACTCATCTGGCTTGTTATCAGAATCAGGTATCAAGCCATCAAAAGCTACAATTGGCATACCAAATTTTGCATCCTTAAATCCATTTTTCACATCTAACGCTTCTATAGTTCCGTCATTTGAAGCGTCATCTGCATTTTGATTTTTGCAGAATTGACATAATATTGCAAGCACAAGTACAGCTATCAACCAAGCAAAATATCTAAAGCAGTTCATCAATTTTGTACTCATCGTTTTACTCCGTTTTAATATTCGTCCAATCTTTCATAAAAGCCACGGCGCTGGAATAAGTCCTTATTTCACCACCATATGTATAATCACTAACTCTTTTGGCGCTGTTCAAAACCTCAGCGCTTATGGCAACATAAATTCTAGAAGTATCCGAGAAGGTTTCTATGTCCAACTGGTGTGTTTGACCAGGCATTAAATCACTAGATGCAGGAGCATCCTTAGTAGTCGCGATTAAGGTTATTTTGGCCATACTACTTGAGAGCAAGGGGATGGTGCAAATATAAGCTCTTCGCACAAGCTGCCTTCGCTCTAACGCACTCTCCTCCCACCCCACCACCCGGCTACCCCTGAAACCGCTAGAAGCCCTCGGTGCGCAGGAATGCCGGGGGTATTACCAATCGACTGCTTATCTTTGAACTCATGACCTGGCAGACATTTATTAGCAGCGACGCGCAGATTCTGGGCGGCAAGCCGGCGTTGAAGGGTACGCGCCTTAGCGTGGAGTTTCTGTTGGAGCGGCTGGCTAGCGGGTGGTCGGTGCAGGAGTTGTGCGATAACTATCCGGGGCTTGCGCTGGCGCATCTACAGGCCGTTTTCGCCTTCACCAACGAGTAGCTGCGCCGATACGCGCTCCTACCCCGCGAACGCACAACAGGCCGCCTGATGCGCTTTCTAGCCGACGAAAACTTCCCGGTATAATTGCCGGTTTGCCTAGATTAAGAACGAGCTTACAATGGCAACGATACCGAACAAACCCAAAACGTCCCCGAAAGCCACTGCCAAAGCGGGCTTTATCGGCACGGCGCTGCGCATGAAGCAGGAAGCGGATATGGCTATCAAGCGCGGCGAGGTGGCTCGCTTGAAACAGCAGGGCTATACGTTGCTGTCGTTTGATGTCTGAGCCGTATCCGGTTACGGTAGTGGACGACGTTTTTCGCTTCACTACCGACCATATCCTTCATTATTCGGCCCGCTTTCTGGAAATGCCTTTACCGGCTGATTTTCAGTTGGCGGGCCTCGTGTTTGATTTTTCTTTTTTTCCAGAGAATACGGCCGGGCCAGCCGATGGCCGCATTATCGCTACGTTGCTGCATTTGGTTCAGCGCTTCTTCGACACTTACCCTGAGAACGTGCTGCTTTTCATTTGCGAGTCGGGCGATGGCCGGCAGTACTTCCGGCAACGCCTGTTTACCAAGTGGCGGCTGGCACATGACCGGGCCGCAGAGTTTCAGCAGTTGCCTATTGCTATAATAGCGGGCGAACCAGCCATCGTGGGCGGCTTATTGTTTCGGCAAGACCATCCGTTGCGAACGGAGATTGCGACCTTCCTGGAAGCTGAAATTCAACTTTATACCGACGCAAAAAGCGAATAAAGCGGATTTTATTACTAGCGAACTACCAAGCCCGCGCTACACTCCATGAAAAACTTCCTTTCCTTCGCCGATGCCGGCGACTACCGCGCCCTACTCGCGCAAGCCCTCGAAATCAAGCAAAATCCCTATGGCTACCAGCACGTTGGCCGGAATAAAACCGTGGGGCTGATATTCTTCAACCCGAGTTTGCGCACCCGGCTCAGCAGCCTCAAGGCGGCGTACAACCTGGGGGCTCAAGCCTGGGTGCTCAATGCCGGGGCCGACTCCTGGACGCTGGAAATGGCCGACGGGGCCGTGATGAATGGCTCGACGCAGGAGCACATCAAGGACGCCATCGCCGTGATGAGCCAGTATTGCGATGTGCTGGGCGTGCGCACCTTTCCGGGGCTCAAGGACCGGGCGGAGGACTACAACGAGCCGGTGCTGACCAAGATTCTGCACTACGCCACGGTGCCGGTTATCAGCCTGGAAAGCGCCACGCTACACCCGTTGCAGTCGTTTGCCGATTTGATTACGGTGGCCGAAACCAAACGCAAGGAGCGCGTGAAAGTGGTGCTCACCTGGGCCCCGCACGTACGGGCGCTGCCGCAGTGCGTGCCCAATTCGTTTGCCGACTGGTTTTCGGAAATCGACTGGGTGGATTTTGTCATCACGCACCCCGAAGGCTACGAGCTGGACCCCAAATTCACGAAGGGCGCGACTATCGAGTACGACCAGCGCAAAGCGCTGGCAGGCGCCGACTACGTGCAGGCCAAAAGCTGGAGCAGCTACCACAGCTACGGCCAAATCCTGACCGACGACCCCGCCTGGATGCTTACGCCCGACCACCTGGCCCGCACCAATGACGCCGGCTTTCTGCACTGCCTGCCCGTGCGCCGCAACGTGGAAGTATCCGACGCCGTGCTCGATTCGGCTAATTCGCTCATTATTCGGGAGGCGGGCAACCGCACGTTTTCAATGCAAACCGTGCTGCACGAATTGCTGAAATAGCTTTTATCGCCCTCCGCGTACAGCCCCACCCCCGGCCCCCAGAGTTGATACGTTCTGTGTGCAGCCCCACCCCCGGCCCCCTTGCCCCTACCCCCTGCGGAGGAGGGGAGTCACGGCGGCGCAGATGGTTTCTTATACTATCACAGATGGCTTTTTGCTTGCTTCTCAACCTTCAGGCTCCCCTCTCCCGTAGGGTAGGGGCCGGGGGTGGGGTTGTACGCGGAGGGCGATAAAAATGCCTGACATAACCCTCCGCCCCATCGCGCCCGCTGACGACGCGGCGCTCGCCCGTATCATCCGCGCCACGCTCACCGAGTTTGGCGCGGCCAAGCCCGGCACTGCCTATTACGATGCCAGTACCGACCACCTGCACGAGCTTTTCCGGGCCGCTGGCAGTGTCTATTTCGTGGCCGAGGAGGCCGGCGCCGTGCTGGGCGGCGGCGGCATTTTCCCCACCGCAGGCCTGCCGCCCGATACCGTGGAGCTGGTGAAGCTCTACCTGCTGCCCACCGCCCGGGGCCGGGGCGTGGGCCGCGCCCTCATCGAGCACTGCCTGCAGGCGGCGCGGGCGGCCGGCTACGCCCGCGTGTACCTCGAAACCACCGCCGAGCTGACGCAGGCTATTCCGCTTTATGAGAAGCTGGGCTTTGCGTACCTGCCGGCCTCGCTGGGCAACAGCGGGCATTTCGGCTGTCAGATTTGGATGGTTCGGTCAGTGTAGCTGCTGCTATGTAGCGCTTGGTCGTAGCTTGGCGTATTGCTGCACGGCAAAGCTTGCGACTGGGGAATTACACCAAGCGGCGCGGTGCCGGTTTCGACGCTTCGCGCAGCGTCGAAATGGTACGCAGTAAGTAGCCTGGATTCTTACGACTTTCGGTATGAAATCTATTCGCCCTTACCATTTCGCCCGGTTGCAACGAACCGGGTTTCTGCCCTATTACCGCACCATTATTGCGGCGGGAGGGGTCGTTTGCTTCGACTTTGAGGACAGCGTTGAGGCTTCTGACGCGGCTGCTACGCTGGCGCTGAAAAAAGCCCAGCGTCGCCAGGTACGCCAGCTTTTGCGGGTAGCCGGCCTCGACGCGGGCCAGGTTGGCATCCGCCTCAATGCGCCCGGCACGACCCACTACCTCGCCGACCTGCGAGCCCTGCGGGGTGGCCCGGACCTGCACACCGTTTTCGTGCCCAAAGTCGAGCACCCGGATGTACTGGCCCAGGTGCTCCGGGAGTTGCCCGTAGCGGTGCGCCACCTGGTGGCCGTAGTAGAAACGCGGGCGGGAATGGCGGCGCTACCCGCGTTGCTGCACCTGCGCGACCCAAGGCTGGGCCTAGTAGCATTCGGGCACTGCGACTATAACCTGAGCTGCGGGCATTTTCCCTTCTTCCACCAGGATTCCAGCCGGTATTGGGAATGGCTGGCGGAGCTGGATGCCCACCTGCGGGCGGCGGGCAAGCAACTCATTAACTCGCCCGTGCTTCAGCTGGCCGATGCGGCGCTGTTCCAAGCGGTGTTGCGCCGGCTACGCACTTTGCCCAGCGTTGTGGGCCAGCTTACGCTATGCCTGAGCCAAACCCTGGCCTGCCAGCAGGCGGCTGCCGACCCCTTGCCAACCCTGGCGGTGGGCCAGGCACCGGAGTGCGCCCACTGCCTGGCCCACAGCTTTGAGCAGGCCCGGGCAGGCAACCGGGCGTTTGCCGTCGATGCCCAACGCCGCCTCATTAGTCCGCACGAATATGCGGCCGCTCAGCGGCTGCTTTTATAACCCGCTATGCACCTGACTATTGTGGGTGGCTGCTTTCCAGTGCAGCATAATATCGCGCCCGGCCAATTTTACCATGATACCTTGCGGGCGCTCCTGGCCCCCGACTGCGGCGGCCAGTGGCCCGAGCTGGCAATAGTTCGCTACGAGCGGCTCAGCAATTGCCTGGCTAAAGTAGCGGCGGCCCACGCCCGGCAGCCTACGCAGGTGCTGCTGTTTCATGTGCGGGCCGAGCCCGTGATGCGGCTCGCCAAATTTTACTACCGCTACCTCAATGCCCGGCAGCAGGTGCGCCACTCGCTCAATCTGCCCTGGGGCGCGCCGGGCCAGCCGGAGCGCTACACCCTCTCGGCGCGCCCGCAGCCAGCGCCAGCTCCCCCGCCCGAAACGAGCCTGCGCCGTGCCCTGCGCCAGCTCAACCTGCGGGTGGGAGCCTGGCTCGGTAACCGGCACCGCGCCCTGCGCCAATACGATGCGCTGGTACTGGCCCTGGCCGGTTTCTGCCACCGCGAAGGCATCCGGCTGCTTCTGATTGGACCAGTGTCGCGGCCCTGCGCCTCGGAGGAAAACCGCCTTTCGCAGCAGTTGCACGCGCATTACCTGGCTTTTGCCGACCAGCACGGCCTCGACTATTTGGCTGTGCTAGGCGAAACTGATGCGGCCGGCGCACCCTTGTTCTTCCCCGATGGCATCTACGTAAGCGCGGCCGGACACACCCGCATCGGCCACCTGCTGTATCGGCAACTCCGGCCGCTGGCACTTGCATCGGTAAACCAGCCTTGAGCTTTCCCGCCGAGGTTCGCGGAAAGGATTGCTTAGAGCGGTTTGCGCAGCAGTGTAGAGACGCATCTTTGCGTCTCGGCGTTGAACGACTTGATAATAAATACCTAAACAACGCCGAGACGCAAAGATGCGTCTCTACATCCGCTTGTACACTGCTGCGCAAACCGCTCTAAACAATCCTTTCTGCGAACCTCGGCGGGAAAGCTATCCAACAAAGAGCCTCAGAAGCTGCTGCTTCCGGGGCTTTGCTTATTTGGTCTCCACTGTTTTTACCGAGCCAGCGCACACATCGCCTTCGCGGATGCCGGTGAGCCAGATTTTCAGGTGTTTGGTGCGCGCTCTGGTCAGGTCGGCCATTTCCTGCGACCAGCAGGTGGGGAAAACGCTGCCGTATTCCTGGGCGGCGTCGGGGTATTTGGCTTTCACTTCCGCGTCGCGAAACTGTATCCAGAGCTTTTGGGCGACTTTCAGGTTTTGGATGAAAGTCGTTTTGGCCTGGTATTCTTTCAGAATCTTCTGGTAGGTGACGTTCAGCTCTTTATCGGCTTTTTGGTAGTCGGCATCGGCTTGCATATTCATGGCTAGCTGTGACTGGCCGAAGCAGGGCGCTGCTAGTAAGCAAAAAAGGAGGGACGCGAAAATTTGTTTCATATAGGGGAAGATGGGACGCTTGCAGGGCAAAGTAAACGGCCGCTAAAGTAGCGCCTTACCGCGCAACTCTCATCCCGCTACGCCTACCGTGAAGGTGCCGGTATAGCCGTCGGTGGCGGCGTTCGGCACCACGTTGAACAGCGTGTGGGTGAGTACCGTGGCCGACTCGTTGAAGACGTGGTCGGCGGCGTTGCGGGCGATGCTGGTGTTTTTGCCGTGCTGGTTGTAGGGCGGCTGGGCGTACACGGCTGCATTGAGGGCATCGGGGAAGGCAACCTGGCTGGTGAGCACGAGCTTCTTGCCAATAAATACCTCGAAGTGGATGTGCGTGACGCGGCCCTCGTACCAGCCGGGGTAGATGGTTTCGAACGTAACCTGGCCGTGGGCATCAGTGCGCTGGATGCCCCGGCAGAAGGTTTGGTTGGTGAGGTCGCGGTTGCCGAGGTAGCCGCGCTCGTTGAACTCGGAGTAGTAGCCGTCGGCGTCGCAGTGCCACACGTCGACGCGGGCCCCGGCGATGGCGGCGCAGCCCTGCCGGGTATTTACCAGCGTGAGGGTGAACTGGAACGGAATGCCGGGGCGCTTTTCGCTGATATTGCGGCGCAGCATGGCCCCGTTGCCGTTCAGGTCGAAGGGAAAGGGCCCTTCTTCCAGCTCGGGGCTGGAGTAGCAGGCACTGCCATCGGGCGCGTGGCCGGTGGGGCCGGGCGCGGCCGCCCGATGGCGCGGCGGCGGGTCACCAGGGCCACCACCAGGCGGGGGCCCACCGGGGCCACCAGGCGGCGGGCCACCAGGGCCACCGGGAGGCGGACCACCGGGGCCACCAGGCGGCGGGCCGGGCCGCCTCGCTGAGTCGGCGGCGTGGGTGGTGGTGGTAGTGCTATCGGAGGAGCAGCCCAGCTGCTGCAACAACAGCGGGGCCACGGCCGTGCCCAGGGCCAGGCGGCGGATAAATTCTTTGCGGGAGAGCATTAGAAACCAGTGAGAATACTGGTTCAAAAATGGCGGCGGCCCGTGGGTTTTTTGCTTTGTAGTAGACTATAGCTGCTTTTTCGCCGACCAAAGCCATTCTGCCCGGGACGGCGCGCCGCTGGGTTTGGGCGGGCTCATTGCCCCGGTGCTGCCTGGCCGGGCTGGCCACCTAGCTTGGTGAGGCGGCCCAGTTCGTCGAAAGAGGCAGTGACGGTGTTGCCGTTTTTGGTAGCCGTAAGGGTATGGGGGTTGGTTGATACTTCGTATCCTTTAGCTTGCAGGTACGCAGCCAGGGCGGGCTGGTGGCGCATCTCAAACTGCGAAATAACTTCGGAAAAAACGCGAAAAACCCGGTAGTCGTTTTCCCGGCGGGCGGCTTCCAGCTGCGGGCTGGTCAGCGTCAGGAGCATGATGCCCTGGCCGTAGTCGGCCAGGTAGTAGCCGCTGGCGTTGAAGAAGCCCACGGCGATAAGGCCCAGGCGGTGCAGGTCACCAGCAGTGGCTTCGCAGTCGGGGTTTGCCAGCAGGGCAATGCCGTTTGCTTCGCCGTATTGCCGCAGTTGTCGGGCCTGCCGGGTGCCGGCCTCGGTGAAGGGGGTTTGGGTGTTGGCCCAGGCCCAAAGCCAGGTGTCAGACTCGCGCGAAAACGTGCCCAGTGCCTGCATCGCAAACGTGAAGCCGTCGCCGAAGCTGATTTCGCTGGTGGTCAGGTCGACGTTCCAGTTTCTTTCGCCGATAACCTCGCCTAGGTCCAACTGCTTTTCGAAGCCGATGGCCGCAAATTGTTCTAGCAATTCCTGCTCGGTGTGGTACACGGGCAAAGCGGAGCTGGCATACTGGTCGGGAGCAGGCATGGAGCGGGTAGGAAGTAAGCTGGAGCCTATTGGTACGGCGGGGCGCAAAAAAAGCTACTACCCGCACCAAGTTAAAAAAGCAGCTCGGTGTAGTACGCCCCGAATTCGCGTAGCAGCGAGTAGGCATCGCGCCACTCAGAATAGCGTGGGCTTACGCCGCTCACCTGCTCAAAGCCCACTTGCCGAAACAGCATCTTGGTGCGCGTGAGGTGGTAGAATTGCGAAACAACCAGTACACTTTTGACTCGCAGCTCGTTTTTTAACCGCCACGCATTCCGGGCGGTTTGCCGGGTGGTGTTTCCCTTATTATCCACGGTAATTACCGAATCGGGCACGCCCTGCGCCCGCAAGTAGTCGCGCATTTTACTGCCCTCCGCAAACCCCTCCTTGCCCAGCCCCCCGCTCACCAGCAGCCGCCGCACGCAGCCCTGCCGGTAGAGGCGCAGGCCGCAGCCAAGCCGCTGCCGCAAGCGCTCGGATAAGGTGCCGTCCTCGTTGACTTTGTTGCCCAGAATTACCCCTACGTCGGCCCGCTGCCCCTGGTCGCGCAGGCCATCCAGGGTGCTGAGCAGCATGTGCAGCAGCACCCAGGCCACGAAAGCGCCCACGCCATATTTCGCACCAGTAAGCCAGGAGGTTTTGCGTTTGGCAGGCATAGAACAAGTAACACCAAGCTCCAGTTGGGTGAGTCAGGTTGCAGAACAAGTCGTTCGCCCGGCGCCAACGACTCACCAAGCTGGAGCTTGGTGTTACACGGCCCGCAGCTCCTCGGCCTCGAACACGCGGGGCAGCTTGCGCTTGCGCTCAACTAACTGGAAGGTGGCGCGTTCGAGGCGCTCGTTCCAGAATACGTCGGAGATGAGGCCTTGGTGCGGGGGCTGGCCGGAGGCGGGAGTAGCTTCCTCCACTAGGTCGCCGAAGCTGAAGGCGGGCTTCTGGTACAGCTCTTTGAACAACTCGGGGCTGACGAGAAACTGCTGCTCATCGTAGCGCAGGGTTATCCAGTCGGAGTCGTCGTCGGAGGCGGAGCTGATGCGTTCGAACACCTTGCCCACCGGCTCCAGCAGTTCGAAGGAGCGGCGGTTGGCAGGGTGCAGGTAGCGGTAGCCGTAGGCCGGAACCCACGCATAAAGGCCATAAACAAGCGGAGCAAGACGGGGCATAGGCGGCAAAAGTAACAGCGGGGCTGGGGCCGGACCGGCTACAAGAGTGAGGATGGATTGCTAACCGCCGACTCCGCCGGAGGTTGCCAGCTTCGGTAAACACCCGATTATTTCCGGCCAACTGCTGAGTTATTCAGGTGAAATATATCAACCTGCATTCAGCGAAATAAGCTGGGATTATTTTTTCGTTAACTTCTCAATTCTCAGCTTCTTTCCCACCTACTCGCTGAGTATATTTGAAGAACTTACTTGTTCCTCCTCTTTTATTTTCAGCTTATGCGTGCAACACTTCTACCCTTCTTTTACCGCTCCGGCCGGGCGCTGCTAAGTAGCCTGTGCCTGCTGTTGTTACCACTGCTGGGGTGGGCACAAAGTACCACCATGGTCATCAGCCAGGTATACGGCGGCGGCGGCAACAGCAACGCCACCTATCAGAATGACTTTGTAGAGTTGCACAACATCAGCTCTTCGTCGGTTGTGATGACGAACTGGACGTTGCAGTATACAGGCCAAACCGGGTCATTCAGCATTGGTACCACGAGCAGTATTTCTCTGACGGCCACGGTGCCGGCTGGTGGGTACTACCTGATTATGCTGAACAGCAGCAACGCTGCTGTAGGAGCACCGCTTCCAACGCCCGATGCCACCAATACTGGTATCAACATGGCCGCCGGCGATGGCAAAGTGGCTTTGGCCAACGATGGCACGGCGGTAAGCGGCCCAGGTGCCAGCAATGTGGTTGATTTTGTGGGTTACGGGAGCGCAAACGTCTACGAAGGCACGGCAGCGGCCCCTTCCCCACCATCCAATGTGAGGGCTATTTTTCGGGGGCCTTCCGGCACAGGGTGCAGCGATACCAACCAAAACGGCGCTGACTTCACCATGGCAACGCCCGCGCCGCGCAACGCGTCGGTTACGATGGCCTGCGGCCCGATGCTTACTACTACGCCTGCTACACTCACCGGTTTCACCTACGTGCAGGGCAACGGGCCTTCCGCTTCCCAGAGCTTCAACGTGAGCGGCAACAACCTGACGGCCGGCAACCTCGCCATTACCGGCTCCACCGATTATGAGGTGTCGGCCGACAACACCACCTTTGGCCCAACCGCTACCATTGCTAATGCAACGGGCGGCACACTGGCCCCTACCCCGGTGTATGTGCGCCTGAAAGCCGGCCTGGCCACCAGCAGCTCCAGCTACAACGGTGAAACTGTGGCGGTAAATGGCGGCGGGGCTACTACCAAAAACGTGACCGTGAGCGGCACCGTCACCGGCCCGGTGGTGCCCACCCTCACCACGGCTGCGGCCAGCGCCTACACCAATACCGGGGCCACCCTGGGCGGCAACGTCACGAATACGGGCGGCGCTTCTGTCAGCAGCTACGGCGTGGTGTATAGCACCACCAACGCTACGCCTACCCTGGCCGATACGCCGGTAGCCATGAGCGGCGGCACCACCAATTTCAGCCAGGCGGTGGTGCTGGCGGCGGGCTCATACTATTACCGGGCCTACGCTACCAACAGCGCCGGCACTGGGTATGGCCCGGTGCGTACGCTCACGGTGAACCCATCCCCGGTTATCGGCAGCTTTAACCCGGCCACCGTCAATGCAGGCAACGGGCCCACAAGCATCACGGTGTACAGCAGCAACAACTCGTTTGGCGTGGCGGGCTCGGCTACCACGGCCACCGTCAACGGCAACCCGCGCACGGTGTCGGCGGCCTCGCCGGGGCAGCTAACCCTGGATTTGCTGGCTGGCGACGTAGCCACGGCCGGTACGCTGGTTATTGTGGTGACTACGCCTACGTCGTCGTATCCGGGGGGCGGCACCTCGCCGGCGGCCAGCTACAGCGTGGTGAACGCTACGCCTACTATCAGCAGCTTGTCGCCCAACTCGGCGGGGGCCAGCTCTACCATCGGCACTTTCACGGTCACGGGCACGGGCTTTAGCGCGGCCTCGGTTATTACCTTCAACGGCACGCCGCTGACTACCACGTTTCCGGCGGGCACGGCGGGCACCCAGCTGACGGCCAGCAACGTAGCAGTGCCGGCCACGGCGGGCTCGTACAGCGTCACCGTCACGAACCCGGCACCGGGGGGCATTTCCAACGCGGCCACGTTCACGGTGACGCCCGTACTGACGGCCTCGCCCAGCAGCCTCAGCTTCACCACGGTAGCGGGCACGGCCTCGGCTACCCAGACGTATACGCTCACTGGCGCGGGCCTGCCCGCAGGTGGCAGCGTGCAGGTGACGCTGCCGGCCGGGTCAGGCTTTGAAATCTCCACCAACGGCACCTCTTTCGGGCAGTCGGCCTCGGTGACGTATGCGGGCATTGCCCTGCCGGCTACTCCCATCTACGTGCGCCTGACCGCCGCCAACCCGGCCGGCAGCTACAGCACCACTCTCACCAATACCGTGTACGACAGCGGCAACAACGCTACAACTACCACGGCGCTGGTAACGGCCACGGGCAGCGTAGCCACGGTATATACCTGGATTGGGCCGGCGAACGGCACCTGGTCGACGGCCACGAACTGGAGCCCCACCCGCTCGGCCCCGACCAGTGGCGATGTGCTGCGCTTTACCAGCGCCAGCTCGCCGGTTATTACGGCTAGCGAAACCATTGGGCAGCTCGCCATCAGCAACAATGCGGCCGTTACCATTCAGCAGAGCGCGGCCATTACCCTGACCATCAACGACCTGGTGTCGGGGCCTGATTTCAGCGTGGCTGCTGGCTCGACGCTGACGCTTTACAACACCAGCGCCACCAAGCAGGGCCTGACCATCCAGATGGGTTCGGGGGCATCGGCGCTGCTGGCGGGCACGCTCGTGCTCGATGCCGTAACTACCAGCACGGCCAGCCACCAGCTGCTGAGCGGCGGCGTGGTCAACAGCATCGAGTTTGTGAGTGGCAGCATCTGCCGGGCTACGGTTTACTTCACGGGCGACCCGTTTGGTACTTCGGGGGCAGCGGCCAACCTCAATAACGTGGTGTTTCGCAATGGCTCGCGCTACGAGCAGTACGGCGGCTCGGCGCCTTTCGGCGTCGGCCAGCCCAGCTCGGATACCGTATTCGAGCCCACCAGCTACTACGTTTACGCCGTGGCCTCGGCCTCCAGCAACCCATCGTTAAGTGGCCGCACCTACGGTACGTTTGAGTACGCCACGGCGGCGGCCAACAGCGTAAGCAGCGGCGTCGCGCCCACCTTCGGCGGCGATTTTATTATGAGCAACGGCACACTCAAC
This sequence comes from Janthinobacterium lividum, assembly GCA_050954465.1. Classification (GTDB taxonomy): domain Bacteria; phylum Bacteroidota; class Bacteroidia; order Cytophagales; family Hymenobacteraceae; genus Hymenobacter. Next base: position 47,762 of record JBPBPU010000142.1, read on the forward strand.
GTGAACCTGGCCGGAGCCAACCTGAAAGGCAACCTGCTGCCCAACGGCGGCACGCTAGTCTTTGGCAGCGGCGGCCAGACCCAGACGGTGCAGTTCAACGGCACGGCGGCCCAAACTATCGGGGGTGGCAGCGGCACCCTCACGTTTGGCGCAGCTACGACGGTGCAAATCAACAACGCGGCCGGCGTTACCCTGGCGCGGCCCATTATGGTACCCGGCACCTTGCAGCTTACCAGCGGCAAGCTTACCACCGATGCCACCAACCTGCTGACGATGCCGGCCAGCGCTACCGTAAGCGGCGGCCTGGATGCCAGCTTTGTAAATGGCCCGCTAGCACGCAGCACCAGCCCCGGCGCCAGCACGGTGGTTTTCCCGGTTGGCAAGGGCACGGCGTACCGGCCCATTACCCTGAACACGACCGCCCAGGACAATGCTACCACCTACCGCGCCGAACAATTTGAGGGCGACCCTGGCCAAAACGGCACCAACCCCGCTGCCAACGACGGTACCACCCTCACGCGGGTGAGCAAGGTGCGCTCCTTCACGATTACGCCCGCCACTTCGCCCGGTACTTACTCGGGCACGGTTACGCTGAGCTACGGCCCCAACGACCGGGTAACCAACCCCGCCACCGTGGTTATTGCCAAACGGGCCAACAGCGCCGCGAACTGGGTTAACTTCGGCTACACCAGCAGCACCGCCAACACCGTGACCTCGGGCGTCTTTACCAGCTTCTCCGACTTCGCCCTGGCCAGCACCAACCCCGACGTGAGCGTAAACCCGCTGCCCGTCTCGCTCACCAGCTTCACGGCCGCCCGCAACGGCAGCAGCGTGGCTCTCACTTGGACCACGGCCAGCGAGCAAAACAGCGCCCGCTTCGAGGTCGAACGCAGCCTCGACGGGCTGAGCTTTGCCAACGTAGCCACTGTGGCCGCCCACGGCACCAGCCTCGTGCCGCTCAACTACGCCACCCTCGACCGCAACGCGCCCACGGCGGCCCTCTACTACCGCTTGCGCCTGGTGGATGCCGACGGCAGCAGCGCCTACTCGGCCGTGGTGGTCGTGGCCGGCAACGCGGGCGAGGTGGCGCTCACGCCCAACCCGGCCCACGACCAGGTGCGCCTCGTCACGGACGTACCCACGGCCTACGTGCTGCGCTCGGCCCTGGGCCAGGTGGTGCTCAGCGGCACCACGCAGGCCGGCGCCACCACGGTGGAGCTGCGCGGCCTGGCGGCGGGCGTCTACTTCGTTGAGCTGCACACCAGCGCCGGCCGCGTGGTGCGCAAGCTCGTGAAAGAGTAAGCGCTACGTAGGTTTTAGGTGAAAAGCGCCCTCCCCCGGGTGGGGGAGGGCGCTTTTTTTGTGGCCTGTGCAAAGCCTTCGGCTGTGCTGGTAACTACTTGGTTATCACGCAAACTTCACACTAACCATACCTGCTACTTTGTGTCGTTGCGAATCTCCAGGCACAATAGTCTATTAAATTTCATTTATTCCTCATAACACAATTTTATCCGTTCATAAATCATGCAGATGGCCAATTTCTAAAGAAATAGTTCAAGTTTCGCGCACTCACCAACCCTAAAGCCAACTTTATCTTATGGTTACTTATTGGCCCCGATGCTGGTAAGCGCCCCTAGCTGGGACTAAATTTGCGCCATCTACGCCATTTCACTACCCAATTTCTTTTTTGCTTATGCGCACTACTTCTACAACCTTTTTCCACCGCTCCGGCCGCATACTGCTAGGCAGTCTGTGGCTGCTGCTACTGCCGCTGCTGGGGTGGGGGCAGACGCCTTCACCCTATCCTCTATCTAATGGCAACTATTCAGAGTCGTTTACAGATATTGCTAACTGGACAGTTTCCGGTTCTACTTTCTCCAGCACTACTAGTGGCTCAGGAGCAAACAGGTTTGGCAGTGTAGCAGCTACTGCTACTGGTACGATACCCGATGGCGTAAAGACCACTATTGCTTCTTCAGCCTTTACTACAAGTTCTACTGGCGGTTTGCAGAAGGGCACTGACCAAACCACTTCTGCTGCTAATCTAGTATTTCTCACTACGGGCTCTACCGACAATACTACTGCATTAGCAGTTGACCTTTTCCTAGACTTCACGGGCAGAACGGCTGGCACCTTGTCCTTCGACTATGCTGCAATAGCGAACAGCACGGGCAACAGAGGCGGGTCGTTGAAGGTGTACACCTCAATTGATGGCACCACCTTTACAGAACTCACTGCCGCTTCTGTTAATAATCTGACGAACAACGTTGCGGCCACGGGTAGCAAATCTGCCGTAGCCTTACCCACCTCGTTTTCCGGCTCAAGCACTGCCCGGATAAGGTTCTATTACCATAACGGTGTATCCACCGCAACTAGTCCCACTGGTTCGCGGCCTAAAATATCAATTGATAATCTAGCAGTTACTTCTACTGCTGCTACCTCCACTTCCCCCACCCTCACCGTTACCCCCACTTCGCTTAGCGTCTTCGGAGCCCGCACGGGTGCGCCCTCGGCCGCCCAGAGCTACGCCTTGAAAGGTAGCAACCTGCCCGCCGACGTAGTAGTAACGGCCCCGAACGGCTACGAAGTATCGCTGGATAACACCACGTTTTTCGGCAACGTAACGGCCCCGCTCAGTACCGTGCAAACCACCAACGGCCAAACCATTTATGTGCGCCTGACCGGCACTACGGCCAGCACTTACGGCACCAGCACCTCCCCGGTCAACGTTACCAATACCAGCACCAACAGCAGCACGGCGGTTGTCACGTCGGCCAATGAGCCGGTGTACGGCTCGACGGTAACGCCCACGCTCACGGCCGCGCCCACTTCGCTCAGTGGTTTCACTTATGCGGAAGGCAGTGGCCCCTCGGGCATTCAGAACTATGTCCTGACCATCACCGACGCGCCGGGTTTCGCCGGCTCGGTAGTGGCTACGGCCCCCACCAACTACGAGATTTCTACCTCCTCTTCGTTCGCTACGACCAACGCGACCATTACTTTCTCCTACACCGGCAGCCAAAATATCACGGCCTACGTGCGCCTGAAATCGGGCCTGCTGGCAAACGGCTCGCCCTACACCGGCACCATCACCAACAACCACAGCACGCTTAGCCTCACCGCCCCGGTATCGGTGAGCGGCACCGTGACGGCAGGCCCGCCCACCATCACCGTTTCGCCCACCACGGCCCTAACCTTCGCTACCACCACGGGCACGCCCTCGGCCGAGCAGAGCTACGCCGTGAGCGCCACTAACCTAACGGCCAACCTTACGGTAACGGCCCCGGCCGGCTACGAAATCAGCCTGGCCTCGGGCACCTACACTGGTACGGGCGCTAACACGCTGACCCTGACGCCCAGCAGCGGCACCGTAGCCAGCACCACCATCTACGTGCGCCTGACGGGCGCGGCGGCCGGCACCTTCGGCACCAGCGGCACGCCCGTCAACATCACCCACAGCAGCACCAACGCTACCACCGTGAACAAGCCGGTATCCGGCACCGTCACCAACCCCTCGCTGGCTACCTATTTCCCGGCCTCATTGACTGGTCGGGCCACCTCAGCACCTGCTACCGCCAAGGACGCCAACATCAGCACGGCCGCCGACCTCACGCGCAGCAGCACCTTAACCACCACCAACGTCAGCACCAGCGCCAACCTGTTTGGGGCCACCAACTGGTCGCTCCTGGCGCTGGCCGACGCCCAGGCCAACGACAAGTACGTAGCCTTTGCCATTACCCCCACATTAGGTTTCGTGGCCAACGTCATTAATGTGGTGGGCAACGTATACCGCACTAGTAACGGACCAGCTACGGTGGAACTACTCTACAGCTTCACCAGCGACTTTGCCAACCCAGTGTCGCTGGGTACCCAAACGCCTACTGCAACTGCCACGGGTGCAGGCGTAGGTGCGACTATCACCTTCACGCCGGCTACGGGGACGTTGCAGGGCATCACGACCCCCATCTACTTCCGCCTCTACGGCTACGGGGCTACCTCTGCCGCTGGCATCCTGTACTTCACCAACAACACAACCAGCGGCGCGCCCGGCCTGGTGGTGAATGGCAACACGGCCGCCTCGACGCAGCCGGTTATTGCTACGGGCACGGTTACGCCCACGGCCGTATGCGGCGGCACCGACCTCACGGCAACCTACACCACGGGCGGCCCGGCTGCTACCGGCACCTACTTCGTGCAGCTCTCGGATGCCAGCGGCAGCTTTACCAGCCCCCTCAACCTGACCACGACCAGCAGCACCAGCAGCAGCATCACGGCCACGGTGCCGGCCACAGTTGCCAGCGGCACCGGCTACCGGGTGCGCGTGGCCAACACCGACGGTACCCGTGGCTCGGTTTCGGCGGTGTTCACAGTCGTGAGCAACCCCACCGCTACGGTGACCCCGGCCGCCCCGCAAGCCCTCAACTCCAACACCTCCGGCACTACCCTCACGGTAACCGAAACGCCAGCCGGCACCTCGCGCCAGTGGTTTTATGCCACCACGTCGGGCGGCCCCTACACCGCCATTAGCGGGGCCACGGGCCTCACCTACACGCCTACCTTCTCGGCGGTGGGCACTTACTATGTAGTGGCCCAGTCAACCTTTGCTGCGTGTGGCACTGTCATCAGCAACGAGGTAGTAGTAACCGTAACCACGCCCACGCTCACGGCTGCGCCAACTGCCCTAACGGGCTTCAGTACCACCGCTGGCTCCGCTTCGGCGGCCCAGACCTACGTGCTCACGGGCACCGGGGTGCTGGCCCCCGTTACGGTAACGGCCCCCACCGGCTACGAGGTGTCGCTCGATGGCACCAACTTCGCCGCCTCGGCCTCGGTACCGGCGGCCAGCGCCAACGCCGGCCAAACCATTTACGTGCGTTTGCTGGGCAGCGCGGTGGGCAGTGCCAGCGGCAGCGTCACCAACACTGTTGGCACGGTAACGGCGAGCGTGAGCGTGAGCGGCACGGTAGTAGTGCCGCCCGGCATGCTGCTGGTGGAAGACGACTTCGACTACAACGCCGGCGAAAGCCTGACGGCCCACGGCTGGACCGGGAGCACCAGCACCACCACGGTAGCTGGCAATATCACGGCCAATATGTACCCGCAGGGCGCAGTATTGAGCGGCTCGACATCGGGGGTATCCACTAGGGCATCGCTCACGCGTAGCAATAGCGTGACGCTTTACCGCACGGCCACGGTGCCAACAGATGCCACAACGTTCTATGCCGCTGCCCTGATTAATGTCACGGCCGTGCAGAACGTGACCGGCGACGACTTCTTTCTGTCTTTCCTCTCTGGCACCAGCACTGCCCGGGGCGTGGTTACTATTGCGCGGGTATCTGGCTCTGTGCCGAATACCTTTAACTTCCGGCTTCGCACGGGCAGCTCTAGTGCGAGTTCCACCATCGCCTCAGACCCCACACCCGTGGCCTATAGCCTTAACGTCCCGTTGGTAATGGTGTTCAAAGTGGAGAATAGCAGTGCTACCGGCAACTTGGATGTGTATAGCCTGTATGTGATGTCTGCTGCTACTGCTGCCCTAAGCCAGGAGCCAACAACTCCGCTGCTGACAGTGACAGGCGGCAATTTCTTCAGCACAATCAGTTCCCTCTCCCTGCGCCAGAGCGATGCCAACAATCCTGTTTATACGCTGGATGGGCTACGCCTGGCTACCGGCTGGGGCGCGGCGGTAGGCAACGTGACTTACAGCGCCCTTGCGTCGTCTATCAACCCCGGCAGCTATTACAACCTGACTTCCAGCAACAACGGGCTGGCGACCCAGGCTGGTGCCGTAACGGTTGAAAACCAATTGGCCCTGACGGGTGGCCGGCTGGCTTTGAACGGGCAGACCCTCACCCTGGCCGGCACCGTAACCGGCACCGGCACCCTAACGGGCTCAACTACCAGCAACCTCGTAGTACTGGGTACCGGCGCATTGGGTACGCTCAATTTCACCCCCGGCTCCCAAACGCTCAATAACCTGACCCTGAACCGCACCAGCACCGGCACGGCTACGCTAGGCAGCCCACTAACTATCGGCGGCACGCTGGCACTGACCAACGGCACGCTCGCGACCTCGGCTGCCGGCTTGCCCACGCTGGGCGCTTCGGCCACCTTCACGGGCGGCTCGGCCACTAGCTTCGTTAGTGGCCCGCTGGCCCGCATTACCACCGGGCCCGCCGCCACCACATTCCCCATCGGCAAGGGCACGGCCTACCGCCCGCTCACGCTCACAGCCACAACTCAAACCAGCGCGGCTACCTACACTGCCGGACAGGTGGAAGGCAACACCAGCCGCACCCTGGACACTGGCAACGGCCAGGGCAGCAAGCCCTTGCAGCGCGTGTCCAAGGTTCGCTACTATTCCGTTACCACTTCTAATGCGTCGTCGGGCTTTGCGGGAACAATCACGCTTTCCTACGACACCGATGACTATGTGAACGTACCCAGCAGCTCCGAGCTGGTAGTTGCCAAGCGCGACGGCGGCACTAGTGGAGTCTGGACTAACATCGACCGCTCAAGCTACACTGGCCCGGCCGGAGCGGCGGGCGGCACCTCCGTAGCTGGCACGCTCACTTCGGCCCCGTTCAACAGCTTTTCCGACTTCGCCCTGGCCAGCACCGACAACACCAGCTTGGCGGGCGGCGGCACCGACCCTAGTGCTAACCCGCTGCCCGTTTCGCTTACCCGCTTCACGGCCGCCCGCAGCGGCAGCAGCGTGGCCCTCACTTGGACCACGGCCTCCGAGCACAACAGCGCCCGCTTCGAAGTCGAGCGCAGCCTCGACGGGCTGAGCTTCGCCAACGTAGCCACTGTGGCCGCCCACGGCACCAGCCTCGTGCCGCTCAACTACGCCACCCTCGACCGCAACGCGCCCACGGCGGGCCTATACTACCGCTTGCGCCTGGTGGATGCCGACGGCAGCAGCGCCTACTCGAACGTGGTGGCCGTGGCTGGCACTGGCGAGGCCCTAACGCTCTCGCCCAACCCGGCCCACGACCAGGTGCGCCTGCTCACGGAAACCCCTACGGCCTACGTGCTACGCTCGGCCCTGGGCCAGGTGGTGCTCCAAGGCACCACCCAGGCTGGCGCCACCACGGTGGAGCTGCGCGGCCTGGCGGCGGGCGTCTACTTCGTTGAGCTGCACACCAGCGCCGGCCGCGTGGTGCGCAAGCTCGTGAAAGAGTAAGCGTTTTTTAAGGGTAGGAGGGTAAGGGGGTAAGAGTGGATAGTTGGCAAACGTCTTCCCACTAATAACTCCTCAACTCTTACCCCCTTACCCTCTTGCCCTCCAAAAAAGCGTCCCCACACAACTGTGTGGGGACGCTTTTTTTGTGGCCTGGCCCGCTCGTATCCCAACGCCCTTAGCAGCCGTATAACCTGCACTATTGCCGCCGCACGCCTGAGTGGCCCCGCTTTTTGGGGTCAGCGTGCCGGCCTTTTTTATGCCCGCTACCCTACCTAAGAAACCTGCTTCCAAGAAAAAAACTGCTTCTCCAGTTACACCCGCCGCCCCCATTGCGCCCCCCGTGCGCGACGGCTTTGGGGCCCTGCCCCACCCTGGCGGCACCACTTTCCGCGTGTGGGCCCCTAATGCCACCGGCGTGTCGGTGATGGGCTCGTTTAATAATTGGAGCAACACCGCCCACCCCCTGCAAGCCGAGCCGGACGGCAACTGGGCCGCCGACATTGCCACTGCCCGGCCCGGCGACGAGTACAAGCTGGTGCTGCAAACCCCCACTGGCGAGCTGACCCGCAACGACCCCTACGCCCGCGCCGTGACGAGCAGTAGCGGCAACTCGGTGGTGTTCGACACGCTGGATTTCGACTGGGGCCAGGATGACTTTCGGATGCCGGCCTGGAATGAGCTGGTTATTTATGAGCTGCACATCGGCACCTTCAACGCGCCCGACGCCAACCGGCCCGGTACTTTCCTCGACGCCATCGAGCGGCTCGACTACCTGCGCGACCTGGGCATCAACTGCATCGAAGTGATGCCGGCTACCGAGTTTCCGGGCGGGCGCTCCTGGGGCTACAACCCGGCCAACCCCTTTGCCCTGGAAAGCGAATACGGCGGGGCCGAGGGCTTCCGCCAGCTGGTGAAGGCGGCGCACGCTCGCGGCATTGCCGTAGTGCTCGACGTGGTGTACAACCACTTCGGCCCCGGCGACCTGGACTTGTGGCAGTTTGATGGGTGGAGCGAGAACGACGGCGGCGGCATCTACTTCTACAACGACTGGCGCGGCAAAACCCCCTGGGGCCACAACCGCCCCGACTACGGCCGCCCCGAAGTGCGCCGCTACATATTGGACAATGCCCTGATGTGGCTCGAAGACTACCACTGCGACGGCCTGCGCATGGATGCCATCTCGTTTGTGCGCAACGTGCACGGCGAAGACGACCCCGGTGCTGACCTACCCGAAGGCTGGGACCTCATGCGCTGGGTGAACGCCGAAATCCAGCAGCGCCAGCCCTGGAAAATCACCATCGCCGAAGACTTGCGCTCGAACCCCGGCATCACGGGCCACATCGACCAGGGCGGGCAGGGCTTTTCGGCCCAGTGGGATGCGGGCTTCATCTACCCCATGCACGATGCGCTGGTGACGGCCGAAGACGCCGACCGCCACCTGCACGACCTCAGCCGGGCCATTTGCGTGGCCTATAATGGCGATGCTTACCAGCGCGTTATTTACACCGAAAGCCACGACGAGGTAGCCAACGGCAAGCACCGCCTGCCCGAAGAGATAATGCCCGGCAACGTGGACGACTACTACGCCAAAAAGCGCATGGTGCTCGGCGCGGGCCTCGTGCTCACGGCCCCCGGCATCCCGATGCTTTTCCAGGGCCAGGAGTTTCTGGCTCCCGGTGCCTTCAACGACATGGAGCCGCTCAACTGGGACTGGGCCGAGGCGCACAGCGGCCTCACCAGCCTCTACCGCGACCTTATTGCCTTGCGCCGCAACCGGTACGGCACCACGCCCGGCCTGCGCGGCCAGGGCTGCCGCGTGTTTCACGTCAACGACGAGGCCAAGGTGCTGGCCTTTGCCCGCTGGGATGGTGAGGTGGAAAACGCCACCATCGTGCTCGTCAACTTCGCCAACCAGTCGCACGCGGGCTACACCTTCGGCCTGCCCGCCGCCGGCAACTGGCACGTACGCTTCAACTCCGACTGGCAGGGCTACGACCAGGCGTTCCAGGATGTGCCCTCGCTGGGACTTGATACGGAGGAGAGCGGCTACGACGGTTTCGCCCAGCGCGGCAGCCTGGCGCTGGGGCCGTATGCGGTGGTGGTGCTGTCGCAGGGCGGGCAGTAGCGCGAAGCTTTCGCTTCGCGCATCGCCGCCACGCGGCGACACTCGCGGGTGCAGTTGTTGCCTGCGGCGCGGTACCGGCGTCGCCGCTTTGCGGCGATGCGCGAAGCGAAAGCTTCGCGCTACTGCCCACCTTACTCAACTCCCACCCCGGAACCAGCGTACCCTATTAAGCAGTTTAGCCTGAATACGCAACGAGTTGGTCGGCTGCTGGCTGCGTCTCACCCAACCACGCTCTGGTTAAGCTCCTCTTCTAATGCGCAAACTTCTTACCCGCCAGCTGCCGCTGCTGGCCTTGGGGCTGCTGCCCTGGGCCAGCACCCTGCACGCCCAAACCCTCGACCCCCAGGAGGCGCTGGAAAAAGCCCTGGCCACCCGCGCCCAGTGGGCTAGCCCCGGCTACCCCGCCGCCGACATGCGCGTGAGCAGCGCCTACGCCGACCCCGGCGGCCTTGAGCACGTGTATGTGCAGCAGCTCCACCTGGGTATCCCGGTGTTCAACCAGCTGCAGTCGCTGGCTTTTAGCAAGGGCAAGCTGGCTTTGCACACAGGCCGCTTTGTGAGTAGCAAGCCGCTGGCGGCCCTGGCCGCTACCCCCACCCTGCCGGCCGACGCAGCCGTGAGCCGGGCCTTGCAGCACCTGCACGCCCCCGAAACGGCGGCTCCGCCCCGCATCGCGCAGGAGCGCGGCCCCGAGCAAAAGCAGACGTTTGCCGGCGCAGGCGTAGCCAAGCACGACATCACGGCCAGTCTGGTGTGGGCCTTTGATGAGCAGCAGCCCCACCTGGCCTGGAACGTGAACGTAGACATGCTCGAAACCCCCGACTGGTGGAACGTGCGAGTAGACGCCATCACGGGGGCCATCGTGAGCCAGGACAACTGGACAGCGCACGAAAACCTGCCCGCCCCGGCAGCCGACGCCGACGCGCCAGCTGCCTCCGCGCCGCTGGTGCTGGCCCCGCCAGCCAATACCGGCAGCTCGTACCTGGTGATACCTTACCCGGTGGAACGCCCTGTGTCGGCCAGCAGCCTGCAAACCGAAACCAACCCCTGGCTGAAGGCTGGGGCCACGAACCTGGCCGTCACGTATGGCTGGCACTTCGATGGCACCACCTCCTACGCCAGCACCAGGGGCAACAACGTGGCCGCCTACGACGACGGCGGCACCACCAACGCCCCCGGCAACTATGCCCCCTCACTCACGCCCGCGCCGACTTACAGCTTCAACTACCTGCCCAGCTTCAGCACGGCCCCGATGCTGGACAACAACCGCAACGCGGCTGTAACCAACCTCTTTTACTGGAACAACATCATTCACGACGTTTTCTACCAGTATGGCTTTACCGAGCCGGCCGGCAATTTCCAGGCCGACAACCTGGGCCGGGGCGGCGCCGGCAACGACTACGTGCGGGCCGAGGCCCAGGACGGGGCCGGCCTGAACAACGCCAACTTCAGCACCCCCAACGATGGCACTTCCGGACGGATGCAGATGTACCTCTGGAACTACAACACCCCTACCTACCGCCTCACCGTGACGGCCCCGGCCGCTGTGGCTGGCACCGTAGTAGCCGTGGAAGGCCGCATCAGCGCCAATAACAGCCTGAGCACGCTGGGCCCGCTGAGCGGTACGCTGGCTTTGTACACCGACGCTAACGGCTCTAGCAGCACGGGCTGCACCACTTACGGCGGCACCGCTGGGGCACTGACCGGTAAAATCGCGGTAGTGTATCGCAGCACCACTTGCCGCTACATCACGCAGGTCAAAAACGCGCAGCTCGCTGGGGCCATTGCCGTAGTGATGATTAATAACGTGACCACCGCCCCGGTAGCCATGAGCGGCACTGACAACAGTATCACCATTCCGGCGGTGATGATAAGCCAGGCCGACGGCGCACGACTGGTAGCCCAGCTGACCAATGGCGTGACTATAACGCTGCCCCTGGCCCCCTACATCCAGGAAATTGACGGCGACTATGACAGCGGCGTGATGGTACACGAGTACGGCCACGGCCTAAGCACCCGCCTTACCGGCGGCCCAGCCAACAGCAGCTGCCTGGGCAACGCCGAGCAAGGCGGCGAGGGCTGGAGCGACTACGTGGCCCTGATGCTCACTACCAACTGGGCCACCGCCCAGCTCAGCGACGGTGCCAACCGCCGCCCCGTCGGCACTTACGTAGTGGCGCAGGCACCCACCGCCGGCGGCATTCGCCGCTACCCCTACTCTACCAGCCTCACCATCAACCCGCTCACGTATGCCAACGTGGCAACTAACCCTGAGGTCCATGCTATCGGGGAGGTGTGGTGCGCTGCCCTCTGGGATATGACCTGGGGCATCATTCAGCAGCGCGGCACCATTGAGGCCAACCTCTACAATGGCAGTAGCACTGGCGGCAACGCCATCGCCTTCCAGCTCGTGACGCAGGGCATGAAGCTGCAGCCCTGCCAGCCGGGCTTCCTCGATGCCCGCGATGCTATTCTAGCCGCCGACTCGCTGCTTTACCAAGGCCAGTACCACTGCGCCATCTGGACGGCGTTTGCCCGCCGGGGCATGGGCTACAGCGCCAAGGAGGGCCTCTCGACCAGCGCCACCGACCAAACCGCCGCTTTCGACCTGCCGCCCGGCGTGAACCTGATTCGCCAGGACGGCCTGCGCATTGGCACCAGCTTTACCGTAGCTTTTGCACTGTACTCGGACTGCCAGCAGGGCGGCAACTACACCCTCACCGACGAGCTGCCAACCGGCCTGCAGTTTGTGAGCAGCAGCACGGGCGGCACGCTCGTGGGCAATAAGGTCACGTTCTCCAACCTCGGCTTCACCGCCCCCGGCCAAACCCGCACCGTGAGCTTCGTGGCCCAGGCCACTCCTTCGGCCAGTTGCCCCATTGCCCTGCCCGTCAACGATAACCGCGATAACAACCAGACGGGCGGCTTCGCCAACCAGACGCTGAGCGGCAACGCCGCCTGGACTACCAGCAGCACTTACGCCGTGAGCGGCAACGCATGGTTCGCCACGCCGCCCACCGTGCCTACCGACTTCGCGCTTGCCTCGGCCCCGTTCACGCCTACGGGCCTCTCCACGCTGGCTTTCTACCACTACTATGATTTTGAGAGCAGCTTCGACGGCGGCACCGTGGAAGTGAGCACCGACAACGGCACCACCTGGCAGAACGTCGGCGCGGCTTTGTTTGCCCAGAACGGCTACACCAGCGTATTCGACGCTTCCACTACGGGGGCTGGCGAGCCTGCCTTCTCGGGCCGCAGCGTGAAGGGCAACCCCCGCTTCATCCAGTCGCTGGTCGATTTGCGCAGCTTTGCCGGCCAGTCCATCCGCATCCGCTTCCGCGTGCGCACCGACAGCGGCAGCCCCAACACCTACGACGGCTGGTACATCGACGAGATACGGGTGCTGAACGGCTGCGGCGGCTATCAGAAAGTGGAATTGCGCGACGCCTCCGGCAACGTGCAAACCTCGCAGAACCTGGTAACCTACCTGGTGAACACGCTGGCTACTCAGCCCACCCTGGCCGCCGCCACCCAGCTCCAGGCGCACCCGAACCCCTTCGGCACCAGCGGCCTCCAGCTCAGCCTCACGCTGCCCGCCGCCCAGTCGGGCCTGCGCTTCACTATTTATGATGTAGCCGGCCGCATCCTGCGCCAGCAAACCGTGGCCCAGGCCCCGGCCGGCGCCAGCACCGTGAGCTTACCCGAGGCGGCCACCCTGCCTGCCGGCCTCTACCTGCTGCGCCTGCAGCTGCCCGACGGCAGTAGCCAGACGCTGCGCGTAGAGCACGAGTAGCGCGTACAAGGAGTGAATGAGGGAGGGGCGAATGAGTGAATGATTCTAGTAGTCATCCACCCATTCGCCCCTCCTTCATTCACTCCTTGACGTTACACTGTCGCTTGGTCGTAGCGTTCGCCCTCTACCGAAGGCCAGGCACCCTCAAACATGATTTCGCCCAGCGGCTTACGGGTGCGGGGAGCCAACTCGCGCTCCTTGAGCATATCGGGCAGGGCATCTACGTTGCCGGGGTAGCCGATGGTGAACACGGAAACCAGCTCGTAATCGGCCGGGATGGAGAAGGCGGTGCGGGCAGCATCCGGCGAGAAGCCAGCCATCTGGTGAATCTGGATGCCTAGCTCTACCGCCTGAATGGCCAGCGTAGCAGCGGCCTGGCCTACGTCGTGCTTGGCCCAGGCATTGGGGTTGCTGTCGTGCGAGAAAGTGGTTTTAGCCACGGCCAGGGCAATGGCGGAGGCGTTTTTGGCCCAGCCCTGGTTGAACTCGGCCAGAGTGCCCAGAATTTTCTGGAAAGCCTCGGGGCTGCTCACCTGGCTGCCTACTACAAAGCGCCAGGGCTGCTCGCCAAAGCACGAAGCGGCCGAGCCGGCGGCGGTGAACAGTTGTTGCAGGGCCTCGGCCGACACGGGCTGGTCGGTGTAGGCGCGGGGGCTGCGGCGCTCGGTGAGCAGCGGCAGGATGGGGTATTCGGGGACGAGGACGTTGGTTTGGTCGGACATAGATGTGGGTACATGGAACTCAGGAGGATAAGTACGCAGCAGTATTTTTTGTTTTAGTGAGTGGTTTTACTAATACCCCGGCCTTACCTTTCCCACCAGTTCTTTCCCCCACCCTGCCCTTCGCCTCATGCAGCCGCACCCCCACGCGCCCGAAGCCCTTTTTCCCGACTCCCTACTCATTGAAGCCGCCTGGGAAGTATGCAACCAGGTGGGCGGCATCTACACCGTTATCCGCTCCAAGGTGCCGGCCACCATGCCCGCCTGGGGCAACCGCTACTGCCTGCTGGGGCCCTACTTTCCGCAGCAGGCTCAGGGCGAGTTCGAGGCCTACGACGACCAGCAGCTTGCGGGCATGACTGACCCCTACGCCGCTGCCGTGCGCACGCTGCGCGGCCAGGGTATGGACATTCAAATAGGGGTGTGGCTCGTGACGGGCCGGCCCCGCGCCGTGCTCATCAACCCCTTCCAGCATTACCACCGCCTGGGTGAGCTGAAAACCAACCTCTGGCAGCACCATCAGGTGCCCGCGCCCGACAACGACGACCTGCTGCACCAGGTAATTGCCTTCGGCGACCTGGCCCGGCAGTTTGTGGAAACCGTAGCCCGCCAAACGCAGGGGCAGCACCGCCTGCTGGCCCACTTCCACGAGTGGATGACTGGGGTGGCCATCCCGGAGCTGCGCCGCCGCCAGGTGCCGGTGCATTTGCTCTTTACTACGCACGCCACGCTGCTGGGCCGCTACCTGGCCATGAACGACCCTAATTTCTACGACAACCTCATGTTCGTGGACTGGCAGGCGCAGGCGCGGCAGTTCAACATTGAGCCCGCCGTGAGCATGGAGCGCGCCGCTGCCCACGGCTCGCACGTGTTTACCACGGTGAGTGAGCTGACGGTGCGCGAATGCATTTATTTATTGGATAGAATTCCCGATGCGGTGCTGCCCAACGGGCTCAACATTGAGCGGTTTGTGGCCCTGCACGAGTTTCAGAACCTGCACAAGCTCTACAAGGACAAAATCCACGAGTTTGTGATGGCGCACTTTTTCCAGAGCTACTCCTTCGACCTCGACCAGACGCTGTACCTCTTCACGAGCGGCCGCTACGAGTACCACAACAAGGGCTTCGACCTCACGCTCGAAGCCCTGGCCCGCCTCAACCACCGCCTGCAAAAAAGCGGCTTAGAGGGCCAGGTAATTATGTTCTTCATCACCAAGCGGCCCTACACCAGCATCAACCCGCTGGTGCTGCAAAGCCGAGCGCAGCTAGAGGAAGTGCGCCAGACCTGCCGCGCCATTGAGGAGCAGGTGGGCG
This sequence comes from Janthinobacterium lividum, assembly GCA_050954465.1. Taxonomy (GTDB): domain Bacteria; phylum Bacteroidota; class Bacteroidia; order Cytophagales; family Hymenobacteraceae; genus Hymenobacter. The sequence goes on from JBPBPU010000142.1 coordinate 62,898, forward strand.
AACGGCTCTTCTACGCCGCCGCCGCCAGCCAGGACCACAAGCTGCCCGACCTGGATAATATGGTGGACGACTATTGGAAGCTGCGCTACCGCCGGGGCCTGCAAAGCTGGAAAACCTCGCAGCTCCCGTCCGTCATCACCCACAACCTGGTCAACGATGCCGACGACGACATCCTCAACTTCGTGCGCCGCGCCAACCTGGTAAACAACCAGCACGACCGGGTGAAAATCGTGTACCACCCCGATTTTGTAAGCACCACTTCGCCCCTGTTCGGCATGGACTACGGGCAGTTTGTGCGCGGCTGCCACCTGGGCGTGTTCCCGAGCTACTACGAGCCGTGGGGCTACACCCCGCTCGAATGCGTGGCGCGCGGCGTACCGGCCGTGACTTCCGACCTCTCCGGCTTCGGCGACTACGTGCAGAAAAACGTGCCCGAGCATGAAGATAAAGGCATTTTCGTAGTCCACCGCCAGGAGCGCAGCTTCGACCAAGCCGCCGAGGAGCTAACCGACATGCTCTGGAATTTCGTGCTGCTGAGCCGCCGCGAGCGCATCACCCAGCGCAACCGCGTAGAAAGCTCGGCCGATATTTTCGACTGGAAAAACCTGCGGGTTTATTATGACCGGGCGTATGGGCTGGCGTTGGAGCGGCAGTAGGGTTTTGGGTATCGGCTACCATGGATTTCTTCATCAAGTCGCTGTACTCGCTGCTTTTCGGCGTGGTAGCCTACACGCTGTTTCTAATCATCTCAAAGGCGGCCACTAATTGGAAGAGCTTAGCCATCGTCTGCCTGTTATGTCTGACAAGCATTCTAGCCATTGACAAATTCAGCAACGCTTCTGCTTTTGTTCCATCAACAGAAATTTACCTTTTAGTAAAGTTTGATTTTGGGCTGGTAATTCTGTACGTAATGTCCAAGTGGCAACTCGCTTCCTTTAGAAACAAGCCACCTGGAGAATTACAATTACTAGCAAAAGCCCTGTCGCATACTGTCGGAAGCATTCAGGATTTTCTAATCAAGTACGCGATTTTTGTTATGGTATACCTTTATCAACTCGTCAGTATCTGGCTGTTGACTGAGCATTATCTGATAGAAGCTAACTGGCGTTAAGGTACTATTTTGGCCTTAGCAGCATTTTTTCGCACGGAGTTGAAGCACGAAAAAGGAGTTTCACGGAGGGGATATTTGCTCCGTGAAACTCCTTTTTCCGCCTTTAACTCCGTGCGAAATAAATAGCATCAGTGACTTATGAGCAAGGTCTTGCTTTCTGTTGGTTTTGCATTAGCCACTCTCACGGCTCAGGGCCAAACGTGCGTGCATACCAATTTATCGAAGTCGCTGCTGTTCAAAACCGAAACAACCCGCATCAAGCGAGACAGCAGCATGGATTCGTGCGTAGTGAAAATCAGGGTACTGAATAAGCGCAACCGGAATTCGATTTTTACTACCACATTTTCATCTACTTACCTCTTCGACCGGGCCTATACCGAGAGCAACGCTACCCGCTCCTATACCACCGGCGTGGGCCGCCGCCGCGAAGCCTACGACTATGACTACGGCGACTTGGTAGTGGCCGATTTTAACTTTGATGGCCGGGAGGACTTTGCCGCCAAAAACGACTCGGGCGGCAACCGGGGGCCATTCTATTCTTATTTCCTGCAAACCAGCGCCGGCTCTTTTGTATTGGATAAATTCCTGACGGAGCGCATGGTTTTCTTCCCCGACCGGATAACCAAAGCCACCCGTACCCTCACGCTGCAAAGCGAGCGCTGGAACGAGCGCTTCAGAACCAGCTACCGCCTCAATGCCAAAACCGGCAAGTGGCGGGAAATCAAGTACGAGCCGGTAATCATCCAGCCCGGGCTTCATATCACCGAGTAAGTGCCTCACTTCTTTGAGCTAGTAAATGCGCCGCCTCCTCCCCTGCTTACTCCTAGCCACCACCGTCGCCCTGGCCCACGAGTTCTGGCTGCAGCCCGGCAGCTTCCGCGTGGCGGCCGGGCAGGCGGTGCCGGTGCGCCTGCTGGTGGGCGGCAATTTCACGGGTGAGGCGTGGCCCCGGCCCACGCGCAAGGTGCTGCGCTTCGTGTGCCTGGGCGCGTTCGGCCCGGCCGACTCCACCGACCTGCGCCCAGCGCTGCTTACCGACTCGGTAGCGCCCGTGCTACGTTGCGCCGGGCCGGGCACCCAGACGGTGCTGCTCACCAGCCGGCCCTCTTTTAGCGAGTTGGACCCCGAAAAATTCACCGCCTACCTGCGCGAGGAAGGGCTGGACCTGGCTTTGCGCCGCCGCGAAGAGCTGGGCCAGACTAAAACCAAGCCCGGCCGCGAAGCTTACCGCCGCTGCGCCAAAACCCTGCTGCTGGCCTCGCCAGGCACTGCCGCCCGCGCCCTCAACCCTAAGGCCGACACGCTGTTTCGCCAGCCGCTGGGGCTGCCCCTGGAGCTGGTGGCCGAGCAAAACCCCTACCGCCTCAAGGCCGGGGCGGCGCTCACCGTGCGGGTGCTGCGCTTCGGGCAGCCCGTGACGGGGGCGCTGGTGCAGGTGTGGGAGGCTGGCGCGGCCCCCGGCCAGGGCCACTTCAGCACGCGCACCAACCGCGAGGGGCGGGTGCTGCTGCGGCTGCCGGGCGCGGGGCCCTACCTGCTGGCTACCGTGCAAATGGAAACCGCGCCGCCCGCGCTGGTGAGCCGTGCCGACTGGCTCAGCACTTGGGCCTCGCTTACTTTTGGCGGACCGGCAGCGCTGCTCAAAGCACACTAACCTCAACAGCACAAGAAGTTGCTGGCAGGCTTTCGGGCGGCGGCGCTTTGCATTTTCTAATTTCTTGCTACCTTCGCCACCCAGCATTCCATTCTCATCCTTCTGCCGTAGGCTTTATGAAATACTCCATCGATAAAAAAGAGAGCTATACCGTCATCACCATCGATGAAAAAAAGCTCGATACTACTATTGCCCCCGACCTGAAGTCCGAATTTGTAAAACTCAATGCGGAAGGCAATAACAACCTGATTCTGGACTTGCAGAACGTGAAGTATACCGACTCGTCGGGCCTGAGCAGCATTCTTATTGCTAACCGCCTCTGTAATTCCACCGGCGGCCTGCTGGTGCTCACCGGCTTGCAAGACCACGTACTCAAGCTCATCACCATCAGCAAATTGGAGTCGGTGCTGCACATCCTGCCCACCGTGGAGGAAGGCATCGACCGCATTTTCCTGCACACCATCGAGCGCGACCTCACGGACAAGAAGTAGGCGTTAGGTGCTGGTTGTTGGTTGTCAGTTGTCAGTAGCTTACTGGCAACTGACAACCTCTATTTTTTTACGCCTGTCTCAGTTGTGGGAGCTTATACCCCGGCTCTGCCAACTGACAACTACCCCCGACAACTCCCGTGACCTTCGAGCTACAGATACTAGGCAGCGGGTCGGCCACGCCGATGGTGGGCCGCCACCCCACGGCGCAGCTGCTAGCCGTGGGCGACGGCCGCTACCTCCTCGACTGCGGCGAGGGCACTCAGCTGCGGCTGCTTGAGCAGAAGCGGCGCCTTAGCACGCTACGGGTACTCTTCATCTCGCACCTGCACGGCGACCACTGCTTCGGCTTGTTTGGGCTGATAAGTACCATGAGCCTGCAAGGCCGCCAGGAGCCGCTGACGGTGGTGGGCCCACCCGGCCTCGATGCCATGCTCACCACCCAGGCTCTGCACTCGCACATGCAGCCCAGCTATACTATCACCTTCGTGCCCATCGACACCGAGGCGCACGCCGTGGTGTATGAGGATGCCTTGGTGCGAGTGTGGTCGCTGCCCATGCGCCACCGTATTGCCTGCGCAGGCTACCTTTTCGAGGAGCAGCCCCGGCGCAACAAGCTGGTAAAGGCCCTGCTGCCCGCCGGCCTCGCCCCCGCCGAGCTGGCCCAGCTCGCCCAAGGCCAGGACTTGCCCGAAGACGCTGCCACCGGCCGCCCGGCCGTGCGCCACGCCGAGGTGTCGATGCCCGCCGCCCCGCCCCGCCGCTACGCCTTCTGCTCCGATACCCGCTTCACGCCCGAGCTGGCCGAGCTGGTGCGCGGCGTGGATTTGCTTTATCACGAGGCCACCTTTTTGCACGACCTGCACACCCGCGCCGAGCAAACCTTCCACAGCACCGCCCGCCAGGCCGCCGAGCTGGCCCACTTGGCCGAAGCGCACCGCCTGCTCATCGGCCATTTCTCCTCGCGCTACAAGCAGCTCGAAGGCCATTTGCAGGAAGCCCAAGCCGTGTTTCCGTGGACGGAGCTGGCCACGGAAGGGCTGCTGGTTACTATTTAACCGATAAAGCGCTTCTACCAGAACGTCATGCTCATCTGGCGTCCGCGAAGCCGAAGCATCTCGCTCGCCAGATGAGCATGACGTTCTGGTAGAAGCCACTCAAGAGATGCCTACTACTTACGCCCATAAAAAACAGCAACTCTACCTCGCGCTGAGCGGCATTTTTCTGGTCAATGCCTTGCTGGCTGAGATTATCGGGGTGAAGATATTTTCGGTGGAAAAAACCTTTCCCGGCCTGGCCTCTGCCTTGCATTTGAGCGGCAGCCTCTCGGCGGGGGTGCTGGTGTGGCCGGCCGTGTTTATCACCACCGATGTTATCAACGAGTACTTTGGGCGGCGGGGCGTGCTGCGCATCTCGTTGCTCACGGTGGGGCTCATTCTCTACGCCTTCCTGGTCGTTCTGGGCACTACGCGGCTGGCCCCGGCCGACTTCTGGCTGCACCTCAACCAGACCGACAGCCAGGGGCGGCCGTTCGATGTGGAGTTTGCCTATCAAAGCATTTTCCGGCAGGGGCTAGGCATTATTGTGGGCTCGCTGCTGGCCTTTATCGTGGGGCAGGTGCTTGATGCCAGCGTGTTTCAGCTGTTTAGGCGCATTACGGGCAGCCGCTTTATCTGGCTGCGGGCCACTGGCTCCACGCTTATTTCGCAGCTTGTCGACAGCTTCGTGGTGCTGTACGTGGCCTTTTATTTATTTGGCAACTGGCCGCTGGCGCAGGTGCAAAGCGTAGGCTGGTTCAACTACTGGTATAAATTCGCGGCGGCCGTGGTGCTCACGCCGTTGCTTTATCTGGCGCACTTCCTCATCGACCGGTATTTGGGGCCGGAAGAGACGGCAGAGCTGCAGCAGCAGGCAGCGGCAGACGCGGGGGTGTGAGGGCTCAATGAAAAGCGCATTACCCTGGACAACCTGCCTGCCGTTATCCGGGCCCTGAGCGCGGGCAAAACCTACTCGCTGCCCCTCTCCCCCTACGAAATAATGAAGCAGCAGGCCCTCGCCAAACAAACCAGAAAAGCCGCCGCTGCCAATTCTGCCCGTCGCTAAGCGCCATCTGCCCCACCCGTTTCCGCCGTATACTTGCTTATGCATAAGTCACTACTAGCTTGCTGCTTGCTCCTGGGCGCGGCCGCCCCGGCCGCGCACGCGCAGATGCGCAAAGGGCTGCTGTTTGGGCCGAAGCCCAGGCCGGGCACCTACGTGCTCAACAGCGACCGCCTGGCCCGCCGCACCGGTCGGCTGCAGGTGTACGCGCACCAGCTGGTAGTGCACGATGAGCAGGGCCACACCACCAAGTACACCCCCGACGACGTGTACCGCGCCCAGGTGGGGCCGGTGCGCTACGTCAGCATCCCCGGCTTCAAAAACACCAGCGGCCTCTGGACGCTGCGGCGCTCCACCAAGCTGTTTGTGGAAGTCGTGGACAGCGGCCAGGTGTCGCTCTACCGCTACCGCTACACCACGGGCGGCGTGAGCGAAACCACCACGGAGCTGGAAACCTACCTGCTGCGCGCCGCCGCTACCGACTCGGTGGTGATAGTGTCGGGCAGTGCCTACACCGGCCAGGGCCGGCGGTTTCGGGAGGCGCTGGCCCCGTACATCGCCTCCCGGCCCGACTTGCTGGTGCTGCTCAACAACGGCGTTATTGCCGTCGATGACCTGCCGGCACTGCTGCACGCCCTCAATACGCAGTCGCCCTTCATGGCCCCGCCGCGCCCACCCAGCCGGCCCCTGGAGGACGGTGAATAAGTTTTTTTATCGACGTTTTTTATGCCCCGCATCCTTACCCGCATCCAGCGCACCGCTCGCCCGCGCCGGTGCGTTCTTTTATTAACGCTGGCGCTGCTACTGCCTCAGCTTGGTTGGGCGCAGATTTTGGGCTTTGGCTCCCCCAAGTTTGAGAACGGCTCCTACGTGCTGGAGAGCGACCGCACGGTGCGCCACCCGGCCCAAATCAGGCTGCTGGAGGACGACCGGGTGGTCGTGAAAGAGGGGAACGAGAATCGCCGCAAACTATGGCCTGGCGATGTGTATTCCCTACACATCGCGGACAGAAAGTACGTAAAGCTAGAGGACTTTCGCATGGGCCGCAAGCAGGTAGAAATAGCGTTTGTGGAGCTAGTAGATAGTGGCCGGGTGGTGCTAATGAAGTATGATTACCCAGTGGGCAGTCCCTCGGCAATGGGTGCCAATGGCACGATGATGGGCGGCGGCTCTTCTAACGCCACTGCATACCTACTAAGCGGGCCGGCGGGTGCCGGGCCAACTGTGGTCCCGGAAAGCAACTCAAAGAAGAGCGTCCAGAAGTTTCAGGAAACCCTGCGCCCCTACCTGGCCGCCCGGCCCGACCTGCTGCAACTGCTAGAACAGGAGCGCATCACGTACAAGAATCTGGTCGCTGCCATCCACGCGCTCAATACCAATTCACCGTTTACTCCCGCCGACTAAGTAACCCCTCCCCATGCCCCGCATTCTCACCGGCATCCAGAGCACCGGCCGCCCGCACCTGGGCAACCTGCTCGGGGCCATTCTGCCCGCCATCGAGCTGTCGCGGCAGCCTGCCAACGACTCGCTGCTTTTTATTGCCGACCTGCACTCGCTCACGCAGGTGCGCGACCCCGCCCTGCTGCGCCACAACACGTATTCGGTGGCCGCCGCCTGGCTTGCCTGCGGCTACGACACCGAGAAAAACCTGTTTTACCGGCAGTCCGACGTGCCGCAGGTAACGGAGCTGGCGTGGTACCTCTCGTGCTTCGCGCCCTACCCGATGCTGGCCAACGCCCACAGCTTCAAGGACAAAGCCGACCGGCTCTCCGACGTGAACGCGGGCCTCTTCACGTACCCCGTGCTCATGGCGGCCGACATCCTGCTCTACGACGCCGAGCTGGTGCCCGTGGGCAAAGACCAGGTGCAGCACCTCGAAATAGCCCGCGACATTGCCACCGCCTTCAACCAGCAATACGGCGAAACGCTGGTGCTGCCCCGCCCCAAAGTCGATGCCGAGCTGATGACTATTCCCGGCATCGACGGCCAGAAGATGAGCAAAAGCTACGGCAACATCATCGACGTATTCGCCCCCGAAAAAGAGCTGCTGAAAACCGTGCGCAAAATCGTATCGGACAGTACCGACCTCGCCGACCCCAAAAACCCCGCTACCGACCTCACCTTCCGCCTGTTCTCGCTGCTGGCCTCCCCTGCCGAAATCGAGGACCTGCGCGCAAAATACCTGGCCGGCGGCTACGGCTACGGCAGCGCCAAGCAGGCCCTCTACGAGGTAATCCTGACCCGCTTCGCCCGGGAGCGCGAACAGTTTAACTTCTACATGAGCAACCTGGATGAGCTGGACCAGCAGCTCGCCCAGGGCGCGGCGCGGGCGCAGGAGTACGGCGCGGGCGTGCTGGCCAAGGTGCGGCAGCGGGTAGGATATGGGAAGTAGCGCTCAGCTTTAGCTTGGCGCGTAGCGGCGAAGCTCGCGTCTGAGCGCGTTGTTTCGCTTGCGGCGCGGTGCCGGATTCGCCGCGTGGCGGCGATGCGCCAAGCTAAAGCTGAGCGCTACTGCGCCCAGTACGTGTACGGCCACTTCTGCCAATCATCTACCAAGCCTGCTTTTACCGGGTTCTCCAGCACATAGGCAATCACGCGCTCCAGTTCGGCAGCATCGCGCACGATATGGTCGTAGCTTTCACGCTGCCAGAACTGCCCGGTACGTTGCAATAACTTGTTGGCATTGTAAGCAGTGTAGCTTTTAATACCTTGCAGCGTGCGCGTTAAAGAGGGCGCGTTGTCATCCAGGCTTACCACCAGATGCACATGGTTGGCCATGATGCAGTAGCACTGCAGAGTATACGTTTGCTTATCAGCCTGATGCAGCGCCTGAGCAACCAAGCCTACAATGGCTGGCTGCTTTAGCCAAACCGGCCCGGCTTGAGCGGCATCAAGCTGTTCATCAAAGCGACCGAAATACCGTTTCTGCCGAGCATAGCGTTCGGCTGGGTCGGCGGTCTTTGGCATGTTCTCAAGCTCCGCTCGCAGCTTATCCAATACGGCCGCTGGCAAAGAGCCTGCTAAACGGAATGTTATAAATAGCGTTTCGCCAGCTGGCAGCCAATGTGGCAGGTTACGCTGGTAGTGGGTCAGGTTGGGAGAAGACATAGCACAAAGTAGCGCTCAGCTTTAGCTTGGCGCATCGCCGCCACGCGGCGAAGCTCGCGGCTGGGCCGTTGACCCACGCGGCGCGGTGCCGGATTCGCCGCGTGGCGGCGATACGCCAAGCTAAAGCTGAGCGCTACTGCTGCTGGTGGGAGAAGCTGAAGCCCACCTTACTACCCCTACTCACCTGCTGGTTTTCCAGCTTCTGCTTCACCGAAATGCGCTGAATATCATCGAGCGGCGGGGCGATGAGGTCATTGTTGACGGCGGCAATCATGGCGCTTTCCACGAACAGGCGCATGGTGTCGGGGGTGATGAGGTCGTCGCACATGTCGGCGGCGGGTAGTTCGAGCTGCTGTACGCCTTCGAGGAAATAGTGGCTTTCGATGTTTACCAGCAGGCGACCGAGCAGGTAGCCGGGGTCGTTGAGGCGCTGGTAGCGGATGCTGTCGGCCATGAAGTTGTAGGCCATGATGTGGCCGAAGAAGCGCCGCCGGAAGTCGGCCGCCACGTAGGGCGTGCTCAGGAGCGGAAAATCGTCGGGGAAGGTGATGATGTTGGAGTGCATCACGAACACGAGCAGGTCGCCGGAAAAGCGGATGTGAAACTCCATCTCATTCACCGGCAGGCACTCGATGCGCACGCTGGCATCGGCGTCGGTCGTCACCTGCTGGGTTAGCTCCAGGCAAAGCTGCTGCGACACCTGGCGCAGCAGCGTAAACGTGGCCTGGGTGGCCCGGAAAATGGCCTGCTTGGCGCTGGACTTCTCGCGCAGGCCCTCGGCAATGAGGTGGAGGCGGTCGGGCGGCACTGGGGCCGGGGGCACTGGGGTAGCTTTTTTGCTGGTGGCTTTGGGGGCGGGCGCGGCGGCAGCAGCAGGCGCGGGGGCTGGTTTTTTGGCCATAGAGCGAGGGAAAAAGAAGCACGAGAAAGCTTACTGGGAGAGGTGCCGCAACGCTAGTACTACCTGGCTAGCCCATTGCATCAAGCACCGCTTGGGGCAGCAGGTAGAAGAAAAGCCCCACTACCCCCTGCATCAGCAGCAGGAAGCCGCCGAACCACGCTGCCACCCGCCGCTTACGCAGGGCCAGCATCAGCACGGCTCCCAGCAGGTTCAGGCCTGTGCCAGCTACAAAAAGCAGCGTAGGGCCAGTCGGATTCGGGTCGGGCACATAATTCACCAGGGTCAAAGCCACCAGGGGCAGATTCAGCAGCAACGGCCAGAGGTAAGCGCGTCTGGTGGAGGTCGATGGAGCCATCAGGGAAGCCAGTATAAAGCACGAGGGCTAGAAACTCAGGCTGGTACTGGCCGTAGTTTTAGGTGCAGGTACGTAGGCGGGTGAGGTGGAGGTTGTGCTACCCCATTTCAGGTGCCAGGCGGGCCCACTTAGCCAAGCCACCGCCAGGCGCTACCTTCAACCCTTCATTCCTCACCCCTTTTTCTTATGAACCAGCAACCCGCCCGCCGCGTGGGCGTGGCCGCCCTACTGCTGGCCACCCCGGCTGTGGCTTTGGCGCAGTTTGGCCCCGGCACGCAGTGGACCAAAGACGGCTACAGCTACTACGAAGTGAAGCCCGAAGGCATTGTGCAGCTCGATGCCCGCGTGCCCGGCAAGTCCGTCACTATCCTCAGCAAAGAGCAGCTGCTGCCCGCCGGCCAGGCGGCCCCGCTCGACGTGCGCCGCTTCGCCCTCTCCGACGACGGGCGCGAGCTGCTGCTCAATACCAACACCAAAAAAGTGTGGCGCTACGACACCCGGGGCGACTACTGGGTGTACGACCTGGGCACCAAGCAGCTCACGCAGTTGGGCAAAAGCCGGCCCGCGTCGTCCTTGATGTTTGCCAAGTTTTCACCCGACGGCAAGCAGGTGGCCTACGTGAGCGAGCACAATTTGTACGTGGAAAGCCTGGCCGACCACCGCATCACGCCGCTTACCACCGATGGCACCAACCGCCTCATCAACGGCACCTTCGACTGGGTGTATGAGGAGGAGTTGGACTGCCGCGACGGCTTCCGCTGGGCCCCCGACGGCCAGAGCCTCGCCTACTGGCAGCTCGACGCCCGCCCCATCAAAAACTACCTGATGCTGAACTCCACCGACGCGCTCTACCCTTACACCGTGCCCGTGGAGTACCCCGTGGTGGGCCAGGACCCCAGCCGCACCCGCATCGGGGTGGTGCCGGTGAGCGGCGGCACCACGCGCTGGCTCGACATTCCCGGCGATGCCGTGCAGCACTACCTGCCGCGCATGGAGTGGAGCGGGCCGCAGGAGGTGATTGTGCAGCAGCTCAACCGCCGCCAGAACGAGAGCAATATCCTGCTCTGCAACACCGCCACCGGGGCCGCCCGCCAGCTTTACCACGAGCAGGATGCCGCCTGGATTGACGCCAAAGACGAGGCCGTGGGCTGGGACTGGCTCGACGGCAAAAAGCGCTTCGTGTGGAGCAGTGAGCAGGATGGCTGGCGCCACCTCTACGCCATCGACCACGCCACCGGCAAAACCCAGCTGCTGACGCCCGGCGACTACGACGTCATCAAGGTAAGCGCCATCAGCGAGGAAGCGGGCATGATTTACTTCACCGCTTCGCCCACCAACGCCACCCAGGTGTACCTCTACCGGGTGCCCCTGAAAGGCGGCGCGGCCACCCGCGTGACGCCCGCCGACCTAGCCGGCACCAATGGCTACGACGTGTCGCCGAACGGCAAAATTGCCCTGCACGACTTCTCCAGTGCTACCACTCCCCCGCTTGCCGACGTAGTGAGCCTGCCCGCCCACCAGCGCCTGAGCGGCGGCGAAGCGAACCCGCGCTATAAGCTGCTCAAACTCCCCAAGCCCGAGTTTTTCCAGGTGAAAACCGTGGATGGCGTAACCCTGGACGGCTGGATGGTGAAACCCACCAACTTCGACCCCAAAAAGAAATACCCCATCGTGTTCACCGTGTACGGCGAGCCGGCCAGCCAAACGGTAGTGGACCGCTTCGGCACGGGTTTCAACCGCCTCTACCAGGGCAGCATGGCCGACGACGGCTACATCTACGCCTCGCTCGACAACCGGGGCGCACCCGCCCCGCGCGGCCGGGCCTGGCGCAAGGCCATTTACCACAACATCGGCTCTATCAACATCCGCGACCAGGCAATGGGCGCGAAGGAAGTGCTCAAAAACCCCTGGGTCGACACCACCCGCGTGGCCGTATGGGGCTGGAGCGGCGGCGGCTCCTCCACCCTGAACCTGCTGTTTCAGTACCCGCAGATTTATAAAACGGGCATCAGCATCGCGGCCGTCGACAACCAGCTCAACTACGACAACATCTACCAGGAGCGCTACATGGGCCTGCTGCCCGACGACAAGCACTACTTCGTGGACAACTCCCCCCTGGCCCACGCCAAGGGCCTGCGCGGCAACCTGCTGCTCATCCACGGCACCGGCGACGACAACGTACACTACAACAACGCCGAGCAGATGATAAACGAGTTGGTGAAGCAGGGCAAGACCTTCCAGATGATGGCCTACCCCAACCGCACCCACAGCATCTCGGAGGGCGAAGGCACCAGCCGCCACCTGGCAGCTACGTACACCAAGTTCCTGAAGGAGAACTGCCCGCCCGGCGGGCGGTAAATCAAGAATCAGGAAGTAGAAAACCCTGCCGAGAGTCTGTCTGGCATAGTTTTTTACTTCCTGCTGTTACGCAGTGGGCGCAGTAGCGCTCAGCTTTAGCTTGGCGCATCGCCGCTGTGCGGCGAAGCTCGCGTCTGGGGCCGTTGCAACAAGCGGCGCGGTGCCGGATTCGCCGCGTGGCGGCGATGCGCCAAGCTAAAGCTGAGCGCTATTACGCCCACTGCGTAACAGCAGTTACTTCCTGAACAACGTGCTTACTACTGAATTTCTACCCTAATCCTTCACTCGTAACTCCAACTGCTTGAGCACGGTGATGTCGGTGAACGTAATGACGATGCCGTTGATGTAGTTATCGAGCGAGCGGTAGGGCAGGATGCGCATGGTGTACCACTCGCCGGCCAGCGTCTGGATGTTGGTTTCGGCGCTGGTGAGACGGTCGAGTACGTGCTGCACGTCGGGCAGCAGGTTGTCGTAGCGCAGGTTGGAGGCGAAGTGCGCCAGGGGGCGGCCCACGTCGGCGGGCATGAGGTTGATGATGCGGGCCACGGGCGGGGTAAAGCGCTTGATGTTGAGGTCGTTGTCGAGGAAGATGATGGCTATTTCGGTGGCATCGAGCAGGTTTTTCATGTCGTTGGCCGTTTGGCTCAGCTCCTCGGTTTTGGCTAGGTACTGCATGTTGAGGGTCATCAGCTCCTCGTTGAGGCTCTGCATTTCCTCTTTGTTGGTCATGGCTTCCTCGTTGGTGCTTTGCAGCTCCTCGTTGGCGCTTTGCAGCTCCTCGTTGGTGCTTTTCAGCTCTTCCAGGCTGCTTTCCATTTCCTCAATGGTGGTTTGGAGGCGGTGCTTGGTGTAGCGCAGCTCTTTGTCGAGCGTTTCGGCGGCGGCCTGGCTGCCGGCCCCGGCGCTGCCTTTGCCCTGGCGCACCCGGCGCGAAGTGGGCTGGTCCTCAAACACCACCAATAGCAGGCCGGCCAGCGGCTCGGGCTCGGTGAGGTGGCGCACGGTGAGGCGCAGCAGTTGCTGGCCGGCATCGGTTTTCACGCGCACATCGTCCACCACCACGTCTTCGCGGGTTTGGAGGGCGCGGTGCACGGCCCCGCTGATTTCGTAGTTCAGCTCTTCGCGGGCCATCTCGAAGAGGTTCATGCCGCTCAGGCCGGGGGCCGGCTCCAGGTACCGGCCGGTGCGCCCGTTCACGTACAGGATTTCGCCCTTGGGGTTAATCACCACGGCGGGCGGGGCGTAGGCTTGCAGCAGGGTTTTCTGCACCAGCGCGGCAAAGGGGCCGTTCTGGCGGTGGGTAGCGGTGGCAGACGACATATGGGCGGCAGTCAGCGGCACCGTGGGGTGGCGCGACGAGGAAAGCGGGAATTGAATGAGCTGCGGCAGCGAAGCCGACGCGGTAGTGCGGCGCGAGATTTTCCACTTAATATCCAGCGGCTGAAACAGCTCGTGAAAGCCGGTCAGGTTTTCGCTCGGCCCCAGAAACAGCAGGCCGCCGGGGTTGAGGGCGTAGTGGAAGATGGGCACCAGGCTGCGCTGCAGCTCGGCATTGAGGTAGATGAGCAGGTTGCGGCAGCACAGCAAGTCGAGTTTGGTGAAGGGCGCGTCCTTGTTGAGGTTGTGCAGGGCAAACACCACCACGTCGCGCACTTCCTTGCGAATCTGGTAGCCGCCGTCGGTTTTCTGGAAAAAGCGCTCTATTCGCTCGGGGCTCACGTCGGCCACGATGTTTTCGCTGTATTGCCCGGCGCGGGCCAGGGCAATACCCTCGGCCGAGATGTCGGTGGCAAAAATCTGCACCTTCACGTGGCGGGCCATCCCCACTTCCTCTAGGCACTCAAACAGGGTCATGGCCAGCGAGTACGCCTCCTCGCCCGTGGAGCAGCCCGGCGCCCACACCCGCACGGTGCTATCCACCGCTTTGTGCTGCAACAGCGGCCGCAGGTGGGTTTTGAGATTGGCGTAGGCGTCGGCGTCGCGGAAAAACTTGGTGACGCCAATCAGCAACTCGTGAAAAAGCTGCTCTACCTCGTGGGGGTTTTCCTGCAGGTAGCGCACGTAGTGGGTAAACTCCTCAATCTGGTGCGAGTTCATGCGCCGCTCGATGCGCCGAAACACGGTGTTGCGCTTGTAGAAGCTGAAGTCGTGCCCGGTTTGAGTGCGGATGAGCAGGAATATTTTTTGCAGCGCGTGGGCAGGCTTGCCAGGTATCTCCTCATTGTCGCGAACTGGCCGGTCATCGAGTGGGCGCTCCAAATAGTCGAGCAGTTGGGCGGGCAGCAGTTCGGGCGGCAGCACAAAGTCTACAAACTCAGTGGCAAGGGCGGCGCGGGGCATGGCGTCGAAGGCAGCCGTGGCGGGGTCCTGCACCATCACCATGCCGAAGTTTTCCATCACCATCTTCAGCCCGATAATGCCATCGGAGCCCAGCCCCGAGCAGATGATGCACACGGCCCGGTCGCCGGCATCTTTGGCCAGGGTTTGCAGAAAAAAGTCGATGGGCTGGCGGCGGCTGGCGGGCTGCGTGGGCTTGAGCAAGAACAAGCTGCCGTGCAGCAGGCTCAGGTCGCGGTCGGGCGGAATGAGGTAGACGTGGTTGGGGCGCACGCGCAGCTCATTGTAGGCCTCGGTTACGGGCAGGGCCGTGAAGCGCTGGAGTACCTGCGTGAGCTGCTCGCCATCGGCCGGGGCGGCGGGCCGGTGCAGCACCACCACGAAGGCCACCCCGCACTGGGCCGGCAGGTGGGCAAAAAACTTCTCGAAGGCTTCGAGCGCCCCCGCCGAGCCGCAGAGTGCCACAATGGGAAACTTATCGGCCGGCCCGCCCACGCCGGCCCGGCTGCGCCCGCCAGCCTTGCTGGGCCGGGCCGGCGTGGGCGTAACCGATTCGGAGGCGATAGGAATGGGGCTATCCGCTGGGGACGAAGCGGGGGCAGCGGGCTTTTTCATAGGTTTGGGGGGTTTGGCTTTCGGCGGCGCCCGCGCCGCTGAGGGCAATACGCAACCAGTAAATTTCGGCCGAATAAATTAACCCGGCAACCCGGTAGCTGCGCCCGTTCCGGGCACAGGTCGTACATTCGGTAAATAGCGGCAGCTAGTGCTGGCTGCTGTTTTTGCTGGTTTAATTCTCCTATTTTCCCTTGACTTCCGTACCTGGCCCTGGCCATCTGATTGTAGTAGCTACCTCGGCGGGTGGCATGCCCGCCCTCACCCGCCTCGTGGCCCAGCTGCCGGCTACCCTGCCCGCCGCCGTGCTCGTGGTGCAGCACCTCGCCCCCGAGTCTACCGGCGAGCCGCTGCTGGCGCGGCTCCGCCGCCACACCGACCTTACGTGCCAGCTGGCTACCCACCTTGCCCCGCTGCAAGCTGGCCACCTCTACCTGGCCCCGCCCGACCACCACCTGCTGGTAAAGGAAGACCACCTGCTGGTGACGCGCGGCCCCCGCGAAAACAACTACCGCCCCGCCGCCGATGCCCTGTTTCGCTCGGCCGCCGTGGCCTACGATTCCCACGTAGTGGGCGTGGTGCTTACGGGCCTGCTCCACGACGGCACGGCGGGCCTCGAATTCATCAAGCGCTGCGGCGGAGTAGCCGTGGTGCAGGACCCCGCCGACGCCGAGTTCCCGAGCATGCCCGAGAGTGCGCTGCGGGGCGTGGCCGTCGACCACGTAGCGCCGCTCGACCAGCTGGGGCCACTACTGCTGTCGCTGGTGGGCCCGGTTCGCCTCACTCCCCCCTCTGCCATGGATATTCCCCCCGATTTGAAGCTCGAAGCAGCTATTGCGGAGCGCGTGGTGGGCAGCACCGAGCAGGTGACGCAGCTCGGGCACCTGGTACCCTTCACCTGCCCCGACTGCGGCGGCAACCTCTGGGAGGTAGAAGCGGGCAACGTGCTACGCTTCCGCTGCCACACCGGCCACGCCTACACCGCCGATGCTCTGCTCGACGGCTCGCAGCAGGCCCTGGAAGAAACCCTGTGGGTGGCCCTGCGCATGATGGAAGAGCGCAAAAACCTGCTCACCAGTATGGCTAGCCGGGGCGAGGGCCAGTGGAGCGTGCAGCAGGAAGAGCGCATCGAGGAAATAAAGCGCCACGCCAACCGCTTGCGTGAGTTCCTGCTCAGCAGTAGCACCGGGGCTACTGGCGGGTCGGCCAGCCCAACTGATAGCCCGCAGTAGTTGGGTGCGGCAGCACTAGCAGCAGCCGGTGTAGTCCGGCGAAACATCCTCCATCCGTAGCCCGCGCCTGCTGGCCCTGACTGCTCCTTGGCCAGCCTCCTGGAGAGTAGCGCGAAGCTGGCGTCTGGGCCGTGGGTACCTAACTGCCCTAGGCGGCGCGGCACTGCTTTCGCCGCTACGCGACGATGCGCGAAGCGAAAGCTTCGCGCTACTTCCTCCACCTGCGTGGTGTGAGTTACTCGGAGTTCCAGCGGTAGCCGCCGTAGTCACTGCCCTGGTTGGTGCGGCTGGCCTTGCTGCCTTTGTGGGTGGCTTCGGCGGGTGGCGCTGAAGTGTCGCCATGCGGGCTGCTGTCGTCCTGGTTTTTGGGGCTCTGGCGGCCAGCTTCGGCGGGATGCCCAGAGGTGCCGCGCTGGTTATCCTGGTCTTTTGCCATGAGTAAGCAGAATTGCAAATGAGGAAAAACTACTGGCTTCCTTAACGTAGCTTGGTAGCAGGCAGCTACTAGTTTCAACTCTTAAAAGACTATTTTCAAGCAAATTACCGATATATACGGAGCGCGGCTGCGGGTTTTACGGAGCTGTTGCAGACTGTCTTATCGCCAAGTCTACAGCCCGTGGGGCAAGCCCTGAAAAATGCGTGTTTCACCCCTATAAATTCAGCGTTTCCCTCCTTCTATTCTCAGGGTTTGAGGGGCAATTTTGTGCTAGTACTTCTTATCCTTATTTTCCGCTATGCACGCCCATTCTTACACCCTGCAGCAGGGAGCCTTGCTTACGCTGTGCGCTGCCAACGACGCCAGTGGGCAGCCCCTCACCGAAGTTCTGCACCAAGCAGTGCAGCAGGGCGGACATCACATCTGGGTCGACTGCCGCCACGCCCCTACACTGTCGCCCTCACTGTTGCAGCTGCTACAGCGGTATTCCGCCCAGCTCTGGAAAACCGGCTCTTGCCTGCTGCTTTGTCACTTGTCGGCGCAGGCCCGTGCAGCCCTCACCAGTAGCCACGCCCAGCCGCTGGCCGCTGGCCCCCTCGACGCCGCTTTCTACGGCCTCAACTGCCCGCCCCTGCCCACCGAGACTGCTAGCTAACTCAAGTTGCGGCATATTATCAGGCAGTGAATTCCCCTCCTTAGCCAAGGAGGGGACGCTTCGGCGGAGCCGAAGCTGGGGTGGTGCCACCGGAGGGTAGTCGTTGAACGAGGCGCTGGGGGCTCGTTCAACGCTTCGTTCAACGACGCCAACCACCCCCGTTGGCGCTCCGCGCCAACATCCCCTCCTTGGCTAAGGAGGAGAATTGACCGCCTGATGGTACTGCGCAACTTGGGTTAGCTAACCTTTGTTTGCTTTTGCTCGCGAAAAGCCCTGTTTCCGGCTCGGAAACAGGGCTTTCCCATTTCAGCACCAGCTTAACAACGAAGTATCCCAGCCTCGGCTAGCCCAGCAGTTGGTGCAGGCCCGCCGCCGTGAGCGCGCCTACCAGCGTAGTGAGGCTGTTCACGCCGTCGTTGCTGAGCCACTGGCGGCGCTCCAGCGTGGCTCCCAGCAGCGAGTCGCCCAGGTTGCCCGCCGTGCCGGCCACCAGTAGCCACCAAAAGGCGGGGCCCCAGTTGCTGCCCAGGCAGTAGGCGGCCGCCAGCAGGGCGCTGTCGGCGGCACCCAGCAGGGTGCCTTCCAGGCTCACTACCCCGTTTAGCCCGCGCTCGTCGGGCCGCCAGGTCCACACGTTGTAGTAGCGGCGGCCATACACGTTGCCCAGCTCCGAGGCCAGCGTATCGGCCGTGGTGGCGGCGAAGCTGCCGGCCAGCATCAACTGGCCGAGCGGGGCGAAAGCGGGGAGCTGCCAGCTCAGCAGCCCCAGCAGGCCCGCCACGCCGGCATTGGCCAGCACCTGCCCGGCGCGGCGGCGCCCTTTGTTGGCTTCGGCCAAGCCCAGGCGCTGCTTTTCGCTTACGCGCCAAGCCGAGGCCGCCGTGCCCAACCCAAAAAACAGGGCCAGTTGCGCCAGTCCGGCGAAGCCCGCCCCTAGATAAATAAGCAGGCCAACCCCGCCGCCAACTGCCACCGCGGGCCCGGTGAGCTTACCGGCGCGCAGGGCGTAGCCCATGCCGGCCGCCAGCAGCAGCACCGCCAGGGCAGTGGGCCAAAGAGAAGAAAAATTCATGCGTTTACTACGTAAGCTTTCTGGATAGTAACTGGTGTTATGCAGTGCCGTCGTCCTGCGTAACAGCAGTAAGTTATTTCCATATTTTAGCGAAGGCCCCAGTGTAATATAGTAAAGCCCCGCCCCGCTGCCTGGGTGCAGAATAACCCCCTGGCCCTATATTAGCAGGCATGAAGCCTTTTTTACTTCTGCTACCCCTGCTTTCCTTCGCTGCCGATACGTGGCAGCCTTTCGCCGTTGACCAGCGGGTGGCAGTGCAGCTACCAGGCCAGCCCCAGGAAATGAACTTAGCCGAGCTGACTGGCGGCCGCCCTATTCACCACGCTCGAATGTGGCATGTGCAGGCTTCGGACGCCCTCTACAGCATAGCGCGCTCGCACTTGGAAGAAACCCTCACCCCACGCGACACGCTGGGGCGGCGCAACTACTACAGCCGGGCGTTTGAGGCCGTGCTACGGAGTGAGCAAGGGCAACTACTTGAGTATGCTTTCTTTCCGACCTCAGCCGGCCAGGGAATTGAGGTCAAATACAAGGGGCTGACCAAGGTCACGAAGCAAAGACTTATAAGGATTATGAGGTGCCTGGTCGTGGATTCTGTCTCCTACACCTTCAGTTTCCGCTCAACTGACAAAACTGACAGCCTGGGCCTGGCGGGTGCCGGGCAACGCCGCCGTTTCTTCGACTCCATCACGGTAGAGCCTTAGAAGCTGTTTGAATTAAACTTTTAGACCTTAGACCTTAGACACGAGACCTTAGAAAGTGGTTTTCAGGGCCGCAAATCCGTCTTAGGTCTCGTGTCTAAGGTCTAAGGTCTTGGTAAAATCAACCTGAAAAGCTAACTTAAACAGCTTCTTAGCGCCTGGGCCAGCTTGCTGCCGCCGCCCGCCTGGGATGTAGCGAGTACATCATCGACCGCCTGGGCCTCGACCAGTAGCCCACCTTGGCTATGAAAAACAACTTTGCTCTTTGGCTCAGGCAGTTTGCCTCCTTTTTCGTTGTGTGTTTGCCAGTCACGATGCTAGTGGCTCCTCTTACTCACGCAGACTCTACCTGGGGGCGCGTCCTCAACATCTTTACTTGGCAGGCTGCCGTAGCTACAGCAGGCGGAGCACTTGCCGGGGTAATTATCTATCAGATAGTATTGGCTTTTGCCAGGAGAATAAGCAACTAAGAAATTTCGCCCTTCCCTGTGAAAACGCCCCTATTAGCCCTTGCCTGCTTACTCGTCATTTTCTGGCTGTTCACCCTCTGCCGAATCGCCATCAGCCGCTACGAAGGGCGCTATACCAAGCGGCGCTGGCTGCTCAACGTGGGCAACTTTGGCCTGCTAGGGCTGCTGTTGTACTGGGTACAAGGGGAGCGGCAGCGTGTGCCCCGGCAGTAATTCACCTGCCAAAGCTCACCTCCTCAGCCCTGGCCCGCCTGCTCCTGCCCGGTGAGGTAGAGCACCTGGGCATCAACCACCCCCATCCCGCCGCCTGAGCGCCCGCTTTTGCTACCTTCGCCCGCATGAAACTTGTTTACCTACTCGCCCTCCCGCTGCTTGCCTTCAGAGCCGACGACTGGCAGCCTTTCTCGCTCGACAAGCAAGTGAGTGTGCGCCTTCCCGTAAAGCCTATTGAGATGACCAAAGAAGAAACGGGCGATTTGCCCGTTGGGGCGCACATGTTCGCTGCTTTAACCACTGGCGAGGCTTACCAACTCTCTGGCCCGCTGCCTGTTCCAGCGGCCCTTGATACGCAAGACGCCAGGGCCCGCGGTATTTTTTACGAGGGCGTAGTCACCGGCCTGGTAAAAGAACAGGGCAACACGTTGCTGTGGCGCAAGCCGTTTTCGACGGCAGTTGGGGAGGGGGTAACAGTTGCTTATCAGTCGCCCGCAACCCAGGATAGCAAGGCGATGATACTGTTCAGCCGAGTCTTTATCGTCAAGCGCAGCTTTTACAGCTTGACATTCTTTCAGGCTGATGGCGATTCTACTAATAGTGTAGCGCGCCGCCGCTTCTTCAGCTCCATCACGGTGAAGCCGTAGCCTTAGGCCAACTGGCACTAGGCAGCCTGAATCAAGGACTACTGAGCAGCCGGAGCCTGGTAGGCTGACCGATAAGGGGCTGGCTGACTGGGGGAAGGGTTTTCTGCTTTCTTGCCTCGGAAGGGAACGTATATCAACCCTATTTCTGCATTGAGCGCCACGTTGTGCAGCGGGTAAGCACCCGACTTCTCGTAAAAACCGGTAGCGTTGATAAAATCCAGTGGCGAGCCTTGGGCGCTTATCACATCATAGCCGTAACGAACACTGGTGAAGGCGTCAAGCTTATCAAGTAGCCGAACTTGCGCGCCCACGCCAACTGATAGTTCCTCTGCCAGTAGTTCCACCTGCTTGACGTACTTGTAAGAGCTACGGCCATTATTAGCGCTATGAGTTTCACTGCCGTAGTTAGTGGCACTGGTTAGGAAGCCCGTCGAGAACAGTCCCTGAAAATAAAAGCGGGTATGCGGCAGCACCTCATTGGTGTAGAACTTAAGTCCCAGTGGCAAATAGAAATAGCGGGTTTGCAGGTTGTAGTCTGCATTGACGGTTGTGGTAGTGGCAGAACTAGACTTGGAGCCCTGGTAGGTAGCAGAAAAATCACCTCCTCCGGTTCCTGTAGTCAGGCCTATCGTGAAGGCCACATGCGACGTAAAAAACAGGTCCATGAATAGGCCGCCTCCGAAGCCCGTGTTGCCGCCGTTGCTACGGAAGGTATAATCTGCGCTGCTACTGGCGGTGTAGTGAGAGGCCTGCAAAGAGCCAAAGACGCCGTATTGCACTACGTGGCGCTCATAATGCACCGGAATGATAAGGTAGCCATTCGTCTGCGCCTGAGAGTATTGGTGTCCCAGGCCTAGCAGCAGACCCGTAGTTAGCAGCGTTTTTCGCATTGAAAAAGACAGGTGAGCCAGCACCCGTTGTTTATTTGACGTGCTGCCACTTAGCAGTGTTATGCAAAATTGACCAAAAGCAAAAACCCCGCTGTAAGTCATTGACTACCAGCGGGGTTTTGGGCTTATGCAGAGAAGGAGGGATTCGAACCCCCGGACCTGTTACAGTCAGCGGTTTTCAAGACCGCCGCAATCGACCACTCTGCCACTTCTCTGTAAATACTGGTAATAAGTAGTGCGCCAGTGAGTTTTAAAATCTCCCTGTTTCACCACTCGTCAGCTCACCGCAGTAGAGAGGGAGGAGCTGATGTACTGCGCATCCCTGTCCGCTATGGTTCGCCAAAAGTACGACGAACAGCTCATACCAGCAACTTCGGCAACGTGCCCTTACCGGAATCGGCCGCTTTGTTGCGCGGCTGTTGCACAGATTATAGATGCTACGCCTTCTGCTTCAGCCCCGAGCGCACGGCCTGCATTAGGCAGCCTGAAAAAGCCCTGTGAGGACAGGGCTTTTCGGGGGAGCTACGGCTTGGTTGGGTGCTGGTAGGCGGGGGCGTCGGCCCGGTGCTGGGCAGAGGTAGGCGCATTCTGGCCTTCTACCTGCTTTTTGGGCAGCAAAAAGGCTGCGAGGGCCACCGCTACGGCCACTGCCAGCAGTACCAACAGGGCACCTTTTTTGATGTTTCGCGGGGCCGGCGACGTAGGCGCGTCCGTAGGCAATTGAGGGGCGTGGGGCTGCATACAGACTGGGGCTAATGAATGCGCTGGTACGCAGTAGCAGGTAAATTGTTGTAAATGAGTAAATTAAAACACCTCAACAGGTGTGGCCAAAGGTCTACGGCTTAGGAGCATGAGTTGGCAGGAGGCAATGTCTCCAGGTGCTGGGTAAGCAGCATCGGCTTTGAGGCAGGCTCGCAAGTGGCCAGATTTTTTTCCTGGTTAGGAAGCGTCTCACAGGTGGCATCCGGGGGTGCCTGCACCTACGCGCCCTACCCTGCCACTGGCGGCCGGGCGGTGGCCATGCGGGCCTGGCTGCTGAGTTGCTTTGGCCATAGTCTGTGCGGGAGCGCTACCGGCTTTGGCCAGGGCAAAGGGGGAGTGAGTAGCGGAAGCTGGCACTGGTGTATCTTGGCAGCTATGAAGCATTTAGTCTACGGCGCTGCCCTGGCCTGCAGCCTGCTCAGCGCCACCCAGACCCACGCACAACTACTCATGCCCAGGCTTGCGGATGGAGGTGGGAAGGGCGTAGATACGACCAAAGTCTACGATGTGGTGGAGCAAATGCCAACTTTGCCAACCGGAGGGGGCAACCAGGGTATCTCGGCTGCCCTGCAGCAAGCCCTTGTGTTGCCCACAGGCGAGAAAGCTGAGGGGCGGGCACAAGTAGAATTTGTAGTAGACCGCCAAGGCTGGGCACGCCAGGTGAAGGTGTTGCAGGCCCCTTCGCCTGCCATCGGCCAGGCGTTGCTGGCAGCCGTGGGGAAGCTCCCTCAGTTCAAGCCAGGCAGGCAAAACGGGGAAGCCACCTACGTGCGATTCCGGCAGTTTGTCTTCCTCACCCCGCGTCCTTAGCGGCTAGCCAAGTAGGCGCTTGAGCGGGCTGGCCGTTTGGCGGTTGTTTGGGCGACGAGCGGACAGCCCGCTCAACGCCAGCAGCCCGCTTGGCCGGGCAGGTCATCCTTGCGGAATGGGCGTAGCACCAGAGCGTGGGTAGCAGCCATGGCAGCGGCCGGGGCAGGTTGGCCCGGCAAGCTAGCCGCACCAAGCCCCCGCTGGTGGGCGGGGCCCTACTATTCTGGGTGGGTTCTCTACTGCACTGGCGTGGTTTCGGCTATCCCCATTATTACGGTGGAGCTACCTTCTTACCGGGACCTGCTCAAGGGTGTGGGCCTGCCGCAGCCAACGGCGGGCATCGACCACATTCTGAAAAATCTGAAGCTCGAAGGGCAGGGTGTGAGGCATGTGCGAGGTCAGTACGTCGGAGTGCCGGTTAGCCTGCACGATGTGGGCCACGTAGCGTAGGCCCAGGCGCTTGGCCTGCGGTGTCCACACGTCGGCCAGCCAGTCGAGGCTGTCGAACCAGGGGCCAGTGAGTTGCGAGTTGTCGTTGAGCAGAAACGTGCAGGGGGCGTGGGCAGCTCGCTGCAAATAGGCTTCGGCCCCGCGCATGGCTTCGGCCGGGTCTACGTAACCGCGCCAGATGGCTTGTATCCAGCCCTCTTGCTCGTCATAGGAGAGCGCACAGCTGCTGTGGTCGCTAGGGTCGGTGTTGAGGTTGAGAAACATCGGAGGGAGGAGTAAGTAAAGTAATAGCCTGAACTAGAAGCTTCTTACGAAACAGCCTCCACTGTGGACAATGGTAACGGGTGTACACGCAGCCAGATAATCACCTATTAAGTACTTATTGAGCAGTGCAGTGATTAGTGTATATCAGCCATTTCTTGCGGTAAATACGGAAACCAGAATACGTAGTTGGCTCATTAAAAACCGTTTTTTTCGCACCTGTTAACAACCCGGTAGCGGTGGGGCTTGCGGGCGGTGAGTTTGCGTGGGGATTTAAGACAGGTGGTTAGTCAGCCAAGGCGGCGCGGAGCTGCGGCATCTCCGCCTGTAGCTGGGGCAGTAGCTGCGCCAGTCCTTGCCGGACGCTGAGCAAGTACGCCGTTCGTATTGCTACCGTGTACTTCGGGCGGCCGTAGAAGCCAACTAGCTGCGCCCCTTTGCCTTGGGTGTAGTACGTACCCACCAATTCGCCGTGGCGGTTCCGGATGTCAAGCACTACGTCCGTGGTGCAGTGGATACGCCCCGCCGGAAACCCCAGCAGGTTGAGGCTACAGAGGCTGGCACCGGACACGAAGCTGTACAGAAAGCCCTCGCCGTAGCGAACGCGGCGCACGGTGAGCACGGCCGTGCCCTGGGTGGAGCCGGTGGGGAGGGCAAGCACCTGGCGCACTTCCTGGGCAAAGAGAGTGTCGATATCTTGCGCAACGGCTGCCGCGCGTACCGAATCGACGGCCGGGCGCAGGCCGTATAGGTGTACCTCGGCCGAGAGGGCCGGCAGGCGCACGGGCAAGGATAAGGAGGCAGGGTGTAATAAGGCGGAGTCGAACGCCCGGCAGTTCGTCAGCAGCAATAGGGAAGCCCCGGCAATAAGTAGTCGCATGGCAGGCCAACGAGCACCGGGTACGTTTCGCATGGAGCACCGTGCTTTTTCGGGTCGGTCAGCCGGGCTGCGCACTTCGCGCAGGCGGCCAAAAGGGGCTGCGCTTTGGGCCTGACTGTGGGAATCAAGCAGGAGGAGCACAAGGGTAAGTAGCTGCTTCATAAAGGAAAAGTAGTTGCTACTGGTGCAACGCTATCCGCCGTTACTGGCTCGCCCTGCCCTATGTCAGCGAGGCTTTTTCCTGGCTATCGCTTACTAGAAGTGGTGAGGCTGCCGGGGCCGGACGTACTGCCGCTGTAGGCAGAACTGTGGGAGCAGGCTACGAGCGTGGGTAGCAGTAGGGAGTGCTTCATGGAGGCGAAGCCCCATAGTGGCAGGACTTGCAGGCTATAGTTTGCGGGTGGTGGGGCTCACCGTGTACCTTGCAGCATGAATAAGTCTGCTTGGCGGTATCTGCTGCTGGTTGCGAACCTGAGCGCGGCCAGCCCTTACCTGGCACAGGCGCAGACGGATAAGCTGGAAGAAACCTCCTATGGGTTTGCCGACCATCCGCCGGAAATGCCCAGCGGCGGCGGTATCAAAGCGCTGACAGCAGCCATTCACGCCAATTTTCATTTCCCTGCCGACGCGCCCTGCGCCCAGCAGTTGGGCAGTTTTGGGGTGAATGCCATCGTCTCGACCAAAGGGCAGGTGGCATGGGTAAGTGCGTATGGCACCACGCGGGGCAGGATAAAGCCCAGCGTGGAAGCTGCCGCCCTCGCGGCGGTGCGGCAGCTCCCCCGCCTCAAACCCGCGCTGACGGGAGGAGAGCCTATTCAATTTACCTTCAACATTGACATAAAGCTGACGGGCCAACCTGATTCGCCGCTGGTGGAAATTGACGAGCGCTATCTGACTGCTACCGAAGCCCCTGACCTGTCGGACTTGGCCGGGTACAGTGGCTCATCAGCTGCCGAGGAGTACAACCCCGACAAGGTCTACAGTTACGTAGAACAGATGCCGGCTCTGCCAGGGGGAGGGGGCCTGCGTGGGGTTAGCGAGGCGATTGTGCAGCGCCTCGCTATTCCGTCAGACCTGCCGGAAGGCATCGTATTCGTTCGGTTCGTGGTGGATAAGGAAGGGGCGGTTAGCCGCCCGCAACTACTCAGGGGTAGTAGCCCCCGCGTTGATGCGGCGGTGCTGGCAGCGGTGGGTAAGCTCCCACGCTTTATGCCGGGTAAGCAAAACAGTCGGCCTGTGAACGTACAATTAGACGTGCGCGTGCCCGTAGTGCAGCCCAGGAAGCCCGTGCCAGCGGGCAAGGAGCCTACACCAGCACCCCACTAAGGCGCAAGGTTATTCCTACTCTATCGGCGTGGCTTCTGCAATGCCGATAGCTGCGGTAGCCTCTTCGCCCGGCGCGGATGTCTTCAGCTTGAAGCGGGCCGTGCCGCCGGGCGTCAGCAGGTTATACACCGCGTTAGCTGGCTCAGCTACTGCCTGGGCCGCAGCGAGTAGCCTTGGACGCTACCTTCGTCGGCATGAAGCACCCCGCACTTGTGGCCCTTATCTTAACCAGTCTGGCTGGCTGCTCCATCTCCAAAAAGCACGCAGATTCGACCCCATACCAGCCGGATGACCCGGCGCTCTATACCACCATTACGCGTCTGGATAGCGCCTTTTTTGCGGCCTACAACACCTGCGATGTGAACCTGGCTACCTGGGGAGCATTCTTTGCCGACAGTGTGGAGTTTTACCACGACAAAGGCGGGGTGCTGACTTCTAAGCCGGCCATTATCGAGGCTACCCGGCGCAACGTGTGCGGAAAGGTGACGCGAGAATTGGTAAAGGGCAGCATCGAGGTGTACCCTATCCAGGGCTACGGGGCCGTAGAGCTGGGCCAGCACCGGTTTCACAACCGGACGGAACCCGTCGGCACCCCTTCCAGCGTGGGCCGCTTCGTTATTGTCTGGCGGCAGCGGCATAACCGCTGGCAGATTACGCGGGTCATCAGCCTGCACTAGCTTCGCTCCCGGCTGCCGCACCCAGCCTGCCGCCAGCGTACCCACGCGACGGCGGCGGCGCACGTCGCCTAACTTAACCTCACCAAAATGCGTCTGCGCCCACAAGCCGGGGTCACCGAAGTGCATCGAAACAGATATGCCGCAAGCTACCACAACGCCAAAAAAAGCGCCAACCTACCGGCCAACGCTTTTCAAGATTTGGGTAACGACAAGCCGGTGAGGTCGGGGCTCAAAAGTAACGGGTTAGTGAGTCGCTTTAAACCCTAGCTTGCCATTTAGGTACAGTGCGGCCACACGTTGCATTTCTGCCCAGCATATCCTGAATTTTCTACTATTGCCCCACGGTAAACAGTTTCTGTTTCGCCTCCTGCTATCATGGATAAAACGGCCGCAATGCGCGGCAAAAAAAAGAATCGGTAACACGAATATCAGAACCACCCACAGTAGGCACCACGGAGAGATGCACTAGGTGCGGCATGGTATACCGTGGCGCTGGGCGTGATTGGGTACTGAAAACCAGCAGTTCCTTATCGGTTTTGTCCGGTGAGTAGTCCGCATCAAGCACTACGCGGGCCATTTTGGTATAAGCGGTTTTGGCGCTGCCCTAGGTGTGAATGCTTATCATCGAGCAGCCTTAAACGGAGCGGCTGCTTCCTGCCCGACGGGCGGGCAAGTCTGAGCTATGGCGGGGGCAACGGGGAGCAGGGCACCGCCTATCAGCCACGCTAGCAGCAGAGCACTGAGCAGAAAGTATTGCATGGCTGTTAGTATAGAAGCAGATGCTACTACTGTGTAAGCTCCCCATCAATGAATTGTGCGGTGAAGGAAAGCGAGTAGCCCTGCCCCGTATGTCTTAGCTGCCCCATACCGGCATAGTCCAGTCCCTTAGGATTCGTAAAATCTGGAGCCGTTGTGTTCGTTTTCACATCGGTATACCAAGTGCCAGTCCCTGGGGTCATTGCCTCTTTCGAGTAAACCTTTGCCATGAGTTCCACCCCCGACCCGGCCGCTGTAAGCCCGTGCCAGGTGTAATAGTAGGTACCCGCCTGGTCGGTGTTCAACCCCGTCGTGATTTGCAGTTGGAGATTACTGGCCGTATACGCGGTACCGCCGTGAGGCTTTATCGTGATAGTGCCTGTCGTCGGCGCAAACGCCATCACGACTTGCAATTCAGGCGTAATAGGTGTGGGTGTAGAATCCGAACTGCCCGACTTGCAGCCCACGAGGCCAGCCAGTAGGCCAGCAAGCAGTAGTTTTTTCATGGCGACGAATATAGCACCCTACCAGTCGAATTACAGGCCTAGCAACAGGCCGTCGACCACGGCAACACCCAGCACTACCTGCCAGCGCTGCGTAACGCGTTGGGCGTACTGACGGTAACGGAATAGTGCTTCATACTGCCAAACTGCACCACGGCTCCCGATTCGGGCGAAGTGCCTTAAAAGTTTGGGGGCTGGGCCAGTGCCCAGCCCGCCGCCAGCGTACCCACGCGCTGGCGGCGGAGCACGTAGCCCAACCTAACTCCACCAAAATGCATCTGCGCCCACAAGCCGGGGGCACCGAAGTGTGTCGAAATAGATATGCCGCAAACTGCCATAACGCCCCAAAAAAGTGCCAACCTACCGGCCGACGCTTTTTGAGTTTTGGGTAAGGCCAAGGCCGTTGGTTGGGGCTTTTTATTGAGAGTACGGCAGAGTTGCCGAAGGGTAGGCGTAGAAAAGCCCTAGCGAATAGCCCCGGTTGCGGCAGAAGTCTAAGTAGCCTTCGAGGCTCAGAGAGGTGTAAGTTTCAGTGGTGTGGGTGGGAGTTGTTGGACGCTGGTTGTACTGAAAACAAAAAACCCGTTGGTAGTCAATGACTACCAACGGGTTTTTCAAACCTATGCAGAGAAGGGGGGATTCGAACCCCCGATACCGTTGCCGGTATAACGGTTTTCGAAACCGTCGCATTCGACCACTCTGCCACCTCTCTAAGGGTCCCAAACGAGTGGTTGGGGCTGCAAAAGTAGTACGCAATTAATAATGAGCAATGAGTAATGAGTAATTAATCTTTAAAACGCGCAGCTGCCCGCCTGTTCATTGTTCATTACTGACTGCTGTTTTTTTTCAGCCGGCCCGTCACGGCGTCCATGCTCACGTTTACTTCGAAACCGATGATGAGCGTCATGCACACGAACTCCAGCCACACCATGAAGCCCACCAGCGCCCCGATGGAGCCGTAGAAGTGGTTGTAGGAGTTGAAAATGCGCACGTAGAGCGTGAACAGGAACGATACCAGGAAGATGAGCAACGTAGCCACCAGCGCCCCTACCGACACAAACGGCCACTTGTCATGCACCGGCGGCACGAAGTAATAAATGACGCAGGTAGTAGTCAGAAACAGCCCCGCCACCGAGCCGTAGCGCAGGGCCGTTATCATGAAATCGGTGGAGCTGATGGGCACAATCTCGTAAAACACCAGCCCATCAATGATGAAAGTGCCAAAGAAAATGCCCGCAATGGCTACTACCAGCAGCAGGGCCAGCACAAATGTGAGGGCCGTGGCAATGAGACGCTTATGAAAATATCCCCGGTGCTTGAACCACGGGTATTTCTTTTCGAAGGCATCGAGCAGCGCCATGATACCGTTGCTGCTGAGTACCAGTGCCGTGCCAAACCCGAACGAAAGCAGCCCGCCGTGCGGAATATGCACTATATCCTCGATGGTGCCCGCCGTAGCTGCGTATAGTTCGTGAGGCATGATGTCGGCCAGAAACTGCAGGATGTCCACATCCAGGTTGGGCACCGGGATGTAGGGAATGAGGGTAAAGAGGAAAATAATGGTCGGAAACAGCGCTAGCGTGAGGTTGAAGGCCATGTAGGCGGCTCGTTTTTCGAGCGAGTCGAGGCGCAGCTCGTGCAGCACGCGGTCGCCCACGTCGTAGAGCGATACGTGGCCCCCGCGCAGGTGCTGCCGCTTGCCCCAGGCCATGAGCGTGCGGTAGGCGCGGTGGCGGCGCACATCGGGCAGCATGGGTCGGCGGCGGGCAGGCGGAGCGAGCATCGGTAAGGAGTGAAGGAGTAAAGGAGTGAATAAGTGAATGAAGGGAGAGTGCTTTTCATTCACTCAATCGCTCATTCACCTCTTCACTCATTTCCCAAAGGCGGCTGGGGCGGGCGCGTCGCTGGGGATGGCGTGGCCGGTGCCCAGGGGGCTGCCGTCTTCGCCTTCCGCAAAATACGGGGCCAGCTTTTCGCGGATGCTGTCGGGCACCGGCACGGGGCGGCCGGTGGCAGTGCTCACAAACACCATAAGCGTGTAGCCCTCGGTGAGCAGCTCATCGGCTTCGTTGCGGACTTCGTACTCAAATTTAACCCGGGAGCCCTCGGCCAGCTCGTGCAGCATGACCCGGATGGTGAGCAGGTCGTCGTAGCGAGCGGGGCGGCGGAAACGGGTTTGCAGCTCGCCCACGGGCATACCTACGCCCTGCGCCTCCAGGTCTTTGTAGCGGATGCCGAGCTGCCGGAACGACTCGGTGCGGGCCACCTCGAAGTAGGCCGCGTAGTTGCCGTGGTAGACGTAGCCCATCTGGTCGGTTTCGGCGTAGCGCACGCGCAGTTGGATGTCGGCTTGGTACATAGAAAAAAAGACAGGCCCGGCACCCGGCTGGTTCTGGGGGCCGCAGTGGTAAAGGTAAACGGTGCAGTTGAGCCAGCACTCGTTGTTGACTTCGGCCAACGAGCAAAAACCCGCTTTCATCCCCTAAAATTCCTGGTTAAACCCAAAAAGCTTTTTTAACCTGGGCAACGATACTAATTTTGTGCACTTTCCTCGCCACCAGCCCTGCCCGCCCCTATGAATGCTTTGCCTTACTTCCGCTTTTACTTGGCTTTCGCGTTGCTTATTCTGCTGGGACTAGCCGTGCGAGTGCATAGCTAGCCTGTGCGTAGGGCCGGGCCGGCGCATGGAACAGTAGCGGGTGCAGTGACAAGAATCTCGTGCCGCCAACGGCTTGGCTCTGCTTTTCGGCCTTACTAGGCGCATCGGGGTAGCCGCAGCGCGTAAGGTTTGGCTTTACGAAAAGAGCCCGATTGGGACGACTCAACCGGTTGAGTCGCCTCAATCGGGCTTTATCATTCCGGACTGCTCAGAACTATCAGTTTAAGTGCCGTATATACGGTTGACTATCGCCTTAGCAAACGGACTCTATTCTGGCAAACCGTATTCTTTAGCCAGATTCAATACATAATGGCCGTATATCCTCACGCTGAACAGGTTTACTACAATCACTAAAAAAACATCCGTGGTTTTGGTTGATATAAGTACGTGCTCGAATTGCCCACTTGCACTGCGCCATACCCACTCTACTACTTCATCTAGTAGTTTGTGCCCTGCTAAATCAGCCGCGGGCACTGCTTCGACATAAGGCCAGATGTCCAGTAGCGGCTCGGCCGTTTCCATAACGTTCAGCATTGGCGCTTGAAATGTCTGCTGAAACTCATCGGCACGCAGCTTATTCGTAGTCATCACATAATGCCGGCCCGGTCCATGGCGGCGTGAAAGCGCCGCGCATTCACCTGGTGCTGCGCCTCGGTGGCCGCAAAAGCGTGGTAGCCGCTGAAATCATCCTTGGCGCAGAAGTAGAGGTAGTTGTTTTCTTCGGGGTGCAGCACGGCGTCGAGGCTGCTGATGCTGGGCAGGTTGATGGGGCCGGGCGGCAGGCCGGCGTACTTATAGGTGTTGTAGGGCGAGTCGGTTTGCAGGTGCTTGTTGAGCACGCGCTTGATGCTGAAATCGCCGACGGCGTACTTTACGGTGGGGTCGGCTTGGAGCTTCATGCCGCGCTTGAGGCGGTTGAGGTACACGGCCGCAATGCGGGGGCGCTCGTCGGTGTGCCGGTCTTGCTCGGCTTCCACGATGCTGGCCAGGGTGCTCACCTGCACGCG
Organism: Janthinobacterium lividum; assembly: GCA_050954465.1. Taxonomy (GTDB): domain Bacteria; phylum Bacteroidota; class Bacteroidia; order Cytophagales; family Hymenobacteraceae; genus Hymenobacter. Next base: position 94,329 of record JBPBPU010000142.1, read on the forward strand.
GGTGAGGCCCAGCTTTTGGCGGGCTTCGTCGCGGGCGGGCGTCCAGAACTTCTCGTACTCGGTTTTCATGCGCTGCATGAGGTTGGGGGCCGAGGTGTTCCAGTACAGCTGGTAGGTGTTGGGGATGAACATGGAGAGCACCGTGGTGGTGTCGAAGCCCAGACTCTGGGTGTAGGCGGGGCTGCTCAGCAGCGAATCAATCTGCTTGGGGCTGGCGTCGATTTGCTTGCTGAGCTTCTGGGCCAGCTCGCGGCGCAGGCGCACGTTGGTAAAGGTGAGCATAAGTGGCGACTGCTGGCCCGACTTGAGCAGGTTGATAACCCGGCGGTTCGTCATGCCGCTTTCCAGCTTGTAGCGGCCGGGCTTCACGGCGCCGGGCTTGTTGTAGCCCATGAGCTTGCCCACAAAGTGCAGCGAGAGCTGGTCGATAATGACTTTTTCGCCGCCGGCCCGCACGTTTTCCACTGCTACCAGTGCCTTCTGCCAGTCGTCGCCCCGGTGAATGAGCACGTAGGCCGGCTGGTCGTGGGTATCGACGTTGGAGGTGTAGAAAACCTGGAAGAAATAATACGAGAAGCACACCAGAATAAGCCCCAGGATGACGCTCACGGTGGCAAAGCGGTTGCGGCGCTTGATGGCGTCGGCCCGGTATTCGATGGCAGATTTACGGACGGGTTCGGACATGAGAGGGAAATAAAATCGGCCAAAATTAACCGACATTCCACGGCTGGCAGCACTTTTGCTTGCCGCTCGCCCCTATAGCCGGGCTCACAGGGCCTGGCTGGTTGGTGCTACTGCGCGCTTTGTAGTACCTTGCCCGCCGCATTGCCTGGGCCGGGCGGCCCGGCTGGTTATTTGCGTTACTTTTCCCTTTGTCTTTTCTCTTATGGCTGCTACTTTGCTTCGCATCCACCCCGATAATCCCCCTCAGAACCGTATTCTCCAAGTAGTTGAGGTACTGCGTAAAGGTGGGCTTATTATTTACCCCACCGATACGGTCTACGGCATCGGCTGCGACATCAACAATGCCAAGGCAGTAGAAAAGCTCTGCCGCATCAAGGGTCTTAAGCCCGAAAAAGCGAACCTCAGCTTTATTTGCCACGACTTGTCGCACATCACCGACTACGCCCACGGCATTACCACGCCGGTGTACAAGGTCATCAAAAAAGCGCTGCCGGGGCCGTTCACCTTCATCTTCGAGGCCAGCCCCAACGCCCCACGCTACGGCGGCGTAAAGCGCAGCACAGTAGGCATCCGGGTGCCCGACAACCAGATTGTGCGCCAGATTGTGAAGGAGTTTGGCACGCCTATCGTGAGCACCTCGGTGCGCGAAAGCGAAGAAACCCTCGAAGAATACGTCACCGACCCCGACCTCATTTTCGAGAAATACCGCTCGCTCGTCGACCTCGTTATCGACGGCGGCTACGGCGGCAACATCCCCAGCACCATCATCGACTGCACCAACGATGACTTCGATTTGGTGCGCGAGGGCTTAGGGGATATCGAGCAGTTTCTGTAAGCTGGGTAAGGGGATAGGATAAAAAAGAACGTCATGCTGAGCGCAGCCGAAGCATCTCGCTCGCCAACTAACTCAATCGCTAGCGCCACCTTGCTCCTGCGATTGAGTTAGTTAGCGAGCGAGATGCTTCGGCTGCGCTCAGCATGACGTTCTTTTTTATCCCCCTCACCTCCATCACCTTTTATGCTTCCAGCGGCGGTGCGTCCACAGATACTGCTCGGGCGTGGCGCGAATATCGGCTTCGAGCTGGCGCACGAAGGCCTCGGTAATGGGGTAGCGCTCGGTATCGGAGGTGGCGCGGGCGGCTTCGGCAGGGAGCAGGCCGTCGGGCAGGCGGGTGAAGGTGACATCATAGTAGCCGCGCCCGGCGCGGTGGACGCCTATGTAGAGGACAACGCAGCCCAGGGCGGGGGCCAGACGGTCGGCGCTGGTGTAAAAACCGGCTTCGCGGTGCAGAAAGTTGGTCCAATAGGGGCGGTCGTCGGGGCCGGCGGCCTGGTCGGTGAGTAGGCTCAGGGTGAGGCCATCGTGGCGGTGGGCGTTCAGGTAGCGCAGGGTGGCGAGCATGGGCACGGCCTGGGCCCCAAGGCGGGTGCGCAGGCGGCGCATAAAGCTCTCGAAGAACTTGTTGGTGAGGGACTTATATACGCCGCCCGCCCGGCCTGGCCATTGTAGCTCGGCTCCGCTCAGTAGCCATTCCCAGTTGCCCCGGTGCGAGCCGAGCGAGAGCACCAGCCGGTTTTCGGTAAAAGGCCCGCCCATCAATTCGGGGTTGGTAAACCGCACGCGGCGCTGCAGGTCGGCCGGGCTAATGGTGGCCAGCTTGAGAATCTCGACTAGTACCTGGGCAAAATGCCAGTAGAATCGCCGCCCGATTTGCCGGATTTCCCCCTCCGTTTTTTCCGGGAAAGCGTGGCGCAGGTTGTCGAGCACCACGCGCCAGCGGTAGCGCACTACGTAGGCCAGCAGCCCGTATATGCCTCGGGCCACCACATAGAGCACCACAAACGGCAGGTGCGACAGCCCTAGCAGCAGCCACTGCAAGGGGTAGTAGTACCAGGCGAAGCGCTGGTTTTCGGTGTTCGGTTTTTGGTGTTTGATGTTTGGCTGAGCGGGTGGCTGCATACCGCAAAGGTCGTGTAGCTTGCTTTCCTTTTTTGTAACATGCAACACCTACCTCGGCACTACCGCCCCGTTGGGCGCATACTCGGTGGTGTTGCGCTCGCCGGTTTGGCTTTGGGTGGTGAGCAGCTTTTTGGTGGTGGCGTCGCGGGCCTCGATGGTGAGCGTGAAGGGGCCGCTGGGCAGTATCCCCAGCGGCAGCTGGCCCACGATAGGCGTGGCCTGGCCGCTACGGATGGTGAGGGGCGGCGCGTCGGCATCGGCGGCGCTGCCGTCGGGGGCGGCCAGGTGGTAGTGCAGGCGCACGGCGCGGCCGGCGGGCAGTTGGTTTAATTCGGTGTAGAAGAACAGGTTATCGGCCCCGCGACCGTAGTGCCCGCCGGGTGCCCGCGCCAGCAGGTAGCCGCCCCGGTTGAAGTAGCTGACACCGCTTGCCTGGGCGGCGGGCTTCACCAGAAACAGGATGTCGCTGAAGGCCGGGCCTTTCGGCGCGGCCACTACCAGGGGCTGCTCCACGGTTACTTCGCCGCCCTTGGCGCGGTACTGGTCGCGGATGCGCCCGCGCAGGGTGTAGGTGCCGTCGGGCAGGGTCACGCGCTTGAGAAAGCTCATCGGGTTTTTGATGGCAATGGTGGTGTCGTTGAGCACCGGGGGCTTCAGGGTGATGGTTTCCTGCCAGGCGGCGGTGCCGTCGGCCTTGAGGATGGTAAGGTCGACCACGGCCGACGACTGAAACGACTTGGCCGCCCGCTGCCGGTAAATAAGCGGCTGGGTGGGCACCGTCACCGACACCTCCACCTCGCCGGTTTTCCGCGTCTGGTCGAGGCTGCGGAAGGCGGCCGTTTGGAGAATAAGCTGGGGCGGGCCGGCGGCGAGGGCGGCGAATGGCACCAGTAGAAAGCCGAGCAGAAAGCGCATAGGAACGTAGTTGAAAAGGGCAGAAAATCAGGCAGCGGTACGCAGCTTCCAGTCAAAGGTGGGCAGGTAGAGGCGTTTTTCGGGGTTTTCGTCCCACTCCACTACCAGGCTGGCACCTTGCAGGGCCCGGCGCACCGCTGTGCCCACTCGCTTTTTGTGGTCGGCGTCGTGGTCGAAACTCCCAAAAGCAATGTTCAGGCCACCCCCGTCCACGGCCCGCTCGGTGTCCTGGCCGTGGTAAAAGCAGTAGCCGCGTACTGCTGCTGGCAAACTCACCTTTTGGGCCGCTTCGCGCACATCATCCAGGCCGTCCGACATGGTGTAGCCGGCATTGTGCAGCGCCACTATGCCTTGCTCGTTCAGCCACTCAAACGCCTGCCAGAGCCGGTCGCAGTCCGTTTGTTCGGGCCAGGTAAGCTCGGCAGCCGCTTTGCGGGCAAATTCGGGGGCGATGGCTGCCCGCAGCAGGGCCTCGTTTTCGCCGCCTTCGAGCAGGTCGTCAATCATCGCATCTACCGCGTCGAGCTCATAAAAGCCCGACCACACGGCCAGCCGGATGGCGTTCAGGATATAGGCATTGTGGTCTTCCATGCGAGCTGCTACAAGTTGAGGTGCCAAAATAAGCTGGCCGCAAGGTAAAGCCTGGTTTGGGCTGGTGCTTGGCCGCTTCGTTGTTGGCAAGCTGAAGCGTACCCTACCTGCCCTCGTAAACCGCTCGCCGCCGCTCGCCGTACTCTCCCTTTTCTCACGTCTTCATGCCCGCCCCCCAAACCGCTGCCCAGGGCCACGGCCCCACCCTAGAGCGCCGCTACTACCTCGACCTGGAGCGCCCGCGCCTCGGGGCCCAGGCCCTGATGCAGGCCGTGCAGGCCGATGTGGCCAGCTTCTCGCCTTCTGTACTTGCCGATTTCAAGCAAACTAAAGGCACCAAAGGCCACTTGCAGGTCGACGACGAATTTCACATCACCATCCTGGGCCCCTGGAACGGTAGCGTGCGCGTTACGGAGGTTAGCCCCACGGCCTTCGAGCTGCTCACGCTGGAAGGCCACCCCGAGGCGGGCCACATCCGGTTTGAAGTACACCCGCTTGATGGGCGGGCCGACGCGCTGCGGTTTCAGATTCACTCGCTGGCCCGCTCGCGCGACGGGCTCGTAGCCTTTGCCTACGACACCATCGGCGGCGGCAAACTCATGCAGGAGGCCACCTGGGTGGAGTTTTGCCACCGCGTAGCTGAGGCCAGCGGCGGGCAGGCCCTTGGGCCGGTAGTAGTCGAAACCACCCGCCACGGCCACGATGGCACCACCGAGCAAACCCAGCACCACGCTTAATACTTTACTCGCTGAATCCGCGCCACTAGCTATGCCCGACCCTTCTGCCACTGCCGTGCCCCTCTGGGCTCATTCCACTTGATTCAAGTATCTAATAGACAAACAATCAAAATATTTTGGGTCGTTTTATAGGCAGAAACCCGGTTAGTCGCCGGCTAGCGTAGTCCACACCCGGCGCGGAGCCCCCGCGGCGGGACCGCGCCGCCGGTGGGGCAGTTTGGCCGGCTCTGGGCGGGCGTACACGGCCGAGCCAAACACGACGTAGTTGAAATCGCAGGCCGGAAAATGCCGCACCGTGTCGTAGAGCAGCGTCAGATTGCAGTGGTAAGCCCCGCGGGCAATGGCGGCCACGCGGCTCGGATGCACGCCCACGGCCTGCGCCCAGGCCGTGTAGGTGGGAAACACCCCGGCTGCTAGCAGGCGGTCCAGCTCGGCCAGGAAGCGGCGGTCGAGTTGCACCTGGTCGAAGGGCGGCAGGGGGGTGGTAGTCAGCATACACGGGCGTAATGGCCCGGCAAGTTACTACTGCCTGTTAGTAGTGTTAGTAGCGAAAAGGCCCGGCTGAAGAAGCTGTAGGGTATAGGTACGCGCCGTAAGCATATCCCGAGGATATGTACACGATTTGCGATTTCGTAAACATATTTGCAGGATATGTACACGCTGTATATATGACATCTGCCTCCATATAACTCCTGCTTCTATGGCATTTGACCGCGCCACGCCCTCTAACAACCTGCCTGCGCTCCCGCCGGCGGCCTATGTTGAATCACCATTGGTACTAAAGGCGGCGCTACGGGCCGGGCGGGCATTGGCAGAATTGAAAGGCCACTGCCTGACCCTATCCAACCCCGAACTACTACTCAATGCGGTCAGCCTGCAGGAAAGTAAAGACAGCTCGGAGATAGAAAACATCGTGACGCCCCAGGACGAATTGTACCGGGCAGCTGCATCGCCCGACGACTTGCCCGGCGGCACCAGCAGCGACACGAAAGAAGTGCTGCGTTACCGGGAAGCCATGTATGCTGGCTGGAATGCCTTGCAGTCCCACGGGCTACTCACGACCAACACACTGGTCAACATCGTGCAGCGCCTGAAAAACAATCAGGATGGTATCCGTCGCCTGCCAGGTACTGTGCTGCAAAACAAGGCGAAACAGGTCATTTATACCCCACCCGAAGGAGCAGATGTTATCCGGGACAAATTGCACGAGTTAGAGGTATTCATTCACCAAGACAGTGACTTGGACCCACTGGTACGGATGGCCCTGATTCACTACCAGTTCGAGGCCATTCATCCCTTCGCGGATGGCAATGGCCGCACCGGGCGTATTCTGAACGTGCTCTACCTGATGCAGCAGGAGTTGCTCACGATACCCGTGCTCTACTTGAGCGGCTACATCCTCGCCAACCGGGATGAGTATTATCGGTGCCTGCGGCTGGTGACGGAGGAGGCCCAGTGGGACGAATGGGTACTGTATCTACTACAAGCAGTGGAAGTGACCGCCCACGCAACGCTGGCCCAAGTGACTGCCTTGCAGACGCTCCGGCAAGACACGTATGAGCACGTACGGACCCTGCTGCCGAACGCCCCGCCCCGCGAGTTGACGGACCTGCTTATCTCGTATGCCTACGTGAAAATCCAGACGCTCATCACGGCTGGCGTTGCGCAGCGGCAAACCTCCTCTGCTTACCTGAAAGTTCTGGCGAAGGCGGGCCTGTTACGTTCGCTCAAAATGGGGCGCGACATCTACTACATCAACCACCGCCTGCTGGATTTATTTAGCGCCAGTGGCACCCGGTAAGCCGCCCGGTAAGTGCTACTCCCCTGTGGCGGCGGGGCTTTCTCTCGTCTATCAATCCAGTAGTCGTTGTCGAGACGTTTCTTTGCCCTATGCGCCCACGCCCCACCCCTGAGCTTGTCATCGGCAGCTATGTGCGCCTGGTGCCGGACGGCCCGGTACACCGCGTTATTTGGCGCGGTAAGCAACCTATGCCCCGCCATAGCGACTGGCCGGGCGAGATGGCCGTGTACCGCCTCGACAACGACTACTGGGACTGCTACTACGAATACCAGCTCTACCCGGCCCAGCCCTGGAACGAGCGCCCGCCGGGCCAGCAGACGGGTACGTAACGGGTAGCCTGTACGCACGTTATCGGCGCGGCCTCGGCTATGCTCATGGCTACGGTGGTTGCCAGGCTTGGCCAGTCCCTTTAAGTTCTCACTCATAAGTAAGCGTATCACCCTCTGTGGGCACCTCCCCCCCCGGCCCTCTCTCCGAAAAGGAGAGGGGGCCGGGGGGGGAGGTGCCCGTTCGTGCCGTATGCGCTTACTTATGCACGACTGCTTAGTGGTGTGCTACTACCTGGTAGGTGAGGCAGGCTTGTAACGTCTGCCGGTGCAAGCTGCCCTGATACGGGTAAAGCTGGGTAGCATCGTCGCCCGGCGTCAACGACACCAACCCCTGGTAGGCCCGCAGACTGACGCCCAGCCCGGTGGGCAGCTTGACGCCTACGCAGGGCCCCACGTCGAAGCGGTGGAGAGAACCAGGAAGCGAGCGGTCGATGTCAGCCGTGGCGATGGGCGTTGGCATTGCCAGGAAACTCGTGGTGTTGGTCCCCTCTTCGCGGCCTCCGAGCAGCACACTACCTTGTGGCCCGGCCTCCACATACACCGGCCCGAACGTAGCGCGCAGCAGCACGGGCAGGTTCAGGTAGGACATAGTCAGCCGCGAATCGGTGCGGCCGAAATACTCCAAGATGGCGAAGTTATTATCGTAGGTAGTCAGCTGTACGCGTTCGCGGCTGTACTGCACTTCGGGCAGCAACGAGAGCCGCTTAGTGAGGGGCACTTGGTAGAAGACACCCACCTCATAGCCGAGCTTGGCCGTGTTGCTGGCCTCGATGTAGCGGTAAGGGGGAGTTTCGGCAGTGAGGTGGGTAAGCGTCCCCCCCGCTCGCAGGCCAACCTGGGCGTAGGCGGTAGGGGCCAGCAGCTACCCAGCAGTAGAAAGGCGTGTTTCATGAGCGAAAGAGAAAAATGTGACTACGCTATGAGTAATACCTTACGGGAAAGGTTGCAAGTAGCTTGGCACCCGTAGCGGGTAGCTTCCCTACTCTATCGGCGTAGCTTCGCCCATTCCTATTGCTGCGGCAGCCATCTAGCTTAGCTTGAGAGAGTAGGCCAAGGCTTTTCACGTTGTATGTGGCTGTATTTCGTAAGTTTACCTAGCTTTCATACCGAGCAGTGGTGCTGTGCCCCAACACTCTTTTTTTTCTTATATATGCTTTCTTTTTACCGTAGTCTGCTAACCCGATTGGCTTTCCCCTGTCGCATTTCGAGCGGCTTTGTTTCGTCTGTTTGCCTGCTGCTGCCTGCCGGCACTGTATGGGCTCAGGCTCCCACCATTACGTCTGTAGTACCCGCTGCTAACGCACGGGCCGCCGCCCGCACGGGACCGGTTACGGTTACGTTCAGCCAAACGCTGACGCCCGCCTCGGCCTCGGCACTCAAAGTGTTCAGCCGACAGCGTGGGGGACTGCGCACCACGGTCACTCCCGCAGTGGTCAGTGGGAACACGCTTAGCTTCACGCCCGCGCCGTACGCTTTCTTGCCTGGTGAAGTAGTGCAAGCCACGGTGACTACGGCTGCCAGCGCCGGCAGCCCCCTCGCCGCGCCGCGCGTACTGGAGTTTACCACAGCCGTAGCAGGCACCGGGCGCGGCAACTTCGGGGCCGGTAGCACGGCCGCGCTAGCCACGGGTGGTTCACCGCCTTCCGTCGCGCTGGGAGATGTTGATAGCGACGGGGACCTTGACGCCGTATTACCGAACCTTTTGCTAAACTCAGCCAGCGTGGCACTTAACGATGGCACCGGCACCTTCGTGGCGTCGGCTGCTAATGCAACGGTGGCCACGGGTACTATGCCTTACGGCTTGGTGCTGGGCGACATCGACGGAGATGGCGACCTGGATTTTGTGACCGCTAACTACGGAAGCGGTGCGGGTTCCAGCGTGCGGATGAACAACGGCAGCGGCGTATTCACTGCGCCTGCGGTGGGTGCTGAAGTAGCCGTGCAAAACCCGCAACGCGCCTTGGCGCTGGCGGACGTGGATGGCGACGGCGACCTGGACTTGCTCACCGGCAGCAGCATCCGCCTCAATAACGGGGCGGGTCTATTCACGGCGCCTACAGCGAACGCGGAGGTAGCGGGAGTGAGTAGCGGGTCGCCTGCCTTCGGAGTGGGCGACTTAGACAACGACGGCGCGTTGGACCTGATTAACGCGGGCACATCCAGCGCTGGCGGTAAAGTGGACTTTCGGTTCAATAACGGGGCCGGTGCCTTCACGGCCCGCACTACTGTGCCCAGCCTGGCCCTGTCCGATGACCCCCGGGCGCTGACCTTGGGCGATATTGACGCGGACGGAGACCTAGACTTAGTAATCGGCTACAACATCAGCCTGGGTACGGTAAGCGTGTTTGTGAACAACGGAGCGGGGGTGTTTGGGGTCGAAACGCGGGTAGCGGTGGGTACGTCGGGGGGCATCCGCAGCGTTGCGTTGGCCGACGTGGACGCGGACGGAGACCTGGACCTGCTGGTGCCGGCCATTAGTGGCGGCATGGTAAGCGTACGGGTCAATAACGGCTCCGGGGTGTTCTCGGCCCCTGTTGCCAATGCGGAGATAGCGGCGGGCAGTAATCCCTTGTCCGTCACCTTGGGCGATTTGGATGCGGACGGGGACGTGGACTTCGTGGTGTGCGCAACAAGCTCGATAACCAGCCGCCTGAACCAGCCCCTCATCCTGGCGGCAACGGCGGCTCAAGCTGGCCCCGTCTTCTCGGCCTACCCTAACCCGGCCCACTCGGTGGTGAAGGTAACGTCCGTGGTGCCCTATGCTACCCTGGAGGTGCTTGATGCGCTGGGCCGCCGCGTGGCCACGGCCACCGCCGATGCGAATGGGGCGGCCCAGCTGGCCTGGCCAACCGGCCTGGTGCCGGGCGTGTACCTGGTGCGGGCGGGGGCGCAGGTGCAGCGCCTACTGGTGGAATAGCCAGAGCTGAGCGAAATCGCTACCCGCTGAACGTGCTGGACAAGAAAACGCACCGGCAGACAGTGGCCCTCTCGGTGCACCGGGAGGGGCTCTCGTGGCGGCTAACGGCGGGGCAGTTGCCGATGGAGGAAGCGATGAAAGACTAACCAAAAAGCCCCGCCGACGCGGGGCTTTTTCGTGAGCTACTGCTCGGTGGGCTTCCTTGCAGCTCCCCTATCGCTAGTTCGAACGTGCAGGCTTGCCGCACGGTGGCGGAGAGGCGATAGTTTTCCGGCCCGTTGGCGTAGGTGTGGCTGATTTCGACGCCCCACGACGGCCAATCGCAGCCCGTGCGGTTGGAGCTGTCGCGGATGTCGGCCTCTGCCAGCACGCCGCGCCCACGAGCAGCGGCTAGTAGCACATCGAGCGCCTGCATCCGTGCGCTGAACGTAGCGCGGGCCTGCGCTACGCTGGCTGGGGTTTCGCTCATGGAACTAGCAGGTGGAAGAGAGGGGCAAAGCTACGCTACCGGTGCGGCCTGGATGGAACCACCGGGGCCGTTAATGCCGGAGTCGTAGGAGTGGGTAAAGAGAAAACCCGGAGCTTGCTGGCTACGGCTTGGGCTTGCGGATGGTGGGCTTGCATGGGGGCGGGACGCAGACGAGGCACCACAACCAACCCAGGTTTGCTATCGTAATTAGCCCCATCTACCTTAGCACACTACTTCACTTGCACCTCTCTTTGAACATGAAAAAAGTAACGGGCCTGGGCGGCATATTTTTCAAATGCGATAACCCGCAAGCCATGAACGAGTGGTATGCCAACAACCTGGGATTGGCTACTGGGAGGTACGGCACCACCTTTGAGTGGCGGCAGGCCGATAACCCATCGAAAACAGGCTCCACCACCTGGTCTATATTTCCGCAGGATGCAGCTAATTTCAAGCCGTCTGCCAAGCCTTTTATGGTTAACTACCGGGTCGAAAACATCGCCCTGCTAGTGGAGGAGCTACGCAAGGCGAACGTGACCATCCTGGATGAGATTGCCGCCTACGACTACGGCAAGTTCGTGCATGTGCTCGACCTGGAAGGCAATATCCTGGAGTTATGGGAACCTGCTGAGGAAGGGGATTCGGATAACGGAGAAGGCTAAGCTACCTCACTTTCGCATCTTGCCTATTTACAAAAGCCCTGCCGACGCTTGTCCTTACCCAAATCTCAAAAAGCGTCGGCCTATCGGCCGACGCTTTTTTTGGGCGTTGTGGTAGCTTGCGGGCATGTCTATTTCGACGCACTTTGGCGACCCCATCTTGTGGGCGCAGACGCATTTTGGTGGGGTTAGGCTGGGCGACGTGCGCCGCAGCCGACGCGTGTGTACGCTGGCGGCGGGCTGGGCGCGGCAGCCGGGGGCCAGCATTCCGGGCCTGAACCAGGGGCAGGCATATGCCAGCAAAGCCGCCTACCAGTTGCTGGACCACGCCCAGAGCACCCCCGACAACTTGCAAGGGCCGCATCGCCAACTCGTTCACCAGCAGGTGCACACCGGCGGCACCTTTCTACTACTCGAAGACACGACGGAGTTGAGCTGGCCCGAGGCCGCTGAGCGCCGAGCGGGCCTCGGGCCGGTGGGGCCGGGCAAGGCCCGCAACCAGGGCGTCCTGCTGCACTCGCTGGTGGCCGCCGCCTGGCCGGCCGACGACCCCGACCCCAGCGGCAAAACGGCCGGCCCTGCCGCTGCTGGGCCTGCTCGACCAGCAGTTTCACGTGCGCCAGCCCGTGCCCGAGGCCGAGAAAACGCACCCGCACGGCGGCTCGCGGCCCCGCCAGGGGCGCGTTCGCGAGTCGGCCCTCTTGTCGCAGAGCCTGCGGGCGGTAGGACGGCCGCCAGCGGGCACCCGCTGGGTGGTGGCGGACCGCGGGGCCGACATCTACGAGCACCTGCAGCAGTGCCAGGCCCAGGGGCTGGGCTTCGTGGTACGCGCCGCCCAGGACCGGGCCTTGGTCTACGGCCCTGACAAGACGCCCGCCGGTCGCCTCTTCGAGGTAGCGCGGGCCCAAGCGGCTGCGGGGCAGTTTACGCTGTCCTTGCGCGGGCGACCGGGCCAACCGGCGCGGGAAGTGCTCCTGCAGGTGAGCTATCGCCCCGCGCTGGCGCTACGGGCCCCGCAACGGCCGGGCGGGGCCACGGGCAAGGGCGCACCGGTGCCCTGCAGCGTGGTGCGGGTGTGGGAAGAGGGAGCGCCGGGGGCGGCCGCTGGCCTGGAATGGCTGCTGCTCAGCGACCAGATGGTGCGCGACGTGGCCCAGGCGCTGGCCTGCGCCCGCCAGTATGCCAGCCGCTGGCTTATCGAGGACTTTCACAAGGCTCTGGAGACGGGCATGGGGGTGGAAAAGCTGGAGTTGCAGACGGCGGCTCGGTTGTTTGCGGCTGTGGCCGTGTTGAGCGTGGTGGCGCTGGCCTTGGTAGATATGCGCGAGAAAAGCCGGCTTGAGCCAGCCTTGCTGGCCGAAGCAGCAGGCCTGACCCCGACCGAGTTACGGGTACTACGGGCGCAGCTTCGCCGCCCGCTGGGCACGGTGCGCGAGGTCTACCTGGCCCTGGCGGCGCTCGGGGGGCACCTGGGCCGCAAGGGCGACGGCCCGCCGGGCTGGCAAACGCTCTGGCGCGGACGCATTACCCTGCGCCTGCTCGTGGAAGGCGTCCAGCTAGCGGCCCAACTCGTTGACTGATAGCGAAAAAAAAGCGCCGACCTGCCGGCCGACGCTTTTTGAGATTTGGGTAAGGCCTGGCTGTGGGGCCGGGCCTGCTTGGCTTTTTATAAAAAACACACTCCCCCGTCCCGGTTGCTGGTGAGGCACGAGGTATCTGAGGGTGGGCGGTGGGCTACTTGTTAGCTACTGGCTCGTACTCTATATAATCGCTACTGTCTGGTTCTCCTATATATAGGGTGAGGTAAGTCAAGCGGCCGGTTTTCTTATCTATGTAGGGTTCAACCCAAAGCCATTGGGGAGACTTCTCCTCACTTGTACGATTTGTGGGCTACGGTTCGGGGGAAAACGCGCACGACCACGACAATTGCCGAACCTGTGTAGCCTCGTTAAAAGCACATAGGTTATTTGTAAACTGCCAAGTGCCCCTAAAATCCGCCAATCTGTCCAGTGTCCAGCCAATAGCTGGCCGGTCGGTATAGCAGGGGTAAGCCTTGAAATAGAAGGTATGGTCCCGCTTGAGCACCAGCCGCGAGGCGCTAAGCCGTTTTATGGAGAGCGTATCCACGACGTGCTGAGACGTGAGGCGGTATTCGCCTGCAAAATCTTCCACCTGGGGTTTGTGAAAGGGTCTGGTGGTGGGTAACCCCTCTATTTTTTCAGGGGCCGAAAAGCAGCTTACGAGGCTCAGTAGGAGTAGGAGGCAGGCGGGCTTTATCATGCCTGCTGATATAGCAGGGCGGGCTACGCTACGCCCAGGCGGCTAGGGTTACAATCGAGTAGGTGGGCCAGGGCCGCTGTGGCTAGGGCTTTGGTTGCCTGTTGCTCCTAACAAGCCTATAAGCTCCATACAGGCACACTAACAGCCCGAAAAGAGAGGCCAGGAAAACGGGCCAGCTCTCCACTTGAATGCTGTATATGAAGTCGCTTTTTACTTCTGGCCTTCTCATGGCTGGCAAGATACGGGACTACTTGAGGCCCAGGCGGCGGGTGGCTTTTATAAAAAAACACTCCCCCATCCCGGTTGTGGCGGGTGGGGTTGGGGGTGCGATACTCAAGCGTTCAGGTTCCAAAAAGGCTTGCCTTTATGAATGCTGAAGATGGCGTACTCGGCAAACCGCTCCCCTACGCCCACAATGATTTGCACCTCACCGCGTGTCCACAAGTGCGTCGGCAGGCCATAACCATCGTCCTTGGCCTGAGTGGGTGGGCCGATAGTTTGGTTGAAAAGCCCAGAATAGGTGGCAAATACTTGCCAGGGGTCTACCCCATTTCTGTTAAAGGAAACAAATTCTACTATACCCTGGGTATTGTAATAGGCGTTTTTGACTACCTCAACAGCCACTTCTTGCCCACCAAAACAGTGCTTGGCCCGCCAGCTTATTTGGGTAGGAGTCACCAGCGGTTCGTCAAGCGATTCAATCGCCGTAAGCCGTTCTCCCCACGGCAATAGCTTGCCACTATCCTCAAAGTAGATTCCTTCGTCAAGTCGGAAAGGTAGGGGCATCGTCTGCGAAGTAGGGGTAATGGCTATTCTACGCCCAGGCGGCGAGGTTACAATCGAGCAACAGGCGCACCAGGGCGGCGGTGGCTACGCCCCGCTTTTTTTATTAGCTCTGGTCTAGCGGCGTAGTGCCCGCTGTTGGGGTGTAGGATGCGGGTGGCGAGTTCATGGGCTGGGCCTCATCTAACTTGTAAAACAGAGCGCTGATGAAGCTCAGCCACTCTAGGGCGCGGGCGGGGTCGGTAAGTTCCGTTAGGCTGTGGGCGAAGTGGTTACGTAGCGCTAGTACTGCACCCTGGTAAAGCGCCATAAAGCCGAACTGCTCGTTGGGGTCGTCGGCCATATGTAGAAGCGGGTTATTTTTAGAGAGAGCAGTTGTCATAACTGACGCACCTACTGTAGTTGCAGGCAGGCCGGACTTTACTTGTACGGCTTTTTCTAGGGCAGTACAAGCTTTCTGAATCGCGTCGGAGTAATGGGCGCTGTCGAAGCGCGAGCTAGCGGCAGCTTGCACGGTAGGGTGTAGGTGAATCAGAGAGGTGGAATTTGACAACTCTATTCTATCGGGCAGAGCTTGCTTCTCAATCGTTTTTGGCAGTGCTCCAATTTCTTCGCGCAAGAAGAGCAAAGTATTCTCCATACCTTGATTGATTAGGCACTTGTCACCTAAAGTACAGATGAGCAAGTGCTTATTAAATTCGGACTGAACATAATGAAGAGCCTCATCCAAAAAGAGAGCTTTGTTGCCTGACTGGCGAAAGCGCCATAGCTTTGACGTTATCTGGCTTATGAATGAGTCAGCTTTGCCGTCAGTAAAGTCTATTTTGCTAAGAACTCGCCGTGCTTGTTGCCGGTAAATTTCTTCATAAATAATATATTAAATTATTTATTTTATATTAAACAACGGCAAACCTCTATTTGTCCAGCCCTAGGCGGTCAATGATGCACTCCGACCTATCCAGGCGGGCGGCGACGGCAAGCTGGTCCAACTTCTCATACTCGGCATCGGTGAAGGAGAGTGTGTAAGCTCCCCCTCAAAGTAGGCCAGTCAAAAGTAGAGGTTGGGCAGCTTGACGGAACTCGATGGGGGTTAAAAAGTTAAGGGCTTCATGGGGCCGCAGGTGATTGTAGTCGTACTGCCAAAGCTGGCAGTGTTCGCGCACCTGGCGCAGGCTGCTGAAGAGGGTGGCGTTGAGCAGTTCGCGGCGAAACGAGCCATTAAAGCGTTCAATGTAGGCATTTTGCGTCGGACTCGCGGGTTGAATCCAGTGCCAGTCAATTTGCTGGCTCTTGCACCAGGTCTGCAGCACCTGGCTGATAAGTTCGGGGCCATTGTCCACCCGAATCCGGGCCGGCACCCCGTGGCGACCGACCAAGCTGGTGAGTTGCGCCACGACGCGGGTGGCGGGCAGCGAAAAATCCACTTCGATACCGAGCACTTCCCGGTTCCAGTCCTCCACCACGTTCAAGGTGCTCAAGCGCCGGCCGTCGGTCAAGGCATCGCTCCTGAAGTCCAGTGACCAGCACACATTCGGTTGGGTGGGTACTTCCAGCGGCCGTTTGACGCGCTCGGGCAGGCGTTTCTTTTTCCGGCGTTTGCCAAGTTGTAAGCTCAGGGCCTGGTAGATACGCCACACCCGCTTGTGATTAACGACGAGGCCAAGCTTACGCAGCCGGTAGTAGTACTTCCAGAAGCCCCAGCCCCGATGCCGCTTGACTAACGCCTGTAAGCGCGTAACCAGGTCGGCATCGCTGGGGTGGATTCCCCCACGGCCCCCACCGGCTGGTGGGGCGTAGCTGGCGCGGGCCAGGCCCACGAGCGCACACGCCTGGCGCTGGCTCAGCCCGCGCTCACAGGCGTAGTGGGCCACGTCGCGCCGGGCCGTGGGGGTCGCTACTTTTTTCGCAACACCTCCTTGACGACTTGATTTTTCAGACTCAAATCAGCCACGAGCTGCTTGAGGCGGCGGTTTTCATCTTCCAAGTGCTTGAGGCGCTGTAACTCGCTCACGCTCATGCCCCCGAACTTGCTTTTCCAACTGTAAAACGTGGGCTCACTAAGGCTGTGCTCCCGGCAAATCTGGGCCACGGTTCGGCCTTGGTCCTGTTGGCGCAAAATACCCAGAATTTGGGCTTCGCTAAAACGACTCTTTTTCATAAGACAGGTAAAAATAGAGAAAGTTGAAAGTTACTACTTCTCTCTACTTTTGACTGGCCTACTTAATGGGGGAGCTTACAAGTGAGCGGGGGCGCTTCACGGCTTTACAGTAATGGAATTGAAGAAGCGGCGGCGGGCAGCGCCACTAGTAGTATCTCCATCAGCCCGGAAAAAGACGAGTATATAGGACGTATGCCCTGCGAGCAAGCAGCAGTTGTAGCGGATTATCGGATGAGGAATACCGGCGAGCTGCGTCCGGTACGTGGTCATTACGCCCTCAGCACCAGGTATCGCAAACGGTGTACTACGGAGTAGTGTGGTGCGAGGCCCAGACATTAACAGGCCCTTCACTACATCGTAGAAATAGGCTTTCCGCTCATCGGATGTGCCCAATTTAGTATCAGCGGGAAGGACTAGCGGGCCTTCCAATTGATAGAACTCAGTTGGAGTTTGCACCATGTACACATGCGCCCCTGCGGGCATTGGGGCGGGTGGCCCGCCCATCGCCTGCAAGTCTAGCTCCTGTGGCGTTGCGGGCACCAACATGCTTACGTGCTGGTCTAGCGCAAAAGGCTGCCAGGCATCGGCAGCGAAGGCCAATAAGGGGAGGGTAAGCAAGTAGCGAGTGATATTCATTAATTATAATATATTATATATAATATTAGATTCCCAAGCGGCGGGCTTACAATCGAGCAAGGGCATCCAGCTTGGATAGCTCAACCTGTATATCATCAAAATACTCGTTCAGGGCATCCAGAAAGACTTTGGCGTCATGGTTTCCTTTGATGCTATCTGCCTCCACCATTTGCTCTAAACGTGGCAAGGCTTGGCCGGCGATTTCTATAGCGTGTACGATACGCTCTACCTGCTTGTATGAGCCATATTTGGCATGTAAGGCAGCTACTATTGCTGCGTGGGAATCCGCCAGCGCCTCTAGTTCCAGGCTGGCGTTGTCGCCACTCCAATGCGCTTCGTAGAGGTCGCGGAACAAGTAGGCCAGGTTGTGAGGGATGAGGTTTTGTAGGGGCATACAGCTTATTTAGCGAGGCCCAGCTTGGCTACTATGTACTCCGACCGGCCCAGCTTGGCGGCGGTAGCAAGCTGGCCCAGCTTGGTGTACTCGTCGTCGGTGAAGGAGAGGGGATAGGAGTTACTTCTTGGCGCGGCGGAACAGGTATTCGTGCGCTCTCTCAATCGTAGATACATTCACCAGTTCCCACCCAGCGGCCGTGACATCTGCTAATTGCTGGTTGACTACTTCTAGATTCTGGCGATAAACAGCTAGAAATTTGTTGCCCGCAGGCAAATCCGCTAACGCTACCTCTGTCTTGCCTTGAAAAGCGGGAGCAAACAGGACTTTAGAAGCACTTGCTTGGTAAGATTGACATTCTGCAACCGTTAGAAATTCGTAGGCTGTGGGCGTGGTTTGTGCCAAGGCCGGGGAACTGAGCAGTAGGGCTGTGGCAAGTAGCAGATGGGTGGGTTTCATGCCTGCTAATATAGGGGCAGGCGATTACTCTACGCCCAGGCGGCGGGCTTACAATCGAGCAGGCGGCCGGGGCTTACTGGTTGCGCTGCTGCTTTTTCCTGGCTACCAGTAGCACAATGACAGCAGCCATCACCCCGACGAACGCTGCTGGGGAACCAGCGGAGGCGGGTTCTTTAGTTTGTTGCGCTAGGGCGGGGGTGCTGGTTAGCAGCAGGGCGAGTAGCAGATGTTTCATGCCTGCTAAGGTATAGGTGGGTGGGGCTACACTATGGGCGGGCGGCGGGCTAGGGCTTTACCCCAAAGACTAGCTGCGTGCTCGCCTAATCCAGAACACTACCAAGTTTAAGCTGGCAGTCAAGCCCGTCAGTACGGCCAGCACTGGCCGCTGGTGTCTGATGTTCATCACGCAGCTAAAGCCCGCAAGTAGCGCGGTGAGCAGATAGAGCCAGTAGAGCTTTTTCATGGTAGCAGGTGGGCTACGCTACGCCCAGGCGGCGGGCTTACAATCGAGCAGCAGCAGGCGCACCAGCGCCGCCAATAAACTCAGTAATATCTTTCCAGATACCTCACGTCGCTGCCACGAAAAGAAGCCTTTTTATAGACTCTTGGACTGGCGGGCACCTCTTCGCTACCTGTACTGGCCGGCCCACTGGCCTGGTCGATAATATCCGCATGGATGAGGAAATCCACCTCCGTCAAGTCGCTAACCTCCTGCGCCAGCCGCCAGCCACTAATCCAGGGGCCATACGCCTGGTACGGTGCAGAGCCGGGGAAAAAGCAGGCGGTAAAGGGCTTCTCAACGGGATAAGCTTCTACTATGTCGCTGGAAGTGTAAGTCTGATTCATGCTGGCAAGCTACGGCAGGGCGGGGCTATTTTTATAAAAAAAACACTCCCCTGTCCCGCGTTGGTGGGCGGGTGGGACTTTACTGCGCTGCTCCCGCCTGCACCCCAGCCTCGGCCTTTTGCACGCGCCGGATGTCGTCGTAGTACTTGCGCACGTCGGCGCTGTCGGTGTAGCAGGCGGGGCGGGCAATGACGCGGCGGATGAGGGCGAGGTAAGCCGCGTCGTTGGCGAGGTCAGTTACATCGGCGTTGTAGCGGATGCGCAGCACGTCGAGCGAGTCGAGCAGGGCTTGGCAGGGCTCGAGCTGCACATGAGCGAGGTCGCCGTAGTATTTATGCAGGTCGGTGCTATCGGTGTAGCACTGGCGGGCGATGACGCGGTGGATGAGGCCCACGTAGGTTTGTTTGCTGGCGGCGTTGGCGAGGTCGAACTCGTGGCGGGTGCGGGCCTCGTGCAACGAGTCGAGCAAGGCCTCGCACTGCTGTCCGTGCGCCCAGGGGCTGTCGTCGTTGGATAGTACTACGAAATCTTGGGGATAGTCGGGCAGGTAGCGGGTGTTGAACTTCTCGCCTGCGGCGGGGTAGGAGCCGAAGTCATCGGCGGGGTACACGGGGAAGGCTACGTCGTCGAAGGTGGTTTCGAGAGTCTGACCCTGGGCGGTACGCAGCAGTACGCGATAGCCGCGCACGTTGTGGCTGTTGACCTGGGTACTGGTGGCGTAGGTGCTCACAACTTCGCCGGTACCGGCAGTGCCAGCCCGGAACACGAGGCGCGAGGCCAAGTTGGTGCCGAAGAGGAAGCTAAGCACCCCGAACGCTATAAGAAAGAAAGGTAGTCCCAACGCCCAGCCCGGCTGGTTTTTGAACCCGATATATACCACTGGGAAGGCAAGGACTCCGAGCATCAGCAGTAAAAAGGGGTGGCTACTTGTCCAGTAGCAGAGGTGGGCCAGGAGTTGCATCAGCAAAGGGGGAGGGCAGCTTACTTTGGTTGCCCCTTGCATACGGGGTGTTACGGCGTAAGTTAGTGGCCGCCCGCTCTCCTGCCGAGCGGCGCTGGGTTGGGGTTGGACGAGGCGCAAGCGGCGGCACGAACGGCCAGCAAACAGGATAAACCGAGAGGTAGAGGCTATTCTACGCCCAGGCGGCGAGGTTACAATCGAGCAGCAGGCGCACCAGGGCGCCGGTGGCTACGCCCCGCTTTTTTTATTAGCTCTGGTCTAGCGGCGTAGTGCCCGCTGTTGGGGTGTAGGATGCGAGTGGCGAGTTCATGGGCTGGGCCTCATCTAACTTGTAAAACAGAGCGCTGATGAAGCTCAGCCACTCTAGGAACTGTTCTCAATTAGGAAGTCGGTTGCAGTATACGCATGCAGACCGCACGTTATTAACGGATGAGATGTGGGAAGACTTGTCGCCCCTACTTCCTGGCCAGGCTTGGAGTTATGGGGTTACGGCCGCTGACACACGCGGCTTTGTAGAGGCCGTGCTCTGGCTGGGCCGCACCGGGTCCCCGTGGCGCGACTTGCCGCCCCACCTGGGGGAATGGCACCGGGTGTACGTGCGCTTTGCGCGCTGGCGGGACAAGGGCGTGTGGGAGTAGGCAAGAGCTTGGTTAATACGTAACAAGCGCAAGATACCGCACTCCTGCCAGCGGCAGGTGCAAGTGGATTCGACCAGCATTCGGGTCCACTTGCACGGCACGGGAGCTGAAAAAAAAAACGGCGAACAAGGGGTAGGGCGCAGCCGGGGCGGCAACACGAGTAAGCTGCACCTGGTGGCAGACGGGGCAGGCAACGTACTGGGCTGGGAGGTGAGGGCCGGGCAGGCTGGGGACGCCCCGCAGGCAGCGGACCTGTTGGCTCCGTGGCTAGCCCCGGCACAAGAAGTGCTGGGCGATGCGGCGTATGACAGCGATGTCTTGCGGGCCATTATAACCGAGGCCGGGACCATTGCAGTCATCAAACCCAATCCGACGCGCAAGCATGAGCCGCATGTTGACCCACTGGCCTATCAGAAACGGCATTATAGCGAGCAGGCATTCAGCAAGATAAAGCAGTTCAGGCGCCTTGCTACGCGCTATGACAAGTTAGACTACACGTTTGACTCCTTTATATGCTTACGTATTATCACGCTTTACCTTAATTGAGAACAGCTCCTAGTGCTGCTCGGCAAGGGACTGGAAGAAACGTCGTTTGAGTTTGCGACGCAATGAGCGCGGCAGCGGTTGGCCCGTTGCGTAGGCAGTCAGCACCTGGTTCAAGTGAGCGTTGCTGTAGCGTCTCAGTTCGGCCACGCCGTAGCTTGCCACTGGGAGGACAGCCAGGGCAGCTATTGCTATCCTAGTGCCGACGCCGGGCGGATTGTGTTCGGCATCGCGCAGGGTGCCGTTGAAATAGACGCTAGTTAGTGACCCGGTTGTCGCGCCTAGTATCCAAATACTGGCGCGCGACTGCCGCTGGCAGTAGAGGTTGATGATGGCTTGGGCTGTATCATTCGAAGCATACTGCTCCCGCAGGT
The DNA here is from genome assembly GCA_050954465.1 of Janthinobacterium lividum. GTDB lineage: Bacteria > Bacteroidota > Bacteroidia > Cytophagales > Hymenobacteraceae > Hymenobacter. Next base: position 115,463 of record JBPBPU010000142.1, read on the forward strand.
GCTGCTTGAACTCCTGCGACACCCGCGACTCACCGACAATCATGTGCTGGGCGGCAGCTGGGCGCAGGGCCAAGCTCAGCAGTAGTGCCAAAAGTAGCTGTTTGCACATAGCAGGAAAGAGAAGAGGTTGAGATGCAGCAGCTAATATAAGGTGCCGCACCGCTCAGCAATATGAAGACGCAGGTGGGTGAGCGTGGTAGGTTGGGAGTGCCTAAGCCATAAGCTGAGCGCGTTGGTACGGCTGCGCCAGGGGGCGGCTGCCCGGCAGGCCGAGGCCCAGGCAGCATTCGAGCGCTCGAGCGGGCAGGTGCTGGCTGAGCTGCGCCAAGTGCGTAAGGCTACTCAGGAGCAGGAGCAGCTACGAGTAGCCGAGGGGGAATTGCAGCGGTGGAAGAGGTCGGGAGATACGTGGACGCACATGGTGAACCAGCGGTATAAGCACGGGCGTGGGTAATAAGGGCAAAAGCTACCGTTCCACTGGCAACTCCGCATCGTACCACTGCCCCAGCAGTTACTGCCAGCAGCGCTGGGGCGAGTTGCCGGGCGTGGTCCTTGGCGTAGCGGTCGGTCACGTCCTCGTCGGCATGACCCAGCAAGAGCTTAGCCAGGGCCTTGTTGCTCCCACTGGCCTGCTTGATAAGCGTATCCTCGGTATGGCGAGCCGTATGCGTGCCGATGGCCTGCCATACCGGCCGCCAGGAGCTGAGTACCTTGCCACCCGATAGTGTACGCTCGTCCCAATCGCGGGTCAGCCCAGCCAGGCAGGCTACCTCCCGAATGAGGTGATTGCGGTCCCGGTTGCTGGCCGTCGGCAGCTGCCAGCCATAGCGCTCACCGAGGCGCACGGCCAATGGTGGCAGAGGTACTACCGTGTTCGAGGTGGTTTTGCCCTGCGCGTGGTTGAGCGCCGGCACCACCGTGCCGTCGGGCAGGTGCAACGACACACGCTGCCGGGGGTCGAGCTTGGCCATATCCTCGTAGCGCCGGCCGCAGAGCAGTTGCAGCACCCAACGGTCGCGCTCTACCCGGTGCGCCAGCGTATCGGGCTGCCACGCTAAAAGCGCCCACAGTTCGGATGCTTCCAGGTCTAGTTGTGGCGCGTTCTTGGCTGAATACTCCAGCCACTTGTGTGCGGCCGGGAGCCCCAGGGTTTCCAGGCAGAACTTGATGCCACGCAAATGAACCCGGATGGTGGCATCGCTTCGTTGCTGGTCAAGCAAATGCTGCACGTATTCCTGCGTCACGGCCTGCGTGATAGTCGCCGGCCGTAGCGTCGGCCGCCATTTCTCCTTTGCGGTAGCCATCTGGTCGTACTTGCGCAAGCTGTCAGCGTCCAGGTTGCGGCGTAGTTGCTTCCACTCTGTCAGTGCTTCCCGAAACGTGCGCAGCGCCTTGGGCTTGCCACCTGCCTCGCTCGTGCTGGTGGAAAACAATTAAGCCAGTAGTTCAGCCTTGGTTATGCACGTAAAGGGGGCAGCATCGAAAAGCTTGTAGAAGGCGGCCTGCACCTTTACTTCCCAGGCCGCCAGCCGGGCGTTGATGTGCGCGGCCTAGTCGTTGCCGCGCTGTACCCAGCTGGTATCCGTCCACAGCTCTTCTACCTTGCTGCCCCGGCCGGGGCGGCTGGGCGGTATCATTTCGCCGGTAGCAAAAAGAATCTCCTGTCCGTGCCAACGCACGACAGCTCGCAGGGGACACAGCCCCTTTTTATTCAGCTTTTCGAGCCGAAGCTTGAAGGTGACCGTAATTTTACGCTTGTAGGCAACTGGGGCAAACATAGAAGTGACAGGTGGTCGGGCTGGGGGAAGGTTTTGGGAGGGGTTTGGGGTAGGTTTTCAGCATCACTTCATCCTACTTCAGCTGTAGATAAGGTACTCTAAAAACAGTAATGCAGTGGAAGATACTAAAAACAAGCCGACAGAGTCTAGTTTCGCCGTTCCCCTCTGGGAGCAGTACCGCGCCCGCCTCGCCGCCTACACCAACACCAAAGACAACTACGATGCCGGCAACGTCAGCGAGTACACCAGCGCCACCGGCTGGCGCCTGGATGACTACGCCACCGACCTGCCGCCCGAAAGCCCTGGCCCGCCCGCCGAAAACGGCTCGTTTGCGGCGGCGCAGGACGTGCTGCGGCGCTACGCCTTCCCGCCGCCCAAGCTCATTACCGGCATTTTTCAGCCCGATGTGCCCCTCGAAAAGCGCATTATGCTGCTGCGGGCGCAGTTTCTGGGGTTCAAGTTCTGGTTTGGCGTGCGCATTGTCGATGTCCTCGATGAGGCCGCGCAAGCCTCGCCCGCCGGGCCCGAGCGGGTGTGGGGCTACGGCTACCGCACCCTGGAAGGCCACTTCGAGAAGGGCCAGATTAACTTTTCCATCCACAAAAACCTCACGACGGGGGCGGTGCAGTTTCGCATCCACGCCGTGTCGCAGCCGGGGCGCATCCGCAACCCGTTTTACTGGTTGGGCTTCAAGCTGTTCGGCCGCAGGCTACAACGCCGCTTTGCCCGCGAGTCGCTGGCGCGGATGCGGCAAATGGTTGGGCAGGCGTTGGCAGAAAGCCAAACAAAGGCAGTAGCGGGGGGTTAGGGGATAATTAAAGCAGTTAAAACAGCCAAAAAGAACGTCATGCTGAGCTTGCCGAAGCATCTCGCTCGCCGACTAATTTAATCGAATGCGCCTCCTGGGTTCAACGATTGAATTAGTTGGCGAGCGAGATGCTTCGGCAAGCTCAGCATGACGTTCTTTTTGGCTGTCTTAACTGCTTTAATTATCCCTCAACCACCTCCTTTATGTCCGCTACCAAAGCCTACGCCGCCCCGGCCGCCAATATTCCGCTCGAACCCTTTTCCCTGGAGCGCCGCGCTCCCGGCCCCCACGATGTTCAGATAGAAATTCTCTTCTGCGGCGTGTGCCACTCCGACCTGCACCAGATACGCGACGAGTGGGGCGGCTCTATTTTCCCGATGGTGCCGGGCCACGAAATAGTAGGCCGCGTGGCCGCTGTGGGCGCACACGTCAGCAAGTTTAAGGTAGGCGACTTAGCTGGCGTGGGCTGCATGGTCGACTCGTGCCGCACCTGCCCCTCCTGCCAGGATGGCCTGGAGCAGTACTGTGAAACTACCGGCATGGTGGGCACCTACAACGCCCGCGAAATCGGTAACGGGCAGCCCACTTACGGCGGTTACTCACAGCAGATTGTGGTGGATGAGAAATATACTCTCCAAATAAGCGAGAAGCTCGACCTGGCCCGCGTGGCGCCGCTGCTGTGCGCAGGCATCACCACCTACTCGCCGCTGCGGCAGTGGCAGGTGGGCCCTGGCCATCGCGTGGCTGTAATGGGTCTCGGCGGCCTGGGCCACATGGCCGTCAAATTTGCCGTGGCCCTGGGGGCCGAAGTCACCGTGCTCAGCACCTCGGCCGGCAAGGAGGCCGACGCTAAAGCGCTGGGGGCCCACAAGTTTGTGGTTACCAGCGACAAAGCCCAGTTCAAAGCCGTGGGCAGCTACTTCGATTTCATTATTAATACCGTATCGGCCCAGCTCGACCTGACGCAGTACCTGAACCTGCTGCGCCGCGACGGCACCATGATTTTGCTGGGCGTACCCACCGAAGCGCCCCACATTCACGCCTTCAACCTCATTGCCAAGCGTCGCCGCCTGGCCGGCTCGCTCATCGGCGGCATCGCCGAAACGCAGGAGATGCTCGACTTCTGCGCCGAGCACAACATCATGTCTGATATTGAAGTCATCGACATTCAGCACATCAACGAAGCCTACGAGCGGATGCTGAAAGGCGACGTGAAATACCGGTTTGTAATCGACGTAGCTTCGCTGAATTAAAGAGTAATAGCAATTTATTGCAACAAGTGCGACTGCTGACGCCTGAGTTACCGATGTTGATAGCAGTTGCGCCACTCTACCCTACTATTTTTTGCAATGGATTTCCAGCCACCTGGTTGGGTGCGGGCTGCCAGCTTTTCGCCGGCTGTCCGCACCCAATCAGGTGGCTGGAAATTTTTAGTAGGATAGAGTAACAGTTGCGCTCACCTCCTAAAAGGCTTTTGGCAACTGCTTACTCAGGGTCGCCAGGCATTATCAGAAGAAATTATTGTTGGGCCACCTGGATGTGCCCATAATAGGTTTTGGTAATGCGGCAGTCGCTTCGAATGTCGGTTAATGGCAACGCAACGGTAAAATTCGGCCGTTCTGCTGGCAAAATCTTCACAGAAGCTAATTTATTGAATCCTCCACTCACGTTGCACAGTTCTAAAACCCGAATAGTATCCTGGGTAGCCGTCTCAATCAGCGTTATCGACGCCGTAGCCATTAGCCCGCATAAGAAAGGAGCGCTAGCGTGAAATAGAACGTGGCCACGGAGGGTATCTGGCAAAACAGCATATTTCCACTGGCTTCTACAGTCGCTGGCAGTCCCTCCCATTTGGGCAACAGCCTTTGGTCCCTGGCAACTCAATAGCAGGCAACTAGCCAGCGGAAAAATAAAGCGTACCATCATTTTTTACTGCTTGGCGAATACATACGGGTCCATTTCCAGCCCGTCGTTTACGCGCATTTCCAGCGACTTCACCTGGCCGTTTTCCACGGTGAAGGGAGCAGCAAAGATGCCGTAGGCAGGGTTGGAGTAGGTGAGGCGGAAGGTGGTGCCATCGAGGTAATCCAAGATAGCGGTGAGGCTGGGGTGATGGCTGAAATGCACCAGCAGCTGCCGACCCTGGGTAGCCACCGTGATGGGGCCGTACACCGGATTCTGGTAAGTGCCCGCGTAGGTAGACAGCGCGTAGGCGCGCTTGGTCTTTTTCGCCACGCGGGCGGCCAGGTCGGCTACCTGCTGGCGGGTTTCGGCGCGGCTGGCCTGCGAGAGCTGCCACAGCTGGCGGCTGCGGTCGATGTAGGGCACCCCCAGGTACGCGTCGAGAATCTGGTAGCGCAGGGCCTCGAAAAAGCTCTGGTTGTCTTGGTTGGTGAGCACGGCCAGGCCCAGGTTTTCTTCGGGCACGAAGCAGACGTTGGTCACGAAGCCATCGGCCCCGCCGGTGTGCCAGTACGCCTGCCGGCCGGCGTAGTCGCCGCTGAACACGCCCAGCCCGTAGGTGCGGAAGTGGCTGGGAAAGAGCGGACTTTTGCTGGCCGCGAGCAGCGTATTGGGCTCGCGGGTGCGGCGCAGGGTGGCCCAGGGCAACACCCGCTGACCCTGGTAGCGCCCACTGTCGAGCTGAAACTGTAGCCAGTGCGCCAAGTCGTTGGTGCAGGACACGAGGCCGGCGGCGGCAGCCATATTGTCCAGCTCATCGAGGGGCAGTTGGGCGAGCGGGCCAAAGGCATCGGAGTAGGGCTGGGCTAGGTCGCCCCGGAAGCGCACGGTGCTGGTGAGCGGGTAGGTACGGTTCATGCCCAGGGGCGTGAGCAGGCGTTTTTGCACCCAGCTTTCCCAGGTTTGGCCGCCCGCCACCACCGGAATAATCTCGCCCGCCGTCACGAAGCCCGCATTGCAGTAGCCGTAGTCCTGCCGGAAGGGGCGCACGGGCTTGAGCAGGCGCATTTTAGACACAATCTCGGCCCGGCTCAGGTTGGAATCCCAGAAGGAAAAGTCGCCCTGGAAGGTCTTGGTACCCAGCTTGTGGCCCAGCACGTCGCGCACGCTCACCAGCCGGGTGCTGGCGCTGTCGTAGAGGCGGTAGTCGGGCAGGTACTTGCGCACCGGGTCGTCGAGCTGGAGCTTTTTTTCCTCTACCAATTGCGAGATGGCCGTACCGGTAAAGAGCTTGGAATTGGACGCTATCAGAAACAGCGTGTTGCCACTCACGGGGGTTAGCTGGCCTACGGTTTGCACGCCAAAACCCTGATTTACTACTACTTGCCCGTCCTTCACCACTACCACGGCCAGGCCTGGAATGTCCCAGAGGCGGCGGCCCCGTTCTACGTAGGCCTGCAGGCTGTCTTGCAGCCAGCGCCGGCCGGCACCGAGCGGCGCGTGGGCCTGGGCGTAGGCGGCGTTGGTGGTGAGTAGGCTGGCTGCGCCCGCTGCCAGGGCGAGGGTGCGTAGCAACGATGTAAGCATATGGTTTGGCATAAAAAAGCCGGGGAGGAAATCCCTCCCCGGCAAACTTACGCACGGCAACAGCCAGCTGGATTACGCTTGCTGGCTGATAGTTAGCAAATTGGGATTCACAACCGAAAATATATAACGCCTACTCACTACTTGCCAGGACAAAGGCGGCGATGCCACAGCTTTTTAGCGTAGCGACGCCGCCTCCGGACATCTTCTTTACTGCTGTTATGCAGTGCGAAAAGTAGCGCTCAGCTTTAGTTTGGCGCATCGCCGCCCTGCGGCGATACTCGCACTGGCAGTCGTTGCACCAACTGGCACGGTCTTGAATTCGCCGCGTGGCGGCGATGCGCCAAGCTAAAGCTGAGCGCTACTTTTCGCACTGCATAACAGCAGTTCTTTATTCCTTCACAAACCGGGCATAGCTGCTACCAGCCCCGTCGCTCACCCGCACTACGTAAGCCCCAGCGGCCAGGCTGCCGACGGAGAGCGTAGCGGTAACGGCTTCGGCTTCAGCAGTAGCACGTAGCAGCACGCGGCCCGTGAGGTCGTACACGGCCAGGGTGTGCGGGCCAGAAGCCAGGCCGCTCAGGTCTACGGTGAGGGTGTTGCTGGCGGGCACGGGGTAGAGGCGCAGGCCGTCGCCGGGGCTGCCTAGGGCGGCTACGGTGGCTACCGGGGAGTAGGCGACGGTGCCATCGGCGTCGGTTTGGCGCAGGCGGTAGTAGAGGGCCGTAGCGGGCGCGGCGGCATCGGTGGTAGTATAGGCGTGGCCGAGCGAGCCGCCTGCGCCGGGTACGAAGCCCAGCAACTGCCAGGTGCCGGCAGTGGTTTGCCGCTCGATGCCGAAGCCCAGGTTATTGACTTCGCTGGCCGTAACCCAGCTCAGGCGCACGGCGCTGCTAGCGGTGCGCACGGCCCCGAAGCTTACCAGCTGCACCGGCAGCGGGTCGGCCGTATCGCCCAGGCCGTAGGTGATGCCGCTGCCACTGCCAAAATCGGTGACCATGGCAGTAGCCGAAGACAGCGCCGGGTACGTGCCGGCCGCGAAGGTGGTGGGGCCGCTTGGGGTCCAGCTCACGCCCGGCAGCGGGTTTTCGGAGCGGAAAAGCGCCAGCCGGCTTTCGAGGATGTTGTTCAGTTCGTTGGGGGTGGTGGCGGTACCGTAGTAGCGGTATCCTAGCTGCATAGCAAGCGGCCCGGTGGCAGAGCCCGGCACAATGCGGTAGGTGCGGCTGATGCTCTGGCTGGGGTTGGGGCCGGTGGGACTGCTGTTGTTGGCGCCTTGCAGGTAGGTGCCGGTAGTGCGCGTTACAGTGGTAGCACCTAGTGCATTAGAGCCCGCCTGAGGCGTCAGCGTGAAGCCGAGGCCGTCGGCACCGTTGCCGTTGGCGTCGCCGAAGGTAATGGCCCCGCTGCCCCCGCCGCCTACGGTGCGCGTGCTGCGCACGTTACCTACCAGGTAGTGGGTGCGCTGCTCGCCCACGAGGGCCCCGGCAGTGCCCAGGTCGATGAGGTAGGGGCCGGTGCTCAGGTTGCCGCCCGCCGTGCTGGTGAAGTCTACCACGCCATTGATGGTGCCGTTGGGTATTAGCGTGTTGAAGCCCAGCGTGGTGGAGCCGCCACTCCCCTGCTGCACAAACAAGTAAGGCAGCGTAACGGTGCCGGTGCCGGTGAGGGCCTGCGCCGCGTTGCCCGTGAGGAAAAGGGCGCGGCCGTTGGCGGTGAAGTTGGCGGGCCCGTCCAGGGCCAGGTTGCCGGCCAGCTTCAGGTCGCCGCCGCTGGCGTTGGATAGGGTGAGCTTGCCGGGGCCGCTTAGTTGCAGGTTGCCGGCTATTACCAGCAGAGCGGTGGTGTTGCTCATCGTCAGCTCGCCGCCGCTTACCTGCACGTTGCCGCTTACGTTGAGGGGCTGGTTGGTGACGTCCATGTTGAGCGAGCCGCCGAGCACGTTGATGTTGGCCAGGGTGCTGGGGCCGTAGCCGGGGCTGCCGCAGGGCACCGTGGGGCTACCATTGCTGCCGAAGAAGAACGTGCCCGCCTGCACCACGGCCGTGCCCGTGATGGCCAGGCTTTTGGCCGCGCAGCCCTGGCTCAACTGCTGGCCGGCGGCGTTCATGGTCAGGTCGAACAGAGTTTCGTCGTTGGGCACAATTTTCTGGTCGCCGGTGCCGGGAAACGTATAGCTTTCCTGGCTAAAGGGCGCGGTAGCCGTGCCATTGGCCGCGTTGCTGACGGTGTAGTAGCGCACGGCCACGCCGCTGGTCCCTACCTGCCCAATCTGGTTGCCCATGCTGCCTTCTAAGTGCCCGGCGCTGCCGGGGCCGGCCCCGGTGGTGTTGCTTTCGGTAGCGGGCACCGGCCCGTATACCACGCCATTGCCCCCCGTCTGATAATCGAGCGAGTCCAGCCAGTTAAAGCTGGCGGGCCGCCCACCCAGCGCCGACCACGGAATGGCAATTTCGCGCACCCCGCTGCCGCTGTTGAAAAACGAGGCAATACTGGCGCTGTTGCTCGTCCAGTTGCCGTTGCCATCGGCTTTCAGCCCCTGCTGATAGCTGTCCTTGAGGTAGAACGCGTAGTTGGCCCGGAAGGGCAGCACGCCGTAGTTGAAGTTGTCGTAGCCGATGCCCGCCAGGTTGCCATCGGCGTTGCTGCCGCCATTTACGGGCAGTAGCGGGTTGGCTTGCAGGTAGAGGAGGCGGGCTCTGAGGTTTGGTTGCCGCCGGCTACGGCCACGTACAGGTTGGTGGCATCCCAGCTCATGTACTAGGTGGTGGCCCTGCCGTTGGTTTGCTGCTGGTTGCGGCCGTTGGTGTGGGTGCCGTACTCTGCCGCCCCGATGACAGTGCTGAAACTTGCCGCCCAGCTTGTCGATGATTGTGGGTGCCGTACTCTGCCGCCCCGATGACGCCATCGAGGGTAGGCGTGGTATACTGGGCCCAGGCGCTATGCGTGCTTGCCAAGCAAAGCGCCAGCCCAAGCCGGCGTATTAGCGAAGTAATCATTATAAGAGAGTGGGTAAGAAAACTTGAATTCCACTCCAATTTATAAACTGAAAGCTTTATTAATTCACGTTATAATCTCGTCCCATGCCTGCCAGGAACTTTCGGATTCAGCTAATTTGTCGGCAAATTTTGTGTACAATTAGTTGAACAGTTTTATTTAGCCGACAGACTACTTTTAGTTAATTGGCAAAAAATTACCGCTTTTGTTACCCCGGCCACGGCACCTGCGTGAGCTGCACTTCGGGCCAGAGGGTTTGCAGGCCGGTGTAGTGCAGGTAGATGCGGGCCGTGGTAATAACGTCTTTTTCGCAGTAAGCCACGATGCGGCCCAGGTTGCGCTCCTGCCAGTATACCTGGGCTACCTGCGAGCCGTCGATGTCGTCTTTGGGCGAGGCGATGCCGAACACGCCGGCCAGCAGCGGCAGCGAAATGTGGCCTTTGTGGTCGCCGAACTTCCAGAAATCCAGGGTGTCGAGCAGATGGTGCAAATCCCAGGGGCGGTAGCCGGCCACGTCGAGCATGGGCGGAATGGCCTGCCCGCAAATGAGCAGGCGGCGGCCCAGGTAGCCGTAGTCGAACTCGCGGCCGTTGTGGGCGCACAGGAAATACCCTTCCGCACTAGCAGTTTCGAGCCGCGCCCCACGCGGCGGGCCGTAGGGTGCGTAGCGCTGCAGAAACTGCCCGAAGCCGCGCAGCACCTCGCACTCGTCGTCGGCGGCAAACGACTTGGTGCGAAATTCCAGCGTTTCGTCTTTGAGAGGCCGGAAAAAGCCGACCGAGATGCATACGATTTTGCCGAACTCGGCGTAGAGGCCGCCGTTGGCAAACAGCTCTTCGGGGGTGCGGCCGGTGGCCAACTCGCGGGCGTGGCGACTGGCGCAAAACTTGCCCCACAGCGGCTGCTGGGCTTCGGGCAGTTCGGCGTGGGTGGCGTATCCCGGCACGGTTTCGATGTCGATGAAGAAAACGCGGGTCAGGTCGACGTGCCGGAGGATATGCATGTTGGGGAGGCCGGAAAAGCGGAGGCGAAACCAATACGAGCAGCAGTGCCCCGGCGGCTGAGAAATTGCTAACTGCTGTTACGGAGTGGGCGAAGTAGCGCTCAGCTTTAGCTTGGCGCATCGCCGCCACGCGGCGAATTCGGCACCGCGCCGCTTGCTGCAACGGCCCCAGACGCGAGCTTCGCCGCGCGGCGGCGATGCGCCAAGCTAAAGCTGAGCGCTACTTCGCCCACTCCGTAACAGCAGTTAGCAATAGGACTTAGGCACTCAGTCCGTTAGGGCAGCCGCGAAGTGGCGACATGTTGCTAGCTACTAAGTAGTTAATAGACTTTAAGAGCGGCGAAGCGGCGGCACTTTTGCCCGAATGAGAGGTGCCGCAGCTTCGCAACTCTTCACTGTTATGCAAGCACTTACTACCAACATATCGCCGCTTTGCGGCTAGCGCAACGAGCCGTTTGCGTAAGTCCTAACGTAAAGCAAGCCAGGCAACTTAAAGCAGTTCAGCCCGGCAGCAGCCATACCTACCACTCTACGTCGACTGGCATTCCGCGCTGCTTCAGCAAAAACTGCAGTGGCACCGCCAGCCGCCGTGCCCAGGCGCGCTCCGAGTGGTTGGCCCCCGGCACGGTGCGCGTAAGCCAGGTGCGGGCGGTGTAGCCCCGCTCGCGCAGCACGGCATCCACGGCTTGCTGGTGGGGGGCGTAGAGGCTGTCGAGGGTGGCCGAGCCGTGGTCGAAGTACAGGCGGTGGGGGCGGGGCGGAGGCAGGTGCTCGCGCAGGTAGCGCTGGAAGCTGGCCGCCTGCGGGTAGCGCCCCTCCCCAAACGTGCCCGGCCAGTGCGTAGAGAGGCAGGCCGCCCCGCCAAACACCTGCGGGTACTCGCAGAGAGCGTATAGCGAAATCAGCCCACCCATACTGGAACCCATGATGAAGGTATGCGCCCGGCCCGGCCGCGTGGCAAACGTGCGGTCGATGAAAGGCTTCAGCTCTTGGGTGAGGAAGCGCAGGTAGTTATCAGCCTGCGGCCGGCCTTGCAGAAAGCCGCGCACTACCTGGCCGCGCAAGGCCGAGTCGAGGTACGCTAGGGGCCGCTGGGGGTAGTACTCGGCGTGGCGGGAGGGGCCCGTGTTCCAGATGGCCACCACGATGGTGGGCCGCACCGCGCCGGCGCGTTGCAGCCGGCCCAGGGTTTCATCAAGGCGCCAGTCCTGGTGGTTCCAAGTAGTGGTGCTGTCGAAGAGCATCTGGCCGTCGTGCATATAAAGCACGTCGTAGCTGCGGGCGTTGGAATAGCCTGGGGGCAGCCACACGTCGACGGTACGGGGCGCTACAAACTGCGACGCAAATGCCTCGAAGCGGCGCAGCGTGCTGCTGGCTACGTGCGGCAGCGGGCCGGGGTGCTGGTGGGCAGCCTTGGCCGGGGCACTGCCGGAGTCCGGGCGACGGCGGGCAGCCCCGGCACCAGCAGTAATAAAAGCACCAGGAAGCGGAAGCGGGACATAAGCGGGCAATGAGGGGGCTTGCGAAAGTAGCGCCGGAAGCCAGGAAGGGAAGGTGGCCCGGTAGCCGGGGCTCTTGCCCCGCCCGCTGCCACGTCCCAACTTATAAGTTGGGACGGCCTATTGCATAGCTTGGAGCGTGGTGGAGAGGTCTGCGCCGGACTTTTGGGGCGTTCTTACCCTCACTCCTCTCCCCATGAAAATTTTCCTGCTTATGGCCCTGCTGGGCGCGGGCCTGGCGCGACCCGCTGGCACCATCCACTCGCACCTCTTTATCGTGTCGGGCAAGCAATTTCTGCTGGGCGGCAACCAGCGCGGGGCTTTCACGGTGCGGGGCAAGAACGTGGGCCGCGTCACTGTCGAGATTCAGGAGCAGCCCCGCACCGGGCCGGCCGTGTACCGGGGCACGCTCGCACCCGGCGAGCAGGCGCAGGTAGCGTTTGCCGACAGCTCTACTGCCGTGCTCATCAACCGGGGCGGCTGGCGGGCGGTGCTGGACCTCGACGTGACGGGCGACACCGGCAACCTGCGCATGACCTACACCCCCACCGGCCGCTAATCGCCGGGCGCGGGCCGGCCTACTGCCCGCTGACCCTACTTTAGCGGCCATGTTCTTTCAATTCGGCCCGCACAGTGGGTTACTTCTGCCCTTTGTAGTGCCCGGCACGGTGGCTACGCTGTGGCTGCTGATGCGGGCTGTGCGGCGCGGTGCCCCCGCCGATGCCCTGCTGGCCCTGCTCATTGCGGTGCCGACCCTGAACGTAAGCCAGTGGATGCTGGGGTATGCCGGCTGGTTCGACAGCCACGACTGGCATTCTACGTTCATGTTTTACGTGCCGTGGCGGGCCATTTGGCTGCTCGGGCCAGGGTATTTTTTGTATTTCCGCAGCCTCACCAACCAGGAGTTTCGCTGGCGGCCACTAGCCTGGCACCTGCTGCCGGGCGTGCTGGAGTTGGGCGCGTTTGCCGCCGTGGCCGCCTACGACCTGCTCTGGTGTCGGGCCGTTCGGGGGCAGGCGCTGCCCGATTTTTACGGCACCAAGGGGGCCGCTGCCTCGGCTTTCGACGGCCTCTACCTGCCCGAGCTGCTGCTGGGGTACGCCCTGCTGCTAGGGTATGGCCTGCGCCTGCTGGCCGACTACCGCCGTTACCGCCACTACCTCAACGACAACTTTTCCGACCCCGAGCGCCTGCGCTTTGCCGGGCTGCGGCAGCTGCTGGCCTTGCAGGCGCTGGTGCTCACGCTGGGGTTGGTGTTCACGGTGCTCGACCGGGTGTATGATTTTAGCTATGATACGGCCTGGTACTTTTTTGCCCTGCGCGGCGTGCTCATCTACGGCCTTATTGTGGTGGGTATTCAGGCCAACTACGCGGCGGCTACCAGTCCCCTGCGCTTCGGGGCCGCTGCGGTGCCGGAAGAGGCCGCGCCAGAACCACCGGCGGCCGGGCCTGCTACCGCAGTAGCCATGGGCGAGCCGGAGCCGGCCACCCCGGCCGCCACTCCTGAACCGACTGCCACCCTGCCGCCCGAGCTGCTGCCGCTGCGCGAAAAGCTGCTGGCCCTGATGGCCGCCGACCAGCCCTGGCTGGAGCCGGAGCTGACGCTTACCGAGCTGGCCCAGCGGCTGCACACGCCCGCCGGTGTGCTCTCGAAAGTCATCAACGCGGGCTGCGGGCAAAACTTCAACGACTTTGTGAACACCTACCGCGTGGCCGAGGCCCGCCGCAAGCTCGCCGACCCGCGCTTTGGCCACTACTCGCTGTTGGGGGTGGCGCTGGAAAGCGGTTTCAACTCAAAATCAACGTTTAACCGCGTGTTTAAGAAACTAACCGGGCAGGCGCCCGGCGAGGTGGCCCGGCCCAACTTATAAGTTGGGACGGCCCAACCCACAGTTTGGAGCGCGGGGCGGGGCAGCGGCGGGGACCTTTGCCCCGTCGTCTCACCTACCCCCTGCCCGGTATGCTCCCGTTTCTGCTGCTGCTTGCCGGCTCTTCCGGCCCAGGCCCCTGCTCATTCGCACCTACTGGTGCCGACCCGGCCGGGCTACGGTTCTACGAATATTCCGTAGTTTTACGAAATATTCGTAACCCCCGTTCGTTTACTTCCTGAGGGCAGCCACCTGGCTTTTGCCGGGTGCTTTGGTAACGCTGGCGGCATTGGCCTGGTACCCGCTTCACCCTTCGTTTTTAGGCCCGTGCGCCAAGCAACCCTGCGCCGGGCCCGGCCATCTATGGCCCCATGCGCTTCTTTCACGCTGTTTTTATGAGAAATATTTTTTGCTGGCTAACTGCTTTATTATTGCTCGGCACCCAGCTTGCCGCCGCCCAGGGCACGCCCGCACCCGCCGCTACTGGCTCGCTCACAGGCACAGTGCTCGACTCGCTGAGCCGCCAGCCGGTATCGTATGCCACGGTGGTGGTGCTGGGGCCAGCCGACAAGCTGGTGAGCGGCGTGGCCGCCGACGATGCCGGGCACTTCACCCTCACTAAGCTGCCGGCCGGCACCTACCGGCTGCGGGCTTCCTACGTGGGCTACGCCAGCCACACGCAGGCCGTGACGGTGGGCGGGGGCGCTACCAACGTGGGCAACCTGCCACTGCGAGCCACCAGCCAAGCCCTGGCCGAAGCCGTGGTAATAGGCCAAAAACCGGTGGTGGAAGTGCGCCCCGACCGCATCATCTACAACGCCGAGCAGGACCTGAGCAATGCCGGAGGCACCGCCGCCGACGTGCTGCGCAAAGCCCCGCTGCTGGCCGTGGATGGCGATGGCAACGTGAAAATGCGCGGCTCCGGCAACTTCAAGGTGCTCATCAACAACAAGCCCTCCCCTACCCTGGCTTCCAACCTGGCCGAAGCCCTCAAAGGCATTCCGGCCGACCAGATTAAGAACGTCGAAATTATTACCACGCCCTCGGCCAAGTACGACGGCGAGGGCACGGCGGGCATCATCAACATCGTACTTAAAAAAGGCGTGGACCAGGGCGTAAACGGCCGCCTGAGCGTGGCCAGCGGCAACCGCAATTCCAACTTCAACTCGGCCCTGAATTTTAAGAAGGGGAAGGTTGGCTTCACGTCGTCGGCCAGCGCGGGGGCCTGGTACAACCCCGGCCAGAACAGCCGCACCCGCCTCACCTACACCCCCGAGGGCACCGATACGCTACGCCAAACGTCGAGCGTGTTCAACAACGGCGGCTGGTACTACGGCACGGTGGGCCTCGACTACGACCCGGCCGAGCACCACAGCTTTTCGCTCACCGGCTCGGTGAATGGCTACGGCGGGCATACTACCAACAGCTTGCTCAACCGCTACAACTCGCCCCTGGCCAGCCGCAACCAACTCTTTACCCGCGCCACCGACAACGTATTCAGCGGCCTGAGCGTGGAGGGCACCGGCACCTACACCCGCACCTTCAAAACGGCGCGCAAAGAGTGGAGTGTGCTGGGCCAATATGCGCTCAACAACGGCACCTTTGGCTACGACTTCGACCAGTACAGCAACTCGTGGGAGGCCCTGGCGCAGCCCCGCGCCGACTACCGCGAGCACAGCCGGGGCCGCACGCCCGGCCGCGAGTACACCTTCCAGAGCGATTTTACCCAGCCCTTCGGCGACAAAAAGACGCTCGAATTTGGGGTGAAAGCCATTTTGCGCCGCACCGGCTCGGTGGCCGAAGTCGATACCATTCGCACGAAGTACGGCCCCACCCTGGCGGCCGACTCGCGCCGGGCCACCGACTTCGACTACGCCCAGGACGTGCAGGCAGCTTACGCCACGTACGCCTTCGGAGTGGGTAAGAAGCTGAGCGCCAGCCTCGGCGGCCGAGTAGAGCGCACGGCCCTCACGGCCGACTTCCGCACCAGCGGCACGGGCTTCGAGCGCAGCTACCTTACGCTGCTGCCCAACGGCAACGCCCGCTACGCCTTTAGCGAAGCCACCAGCCTGCGCCTGGCGTACAGCCGCCGCATCACGCGGCCGTACATCGACTACCTTAACCCGTTTGTAGACCGCTCCGACCCCAAAAACCTCAACTACGGCAATCCCGGCCTCGACCCCGAGCTGACCGACTCGTACGAGTTGAGCTATAACACGAGCATCAAAACAACGAGCCTCAACGCCTCGCTTTCGGTGCGGCACACCGGCAATGCCATCGAGCAGGTGCGCTTTGCGACTACCGCGCCCGCCGGGCCGCTGCCCGCCGGCATAACGCCCGACCCTAGCGTGACGGCCCAGACTTTCAACAACGTGGCCGCCAATACTTTTTACCAGTTCAACCTGTACCTCTCGGCCAAGCCCACCCCCAAGTGGGATTTGAGCGCCGGCCCCGACGTGCAGTACATCGTGCGCCGCTCGCCGGCCCTGAATACCGAGCGCCAGGGCTTCGCAGCCGGCATCAACCTGAATACTAGCTACAAGCTGCCGCATAGTTTCACGGTGCAGGGCTTCGTGTATGCCTCCACACCCATGCCCGACATTCAGGGCACCGGCCCAGCCAACCTCTACTACCAGATGGGGGCCAAAAAGACTTTCCTCAAAGACAAGGCCGACCTGGTGCTCAACTTCGGCTCGCCCTTCAACGGTTACTGGCCTTACCGCAGCACCGTGACCACGAGCACCTTCACTGAGCACAGCGAGTATCGCGCCTACCAGCGCAGTTTCCGCTGCAGCTTCAGCTACCGCTTCGGCCAGGCCGGCCAAAGCAAGCAGCGCAAGAGCATCAACAACGACGACACCAAGGGCGGCGGCAGCAAGCAGGGCGGGTAGGCCCGGCGGCTCCGGCGGCGGGTTGCCAGCTGCCGGGTGCAACCGGGTAACTGGTCGAATAAAAGCCCCAACGGGGCGATTCACGCACGGGGTCGCCCCGTTGGGGCTTTAGCTTTAAGGTTGGGTAGCCGGGGCTGGGCGGCAGTTTTCGGGCACCTTAAACTTAGCGTGTATTAGCATTTCGCCCCGCTGCTTTGGGAAGATTCATGTAAAACTCCTCTGCTTTTCCGTACCTTGTAGCTGGTTCAGTTTGCACTATTTTTCAAGCCAGAATGTAGCAGGTAATCTGAAACTTACTAGTGCTTTTGGTGGCTCGCAGGCTGAGAGGCAATTTTGTCTTTTCTACCTGCGTACGCCAGCTGCCAGTTACTCCTCGTTGCCCACCCTATTGTCTATGATTTCTACTTTACTTCGCTTCCGTTCTTCAGGCTTCCTGCCAGGGCTGCTGTTTTTGTTGTTGGCGCTAGGGGCCGCACGCCCGGCGCAAGCCTCGCACCTATTGGGTGGCGAGATGACCTACCGCTACCTCGATGCCAATGGCCCCGCTACCGCGCCGCTTCGCTACGAGATAACGGTGCAGATATACAATAATGACCCTTCCCTGACCACGACGCTCCCCGTAGCGGCGGCCAATATTGCCATCTACCAATCCACTGGGGTGCGGGTAGTGCTGACGGCGACCAATTACTCCGGCAGCATCACAACAACTGCGGCCCCCACCAACGGGCAGGCGATAGTGCCCTACACCACCACTACCAACTATTCGTCGGTACCCGTTCCGCCGGGCTGTACCATCATAGGGGCCCAGCAACAGCCTTATGTTCTGCGCGTTTATACGGGCATCATCAACCTGCCAGCCACCACCACCGGCTACTACGCCATGTGGAGCGTTAGCGCCCGCAACAACACCATCTACAACATCAACGCCCCGGGCAGCGCCTACCTTACGCTGTATACCAAGCTGGCCCCGCCGGTCTATACCAACCACTCGCCGGTGTTTACCAACCAAGCCATTGCCGTTATCTGCCTTAATGATACGACGGTGCTGCTCAACAATGCGGTGGATGCCGACGGCGACCAACTTGTGTATTCGTTCGGTACCCCTTACAACATGGCCTACCCCGCCGCGTTTACGCCGCCGCCCACCGGGGTTACGTACATCGCTAACCACTCGGCTATCGCTCCCTTTGGCCCTTCCCCGAATTACGCTAGTATCGGGGCCAACACGGGCATTGCCAAGTATTACGTCAGTACGGCCGGCTCTGTAACAAGTGGCAGACAGTACGTGGTAGCCGTAGACGTGATGGAATACCGCAACGTGAACGGAACGCCGGTACTCATTGGCACTACCCGGCGCGACGTGCAGCTGATAGTAGGTACCTGCCCCCCCACAACCGCGCCGGTACTACCGACCAGTACTACTACCGGCGGCGGCACAACTACCCCCGTCGCCCACAACTATACTATTGAAGCCGGCAGCAGCCTCAGCATCCCGCTGACTGCCACGCAAATGGATGGCCACGACCTGGACCTGACGGCCAGCAGCGTGCTGCTCGACGGCGCCGGCGGCTACGATGCCACCTTCGCGGGCAACCCCGGCACGGTGCCAACGGGCAGCCCTACCGGCTCAGTTACGGTATCGGGCACCGGCGGCACGGTATCGGGCACGTTTGTGTATAACTCGGCCTGCTCTGCGGCCCGCGCCACGCCCTACGACATCACGATTACGGTAGTCGACAAAGGCTGCGGCGGCAAAACCGGGGCCGACGTTCTCCACATCACGGTGACCAAGCCGGCCGGCCCCAACTCCATGATAGGCGATGCGGCCGTGTGCGGCCTCAACACCACGCATAGCTATTATGCGAATGGCAATTCGGCCCCCAACATCAGCTGGCGGCTGTCGGGGGGCGGCTCGTTTCAGAATGGCAACAACGTCAACCCGGTGTCGGTGCTCTGGACTACGGCCGGTACGTACACGCTCACCGCCCGCGGCCTCACGCAGTACGGCTGCCTCACCGACTCCGTCACGAAAACCGTGGTGGTGTCGCCGGCCGCCGTTATTACCGTGACGGGCAACCAAACCATCTGCCAGGGCGGCAGCACTACGCTTGCTCTTTCGGGGGCCCCGCCCTACACCATCACCGATGGCTTCACGACGCTAACCGGCAGCGGACCGTTTACGCTTTCGCCCACTCAAACCACCGTGTACTCCATCAGTGGCACTCCTACGGGTGTGGGCTGCGTGCCTACCACGCAGGTTACCATCACGGTGAACCCGGTGCCGGCGGCAGCTACCGGCCCGGCCGTGAGCACTTGCTCGGGCGTGCCCGTAACCATTGGAGCGGCCGCCGTAGCGGGCAACACCTACAGCTGGACGCCCACCACCGGCCTGAGCAGCAGCACAGTGGCTAACCCTACCGTGACGCTCACCAACACCACTGGCGCTCCTGTAACGCAGATATACACCCTGACGGAAACGAATTCCAGCAATTGCACGACTACCAATTCGGTAGTGGTGACGGTGAACCCCAACCCGATAGCGCAGCCTGGCGCGGCGGTGGCTTTCTGCTCGGGCGGCACTGCACAGTTGGGGGCAGCCCCGGTAGCAGGCCTCACCTACAGCTGGACGCCTACCACGGGCCTCAGCAACGCCTCGGCGGCTAACCCCACCATCACGCTCACCAATACCACTGGTGCGCCTGTAACGCAGACGTACACCCTGACGGTAACCAACGCCGCTACCACCTGCACCAGCACCGGCACCGTGGCCGTGACGGTGAACCCCAACCCGGTAGCCGTGCCCGGCGCGGCCGTAGCTTTTTGTTCGGGCGGCAGTGCCCAGTTGGGCGGGCCAGCCGTAGCCGGCTTTACCTACAGCTGGACGCCCACCACGGGCCTGAGTAGCGCCACGGCCGCCAACCCCACCGTGACGCTCACCAATACCACCGGCGCGCCCATAACGCAGACGTATACCCTGACGGTGAAGAACGCTACCACCAACTGCACCAGCACGGGCACGGTGGCCGTGACGGTGAACCCCAACCCGGTAGCCATGCCGGGGGCCGCGCTGTCCATCTGCTCGGGTACGACGGGCCAGCTAGGCGCGGCCCCGGTTTCGGGCCTTACTTATAGCTGGAGCCCGGCCACGGGCCTGAGCAGCACTACCATCGCCAACCCCACTATTACGGTGACGAACACAACGGGTGCGCCGATAACCCAGACCTACACGCTCACCGTTACTAACTCAACTACGAGCTGCACCAGCACTGGCACAGTAGTAGTGACGATAAAAACGGCTCCCCCCGTTACGCCGGGGGCCAACGTGGTTATCTGCTCGACGGAAACGGCCCAACTGGGTGCCGCCCCGGTGGCCGGCAACACCTACAGCTGGAGCCCGGCCACGGGCCTGAGCAGCAGCACCATCGCCAACCCCACCGTGACGCTGCCCAACACCACGCCCTCGCCCATCACTCAGACCTACACGCTCACCGTCACGAACACTGCTACCGGCTGCATTAGCAC
>JBPBPU010000144.1:0-133082 GCA_050954465.1 Janthinobacterium lividum
AGGATGAGGCCCTGCTCGCCGCCGTGCACCAGCGAGCGCAGGCCAATGCCCCAAAACACCCCCTAACCCACTCCCCCTAACCTGCCAAAGTAGAGTTACTCATTGCCTATTACTCCTCGTCCAGGGAGCTGCCGCTGCTGAGGTCTTTTTCTACGCGCTTGGGGTGGCCGCTGTAGGTGGCGCTGCTGCCGCTGCTGAGGTCGGCTTTCAGCTCTTCGGTGGCTTGCACGCTGGCTTGCGAGCCGCTGCCCAGGTCGAGCGTCACGCGCTCGGCGCGCAGGTTTTTGGCATCGACCTGGCTGGCGCTGCCGCTGTCGATGGTCAGCTCCGTGGCCGTGCCGCTTACGTCGGCCTGGCTGGCGCTGCTGAGCTTGAGTTCCAGGCGGGGTACCTGCACATCGAGGCGGGCCTGGGAAGCGCCGGAGGCTTCGAGGCGCAGGTCGTCGTTGCGGAAGCCGCTTACGTCGGCCTGGCTAGCTTCGTGCAGCTCTAGGTGGCGCAGGGTAGGCAGCGTTACCTGCACCAGCACAGGGCGGTTGCTGCCCGAAAACAAGCCGCTGCCGCGCTGCCGCAGCACCAGCCGGTCGCCCTCCACGCTCAGGTGTACGTCGTCGAGGTCGGCGGCGCGGCCGGCAGCTTCTACTTTGTAGGTATCGCCCTGGCGTACTACCACTTGCAGGGCGCTGCGCACCTCAATCTCGGTGAAGCTGCCGGGGTTGGTCAGCGGCTTGCGGGCGCTGCCGTAGTGGTCGGGGTCGGTGTTGAACTGCTCGTCGTCGGTGTGCACGCGTACGGTGGGTTCGTCACCGTCGGTGTTCACGCTCACCCGGGCACGGTGGCCGTTTACGTCCACGTTCACGGTTTCGTCGCCCCCGTTATCGTTATCGTCGTCGTCATCGTTCGAGGGCGGGCAGTCGAGGCACACGAACTTGCCCTCGCGAGTGAAGCGGGCGCGGTGCGTGGCATTGCCCTTAGGCCGGTGGCCACTGGCAAAGTCGTCGTCATCGAGGTGCTCGATGAAGAGCGGGGTGAGGCGGTATGTTTTGTTCAGGGGCAGGTACAGCGTCAGGGCCAACTTCTGGTTGCGGAAAGGCGCATTTTCCTTCAGCGTGGTGCCCTGGTCGAAGGTAATAGTGGAGTCGCGCTGGTCGATGCGGTAATTCATGGTCTGTTGGGCCGTGAGGCGGGCGGCATCCTGGGTGCGGCCGTTGGCGCGGAATTCCTCTTCCACGTAGGGCGCAGCGTTGCTGTCGGCTGGGGCCAGCTGGAAATCGACCCACTGAAAATGGCCTTCGATGTTGCGCGAATCCAGCACCATACCTGGCCCCGAAGCTGCTGCGAGGCGCACAGTAGTGGTGTAGGTGCCTTTGGACTGAAAGTCGCGGAGTACCTGCACCCCAGCGGCGGCCGAGCCTACCAGGCCCAGCACCCATAGCCCCGCTAGTAGTCCTGCCGAGCGGCCAATTACTGAGCGGCGCAAAATCAGGCGCAACCCGAGTAATATCACCGCCAGGGCTGGAATGCCGAACATAAGCGCTCCGGCCACCGCACCCCACGGCGGCAAGTTGCGCACTACTGCGCCAAAGCTGTCATCTGGCACAAACCCATTGCTGGTGTGCTCCACGGCCGTGAAGGGAATAATGCTTAGGGCGGCACCCAAGGCTACTACCACCGAAAACAGCCAGCTGCCACCCATAAAGATGAGCAGCCCTGCCACGCCCCAGCGAATAAGAGTACCCAAAAAATTCACGGCCGGCTGCGCTCCTCGGGCGGCACCTTCCAGAAACGTACCCATCGGCCGCCCGCTTACGGGCATCGTGGTATCGGCGTCGAAGGCGGTGGCCCGCAGGTTGGTGTCGATGCCGGAGAGGGTCACGTCGTCGCCGCGCATCTGCATTTTCTCCGATACGGTGCGCGCCTCAGGCACTACCACCCACAAAATGAGATAGGCAATAAACGAGGAGCCACCCGCAAACAGCCCCGCCAGCAGCAGCACTCGCACCAGTACCACATCGGTTTGGAAGTAAGCAGCCAGGCCGGCGGCTACACCGCCCACCTTACCGGCACGGGTGTCGCGGAAAAGCTTGCGGCCCCGTAGCGGCCCGCCCAGGTCGAGGGTGTCGATGGGGGCGGGGGCGTCGGTGCGCTTGGGCAGCACTATCCACAGGATAATATAGGCCACTACTACTAGTCCGCCCAGGTCGAACGAGCGATTAAAGAAGCCGATGCCAGGGAAGGGAAAGCGGTGGCCAAATAAACCAGGTAGCAGCACCAGCACCAGGCCCAGTACCCGGAACACCAGCGGGTTCACCATAAAATACTGGCCCAGGCCGGCGCACACGCCCGCTATTTTGCGGTGGGCCAGGTCGCGGTAGAGGCGGCGGGGCTGCCCGTTGGCGTCGCGCCCGATGGCAAAGGGGCCGTTGGGGCCGAAGGTGCCTTCCGGCCCGAAGGTGCCCTTGGGGCCGAAAGGGCCATTGGGGCCGAAGGTGCCGTTGAGGCCGCCTGGCTCCTGCGTGGGCTCCGGCTCATCGTCCTCGTCGGGGGCGGTGTTGAAGTCGCTGACGTGGCCCATCTTGGCGGTCATTTCCTCTACGTCGGCCAGGGTGATGACTTGCTTGGCGGCCGAGGTGCGAGCGGCAAACAGCTCGGCGATGCGGCCTTCGATGTCGGCTACAATCTCTTCGTGGCCCTGGTAGGAGGCGAAGTGCGCCTTCACCTCCTGGAGGTAGCGGCTAAGCACGTCATAACCATCGTCTTCGATGTAGAAGAGAATGCCTTGCAGGTTGATACTAATGGTCTTTTTCATGGGAAGGGCCACGGCGCGGGGCGCGGCAATTCAAAAGCTGAGAAAGGAAGTTTGCGGGGAAAGGGAGAAGAGCTACTGGGCAGCAGGTGGCACGGGCGGGTGGCGGATGATGCCGACCGAGACGGCCATTTCTTCCCAGGTTTGGCGCAGCTCCTCCAGAAACTGCCGGCCTTCGGGGGTGAGGGTGTAGTATTTGCGCGGCGGGCCGGAGGTCGATTCTTTCCAGACGTAGTCGAGCAGGGCGGCATTCTTGAGGCGGGTGAGCAGCGGGTAAAGCGTGCCCTCCACGACTATCATGCGGGCCTGGGTCAGCTCCACCAGCATGTCGCTGGCGTAGGCTTCGCCCCGGCCGATTATCTCCAGAATGCAGAACTCCAGGATGCCTTTGCGCATCTGCACCTGGGTGTTTTCGAGTTTCATGGGCGGTATGGGCTAGTAGTAGGTGAGGAACGGTACAAAGGTAAAGTAGGTACTTTGTATTACACAATACCTGGTGTAAATTTTTTTTGTTATACAGTTGGGAAATATTTTTCGGCTCAGCTGATAATGTTGCTGTTTTGGGCGGCTGTTGTAGGGTGCGGGGCTGGCCCCCGCCCGTCGTTGAATGAGCCGTAAGTAGTCGTTCAACGACGGGCGGGGGCCAGCCCCGCACCCTACAAGCCTGCCTACGGCCCCAGCCGGTACAGCCGCAGCTGCAAGCTGTCGCGGGCAGCTAGTTGCTGGGCCGCCAGGGTTTGGTTGTAGTCGAGGCCCGTGTACTCGGCGTGTTCCAGAAACAGCAGTGGCGTGGTGAGCTGCGGCTCGGGCCAGGCGGTTACCGGCGGCTGGTGCCGTAGCGAATCGAAGTGATGCACTCCGGCCACCCGCCAGTAGCCATCGAGCAGCACGTACTGATAGCCCGCCCGGCGCAAGGCGGGTAGCTCGCGCTCATCGGCTACCATGCGCAGCGACTGGCCAGCGCCCAGAAAGGGGGTGAGGCCGATGCCCACCGTGGAGGCGATGCGCTGGCCGTGGTGACTGCGCAGCCAGGCGGCCACTTGGGGGTAGCGCGTGGGCAAGGGGGCATACAGCTCTTGCTGCAGGATGTAGATATTTACTCCCAACGCAAGCAGCACCACACCCGCAGCGGCCCGGCCGGGCAGCAGGCGGCGCAAGCTCAGCACCAGCAGCGCCGCCAGGGGGGCGTAGCCGAAGAGCAAGCCTCGCGGGGCCTTGCCCAGCAGCGTGAGGCCCAGTAGCAGGCAGCCGGCCCACACCAGTAGGTAGGGGCCCAGCGCCAGGGGCTGGCCCCGCCGCCAGTAGGCCCGGCTGCGCCATACCCAGCCACTCAGCAGCAGCCCCAGCAGCAGGGCCGGCTCGAAGCGCAGCAGGTAGCGCAGGTAAAAAAACAGCTCCACATGAACCCGGCTCTGGTTGCCGGCCAAGCTGGCTTCCGCGGGCACCACAGCGCGGTAGTACATGGCCGGCCAGCGCAGCCAGGGCAGGCCCCCGTACCGGCCCAGCGCCCCCAGCAGCACGTAGGGCAGGGCCAGAATAGCCAGCGCCCGCCACCAGGTTCCCCGCTGCTTCAGCAGGCCGTCGGCGGCCCACCATTCCAGCACGCCCAGCACCGGCACCAGCAGCAGCATTTTGTAGCTCAGGCACAGCCCCGCCGCTAGCCAGCCCGCCGCCCGCAACAGCGCCCCTGGCTGGTGGGTGTGCAGCCGCTCGAAGTAGCTCGCCAGCAGCCGGGCACTCAGCCCCAGCGCCAGGGCATTCTCCCCAAAGTCGCGCCCCGCAGACGTGAGTAGCAGCGAGCTGCCCGCCAGCAGCACCACGGCTGCCGTGCCCCCCGGCCCCAGCTGCGCCGCCCGGCCCACGAAGCGCCCAAACAGCCCGATGCTGCCTACCCCCAGCAGGGCATGAAGCAGCTGAAACACCTGAAAATCGGACGTAACCCACGCCACCGGCACAAACAGGAGCACGAACCCCGGCGCCGCGTGGTGAAACAGCTTGCCCAGGTTGCCCCCGGCCAAGCTCAGCACCGCTTGCCAGTTACTCACGGAGTCGTAGTCGGGCGCACCTACCTCGGCCAGCCGCCACAGGCGCAGCCCGGCCACAGCCAGCAGCGCCAGCAGCAGCGCTGCTGTGGGAGATAAGCGCGGTACGGTAGTAGGCATGAGCGGGAAGAATGAAGCCGTAAAGCTCGGGATGCGGGTTGTTTTGGCGCAGGCCTCTGGCCCGTGACTAGCTGCCGTAGGCCTCTGGCCTGCGCCAGGAGGGCGAAATCGTTCGGGTATTGTTCTGGGGTGCAGGCCAGAGGCCTGCGGCAGCTAGTCACGGGCCAGAGGCCCGCGCCAAAATAGCCTGTGGGTAGCCATTCCTTCAACTCGCTCTGAGTTACACCAGGCGAGCCGCTGGCTACATTGGACAGGTTTTTGCCACGCCGACGCACTATCCGGCAGTAACTTGCGTTGCGCCGTGAGAATTTCTCCGGCTTATTCAGCTCTATGTTACAACTCTCCGCTAGCAGCCGCCCCTGGGTGGCGGGCCTGGGACTACGTATGGGCCTGGCCCTGGTGGCCCTGCCGGCCGCTCACGCCCAAACTTACACGCCCAAGTACAGCAACGAATTTCTGAATCTTGGGGCAGGCGCGCGTGCCCTGGGCATGGGTAAGACGCAGGCCAGCATCGCCGACGATGCCACGGCCGGCTACTGGAACCCGGCGGCCCTCACCAACCTCAGCACCAAGTACGATGGGGTGCTCATGCACTCGGCATTGTTTGCGGGCGTCGTCAACAACGACTACGCCGCGTTTGCCATGCCCCTGGATGAGCGTAGCGCAGTGGGCGTCACTATCCTGCGCCTGGGCGTCGATAATATCGCCGATACCCGCTCGCTCATTAATGAGTACAACTACATCGACTACAGCAAAATCAGCTACTTCTCGGTGGCCGACTATGCCCTGTTGCTTTCCTACGCCCGCAAGCTGGGGCCAGCGGGCCTGAGCGTGGGCGCAAGCGGCAAAATCATCTACCGCAACATCGGCTCGTACGCCAATTCCTACGGCTTCGGTATCGACCTAGGGCTGCAGTACAACCACAACGGCTGGCGCCTGGGTTTGTCGGCCAAAGACATTACCACGACCTTCAACGCCTGGAGCATCGACAGCGACAAGTTCACCAATACGGCTATCGCCGGCGAAAGCATTCCGCACAATACCACTGAGTTGACGCTGCCGCACTTTATTCTGGGAGCAGGGCGGCAGTTTAAGCTGCCCGGCAAGTTCACTGCCCTGGTGGCCGTAGATGCCGAAGCCACTACCGACGGCCAGCGCAACGCCCTCATCTCGGCCAAGCCCGTGAGCGTAGACCCGCGGGTAGGAGTGGAGCTAGGCTACCGCAACCTGGTATTTCTGCGCGGCGGAGCCGGCAACTACCAGCGTATCAGCACCTTCACGTACGACCTCGAATGGAAGGGCCAGTACAGCCTCGGCGCAGGCGTGGCCATCAGCGGCCTGCGCGTCGATTTGGCTCTCTCGCGCTTGGCCGTCGAAAAGCTGGGGGCCTCTTCCCAAACCAACTCGCTCATCGTGAGCCTGGGCTACGGCCTGGGCAGCCGGCCGGCCAGCGGCTTGCCGGGCACTAATTAATTCGCTTAGGCGGCGGGCGGTAGTAAGGGCCTGGGCAAAGCCCGGCCTGACCACGGAAACCCACCTCCCAAACGACTAGCTAACCTCGAAAAAACGATTAGAGATGACTAAATCCTACCCTATTCCTGTACGCGGCAAAGCAAGCAGGTGGCCCTTGCTGGTGCTGCTACTGGCCAGTTTGCTGAGCAGCCGGGCGGCGCAGGCCCAGTCGGGCCCCTACGGTAACGAATGGATAGTGACCAGCCAGCCTTACTATAAGGTCAAAATCTGGCGCGATGGCATCTACCGGCTCAACTATGCCTACCTGAACAGCATTGGCGCGGGCAGCGTGGCCCCAGCCAAGCTACAGCTCTGGCGGCGCGGCAAGGAAGTAGCCATATACCAGGGTGGCAACCCGGCCACGCTGGACGCGACCAGCTACCTGGAGTTTTTTGGGCAGCGCAACGATGGCGCGCTGGACAAAGAATTTTATAAAGACCCCGCCGACCACGCCAACCCGCACTTCAGCTTCTACACCGACACCGCGGCCTACTTCATCACCTGGGGCCCACAGAATGGCAAGCGCATGACGCAGCCCGTGGCGGCCGGCGGCACGCCGCACGGCTGGCGCCTGCAACAGTCGCTGAAAATCCTGACCCCAACCTATTCGGAAGGCCCTATAGAAGGCAGTTTTACTTACCTGCCGTGGCTGGAGCCGGGCGAGGGATTTTATTATGGCTACATTAATTTCAACTGGCACCTGCCGCTGGATAGCTTGCTGCGCAGTGTTGCTACCGCCCCTGGGGCACCGGCCCCGCGGCTGGAGACTACCGTAGTGGGCGGCAGCCGGGCAAATAATCACCTCACAGGGGTGGGCGTTATTCCACCAGGGGGTACTGTAGCACGCAACCTCGGTGCGCTCAGCTATTCCCGGTTCCACCAAGCAGCGGGGAAGTACACCTTGCTTCCCAGCGACATCGATAGTAATGGGTCGGTAGAGATTGAGTACAGCGTGGCCCCGCAGCCGCCGCAGGCAGTCGGGGATTTTTACCGCCTCTCGTGGTGGCGCGTAACGGCTTCCCAGCAAAACGTTTGGTTTGCCAACCGCCGCGTGGTGGCTTTCCAGAATGACTCGCTGCTCGGCGGCCCGGCTACCTATGAGATACCCAGTATTCCGGGCACGGTGTACGGCTACGACGTGCAGGACCCCTGGAATGTACAGCGCATAGTCCCCACGGCGGCCCAAACGCTCACCGGGTCCCGCTACGTGTTTCCGTCGGCTACTGGCACCCAAACCCGCCGCCTGCTGCTGGCCGATGCGGCCCAGCCGGTAGTGCCGCCGCCCGCCCGCCGGGTGGTTTTTCGCGCCATCAATGCGGCGCAGCCCAACTTCGTCATCATTACCCACCCCAAGCTGATGGGGGCCGCTACGGCCACTACCGGCTCGGTGCCCAATGCCGCCCGCGCCTACGCCAACTACCGGGCTTCCACGGCGGGCGGGCGCTACGATACCCTCATGGTAACGGCCCCGCAGCTTTACGACCAGTTTCACTATGGCGAACGCTCGGTAATAGCCCTGCGGCACTTTGCGCTGTGGCTGGCGGCAAGTACGCCCGCTACCCAAACGAAGTACCTGCTGCTGCTCGGCAAGGGTATTGCGCCAGGCTACGCAGTGGTGGGAGGCACTAACCTCAACACCGGCAGTGGCTTGCCCTCAGCATCTTCCAGCCGTTTTCAGGGTGAGCAAGGCCTGGACTTGGTGCCGATATCTACCAAGTCCTACTCAGATAATTTCCTGTCGAGCGACTGGCCCCACGACAACTATGTGCCCGCCCTGCCAACGGGCCGGGTGGCTGCTACCACGCCGCAGCAGGTAATGGACTACCTCAACAAGCTGCAGGACTACGAAAGCCAACTCGACCCCAACCAGCCCAACCCGGATTTCTGGCACAAGCAAGCCGTGAACCTGGGGGGTGGAGAAGATGTCAACGAGTTCGCCACCTTCGGGTACTACCTCGATAAGTACCGCAAGCGCTTCGAAAGCCCCCTGCTGGGCGGCAAAGTAACCACCTTCCAGCGGACGACAACGGGCATTGTTCGCCCAATCTTCAATATCTCGCCCCAGGTGAATGCGGGCCTGAGTCTGATTACGTACTTCGGCCACGGCTCCGTCACCGACCTGGCCATAGACCTCGGCGATGTAACCAACCCGGCCGATGGCTACGCCAACCTGCACCGCTACCCGGTGATAATGGCCAATGGGTGCATCGTAGGCATAAACTACTTTAATACTCGCGCCCTCAGTACGGATTGGATGCTGGCGGCCAATAAGGGGTCAGTGGGCTTCATGGCCGAAACGGGCCTCTCGTATCCGGAGCCGCTCGATGCCGCCCAGGACCTGAGCCACCAACTGCTATTCAATGATGCTGCCTGGTTTGGGCGGCCGGTGGCAGAAGTGCACCGGGAAGTAGTTCGCCGTTTGCAAACCACCAGCCTCTTCAACCCAGCTACTTCCTTCTACGGCCTAGCTGCCTCCGAGCAGCTGCTCTGCACCGTGTGGCAGGGCGACCCCGCCCTGCGCTTGTTTGCCCCCGCCAAGCCCGATTTGGTGGTAAGTAACAGCACCCTCTCGCTGGCGCCCATTGCGCCCGATGTGGCTATCAACTCGGCGTCTACCCAATTTACGCTCAACGTGGGTGTGAGCAACCCCGCCCGTATTACCCGCGACTCGGTCGAAATCCGGGTTACGCGCTCGTATACGGGTACTGGCCGGGCTCCCGATGTGTATGTGTTTAACAACCATACGAATAACGGGACCTTGCTCAAGCCTTTTCCCCAAGCATTTCAGCGCGACACGGTGTACTCCATCACCCTGCCCAACCCGCAGGCGGCCGACATTATAGGAGAAAATATTTTTAAGGTCGAAATCGACTACCGCAACAAGATTGCCGAGTTGAACGAAACCAACAACACGGCCGAGATTCGCTACTCGTTCCTCAAAAAGGGCCTGACGCTGCTTACGCCCACCGAATTTGCCATTGTCGGCACCAACACACCCACGCTGACCTGGCAAAACAATGACCCGGCCGCCGCCACTCGGGGCTACGACATGCAGCTGGACTCGACCGGCACGTTTGCCAACCCCATACAGCCGCGCGCCAATGTGCAGGCTGGCGTAGTGGGCACCTGGCAGCCTACGGCCCTGGTATCGGCCGCCGGGCGCTCGTCGCAGGTGTGGTACTGGCGCGTACGCTTCACCACGCCCACAGCCACGGAAGATGCCAGCTGGCAAGTGGGCTCGTTCCGCATCTTGCCGGGCAACACCACCGGGGGCTGGTCGCAGAGCCACTACGGGCAGTTTGGGCGCGACCAGCAGCTAAACGTGGCGCAAGCCATTCCCAGCGGCCGGTGGCACTTTGCCGACCAACTCACGCCCGTTACCCTGAGCACCATTGGCGGGGGGCTGCCTAAGCAGGCGGCCACGTTCAACCTCACCAATAATTACGGAATTCGCACGAGTACCTCGGCCATACCGTTCCTCAACGGCTGCGGCATCGGCGCGCCCAACCTGCTCGTGGCTGTGCTCGACCCCCTGACCCTGGCCCGCATAACGGTGCCGGGCACGTACTCCACCTGCGGCCAGAACGACCAGACGTTCTACCACTTCGGCAGCGGCACCAGCAACGCGGTCGACTCGCTCGACAACCTTAACAACAGCGCCGCCCGCCGCACCGAGCTGCTCACTTTCCTGACCAATATCCCGGACGGCTCGCTGGTGCTGATGCTCAGTGAAAACCGCCTGCGCTTCACCGACCCGGCCCTGGCCCCGGTAGTGGCCCGGCTGAGTACGGTACTGGGCAGCAGCCTTATCACGCAACTCAAAAACGGTTCGCCCTGGGCTATTGTGGCGAAGAAAAAGGCCACCGGAGGCACTGTGCTCGCCGAAAAAGGCCCTGATGCCAGCCAGACTGCCCCGGCCTACAGCCAGGCCATTACCCTGAACTACAGCATCTCCACGCCTAGCCAGAAAGGCACCGTTATCAGTACCCTCATCGGCCCGGCCCAGAAGTGGCAGACACTGATGAATACCATCGTGCGCGAAGACTCGGCGGCAGCCAACACCTCGAAATACCGTCTCACGCTGTTTGGGGTCGATGCCAATAACAACGCTACGGTACTACGCAACAACATCGGCCACCCGTCGGTCGACCTCACCAACTACTCTACCACCACCTACCCCTACCTGCGTCTTCAGGTGGCCTTGGCTGATACTGTTAACCGCATTCCCCCGCAGCTTAAGCAGTGGCTCGTTACCTACAAGGGCTTGCCCGAAGGCATCGTGCGCCGCGACCTGGTAGTCAGCACCCCCAACGGGACTTTCTACGACCCCGCCAAGCAAGCCAGCCTAGCCGCCGACTCGGGCTACGTGCGCATTCCGGTGCGCTTCGATAACGTATCGCTGCTCGACTTTGCTGCCCCGCTACAGGCGCAGATAAGCATTCTGGACGCGGCCAAGGGTACCGTGGTGAAATACCAGAACGGTAATTCGGTGCAGAAAACCGTTACTATTCTGCCCGGCGTGCTGGCGGCGGGCGGCACGGCTACGTTCTGGGTGAAGCTGGACATGGTGGGAGTTTTCGGCAACTTCACCGCCCAAGTGGTTGTCAACCCCCAGGTGCAGCCCGAACTGTACTACTTCAACAACTACCTGACCATCGCGCCCTTCACCGTTTCCGACCTCAACGTGCCGCCAACGCTGGACGTAGCCGTAGACGGCCGTCACATCCTGGATGGTGAGTTGGTGTCGCCCACGCCGGTTATCAGCATTCAGCTGAAGGACGAGGACCGGCTGCGCCATGTCACTGATGCTTCGTACTTCACGGTGTACTTGCAAAAAGGCAGCGCCACGCCTACGCTCGTCAACAACTCGCAAATGCAATTCTCGGTGGATGTCAGCTCGGGGAGCTTGGCCAAGCTCGTATACCAGCCCGGCCTCAACAGCCCGCTCGCCGATGGCGTGTACACGTTGCGTGTGCAGGGCAAGGACCCCTCTGGGGCCAAGGCTGGCTCCGTGGACTACCAGATAAAATTCGAGGTAGTGAATGCGTCTACCATCAGCAACGTATATCCGTATCCGAACCCGGTGACGAGTAAAGCTAAATTCGTCTTCACTGTGACGGGCCAGGAGCTGCCGCGCAACATGAAAATCCAGATTATGACCCTCACCGGCAAAGTGGTGCGCGAGATTTTTATGAATGAGCTGGGCCCGCTGCACATCGGCAACAACATCACTGACTATGCCTGGGACGGCACCGACCAGTACGGCGACCGCCTCGCCAATGGCACCTACCTCTACCGCGTGGCCCTCGACGACGCCAGCGGCCAGTTTCAGCGCCGCGCCACCGCCGGCGACCAGGCCTTCAAAAACGACTGGGGCAAGCTGGTGCTTATTCGGTGATGAGGTAATGGCGTAATGAGGTGAAAAGCAGAAAGCCCGCATCGGTGATAATTCACTGGTGCGGGCTTTCTGCTTTACCTCATTACGCCATCACCTCATCACCTTCTGCGCAACGTCACGAAGCTGTACGCATATGGGTTCTGGGCGTCAGCCTCGTAGCGCTCACGGGTTTCCTCGCGCCACTGCGCGAGCGGCAGCGCCGGAAAAGACGCATCGCCCGCAAACGTGCCGTGTACCTCGGTCAGGTACACGGTGTCGACCATTGGCAGGGCCTCGCGGTAAATTTCGCCGCCCCCAATAACGCACACGGTACCCGCCGGGTCGGTCAGCTCGCGGGCCAGCGCCAAGGCCGCGGGCACTGAGGGAGCGACCTCGCAGCCCGGCGCGGCCCAGCCCGGCTGGCGCGTAACTACCACATTGGGCCGGCCCGGCAAAGCGCGGCCGATGCTGTCGTAGGTTTTGCGGCCCATCACCACCGGGTGGCCCAGGGTAAGCTGCTTGAAGTGGCGCAAGTCGGCCGGCAGGCGGCCCCAGGGCAGCTGGCCGTCGCGGCCGATGATGTTGTTGTCGGCCGTAGCGACGACGAGAATGGTGGGCATAAGCTGTTAATTAGCAGTAGGGTGCGGGGCTTGCCCCCCGCCCATCGTTGTTACGTCATATTCAACGACGGGCGGGGCAAGCCCCGCACCCTACAATTTTACTCCGCGCAAAAACTCCTCAATGGACATGCGCTTTTTGCCTTCGAGCTGCACTTCGAGCAAGTCGAGCAAGCCACCAGCTTTGGGGGCAGTCTGGAGGCGGTAGAACGTGCGGCCATCGGTGATGCAGGACCCAGGCGTAACGGCAAAATAGGGGGGCAGGGTGTCGTCGTTGGGTAGGGCCCGGGCCCTGAATATTTTGAGCAGCCGCCCATCGGGCAGGGTGGTGTAGGCGGCCGGGGCCGGGCTCAGGCCGCGCACCTGGTTTACTAATTCCTGAGCAGGGCGGGTGAAGTCGAGTTGCCCGGTTTCCTTGGTGAGCTTGGGGGCGGGGCGCAGGTCGGGCGTGGCGGGCTGGGGCGTGCTGGGAGCCGCACCCGCCGCAATGGCCGCCACCGTGCGCCGGGCCAGGGCCGCGCCCAGCACTTTGAGCTTGTCGTAGAGTGTGCCAAAGTCGTCGGTGGGCTCGATGGCCAGCTTCTGCTGCAAAATGAGGTCGCCCGTGTCGATTTCGTGGCGCAAAAAGAAACTGCTAACGCCCGTTTCCTGGTCGCCATGCATGAGGGCCCAGTTGATGGGGGCCGCCCCCCGGTACTGCGGCAGCAGCGACGCGTGAATATTTACCGAGCCCAGCCGGGGCATATTCCACACCGTTTCGGGCAGCATCCGGAAGGCCACTACCACCTGCAAGTCGGCCGCGTAGCCACGCAGCTCCGCCTGAAACTCGGGCGACTTCAAGTTGGTGGGCTGCAGCACTGGCAAGCCGTAAGTTAGGGCCGCTGCCTTCACTGCCGAAGCTTGGAGCTGCCGGCCGCGCCCAGCGGGCCGGTCGGGGCCCGTTACCACGGCCACTACCTGCGTTTCGGGCATGGTGAGCAGCGTTTCGAGGGTAGGCACGGCGAAATCAGGCGTGCCCATGAAAATAAGACGGAGTGGGGTAGGCATAGCAGAAAGCAAAATGAGCGGCCGAACGGCATTGCGACAGTGAAACTAAGGCCCGAACACCCGTGGCCAAGGCGCGGAGGACTGTGGCGCGGGCGCGAATGACTGTAGCACGGGCCCGAACACCCGTGGCGCGGGCGCGGAGGATTGTGGCACGGGCGCGGAGGATTGTGGCACGGGCGCGGAGGATTGTGGCACGGGCGCGGAGGATTGTGGCACGGGCGCGGAGGATTGTGGTGCGGGCGCGGAAGCCTGTGGCGCGGGCGCGGAGGATTGTGGTGCGGGCGCGGAAGCCTGTGGCGCGGGCGCGGAAGCCTGTGGCGTAGGAGCGGAGGAACGAAGTTTAGGACTTAGGCACTCGGTTCATCAAAGTAGCCGCGAAGCGGCGGCATGTTGGTAGTTACGAAGTAGTGAGGCAGTTTTCAGAGCTGCGAAGCTGCGGTACGTTTGTTTCAACGATGAGTGTCGCAGCTTCGCAGCTCTGGGCTAATCATCAAGCAGTTACTGCCAGCATGCCGCAGCTTCGCGGCTATTCTGACGAATTGAGTGCTTGTGTCCTGGAAGTTTTTTCTGCCGTTACGCCGTGCGGGCAGTAGCGCTCAGCTTTAGCTTGGCGCATCGCCGCTACGCGGCGAAGCTCGCGTCTGGAGCCGTTGCGTCAAGCGGCGCGGTCCTGGATTCGCCGCTCCGCGGCGATGCGCCAAGCTAAAGCTGAGCGCTACTGCCCGCACGGCGTAACGGCAGTTATTTTTACCGCTCCAGATACAGCAAATACTTCTCGCGCAACGCCTTAAAGCGCCCCAGTTTTGGCTCCCAGCTGGCACGGATACTGGCCTCGGAGCGGCCCGCCACTACCTGCGCACGTAGCGAGTCGGTGCCGCTCAGCTCTTCGAAATACTTGCTGAAGAAGTGGGCTTTGTCGGTGCTCTGCTGGTAAAAGTCGAGCAGGTAGCGCAGGGTAAACTCCTGGGCCGGCTCTCGGGGGGCCGGCTGGTGCAGGTCGCGGCCGTAGCAGAGGCGACCCTGCAAAGGCGGGGTAGGGGAGCCGGCGTTGGGGCGGGGCGTAAACTGGTAGGGCCGCGTGGCGGGTTGAGTAGGGGCCCCGATTAGTTCGAAGGGTCGGTCGGTGCCCCGGCCTACGCTCACGTTGGTGCCTTCCAGCAGGCATACTGAGGGGTAAAGCGCCACGGCCCGGGCCGTGGGCAGGTTGGGCGAGGGGCGCACGGGCAGGGCATAAAGCAGCGCGTGGGTGTAGCCTTGCATGGGCACCACCCGCAGGCGGCACTGGCGCTGCCCGGCCAGCCAGTGCTCGCCGTTAATCATGCGGGCCAGCTCGCCCACCGTGAGGCCGTGGCAGATGGGCAGCGGGTCGAGGCCCACAAAAGAGCGGTGCGCGGGCTCCAGCACGGGGCCGTCTACGAGGCGGCCGTTGGGGTTGGGGCGGTCAAGCACGACGACTTGTTTGCCTTGCTCGGCGGCGGCCTCCATCACGTAGTGCAGCGTGCTGATGAAAGTGTAGAAGCGCGTGCCTACATCCTGGATATCGAACACCAGCACGTCTACGTCGGCCAGCATGTCGGGGGTAGGCTTCTTGGTTTTGCCGTACACCGAGCGTACCGGCACGCCCGTGCGGGCATCGCGGCCATCGGTGATGGTGGCCCCGTCGGCAGCTTCGCCCCGAAAGCCGTGCTCGGGCGCGAAAATGGCCGTCAGGTTTACGTGCAGCGCGTGCAAGGTGTCGGCCAGGTAGGTGGTGCCCAGGCGCGAGGTTTGGTTCACGACCAGCCCCACGCGCTGGCCCCGCAGCCAGGGCAGGTACACGGGTAGCTGCTCGGCCCCCGTTTGTAGGGAAGGCTTTAGCTTGTCACTTCCCGGCCTACCAGTTGCCTGGTGCTCCACCGGGCGGGGGCCAGCCCCGTAGCTTACAGCCAGCGCCGCCGGCAAAATCCACTTCATCATGCCCCAAAAGTAGGTTCCTGCGTAGGAAGGCGAGCTGGCCGCCGCCCAAACCACCTGTGCCGGCCGTAGCTTTACGCCACTCGTGAACATCGCCCGCTACATATCGCGCCGTATGGACGGGGCCGACTCCGGCTCCTTTACCCATTCCGTTACGCGCATTGCCACGGTCAGCATTGCCCTAGGCATCGCCGTGATGATAGTTTCCTTCTCGATTCTGCACGGCTTCCGCGAGCAGATTCAAAGCAAGATATTCTCGTTTGGCGCGCACGTTCAGCTCTCGCGCTACGACAACAGCAACTCGCTCGAAGTAGCCCCCATCAGCGAGCCCGAGCTGCGGCGCGAGCTGGGCCGCTACCACCAGGTGGCTTCCATTCAGCCTTTTGCCCGCAAAACAGCCATCATCAAAACCGCCGACGAGGTACTGGGCGTGGTGCTCAAAGGCATCTCGGAGAAGCACGGCCCCAGCGCCATGCGCCAGAATTTGCAGGAGGGCAAGTTTATCCAGTTTTCCGACACGGCGGCCAGCGATGACATTCTTATCTCGCGCAAAATTGCCGACAAGCTGCGCCTGAAAGTGGGCAGCCCGGCGCTGTTTTATTTTATTCAGCAGCCGCCGCGCATCCGCAAGTTTCGGGTGGCGGGTATCTACCAAACCGGCCTCGACGAGTTTGATGAGGTGTACGTGCTCGGCGATTTGCGCCAGATTCAGCAGCTCAATGCCTGGCCCGATTCGCTGGTGGGCGGCCTCGAAGTGCGCCTGCGCGACTTCGCCCAGCTCGACCGCACTTCCGACCAGTTTTACGAGCAGCTGCCCTACGAGGTGCGCATCGACAAGATTACCGACCAGTATGCCCAGCTTTTCGACTGGCTACAGCTGCTCAACCGCAACGTGATTATTTTCCTGGTATTGATAATTTTTGTGGCTACGTTCAACATGGTCGCCACCATTTTCATCATGATTCTGGAGCGCACCAAGATGATTGGGATTCTCAAAGCCATGGGCGCTACCGACAACCAGATTCGGGAGATGTTCCTGTTTCGGGGGCTGTCCATCACGTTGCGCGGCTTGGTTATCGGCAACATAGTAGCGCTGGGCTTCTGCGCGTTGCAGTACTATTTCCGCATCATCCCGCTCGACCCTGAGAACTACTACATGGACCGCGTGCCCATTGCCTGGGCCCCGCTGGTAATGCTGCTGCTCAATGTAGCCACGCTGATAGCGGGCCTGCTGGCCGTGCTCATTCCTACCTACACCGTGGCCCGCATCAAGCCCATGGTGGCCATTCGCTTCGACTAAGCTAGGTAGCTAAAGCCGGGGCTACGGGGGAATTTTCCGGCCCGCCGGCTGGTTGTAGCAGTTCAGCTGTTGGCAACTATTTTCAGTTAAAACCCCGTTTTGTGGTCAGAACCGATAACCTGGTAACGCTGGGAATTTGTGGGCTTGCTCGATAAAATCCGCGGGTTAGCCGAACGGCGTTGGGATAAAAGCCGAAAAATGCCGTGCTTTGTAGGGCCAAAGGAATATCGGCTTTGCAACCAATTACTAAAACAGCTGACTCTACTGGCCAAATAAACCTCTTTTTTTACTTATGAAGAATTTTTCTCGGCTGGCACTCCGCCTGCTGGTTCCATGCCTGGCGCTGGGTAGCCTCGGCAGTTGCAAATCCGACGACACCACCCCTACACTTGGCAACTGGACTACTGGCAACTCGTTTCCGGGTGGCCTGCGGCAAGGAGCCGTTAGCTTTATCATCAACAACGTTGCCTACGTAGGCACGGGCATTGACGCTACCACTGCTAAGTACAACGACCTGTGGTCGTACAACCCCACTACCAATTCTTGGGTATATCTTACCCCAATGCCTGCCGCCGCCGGTAGCCGGTACTATGCAGTCGCTTTCGCCCTCAATAACAAAGGGTACGTAGGAACCGGCTACGATGGGACAAATTACCTCAGTGATTTCTGGGAGTTTGACCCCGCTGTTAACACTTCTACTACGGTGGGCGGCGTTACCACCACTACCTCAGGCAAATGGACGCAGGTAGCCAGCCTGCCAACGGTATCTACTGGCGCGGCCCGCGACTATGCGGTAGCAGGCACGGTGGGTAGCTACGGCATAGTTGCCTGTGGCTACGATGGCGTAAACTACAAAAAGGACTACTACCGCTTCGACGGTAAAGCCTGGACTTCCTTCATCTTCCCCGGTGGGAAGCGGAGTGGAGCATTCGGATTTACCCTCAATAATCAGTTCTACGTCGGTGGTGGCACCGACAATGGCACGGTAGTAACAGACTTTTACTCCTACAACCCCGCCAGCGACACTTGGACTCCGCACCATGAGCTGAAAAACCAGACTACGGGCTCCGATACCTACGACAACAGCGGCGTAAACCGCGTGTATGGCTCGGGCTTCGTGGTAAATGGCAAGGGCTATGCGGTGACAGGTAGCAATGGCTCCGTGCTGACCAGTTGCTACGAGTACAATTCTGCTAGCGATACCTGGACGCTGAAAAACCCCTACGTAGGCCTGGGTCGTAACTCGGCAGTAGCCTTTGGCATCGGCGACTATGGCTATGTGGGCATGGGGGGTACCAGCTCCAGCAGCCGCTATGACAACATCTTCAAATTCGACCCGAATGTGGCGCAACAGTAGCCCCCGTCGACCAGCCCACTGGCAGGCGCTACTGGCGCTACTCGTGCTGGGGCTAACGGCGGCCTGCTCGAAAAGCGACCTCACCAATATTGGCGTGGGCCTGCCCAGTGTCCAGGCTAATACGGGGGCGTATCTCATCGATACCCTCACGGTACGGGCCTCCACGGTGTTGCGCGACTCGGTGGTAACGTCCAACTCGAACTACTTGCTGGTGGGCCGCGCCACCGACCCACTACTGGGGACTATCACGGCCACGAGTGGGTTCCAGCTGGGGGTGCCGGGCGACAACTTCAGAATCGACAACACTTTCATCTACGACTCGGTGGTGCTGGTGCTGCCTACCGATGCGTACCGCTACGGTGATACCACGAAAACGCAGGCCCTGTTTGAGGTGCGCCCGCTCATGGTTCCTTTGCTGGCTACTAAGCCCCTGTATGCTTCGGACAAAATAAGCACGTTGCCCTACGACCCTAGAGCTAAGCCGCTGAATACAAACGGCGTAGCCCCGGTGCGCCGCGCCCGTCCTAACCTGGGTGTCCTCCGGCTCAAGCTGGATGCTACCAGCTTTGGCCGCCCGCTGCTGGCGGCTGGTCAGAGTGGCCGCTACGCAACCCAGGATTTATTTACTACTTACCTGCCGGGCCTCGCCCTGTCCCCCAGCGCTACTGACAACGCGGCGATAGCGCGCCTGACCATTTCCTCCTCCGATGCTGGCTTGGTGCTCTATTACCACGACCCGGCGGCGCCGGGTACGTCCCTGAACTTTACGTTCGGTATCGCTAGTGGCGGCCGCCACTTCTACCAGGTAAAGGCCGACCGTAGCACGGCCATTGCCAATTTTAAGAATCTGCCTAACACCGGCCCACTTGGGGGCGTACCTGCTAGCCTTACCGGCCAGCAAACGGTGGTGGAGGGGGCGCTGGGCCTGCAAACCAAGCTGGATTTTCCGTATCTGACCGACCTCTTGCAGTTTGGCAAGAATCTGACCCTTACGAACGCCCAGATTGTGGCCCAGGTGCCAGCTGGTACGCTCAGTTCCTACGTACCCACGCCGCCCTCGCTCACCATCAGCGGTGCCAACATCCTCAACCAGCCAGTGGGTACCTATGTGGGCAGTGTGCCCTATCTGATGAGCCAGTCGCCCGTCACTGGCCTCGACCAAGGCACTTATACGTGGTCGGTACTCACCTA
The DNA here is from genome assembly GCA_050954465.1 of Janthinobacterium lividum. Lineage (GTDB taxonomy): Bacteria > Bacteroidota > Bacteroidia > Cytophagales > Hymenobacteraceae > Hymenobacter. Next base: position 19,323 of record JBPBPU010000144.1, read on the forward strand.
CGTGCAAGCGGTGCTCAACCGGACTCTGCCTAATAACGGCCTGCTACTCTCGTCCGTCAACCCTGACCTGCCAAGCCGGGTAATACTCGGCAGCCCCGCAAATGCGGCCAACAAGCTGCAGCTGCGGGTGTACCTCATTCAGGTGCAGTAAGCCCTAAGCCCCACGTTATGAAGAGCCCCGTAGTGGCCCACCCTGCTAGTAAGCGGGGAGGCCGCTACGGGGCTTTTGTCTGCAGGGGCTGGCGTGCTCTTCGTGCGTCTAACCCGGGTCAGCCGCAACCGCAGTACCAGAATATTCTTCATTAAAAAGCAGTTTTTGCCAGGTGCTAGTGCAGCCACTTTCCGGGTAATTTCGTTGTTAGGGCATTGTGCCCGATATGCTTCCTGTTCCCACCCACCACCCCGACCTGCTACGCGTCGATTACGACCACTACCGTGCCCTGCCGGCCGTTGCTAACTCTGACCTCTCGCGCCTGCGCGATGCGCTCGACGGCCGCCCCCCACGCCCCGATTCCGGGGGCAATTTCAGCGCCCTGAGCTTCGGCACCGCCTTCCATACCGCCCTGCTGGAGCCCGACGAGTATCAATCCGGCCAGCCCGGCCTCAACGATACGCTGGTGTGGTGGCTGGTAGAAGGCGTGAAGCTCAACACCGAGCTAAATCGCTTGCTCGAACTGGGCCTGCCAGAACGTAGCGCCATTTTCACCGAGCCTGACACTGGCACCCTCTGCAAGCTCCGCGCCGACCTCATTGTCAACCAGCCCGGCGAGCCCTACACAGTCATCGACTTCAAAACCACCTTGGCCCGCGACGCCGACCATTTCCGGCTGCAATGCAGCCACTACGACTACGACCGCCAGGCCGCCTTCTACCTCGACGCCCTCCACGCCGACCGGTTCCTGCTCGTGGGGGTGCAGAAAGTAGAGCCCTTCGGTGTGTTTCCACTCGAAGTACCCGCCGCCATGCTGGCCGAAGGCCGCCGCAAATACCAGTACCTGCTGCGCCTGCTCCAAGCCCCCACCATCGCCCCCTCCTTCCGCGCCGAGGCTGTGCAGGCTGCTGTAGCATCGCTGGGGCTGGGCAGCTAGTTGTTGTTGCTGGCTAGCAAACAACGAGCAACGGATAGCTCAAAAGCCGCTCCGCCCCAAGGCAGCCAATTCACGCAATACTTGCCGCAAGGTGGCTGGCTCATGCACCTGCCGCAGCAGATACCCCAGGTACTCAGTTTCGTCGCGCAAGTCGCGCTTGAGCTGGCGCAGGCGGGTGCGCTGCTGCTTTTCGGTGCCGCTCCAGGGGGTATCGGTAGTGGGGCGCTGAGCTTCGGTTAGTTGCTGGCGCAGTTGGGCTTGCTGTTGGGCCAGGGCCAAGGTGTATTGGCGTAGCAGTTCGTCGGCTTCGGCAGTAGCAGTAGGAGTTTCCGTGGCTAGTATGGCTAGTAGGGCGGCAAGGTCGCCCGCCGCGTAGGCAGCCGTGATGCGCTGCATCAGCTCGGTTTGGGTTTGCTGAGTTTGTGCGTCGGCTTGGGCAGCGCGGTCGGGGTGGTGCAGGCGGGCCAACTGGCGGTAAGCGGCTTTGGTGTTTTGCAGCAGCGCCTGCCCCTCCGTGTCGGCGGCGCGGGTGCGGGCCTGTTGCGCCTGTTGGGTTTGCTGCTGGCGGCGGGTGCGGGCTTCGGCAGCAGCTTGCTCGTGGGGTAGTAGCTCGGGGGCCGCAACAGCGGGCTCGGGCGGTGGGGGAATGTAGGGTGCATACCGCGCCAGTCGCTCCGCTTCATTTTCCCCGAACCGTTCTTGCAGGTTGTGCGCTTGCTGCCAGAGCAACTCCGTTACTTGCTGAATTTCGGCCCGGTTGAGGTAGCCCTCAGTCAGCGCGTTTTCCAAGGGCTCAAATAGTGCCCGGTGCGCCGCCACTGCTGCTGCTGCCAGCGGCCCCACCTGCTGCCAGTACGCCTGGCGCGTGGCCGCCTGTGCGGCCCGCAGGGTGCGTAGCTGCTCACGCAAAACTTCTACCGCCCCAATAGCTTCCCGAAACGCCTGCTGCGCCAGAGAGCCAGCTGGCGCAGTAGCAGAGGGGCTCGGCAGAAACTGGCGTAGAGGTAAGGTAGTATTCGGCATGGGCTGCAATAATACGCGTTAAGGTATTGGGGCCGCCCTGCGTAACATCAGTTGTTTGGCACATCTACTAAGTTGCGGCAGCTGCAGAAACTGCCCTAGTCTAGGTTGCGGATGGCCGTAGAATTCGCTCGGTTAAATGGCATAACCTGCCAGAATTATTTAGAATAAATAAAAATTTGACGTTTTTATAAAAATAAAATCTCGCTCAGTTTTCTTATTTCGAGCTATTTAAGGAATTTCTTAAAAATATTTCTCAAAAATAAATTGCTATTTAAAATTTTTGCCGCACCTTTGTCTTACTAAACCACCAGCACTATGTACCACCTAACATTCAGCCCCCGCAATTCGGAAAAGATACAGTCGGGAAGGCTGTCGTTGCTCGGTATACGTGCTTGATTTTAGCCCTGCGCTGAAATTGTTGCCGCCCGAGCTCGTCAAGCTCGGGTTTTTTGTTGTTAGCCGGTTATCAGCCGCTTAGCTCACTCCCTCCCGATGCCCTTCACCCTTTCCCCTGCATTGCCCCAACTGCCCCAGCGGCCCGGTTGCGACTGGGTGAAGCCGCACGCCTGCGCTTTTTCGGATAGAATTAATTCCCGGTAAACCCTGGAATTAAATTTTCTTACCTAAAAAAGCCTGGCCCCAAGCCGGGTTTTTTTGTGGCCTTTTCTTTCAAATAAAAAGCAGTTTTTATTTGCCGGAAAAATTATGCCCAAGCTAAATTGAAAATAATGTTTGCCGGGGTTTAAATAAGAAATCAGTACACCTCACTTGCTGAGTAGGTACTCGTTTCCAAGTAAAAAAACCAGCAGCAGTCCACCACTTATCCCACCCATCTACCATGCGCTTCAACTTCAAATTCCGCCATGCGGCTGCGCCCGTTCGCAACCACGAAGGCGCGCCGGCCTACGTGCTCACGCTGGCCCTGGAGCTGTACGCTGCCGTGGCTACGGCCGCCCTCAGCGAGCAGTTCTACGAAAAAGCTGACACCCGCCTGGCCCGCCTGCGTGAGTTGGTGGCCCAAAACGACCCGCTCTTCGTGGCGCGGCTGGCCGTGTATGCCCGCGAGCAGCTTTACCTGCGCTCGGTGCCGCTGGTGCTGGCCGTAGAGCTGGCCCGCATTCACCGGGGCGACAACCTGGTGAGCCGCCTGGTGGCGCGGGTGGTGCAGCGCGCCGACGAAATTCCGGAGCTGCTGGCTTGCTACGCCCAGGCCAACGGCCGCACCACGGAGCGCAAAACCCTGGGCCGCCTCTCCAAGCAGGTGCAGCACGGCTTGGCGCTGGCTTTCAGCCGCTTCGACGCCTACCAGCTCGCCAAATACGACCGCGACGGCGCAGCAGTGCGCCTGCGCGACGCCCTCTTCCTGGTGCACCCCAAGCCCCGCGACGAAGCCCAGCAAGCCGTATTCGACCAGCTCGTGGCCGGTACCCTGCCCACGCCCTACACTTGGGAAACCGAGCTGTCGGCCGCCGGGCAGGTTGCCTACGCCTCGCCCGCCGAGCGCCAGGCCGCCCTCACCGCCACCTGGGAAACGCTGGTTGCCAGCGGCCGCCTGGGCTACATGGCCCTGCTGCGCAACCTGCGCAACCTGCTGGAAGCCAACGTAAACGCTGCCACGCTCACCCGCGTCTGCGCCACCCTGGCCGACCCCGGCCAGGTAGCCCGCGCCCGGCAGCTGCCCTTCCGTTTTCTGGCCGCCTACCGCGAGGTACTGGCCCTGAACCACGGCGCGGTAGCCCCCGTGCTGGCGGCCCTCGAAGCGGCCATTGTGGCCAGCATCAGCAACCTGCGCGGCTTCGGCGCCGATACCCGTGTGGTACTGGCCTGCGACGTGTCTGGCTCCATGCAGCAGCCCGTGTCGGCGCGCAGCAAAGTGCTGAACTACGATATCGGCCTGGTGCTGGCCATGCTGCTGCAAAGCCGCTGCCAGCACGTCGTCACCGGCATGTTTGGCGACACCTGGAAGCGCGTAGCCCTGCCGCAAGGCCAAGTGCTGCGCAACGTGCAGGAGCTGTACCGCCGCGAAGGCGAAGTGGGCTACTCCACCAACGGCCACCTGGTCGTCCAGGACCTGCGGAAGCGCGGCGAGGTGGTGGATAAAGTCATGATTTTCACCGACTGCCAGCTCTGGGACAGCACCGGCAACGGCACTGCGCTGGCCCAGGAATGGGCCGCCTACCGCGCCAACGTAGCTCCCCAGGCCCGCCTCTACCTCTTCGACCTGGCCGGCCACGGCACCACCCCGCTCAGCGTGCGCGCCGAGCACGGCGTGGCCCTCATCGCGGGCTGGTCCGATAAAGTATTCGACGTGCTGGCCGCGCTCGAAAACGGCGGCAACGCCCTCACCGAAATCGAGAAAATAGCGCTGTAAATTTTGCGGAACGGCCGGGGAAATAAAGCGGAACCCCCGGCCGCTTACAGCCTGCTAAAATCGGTGCCGTAGTGGTGGCCTACTTCGTTCAAGATGGTTACGACGGGCCGAAAAAGCCCAACCTGGCTACTGCACTTTGTTGCCCGATTTCACAGTTGCTGGCGGCCGCCTATAACGCTGCTGCCTATTTATTGGTCTGTTTAGCGTTTCGGTTTTGCGGTCGTTGCTCCGGTCTGACCGCCCTAGGCGGTCTGACCGGCTGCCGAAAGAACGCGGATTAAGAGCTTTTCTGACCGCGCCAGCGGCAGCCGGTCAGACCGCCTAGGGCGGTCAGACCGGAGCAACGACCAAAAAAACCGAAACGCTAAACAGGCTCTATAAAATAAAAAAATGAACCGTAAATACATTGCCCAAACCACGCTGGAAGCGCTGGAAAAAGGCGCTTACCGCACGGCTCACGACCAGCTAATTTCGCTAGCCACCGACCAGCGAGCTGCCCAAACCACCAGCCGCCTCTACCGCCCCACCGAGGCCAACGACCTGCTAGGCGAATTCGACCAGCCAGCCGGGCCACCGGCGCGAGTGCGCGTGTACCAGGCTACTACGCTGCATGCCGCCGCGGCTTTAGCAACCGGAAACGGCCGAGTCGGCTGCCTCAACTTTGCTTCGGCCCGCAACCCCGGTGGCGGTTTCCTGAAAGGAAGCCAGGCCCAGGAGGAGAGTCTGGCTCGCTCGTCGGGCCTCTACCCGTGCCTGACGCAGTTTCGGGAGATGTATGCCCATAATGCCCTACCCGGCAGCACCGGCCTCTACAGCGACTACCTCATTTATTCGCCCCAGGTGCCCGTCATCCGTAGCGACGACGGCGACTGGCTAACCGAACCGTTTCTGCTCGACATACTTACCGCGCCGGCCGTGAATGCCGGGGCTTTGCAACGCAACAACCCCGACTTACTGCCGCAGTTGGTGCCCACCATGCAGCAGCGCATCCGGCTGGTGCTGGCCGTGGCGGCCCGCCACGGTATCGACACGCTGATTCTGGGGGCCTGGGGCTGCGGCGTGTTTGCCAACGACCCTGCCCAAATAGCCCAGCTGTTTGCCGAAGCCCTCGCCGAGCCAAACATCCGGGGCCGGTTCCGGCGCATCGACTTCGCCATTTTTGACCCTACGCCACCACATTCGGTGCTGCAAGCTTTCGAGCAAGCGCTACCTGAAGTGAAATTGGCAAACTAATTGTACCCTCTTTAATCTGAATCCCCTGATGATTCACGAATTAGGCAAACGGCTGGCCCCTTAATGGCAGCCGCTGGCCGGAACGGCTCCCCGCTGGTGCCCCGTTGCACCGGCGGCCCGTTCCAAACCAAGGCCAGCAAGCACTATCAAAAGGCTGCTAATAGCCGTCTCTCTCACAAATACCGCATCTAGTCAGCCGCGTCAGCGGCGTATCGGCGAAATCCGTTAAATCCGTTAAATCAGCGGTCTAGGAATCGGGTGCCGTAGTTTGGCCATACTTCGCACTTTTAATGCCCGGGTCGCCGGTTCGAATCCGGCCAGTGGTTGCCTCGGTAGCCGCTGTAGCTCAGCCAGGTAGAGCAGGATATAAAGGCCAGGCGCTTTTCGCTCCGATTTCAAGTATTCCGAAAATAGTTCTGCCGGGTGTCGTAGCCAGGCGTTACTTCGGGTTGTAAGTTCGATTCTTATCCCGGCCACAAAATTTCTCCTGGCTGGGTAGCTCAACGGTAGAGCAGCAGTCGCTGGCAACTTATTACCCCGGCAGAAACAACCAGTGGGTGTCGTAAACGGGAGTTACTTCGAAATTTATGCGTCCCTCGGGATGCCGTGGGTTCGAATCCCACCCGGCGCTAGCGTCGGTGGCTGAGTGGTCAAAAGCGCAAATCCTATAGTCTCCCGTTGTTTTTTACCCCACGCAATTTTTGTTGAAAAATCCAGTGCCGTTGGCTGGCGCTACTTCGTCTGGTGAAAGCCTGCTACCCAGCAGGTTGGGTTCGATTCCCGCTTCAAAGCTTCGGCTTTGAAATTGTCGCCGGCCGTTTATTGCCTGGATTTAATTTACTGGTTTTTTAGCTGTTTTATCCCGCAGTTTCCAGGGTTTTAGTTTAATTAATGGGTGCCGTAGAGGAGCCATACTTCGGTTTTTGTTCCGTAAGGCGTGCGGGTTCGAGTCCCGTCTCAGCGCCAGGCTGAGTGGCGAAATTTGGTAGACGCGCAAAATTATAGCGGCTCCTCGGCCTTTTGCCCCACTAATTGGTTAATTCGGGTGTCGTAGCCCGGCCTTACTTCGATTTCCATTCGCCAGGTCGCGGGTTCGACTCCCGCTCGCGGCTGCCTCGGCAGCGGCGGTAGCTTAGTGTGGTAGAGCAGGATACGTAGGCCGGGCGCTTGTTACCCCGAATGCTTTTTTTGAGAATTAAACCGGTGCCGTAGCTGCGCCTTACTTCGTCTTTTAGTGGCGCCGCGACTTATTGCCCGGTTTATTTTTCATAAGTTTTCTCACCCTTTAGTAATTCAGAAATCATGCTCAGAGAAACTCCCGCCACCCGACCGAAAACGATGTTTTATCCCCCTTATTCGGCGGCGGGAGTAATTACCCGCGCCATTGGTATATGGCCAACCGTAACAAACCTTTATCCTACCAGGCACTAACGGCTGAGCGTGCTTCGGCGGCGCTGGTGCGGCACCCCGACTGGCATAAATGGGCTCCGGCCCGCCAAATAGACTACCTGTTCACCGTCACGCCCGAAGAGCTGCGAGCTGTAGTGCAGTACGATTCGGCGCTGTGGCAGCTGCACCACCACTGCGTAGCCTTGCGCACGGTGGCCGAGCGGGTGCGCATGCGGCCTTTCCTGCTGGCCCTGGCCAGCAAGCGTACCGAGCTGCTGCACCGGCCCGACATGGCCCCCGCCCTTGGCGCAATCGGCGCCAACTACCGCCACTGGCGGCGTGAGCTGGCCGCCTGGGCTCCCAAAACCAAGAACGTACACGCGCAGCTCGAAAGCCTGATTCGCCACCTCTTTGACCAGTACGGCGACGTGCCGGCCTGGGTGCTGGGGGGCTGGGGCACCACGCCTCCGCCGCACCACGTCGACCTCACCCAGCTGGCCATTCATTTGGGCAGCGGGCAGGCTCTGCGCAGCTTCGACAAGCTGCCAGTGCCCCTGACCAAGCGCCTGGAGCACGAAATGCGGCAGGCGCCCGCCCACTGCACTTTTCAGGAGGCCTACCGCCACGCCCAGTTGGCTATCCGCGACGCGCTCGACTGGTTTGGGGTGGTGCTGGAGTCGCGCCTGGGCCGCCAGCTGCTGGGGGCCGACGACGATTTTTGGCTGGGAGTATTCGACTTTTTTCGTGCTACTCCTATGGCCGATTCCCGGCAGTTTGGGCCGGTGTGCGACTGGATTCACCAGAAGCGCGCCGTGGGCTTTGGCCCCGAGCCGCCGCAGCCCGGCTTTTCGCTCAAGGGCCGCACCTTGGCTGGTATGCTCGACCAGATGACGGCCTGGCACCATCGCCTGGCCCAAAACCGGCGTGACATGCCGGGCCGGCCCGCCGGCGCACGCGCCCCGGCAGCCCGCCGCTACGAAAGCCACGAAGTGCCGCTCAGCACTGCTTGGCCGGGCCTGGCGGTGCCCGATTTCAAGAGCGACGTCAAAGGCCGGGCGCGCATTACGCAGCTTACCACCTACGGCCAGCTGGTGGAAGAGGGCCGCACGCACCAGCATTGCGTGGCCTCGTACCTGGACTCCTGCCGTCGGGGGCGCTGCGGCATTTTCTCACTGGCTATGGAAGGCCAGTCGGTTATCACGCTCGAAGTAACCTCCGAACACCAGCTGGTGCAAGCCCGGGGCCGCCACAACCGGCCCATGACGGCCGGCGAACGCCACTGGGTAAACCGCTGGCTGGCCGAAGCCCGACTGGCAATAGGAAAATACGTGTAGGGCGGAATCACCGCCTTACTTCTCCTGAAACGGTGCCGTAGCACTGGCTTACTTCGTTCAACCCCGAATCCCCGAGCCAGCGCATTTTGTTGCCCGTTTCTTTTTGCTTACCGGATGCCGTAGGGCTGCGTTCCTTCGACCTGTCACGTCGCCTTTTGGCCCAACGCAGGCCGCCCGTTGCTCCGGCTGGTAGGAAGTAGTGCCCTCAGAAAGCAGAAATACTGCCTGGCAAACCAATTCCTACTTCTTAATTTCTAATTCCTAAATTAACAAAATGGCTTCTCAACTACGAGGCAACGACTTGCGGCAGCTCGGCTTTCCCGAGGGCCGGGCTATTGGCCTGGCCCTGGCCCAGCTGCAGCGCAAGGAATTCAAGCGCCTCTCCCAAACCGACCAGCTGGCCTTGCTGAAAACCGTGCTGGCCAGCCCCAAAGACTACCTCACCGACTTGGCCTGGAGCCACACGGCGGCGGCGTTGCTGCCCGCCCCATCGCGCTACGTCGAGCTGGTGGCCCGCAAGGAATACACCACCTACGGGGCCGAGCACATCGAGCAAGGCGCTATCCACCAGATGGAAGTGGCCATGAAGCTGCCCGTGACGGTAGCCGGGGCCCTCATGCCCGACGCGCACTTCGGCTACGGCCTGCCCATTGGCGGGGTGCTGGCCACCGATAACGCCGTTATTCCCTACGCCGTGGGCGTGGACATCGGCTGCCGCATGGCCCTGTCGGTGTTCGACCTCCCCGAAAAATACCTCACTCAGCGTACCCAGGAGCTGCGCAAAATCCTGCTCGACAACACCCGCTTCGGTGGCGGGCGGGGCTTTGAGCCGCGCCAGCGCCTGGGCCACGCCGTGCTGGAGCGCGACGAATTCAGCACCGTGCCGTTCCTGAAAAATAAGCACGCCACGGCCTACGAGCAAATTGGCACCTCCGGCTCCGGCAACCACTTCGTGGAGTTTGGGCTGGTGGCTATTACCGACCCGGCCAACGAGCTGGGCCTGCCGCTGGGGCAGTACCTGGGCGTGCTCTCGCACTCCGGCTCGCGGGGCCTGGGCGCGAGCGTGGCCCAGCACTACACCGGCCTCGCCAAAGACGTGTGCAAGCTGCCCGCCGAAGCCGCCCACCTGGCCTGGCTGGGCCTCGACACCGAAGCCGGCCAGGAATACTGGGCGGCCATGACCCTGGCCGGCGACTTCGCCTCGGCCTGCCACGAGCAAATACACCGCCGCCTGGCTAAGGCACTCGGCGAAAAGCCCTTAGCGAAAGTGGAAAACCACCATAATTTCGCCTGGCGGGAACAGCTGGCCGACGGCCGCGAAGTCATCACCCACCGCAAAGGTGCCACCCCGGCCGGCGCGGGCATCCTGGGCATCATCCCCGGCTCCATGACGGCTCCCGGCTTCATCGTGCGTGGCCGGGGGGTGGCGGCGTCGCTCTCGTCGGCCTCGCACGGGGCCGGGCGGCTGCTTTCGCGCACCCGCGCCAAGGCCGAGCTAGGCGAAGCCGAGGTGCGCAAGTATCTGCAAAGCTTTGGCGTAGAGCTTATCGGCGGCGGCCTGGACGAAGCGCCGATGGCTTATAAGGACATCCACACCGTGATGGCCAGCCAGCAGGAGCTGGTGGACGTGCTCGGTACATTCACCCCGAAAATCGTGCGCATGGACGGGGCATAAGTAACATCGGCGCGGGCCTCTGGCCCGTGCCGACTACTCACAGACCTCTGGCCTGCACCGCAGAACGATTCCCGAATGACTTGTTCTAACGTGTAGGCCAGAGGCCTGGGGAAGCTGGTCACGGGCCAGAGGCCCGCGCCAGAAATACCCATCAAGTAAAACCTGATTACCCATGAGAAAACTAGCCTCCATTCGCAAAGTAGCCGAGCTTAAACCCATCGACGGGGCCGACCTCATCCAGTTGGCGCTGGTAGATGGCTGGCAGTGCGTGGTGAAAAAAGAAGAGTTCCGGGTGGGCGACTTGGCCGTGTACTGCGAGGTAGATTCCCTGCTGCCGGTAGCCGAGCGGTTCGAGTTTTTGCGCAAAAGCAGCTACAAAAAGCTGCCCACCGGCGAAGAAGGCTTCCGGCTGAAAACCATGCGCCTGCGGGGCCAGCTGTCGCAGGGCCTGCTGCTACCGCTGGCGGTGCTCGGCAACCAGGCCGCCGCGCTCCACGAGGGCGACGACGTGACGGAGTTGCTCGGCATCACCAAGTACGACCCGCCGCTGCCCGCCGCCATGAACGGCGTAGCCAAAGGGTTTTTCCCCGCCTGGCTGCCCAAAACCGACGAAGAGCGCATCCAGAACTGCTGGCCCGACCTGCCCAAAGACGTGGACTACGTGATGACGGAAAAACTGCACGGCACCAGCGCTACCTTCTACCTGCGCGACGAAGAATTTGGCCTCTGCTCGCGCAACCTCGACCTACTGCCCGAGGCTGGCGGCCTCTACACCGACGTGGCCCGGGCGCTGGGCATCGAGGCCAAGCTGCGCGACTACGTAGCAACGGCCGGCGCAACGACTGGTATGGCCCTGCAAGGCGAAATCATCGGCGAGGGAATCAACGGCAACTACTACCAGGTAGCAGGCCGCCAGTTCTTCATTTTCAACGTATTCGATGAAGCCAGGGGCTACTTGTCGCCGGAAGCGGCCGGGCAGGTGGTAGAAGCCCTGGGATTACAGCAAGTGCCGGTGCTCAGCACCACTTACCGCCTGGGCGATAGCTGCGCCGCAGTTCTGGCCGAGGCGGAGGCACCGTCGGTTTTTCCCCGGCAGTCCGTGCGCGAGGGCGTGGTGCTGCGGTACTACCCCGCTAGTGGCCCGCGCATCTCCTGCAAGGTTATTTCCAACCAGCACCTACTCAAGGAAAAGTAAGCGGACTGCTCAGTTAGCTGTAAATAATTTGAGAAAAGCTAAATCCAGTAACCCACTTTATTCCGTAAAAAATGCAAGCTCATTTAGAGTCGTGTTTTCATAGTTACGAAAGCCCTTTGCCCTTGGCAGAGGGTTTTTTTTATGAGGTTGAGAACCCTTGGCGCGGGCCTCTGGCCTGCACCCCAGAACAAACCGTTCGGGTGCCGTTTCCCTGTGCAGGCCGGAGCCCTGCAGCAGCTAGTCACGAGTCAGAGGCCCGCGCCAAGTGGGTAACTTTTGTCAGTCAGGCTACCAGCGGGCAGCACCCGCACAAGGTCGCCCACCCGGATGAGGCCGCCCTGCGCAATGTGCGCCGTGATGCCGCCGTGCCCGCGCATGGCGTTGTAGCCGCCGGGCCCCAGCTCTTCTTCCATGCGTGAGCAAGGGTGGCACTCGCCGGTGATATCCAGCAGCACAGTTTCCCCAATCTGCACCTGCCGGCCCTTGAGGGCCAGCAGGTTGAGGCCGCTCACCACCAGGTTGCGGCGCAGGCGGCCAGGCGCCACGGGCGCATCCAGGCCCAGGAAGCCGGCCACGGCCGCCAGGTGCTCGTGCTGAATAAGGGTGAGCTGCCGCTTGCCGCCAGGCTTGGGGCTGGCGTGGTCGCCGGCCAGGCGCGAGTCGGTCAATACTTCCGCTTCGGGCACGGCTAGCAGCTCGGCACGGCGGGCGGGCCGCAGGCCAATCCATTCGAGGCGGCCCGTTTGGGGGAGGGTAGCCAGCAGCCGGGCTATGGTGGACTTGTCGTCGCCGAAAAAGGGAAAGGCCATAAGGGAAAATAACTACTAAGAAGCGGCTAAAAGTAAGCATGCCACTCAACCTGCTCCCGGCGCTTGCGTAGAACCGGCAGCGGCCGACACTGGTAGTTGGCCCAATTTCAGCCTCATTTCAGCTTCCTTTTATATGGCTACCAAAGCCGCTTCCAAAACCGCCAGCAAAGGCATTACGCCGCTCAAAGGCGCGGGCCTGCCGCAAACCAACGCCCTCGTCAACGTGCAGCCGCTGCTCAACCAGCAGCTTAAGGCACCGGCTCCCACCCAGCGCTTCGGCACCGTGAGCCAGCGCCTGCCCATCGGTCTCGCCGATGATGTGCGCCTCGAAAGCGTGGGCCTGCTCAACCAGCTGCTGGCCGACACCATCACGCTGCGCGACCTCTACAAGAAAAGCCACTGGCAAGTAGTAGGACCTACTTTCTACCAGTTGCACCTGCTTTTCGACAAGCACTACGAAGAGCAAGCCGAGCTGGTCGACACCATTGCTGAGCGCATCCAGATTCTGGGCGGCGTAGCCATTGCCATGGCTCACGACGTGGCCGAAATGGCAAGCATCCCACGCCCGCCCCGCGACCGGGAGGAGGCCCCCGTGCAGATTTCGCGCCTGCTCGAAGCCCACCAGATTATCCTCAAGCAGTGCCACGACATCGCCAAAAAAGCCGACGACTCCGGCGACGACGGCACCAACGACCTGGCCGTAAGCAACGTGATGCGTACCAACGAGTTTCAGGTGTGGTTCGTATCCGAGCACGTAGTGGATTCGCCCCTGGTTCACGCTGAGTAGCAACTGGTTTGCTTTTGGGTAATAATTGAGAAAGCCCGGTTGACTACTAGTCAACCGGGCTTTCTGTGTTGTTGAAGCCAGCAGATTAGGTACCTCTACGACCGGTGAGCAGCCAGCTTGTCGTGGTGATTATCCTCTGCTTCCTCTACCGAATGCGTTTCGCCCAGGTCGTTGTCTTCCTTGGCTTTGTCGGACAGCAGGCAGTAGAACTGGTGGATAAGGCGAATTTCCTTTTCCGAAAAATCCTGGGCATTTATGAGGCGGTTGCTCGCGCCTTTGGTGGCCGCTATCAGTTCATTGAGCTTTAAGTGCAGAGCCAATGAATCTTTGTTTTGAGCCCGTTGGATGAGAAAAACCATCAAAAATGTAATGATGGTTGTACCCGTATTAATGACCAACTGCCAGGTTTCGGAGTACTTAAAAATCGGCCCCGTAACAGCCCACACCAGCACGATACCCACAGCCGCGACAAACACGCCAGTCGAACCCGCATACTTGGAAGTTTTCTCAGCAAAACGGTCAAAATAGGTAGAACCGTTGGCTGAGGAGGAGGAAGTTGCCATAAAAAAACGAAAATGGAGCGAAGAACTAAAGGCTAAAATCCTGCCAAATAAGCAGTAAAGCCGTGAACTGTCCCTGAAGTCCTGGTCTTTTTGTAACAGGAGCTTGCACAAAAACCCGCCTGGTAGTACCTTTGCCCCACTTCGCCGCCTCAGCGAAGCCGAATACAAGTTGCCGATTGCCTTTTGCGCACGTGGTGAAACTGGTAGACACGCCATCTTGAGGGGGTGGTGCCTTCGGGTGTGGGAGTTCGAATCTCCCCGCGCGCACGCAAAACGAAACGGCCCGCTGCATAGCGGGCCGTTTTTTTTGTTGAGCAGTAGCGCGGACTCTGCGAGTCCGCGAATACCGTTGGCTAGGTTGCATCATTCGCGGACTCGCAGAGTCCGCGCTACTGTTGCTCAAACGGGTTGCCGGGCACTACCAGCACCACGCGCTCGCGCTCTACCAGCACCTGGCCAGGCAGCGAACCCTTGGGCTTGCGCACGAACTTCTTGGGCGTCACCGTCACGGGGCACAGCGAGTCGTGCTGGCGGCGCGAGTACCAGCCGGCGAGCTGCGCGGCGTGCGTTATCACGGGCTCCGGGATGGGCTGGCCAGCGCGGTGTCGGATAACGACGTGCGAGCCGCTGACATCTTTGGCGTGCAGCCACAGGTCGTCTTTGTGGGCGTATTTCTGGGTTAGCAGGTCGTTGTTTTGGGCGTTGCGGCCTACCAGAATGGTAAAGCCCGCGTCCTCAAATACCTTGAAAGGCAGTTGTGAGGCGGCCTGAGCGGGGGCAGTAGGGTCGAGGCCGTGCTGCTTGCGCCAAGTGCGCAAGCCGCGCAGCTCCTGCAGCTCGGGCTGGGTTTGCAGCTCTTCCAGCAGCTCCAGATTTTGCAGGGCTTCGGTTTCGCGCTGCGTGATGCGGGCTTGCAGCTGCCGCTCCTCAATCTGCTGGTTTTTGGCTTTGCGGTAGAGAGTTGAGGCGGTACGCTGGGGCTTTTCGAGGGGCTTTAGTTTAATGACAACTGGCTCATTGGTATAGAAATCGATGGTTTCGAGTTGCGAAGCGCCGGGCGCAATGGCATGCAGATTGGCCATAATCAGGTCGGCGCGGTGGCGGTAGCCCGCTTCGTGAGCAAGGGCGTGCAGGCGCTGGCGGGCCATTTGGGCACTGGTGCCGGCCTCGTCGGCGCGGCGTTCCAGCAGCTGCTGAAGCTGGCGGCGCTCGGTTTCGAGGGCGCGGCGGGCCAGCGCCAGCGGCACAAAGCGCCGTAACGCCCCAATAGGGTCGGCACCCGGCAAGGTTTCCAGAATGTCGCCCAGGGGCAGCAAGCTCAGCCGGGTGCGGCCATCGAGGTGGATGAGATAGTAGTGCGCGGGCTGGGCCAATTCTGATGACAACTCGCTCACCAGCAGCTGCTTACGCTCTAGCGGGGCTGGGTCGTAGCCGCGCTGCTCACGCAGGTAGCGAGCAGGCAGGTCGGCCAGGGGCGGGGGCAACTTGCCGGAGGCCGGAGCGGCGGCGGGCTCCGTAGGGTGCAAGTCGGCATCAGCGGCGTAGCGCTGGTGGAAAAGCTGGGCCGGGGCCGTAGGCGCGGGGCGGAAAATGGCATTGGGGCGCGGACCGTACAGCTTCAAAACCAGCGTGGCCGCGTCCTCGGCGAAGTTGACTTGCAGCACCCGGTCTTGCGGCCACGCCTGCACGCTGGCCACGGTGCGGCCCAGCAGTTCGGGCAGCAGGTCCACGGAGTTTTGGCGGGCGCGGTGGAAACTGTCGGGCAAGGCCAGGGCTGGAAAAGCGGCCCCTAGCTGCGCTTTCAGCCACAGTTCGTGGCCGTGGGCATCAAGTAGCCCCACCACCAGCTCGTCTTTTTCCTGCGAAAAGCAGCTGGCAACGCGGTAGCCCCGCAGGCGCTCGGTGAGGGCGGGCGCAAGCTGGCGCAGGAAGTAATAGTTGGTATGCATAAGCGAAGGGGGCGAAGCTAGCGCCGTAGCGCAGACTTTTAGTCCGCGTCAGATTCGGAACCAGGGAGTCGCGGACTAAAAGTCCGTACTACGGCGTGGTTGTGCTAGGTAATGACTTCCTGCAGCTCCAGCAGCTTTAGCAGCTGGGGCCGCGACTGACGCACTTCCAGCCAGAACGGAATAGTAAACAGGCACACTCCAAAAACCAGCATTCCGAGCGGAATTAGGTCAGCCAACCCAATTTCGCGGGAGCTGAACCAGTTTTGAACCACGGCCAGGGATATGGAGCCAACTACAAACAGCCAGATACACGCAAATACCAGGGTAAACGGATGCAGCTGGTGGCTCAGATAAACCAAGCTGCCGCCACTTGGCGCAGGCACTACTTGACCGGTTATGCGCGGCACCATGCTGTTGCGGTAATCTATAATGCGCTGCAGCTCAAAGCCATTGGCCGAAACCGTGCCTTTAAATGGCTCGGCAGGTAGCTGAGTGGAAAATTCTATCCACTTAGGTTTAACGGGCCGAGCAATGCTGGCCTGCATGCGCCGCAGCACCTCGGCCGGGGGCAGGCGGGTGCGAAACTGTTCCGTAAGGGAAGGTTTCAGGTAGCGCAGCAAGGAAGAAATCGGCATGGATTGAATACGAATGGGCCGGTTTGCCGCCGCTTTTATTTCAGCAGTTGCTGGAAATAAGCCGCCGATTTCAGCAGTCGGCTGCCGTACCAGCTAAACAATTCACCGTCGACTATTTGCACGTGCGCAGCCGGGCAAATTTGCTGAAATTCGGCCAGGTGCTTTTCTTGAAACGGATACGGCTCCGACGACAATAAAATTCGCTCGGGCGCGGCAGCCGCTAACTGGTTGGCCGTTATTTCGGGATAGCGGCCGAGGCTCGCAAATACGTTGCGGAAGCCCGCCCGCCGCAGCATATCGTCAATAAACGTGCTGCTGGCGGCCACCATATACGGCTTGCGCCAGATGAAATACGCCGCCGAAACCAGCGGCTCCGGAGCCGCCAATGCCGCAAAGGAAACCACTATTTCAGTTGCTAGTTGTTCGGCAGCCGCCTGGGTATCAGTCAATGTCCCTACCTGCCTAATCATGCCCAGCGCTTCCGGCAAGTCGCTGATGTCGCTGAGCCATACCGGATAGTGGGCGGCCAACTGCTCAATTCCTTCGCGATAATTTTCCTCTTTATTCCCAATAATTAAATCGGGTTTCAAAGCCGCTATTTTCTCGAAATCAAAATTCTTGGTCCCCCCAATAACGGCCGCCGTTTGCCGGGCCTCAGGCGGATAAATGCAAAACTTCGTAACGCCCACCACTCGACTACCGAGTCCCAAGTCAAATAACAGCTCCGTTTGCGAAGGAACCAACGAGACCACGGATTGGCACTGATTTTTGCGGATTTCGCGGATTTTGTGGACGTCAATGAACATAAACCAGCACTTATTCCAAGCAGTAGAATACACTGCTTAATCGTCCACAAAATCCGTGAAATCCGCAAAAATCCGTGCCAATCTGTGGTCAGTTGAAGTAGCGGAAGTCGTGGCCGTCCTCGATGCGCAGCAAGGTTTCGTAGATTAGTTTGGTTACGTTTTCTACGTCGTCTTTATGCACTGTTTCCACGGTGGTGTGCATGTACTTGAGGGGCAGCGAGATGAGGGACGAGGCTACGCCCGAGCCGGAGTAGGCGAAGGCGTCGGTATCGGTGCCGGTGGCGCGGGTGGCGGCGGCGCGCTGGAAGGGGATTTCCGTCTCCTTGGCGGTGTTGATAATTAATTCGCGCAAATTATTCTGCACGGCGGGGCCGTAGGTAATTACCGGGCCTTTACCGCAGGAAATATCGCCGGCCGTTTTCTTTTCGTACATCGGCGACTGGCTGTCGTGCGTCACGTCAGTTATTATGGCCACGTCGGGTTTGATGCGGTGGGCCACCATCTCGGCCCCGCGCAGGCCAATTTCCTCCTGCACTGCGTTCACAATGTAGAGGCCGAAGGGCAGGGTTCGGTTGTTTTCCTTGAGCATCCGGGCCACTTCGGCCACCATGAAGCCGCCCACCCGGTTGTCGAGGGCGCGGCCTACATAAAACTGCTCATTGAGCACCATAAACTCGTCCTCAAACGTGACCACGCAGCCTACGTGAATGCCCATTTCCTCCACTTCTTCGGCAGACGAGGCACCGCAGTCCAGGAAAATGGTTTCGATGGTGGGGGCTTTATCCTGGTCTACTTTGCGAACGTGGATGGCAGGCCAGCCAAAAATGCCTTTAACAATACCTTTCTCGCCGAAAATATTAACGCGTTTGCTAGGTGCTACCAGCGCATCGGAGCCGCCATTGCGGCGCAAATACAGGTAGCCCTCTTTGGTAATATAATTTACGAAATACGAAATTTCGTCGGCGTGCGCCTCAATTACTACTTTGTATTTCGCGCTGGGGTTGATAACGCCCACCACGGTGCCGTAGGTATCGACGAAATACTCGTCGATGTAGGGCTTAATATACTCCAGCCACAGTTTCTGGCCTTCTTTCTCGAAGCCGGTGGGGGAGGGATTATTCAGGTATTTCTGGAGAAACTCGAAGGATTCAGGACGCATAAATTATTTTACACGGAGTTAGGGAGAGGTAAAAGGAGTTTCGTGGAGAAAGAAGTAAAAAGCTCCGTGAAACTCCTTTTACCTCTCCCTAACTCCGTGTAAAATAATTTATTAAGCCGGCACCGGCATTCCCCACTCAGCCCAATCCTCGCGGGCGGGGCCGTACACGCCCGGTACCCGCAGGCCCGCTTGGCGCATAAGCACTGTCATCTGGCCCCGGTGGTGGATTTCGTGGCGGATAAGCAAGGCCAGTACCACACGCTTGGTCCAGGTGTCGCCGTACATGGGCACTTCGTCGCCTAGCTCGGCGTCGGTCCAGCGGGTGGCGGCGGCGGCTACCTGCTGCGCCAGCCGGTGGTACGTTTCCTGGATGGCTGCCGCGGTGCTGGGTTCGGGCTGCCCGGCCAGTTCATCGGTAGCGAGCAGGCCGGCGGTGTGCGGCATCTCGGTGAGCGTGTGGGTGATGTGCCAGGCCAGGCGGCCCAACGTGCGGCCCTCCGGCGTTACGGCCTGGGGTAGCGACGCATCGGTGAGGGCAGCCAGCACCTTTTCGGTGGCGGCCGTTTCATTTTGCCAGTCGGCGACGAATTCTGAGACGTGGTGGTACATACGGTAAAGAAGAAAAACTTACAGCGGAATGTTACCGTGCTTTTTACGCGGCAAGGTATCTACTTTGTTTTCCAGCATTTTAAATGCCCGAATTAACTTCTGGCGGGTTTGCGCGGGCAGGATAACCTCGTCTACAAAACCGCGGTGGGCGGCGCGGTAGGGCGTGGCGAATTTCTGCTGGTACTCGTCTACCTTTTCCTGCAATTTGGCTTCGGGATTTTCGGCCGTCGCGATTTCGCGCTTGAAAATAATTTCGGCCGCGCCTTTGGCCCCCATCACGGCAATTTCGGCGCTGGGCCAGGCGTAGTTGAGGTCGGCCCCGATGTGCTTGCTGTTCATCACGTCGTAGGCCCCGCCGTAGGCTTTGCGGGTGATGACGGTGATGCGCGGCACAGTGGCCTCGCAGAAAGCGTAGAGCAGCTTGGCCCCGTTGGTGATGATGCCGCGCCACTCCTGGTCGGTGCCGGGCAGGAAACCGGGCACATCTTCGAGCACCAGCAGCGGGATATTAAACGAGTCGCAGAACCGCACGAAGCGGGCAGCCTTGGTGCTGGCATTAATGTCGAGCACGCCCGCCAGCACGGCCGGCTGGTTGCCCACGATGCCAATGCTGCGGCCCGCCAGCCGCGCAAAACCGACCACAATGTTCTCGGCAAAGTTCTGGTGCACTTCCATAAACGAGCCCGCGTCGATGATGCCCTCCACCACCTCGCGCATGTCGTAGGGCTGGTTGGCATTGTCGGGGATGAGCGTATCGAGCACCGGGCGGCTCTCGTCGCCCTCGGACTGGTAGGCTATAGCGGGGGCGGTTTCCTCGCAGTTCTGGGGCATATAGCTCAGCAACTGCTTGAGCTGCTGGATGCATACCACCTCGTTGGCGGCCGTGAAGTGCGTCACGCCGCTCTTGGCCGAGTGGGTGCTGGCGCCGCCCAGCGCCTCGCTGGTCACGTCCTCGTGGGTCACGGTCTTCACCACACTCGGGCCGGTCACGAACATGTAGCTCGTGTTTTCCACCATCAAAATAAAATCGGTGATGGCCGGCGAGTACACCGCGCCGCCCGCGCACGGCCCCATAATGGCCGAGAGCTGCGGCACCACGCCGCTGGCCAGCGTGTTCTTATAGAAGATGTCGGCGTAGCCCCCCAAACTCACCACGCCCTCCTGGATGCGCGCCCCGCCCGAGTCGTTGAGGCCAATAACGGGAGCCCCGTTTTTCATGGCCAAATCCATGATTTTGACGATTTTCTCGGCGTGGGTTTCGCTCAGCGAGCCGCCAAATACCGTGAAGTCCTGCGAAAACACGTACACCAGCCGGCCGTGGATGGTGCCATAGCCCGTTACCACGCCGTCGCCGAGGTAGTATTCTTTGTCGAGGCCAAAGTCCTTGGCGCGGTGCATTACAAACTTGCCAATTTCCTCAAACGAGCCTTCATCGAGCAGCAAATCCAGGCGCTCGCGGGCGGTGAGCTTGCCTTTCTGATGCTGGGCGTCGATGCGGGTTTGGCCGCCGCCGAGCAGCGCTTCCTGGTTTTTGGTAGCTAGTAAGTCAGTTTTCGAGAGGGCAGCAGCGTGTGGGTCGGCCATTGGGTGGGGCTAGGTTGGGGTAGAAAGTCAAAAGTAACACCAACCGAAGGTCAGCGTGGCTGAGCTCCAGCTTGGTGAGTCGTCCGTGCCATGTGGGCAAAACTAACGACGCACCAAGCTGGAGCTTGGTGTTACTCCCAGCCCATTTCGGCGTTAATAGCCGGGGCCGGGTCGAGCGACTTCCACAAGTACTTGCAAGCCAGCGAGCGGTAGGGCCGCCAGGGTTCGGCTATTTCGAGCATTCGTTTTTGCAGGGCGCGGCCGGTTTCTTCCAGGTGGTAGAGCTTGCGCATGGCGTTTTGTACCCCCAGGTCGCCTTCGCTGAACACGTCGGGCTGGTCGAGGGCAAACATTTGCAGCATTTGGGCCGTCCAGCGGCCCACTCCCCTTATTGCGGTGAGGTGCTTGGTAAAGGCTTCTTCCTCCAGCTGGCTCAGGTGCGCGTAGTCGAGCAGGCCGCGCTCTTGGTAGTCGGCAATGGCTTGCAGATAGCCCGCTTTCTGGCGCGAGAGGCCCGCCTCGCGCAATTCGTCTTCGCTCAGGCGCAATACCTCACGCGGCTCGGGGTAGCCATCGGGCCGAAACAACGCCGTAAAGCGCCGCCAGATGGCCGCCGCCGCCTTGGTCGAAATCTGCTGGCTCACGATGGCGCGCAGCAGCCCCAGGTACAGGTCTTCGTGGGCGGCAGGGCGCACCGGGCCGGCCACGCGGGCGATAGCCTGGGCCAGGATGGGGTCGGTTTGGCGCAGGTGGGCCAGGCCGGCCGCGTGCCAGTGAGGTTCGGGGGAAAGGAGGTTTTCTGCCATGAGCGTCAGAGCAATGCTAAGCCAGGTCTTGGCTGGCGGGGTAAATATCTTCGGGCTGCGTGGGTATCGCAATGGTTTCCAGTACTTCGCCGGTTTCGCCCAGGCGCAGGCCGGTAAGAAAATGCCCGGCAGACGCGCCCGTATCGAGGTAAATGGTATTGGTGGCTTCGTGGTACACCGGGGCGGGTGGTGCCGTGGGCGTATGGCCCACCACCTGGCGCTTGCCCAAGTGGCGCAGGGGGCCGCGCCGCCACAGCACCCCCTCGTCGTTGTTGGGGTCGAGTGGGTCCGGCACGTCGGCAAAGCCGGCGTGAGAGAACAGCAGGTAGTCGGTTTCCCAGAACAGGGGCCGGTGGCCCAGCCAAACGGCATGCGGGGCCAGCCACTCACGGTGCCGCTGGTACTGGTGCAAGGTGGCCCGGCCGCCCCAGCCCAGCCAGGCCCGGTAGGGGCCATTCAAGCCCACATGCTCGGCCATAGCCCAGTCGTGGTTACCCTGCAAAAACACGGTGCGGTCGGGAAACTCCTGGCTTAGCTGGCGGCACAGCTCCACCACTTCAGGCGAGTGGCGGCCCCGGTCTACGAGGTCGCCAAGCTGCACCAGCATTTCTTCCTGGGGCCGCCAGTGCTTGAGCAACTCGCGCAGGGTGTAGAGGCAACCGTGGATATCGGCAATAACAAATAAATTCATTAGAATAGTAACTTCAGCATCTGCCTCCCGGTTGCCGGGAAGGCCGTTTTATTTACTGCTGTTGCGCCGGGCGGGAAGTAGCGCTCAGCTTTAGCTTGGCGCATCGCTGCTGCGCGGCGAAGCTCGCGTCTGGGGCCGTTGCAGCAAGCGGCGCGGTGCCAAATTCGCCGCGTGGCGGCGATGCGCCAAGCTAAAGCTGAGCGCTACTTCCCGCCCGGCGCAACAGCAGTTATTTGGTTTCCTCGTGCGGCTGGGGCTGCGCCTCGGTGGCCAGCCCCAGTCGCCGCACCAGCGGCCCGATGGTGAGGCCCTGGCCGATAATGCTGAACACCACGACTATGTACGTCATACCTACCAGCAGCTCGCGGTGCTGGGTGGTGGGCAGGGCCAGGGCCAGCGCCACGGCCAGCCCGCCGCGCAAGCCGCCCCAGGTCAGCACCTTCACCGCGTGGCGTTCGGGCGGGTGCTGCCTGCCTATGCGCAGCAGCCCCAGCGGCACGGCCACGGCCAGCACCCGCGCCGCCAGCAACACCAGCACGGCCAGCCCGCCCGCTAGCAGCGTACGGCCGGGGAGGGGCAGCACCAGCAGTTCGAGGCCCATGAGCACGAAAAGCAGCGCGTTCAGGATTTCATCAATCAGCTCCCAGAACTTGTCTACGTAGTCCTGCGACACCTCCGAGAGGATGCTGCCCCGGCGGCTGAAGTAGCCCACCAGCAGCCCGGCCATCACCATGGCCAGCGGCCCGGAAGTATGCAGCCGCGTGGCCAGGGCCGTGCCGCCCGTCACCAAAGCCAGCGTGAGGAGCACTTCTACCTGGTAGTTGTCGATGGTGCGCAGCAGCCAGGCCGTGCCCAGGCCCAGGCCCGTGCCCAGCAGCAAGCCACCGCCGGCCTCTTGCGCAAACAGTAGCAGGGTCTGGCGCAGCGGCACGTGGCCGGTGCCCATTTCGGCTACGTGCAGCAGGGTAGTAAAAATTACCACGCCCACCCCGTCGTTGAACAGCGACTCGCCCACTATTTTCAGCTCCAGCGAGCGGGGAATGTTGGCTTTAGTGAGAATGCTAAGCACCGCCACCGGGTCGGTGGGCGAGATGAGGGCCCCAAACAGCAGGCACGGCAGCAGCGGCACCGGCAGGCCCAGCAGCGGCAGCAGCCAGTAGAGCGCGCCCCCCACCAGCCCCGTGCTAAGCACGGTGCCCAGCGTAGCCAGCAGCCCCACCGGCCAGCGCAGCTCGCCCAGCCGCCGCGCATCCACGTTGATGGCCCCCGCAAAGAGCAGAAACCCGAGCATCACTTGCATAAGCAAGGCGCTGAAATCCAGCTGGTCGACGAGGCGCGCAACGTCCAGCACCGGGGCTACGCCCAGCTTGCCCAGCCCCAGTAGCCCCAGCGACGCGAGCAGCGCCAGCACCATCAGCCCGATGGCCATAGGCAGCTTCAGGAAGCGGTGGTTGAGGTAGGCGAAGGCGGCGGCGGTAGTGAGCAGCAGCGCCAGGGCATCGTAGAGCGTGGGCATTCGAGGGGGTAAAAAGCAGTAGAGCCTGTACGGCAAACCAGCCCTGCCCCGCTACCTTACGGTTGGTAAAGCCCCGCCACGGCCGCCGCCACCTGCTCCACTTGCTCGTCGCTCACATCTAGGTGCGTCACGAAGCGCACCCAGCTCCCGCCAAAGCCGCTCGCCCGGATGCCCTGCGCCTCCAGCCGCGCCAGGAAGTCGGCCACGGGCAGGCGGCTTTCGTCGAGGCGGAAGAGAAGCAGGTTGGTTTCGGGCTCCAGGATTTCGGCCACGTAGGGCAGCGGGCGCAGGGCGTCGGCGAGGCGGGCGGCGCGGCGGTGGTCGTCGGCGAGGCGCTCCACGTTGTTTTCCAGGGCGTAGAGCCCGGCGGCGGCCAGGTAGCCCGCCTGCCGCCAGCCGCCGCCAAAGAGCTTGCGCAGCCGCCGACACGCCCCAATAAACTCCCGCGACCCCAGCAGCACCGAACCAATGGGCGCGCCGAGCCCTTTGCTCAGGCACACCGAAATAGAGTCGAAAATCCGGCCGTAGTCCTCGCTGCGCTGCCCGGTAGCTACCAGGGCATTGAAAATGCGGGCTCCATCAAGGTGCAGGGCCAGGTTATGTACTTCGCACATCTGCGCAATAGCTTCCAGCTCCGACCCTGCGTAGCAGCTGCCGCCGCCCCGGTTGTGGGTGTTTTCGAGGCACACAAGCCGGGTAGTAGGATAATGCACGTTGTCGGCCGGCCGGATGGCCGCCGCAATCTGCGCGGCCGTGAGGCGGCCCCGCTCACCGGGCAGCAGGGCCACTGAGGCCCGGGCGTGGTGCATGATGCCGCCCACTTCCCAGAGGTAGACATGCGCCGTGGCCTCACAAATAACTTCCGACACCGGGCCGCAATGCGCCATAATGGCAATCTGGTTGGCCATCGTGCCGGAGGGGCAAAACAAGCCGGCTTCGAGGCCGAAGCGGGCCGCCAGGCTGGTTTCGAGGCGGCTAACGGTGGGGTCTTCGCCATACACATCGTCGCCGACCGGGGCAGCGTGCATAGCGGCCAGCATGGCCGGCGTAGGGACAGTTACCGTATCGGAGCGGAGGTCAATCATGGAGTTTATGGTTTCTAATGCCTGGTACGTGGTTCGTGAAGGTAGGACAGCCGCGAACCAGCAACCAGGCACTAGAAACCAGGAACCCAAAAGAGGTTTGGAATTTCCAAATGAAAGTTGTATTTTTGCGCCTCATTTGCCAGAACTCTAACTGCCCCGGAAATCATGTCCGTTACCCGTCTGAAGCGTAAGCACCGTAAAAATATCGCCCGTGCCAACAATGAAACGAGCAAAATCAAGAACTTGCTGCGCACGCCCGTGCTGAAGAACGTGGACCTGGACGAGCTGAAATCGAAGTTCAGCCAGCCGGAAGGCATCGTAGAAAAAGCTAGCCATGCCGTAGCCGACGCTACTGAAACGGTAACCAAAGCAGCTAAAGCCGTTACTCAAAAGGTAAGCGACGTAGCTACAGCCACTACCGATAAAGTAAGCGAAGTAGCTACAGCTGCTACCGACAAGGTGAGCGAAGTAGTTGCTGCCGCAACTGATAAAGTGAGCGAAGTAGCCACAACCGCTACCGACAAGGTAAGCGAAGTAGCTGCTGACGCCACCGAAAAGGTAAAGCAAGCCGCCGCCGCCCTTGCCAGTGTCGACGTAGTAGAAAAAGCCAAGGAAGTAGTGGCCGACGCCACGGAAGCCGTAACCGGCTCCAGCCTGTTTGAGCGCGTGAAAGAGGCCGCTTCCCACGCCGTAGACGCCGTATCGCACGCCAGCGTGGTAGAAAAAGCCAAGGAAGTAGCTGCCTCGGCCGCTGATGCCGTAAGCCACACCAGCGCGTTTGAGGCCGTGCAGGAAGCCGCCCACAACCTGGTAGAAGGTGCCAAGCATCTTATCAGCAACGACAGCCCCGAGGAAAACCAGGCTACCGAGGCCAACCAAACCGGCACCGAAGGTTTCGACGCTGCTGAGGCCGAAACTAAGCCGGTAAACCCCGATAGCCAGGAAGGCGAGCACCCCAAGCCCGAAATCGCGCTGTAAATAGCCCGTAGTTTTTGAATAAAAAACGCCTTTCCCTATGGGGAGAGGCGTTTTTTTTGTGGGGTGGAGTAGCGCGAAGCTTTCGCTTCGTGCATCGCCGTGACGCTTGCAGCTTGTTCGTTATACTTTTCACCGAAACAAGTGGCGTGGCACCACTTTCGTTGCTATTCCTCACTTATACTGCGCGGCCCAAGTTCCACCGCCTGCAAGTCCACCACCTTTCCCTGGTCGATGCCAAAGCGCAGGAGTGTGCGCACTTTGTGAAAACCGTTCCGCCCCGCCGCGCCAGGGTTGAGGTGCAGCAAGTGTAGCCGGGCATCGGGCATCACACGCAGGATGTGCGAGTGCCCGCTCACAAACAAGGCGGGGCGCACTTGGGCCAGCAACTGCCGGGCAGCGGGGGAGTAGTGCCCTGGGTAGCCCCCAATGTGGGTCATGAGTACTCGTAGCCCCTCCACTTCAAAATTCTGCACCAAAGGCTCGGTACCCCTTATTTCCTGGCCGTCGATGTTGCCATACACCCCCCGGAAGATGGGGGCCAGTCCGGCCAGCTGCATCACTACTTCGGTGGAGCCGAAGTCGCCGGCGTGCCAGATTTCGTCGGTTCCGCGCAAGTGGTGCAGGATGCGGTCGTCGAGGTGTCCGTGGGTATCTGAAAGCAAACCAATGCGCGTCATAGGCGGCAAAGATGCAACAAAATGGGCCAGAGCAAGGCAAAAAACCGGGCGGCGCGTATCTTGCAGCGCCCCCTGCCGTATGGGGAGGGGCGGGCTTGCTCGCTAGGCTTTGACTTTCAACTACCGAATTTTTTCCGATGAACGTTTTCATCAACGACGTGCCGCTGCTCATCAAAAAGCTGGGCGAAAAAGTGTACAAGCATAAGTATGACTTGGTGCTGGAAGGTGCCGACGAGTTTACCAGTAAAGACCTGGTAGGCGACGTACTGGTGCGCGACGCTACTCCCGCCTTCCTCGACCGCCTGCTGCGCCTGATGGAAGTAAAGAAACTCAAGAAGCTGCACACGCTCACTTTGCTCGTCCGCAAAAAGAAGCAGCTTATTCTACACCTCAAAGACCAGTTCAAAATTGCCAAAGCGGCCGGCGGCTTGGTTGTAAAGGAGGGCGAAGTGCTCATGATTTACCGCCTCGGCAAGTGGGATTTGCCCAAAGGCAAGCTCAAAAGCGACGAGGATGTGCCACTCGGAGCCATGCGCGAGGTAGAGGAGGAGTGCAATATCAAGGTGGAACTGGGCGAGGAGCTGCCGAGCACTTGGCACTCGTATGCCTACAAGGGCAATAAGATGCTGAAAAAAACCAGTTGGTTTGTCATGAATTGCCTCGACGACTCCGTGATGCGCCCCCAAACCGAGGAATACATTGAGGAAGTCCGTTGGATGTCGCCCCAGGATGCCCTGGCGCGCCTCGAAGAGTCATACGCCTCCATTGCGCTGGTCGTGCGCCACTACCTGAGCGAAATGGCGGGGAAGCCAGCCAAAACTACCGCGCCTGAATAATGAAAAACCAGGGCAAAGGGCTGAGTAGTCAGCGTCGTAATGGCCGAGTGTTGTTGGTACTGGCAGGCTGTCTGGCGCTGGGGGCGTGTTCAGGCGCACACGAGCCCGTTCACGCATCCGCCGCTGCACACGGCGTTATCGCGCCCACTACCAATGTGCCCGCGCTGCTAGGGGCATCCATCGACCGGCTGCAACAGCGCCTGGGTGCGCCGCTGCCGCTGCCACCCGCAGTGCGCCGGGTCTTTGAACAGAATAAAAACCTGGCCTCAAACGACTCAATGGCTACTTTCCGTACCGGTGGCATCACCCTTATTGCCAATTATGACATCAGCACCCGGCAAGTTCACGACCTGCTACTACTGGGCCACCACGAGGACAGCCTCATGGGCCGCGCCTCGCTCCGCGCCAATGCGGATAGCTATATCCTGCTGCCCGTATTCCGCGATAATCAGTCCAGCCAGTTTATGGGCCTGCGCGTGGTAGCGGTGCAGTAGGACCCGCTAACGCAAAGCATGTAGGAATCGTAAGGTATGTCTCCTTCTATCGCCGATATAATTGCCAGGATGCAGCGTGATAAGGTGGCGCTGGGGATAACACTGTACCCGCCGG
This sequence comes from Janthinobacterium lividum, assembly GCA_050954465.1. Taxonomy (GTDB): domain Bacteria; phylum Bacteroidota; class Bacteroidia; order Cytophagales; family Hymenobacteraceae; genus Hymenobacter. The sequence continues at coordinate 46,730 of JBPBPU010000144.1, forward strand.
CTACGGCCGCCGAGTTGGCCGACTTCGAGCAGAAAATTGGGGTTCGGCTGCCCAGCGACCTACGGATGTTCTATAGCTTTTGCAACGGGTTTGAGTCGGCAGAGGATTTATTCAGGATTATACCACTAGGCGAAATAATAGAAAATGAGTTTGGTAGAGCCTACTCTTTTAAAGCCACCGAAGGATGGGATTTTTACCTTGCAGAGTATGTAATTTATAGCGATTGCTGGGCAATTTGGATAAACAAGGTGCATCCTGACCAGTACGCCATCGGCAGTTATAATAGTGAGGAATACAATACGCTATGCTATGGGATAGCCACGCCAGCCAATAATATAGTAATGACCAATAGTTTAGCCGTTTTTCTGGATAAATTTCTTCGTGACGGCGTTCATGCTGGCATTATAAGATGGCGGGAAGAATTAGCTAAGCAGCAGTAAAGGGTTAATTGTGCCTGGCCGCTTAACTGTGACTGTGTTCCTCTGGTAAAAATAAAAGCCCCGCTGCCAAACCGGCAACGGGGCTTTTCCAATCCAGAAACCAGCTTAAACTGCCGCTTCAGCGGACACCCGAGGAGCACCCGCCAGAATTTCCTCATTGGCAAAGTCGGCGTACTTGCTGAAGTTGCGCACGAACTTCTCAGCCAGCTCGTTGGCCGTGCGGTCGTAGGCGTCCTTGTCGGCCCAGGTGGTGCGCGGGTCCAGGATTTCGGTGGGCACGCCGGGCACGGCGCCGGGCACCGACACCCCAAAAATGGGGTGCTGCTTGAAGGTTACGGCATCGAGAATGCCGTTGAGAGCGGCCGTAATCATGGTGCGGGTGTGGGCGAGGCGCATGCGGTGGCCGGTGCCGTAGGGGCCGCCGGTCCAGCCGGTGTTCACGAGCCATACATGTACGTCGGGGTTAGCATCGAGCTGCTGGCCCAGCATTTCGGCGTAGCGGGTGGGGTGCAGCGGGAGGAATACCTGGCCGAAGCAGGCCGAGAACGTGGTTTGCGGCTCGGTAATGCCCATTTCGGTACCAGCCACCTTGGCGGTGTAGCCACTCATGAAGTGGTACATGGCGTGGCTCTTATCGAGGCGCGAGATGGGGGGCAGTACGCCGAAGGCATCGGCGGTGAGGAAAAAAATATGCTGCGGCACGCCCGCCACCGAAGGCTCCAGCGCATTCGGGATGTAAGAGAGCGGGTAGGCCGTGCGGGTATTTTCCGTCACCGACTTATTGGCGTAGTCCACGGTATGCGTGCCGGGCACGAAGCGCGTGTTCTCCACAATGGCCCCGAAGCGAATGGCATTCCAGATTTCGGGCTCTTTCTCGGCCGAAAGGTCGATGACCTTGGCGTAGCAGCCGCCCTCAAAGTTGAAGATGCCACCGTGGCCGGGCAGCCAGCCGTGCTCGTCGTCGCCAACCAGCGCCCGGGCCGGGTCGGTGGAAAGGGTGGTTTTACCGGTGCCCGAGAGGCCAAAGAAAATGGCCGCATCACCAGCCTCGCCTACATTGGCCGAGCAGTGCATGGGCAGCGTCTGGCGCTCGTGGGGCAGCAGGTAGTTGAGTACCCCGAAAATGCCTTTTTTCATCTCGCCCGCGTAGCCCGTGCCGCCGATGAGTATCATCTTGCGGGTGAAGTCGATGATGGCGAAGTTCTTCTGCCGGGTGCCATCCACGGCCGGGTCGGCTTCGAAGCCGGGGGCACAGATGATGCTGAAGTCGGGCGTCCAGGTGGTGTCGGCTCCGGCTTCGGGCCGCAAAAACATGTTGTAGCAGAACAGGTTATGCCAGGCTAGTTCATTTACTACGCGAAGCTTGAGCTGGTAGTCGGGGTGGGCCCCAGCGTAGGCCTCGCGCACAAACACCTCCTTATCGGCCAGGTAGGCGAGCATCTTCTGGTGCAGCTGCTCAAACCGGGCGGGCTCCAGCGGGATGTTGATGTCGCCCCACCACACGCTGTCGGCGGTGTGGGCATCGCGCACCACAAACCGGTCTTTGGGCGAGCGGCCGGTGAAGGCCCCGGTGTCGGCCATGAGCGCCCCGGTATCGGTGAGGGTGCCCTCGCCCCGGCGCAGGGCGTGCTCGACTAATTCGGCGGGGGGCAGGTTAAGGTGGGTGTAGGGAGGGGCTTGGGCAAAGCCCAGGGCCGCCAGGCGACTAGCGGCAGCTTGGTGGTTAGCCATGCAAGAATAAAAAAATGGGTGGGAACAGGAGAGTTAGTGCCTGCAAAGGTACAGCAGGCCCCCGGATTTTGTCGCAATCGTTTGCGGTAGCCCAAGGAAACTGAATCCTGATAAAATCTGGTTTTTGGGTGACAAGTTTAGAGTATTGACCTATAGTAAGGCTACTTATAGCTCTGGCAACTCATCGTTGGTAAGGACACGGAGCTAAAAAAGTGGTGACTCTGACAAAAACAGCCTTGCACACAGGTGGGTGCGGGCAAATCAGCCAATAGTAGGCAAGGCAGATTTTACCCAAAAATTTGCTTAGCTTTACCCAGCCCAAACCCATGCCGGGTAGGGGGTTTATATTTTTTGTTCCTTACTACTTCTTTCTTGATGCAACCTGCTACCGCCAGTCTGCGCGAACAATCCCCCCAAACGGCTTCCGAAAGCCATCCTACCGGCTTATACGTGCTGTTCACCACCGAAATGTGGGAGCGGTTTAGCTACTATGGGATGCGGGCCTTACTAGCCCTCTACATGGGTAAGGCGCTGCTAATGAGCAAGGAAACCTCCTCGCTTATCTACGGCAACTACACCTCGCTGGTATATCTGACGCCGCTGCTGGGCGGCTACATGGCCGACCGCTACTGGGGCAACCGCCGCAGCATCCTGGTGGGCGGCCTACTGATGGCGGCTGGGCAGTTTAGCTTGTTCTTTTCAGCCTCCATGTACGGCGCGGGCCAGACTACGGTGCCCGCCGCGCAAATGGGTTTGTTTATTCTGGGCTTGGCGCTGCTCATTTTCGGCAATGGTTTCTTTAAGCCCAATATCTCCTCCATGGTGGGGTCGCTCTATCCCAAGGGCGATAAGCGCATCGATGCGGCCTACACCATTTTCTACATGGGCATCAACCTGGGCGCGTTTTTCTCGCCCCTGGTTTGCGGTACACTCGGCGATACGGGCAATCCGGCCGACTTTAAATGGGGCTTCCTGGCCGCTGGCATTGGCATGCTGGTGGGTAGCCTCACCTTCGAGTTGCTGAAAAACAAGTACGTAGTAACCGCCGCTGGTGCCCCCCTCGGGGCCCGGCCTGAGCGGACCGTGGCCGCCTCGCCCGTAGTGCCGGTAAACACTGATGCGCCGGTACAGGCCGCAACCATTGCGCAGCCCACTCAAACCGCCGGTGGCCTGGGCATGGGAGCCATTGCGGGGCTCTCGGTGGTGATTTACGCCGCCATTGCTTGGCTCATGAACTACGACTGGATTGGGGCCGTGGTCTTTTCGGCCATGCTGATAATGCCCCTGATTGTGCTCTCGGATAAGTCCTTGACCAGCCGCGAAAAAGAGAAGATTTATGTCATTCTCATTCTCAGCTTCTTCGTGATTTTCTTTTGGGGGGCGTTTGAGCAGGCCGGGGCTTCACTCACCTTTTTTGCCGACGAGCAGACGGACCGTAACTTACTGGGCAAGGTGGTGCCGGCGTCGTATTTCCAGTCGGCCAACGCGCTGTTCATTATCCTCTTTGCCCCCGTTTTTGCCGTTCTCTGGACGTGGCTGGGCAAGCGCAACATCGAGCCCTCATCGCCGCTGAAAATGTCCATCGGCTTGATGCTGCTGGCCATCGCCTACCTCATCATCGCCTTTGGGGTTAAGGGCGTCGATGCCAGTGCGAAGGTGAGTATGTTCTGGCTCGTGACCATGTACCTGTTTCAAACCTTCGGCGAACTGTGCTTGTCGCCTATTGGCCTGGCGCTGGTAAATAAGCTGGCCCCCGCCCGCCTTGCCTCGCTGCTGATGGCGGTGTGGTTTCTGGCTACTGCGGCGGGCAACAAGCTGGCTGGCGTCCTCTCGGGCCTGTATCCGCCCGGCCCCGGCGAGTTCAAGAAAGCCGCCGGCGCAGGCATCAACCTGCCCGATATTCTCAACCAGGCAGGCCAGGCCCCGGCTGCCGTTATCGAGAAGCTCAAAGGGCTGGAAATTCCGTCGCACTGGCCCTCCTTCCTGGGCATCCAGATTACGAACCTCTACAGCTTCTTCATGATTTTTGTGGTGCTTTCGGCCACGGCGTCTATCATCCTGTTCTTCATCTATCGCCGCCTCACGCGCATGATGGATGAGCCGGTAGCCGCCTAGCGCCCTGACAGAAACAACATAAAAATCCCCGCTGGCCAAATGCCAACGGGGATTTTTGTCTTGATACCAACCCTAAGCAGACAGCCACCAAGCCAGCCCGTGCAGCGCTACTCCCAGCACAAAAATCAGCGTCAACAGATGCACCTGCCAAGCCCGCATCCGCAGAAAGATAAACTGCTCGACCAGCCGGCCAAGCCAGAACAGGGTAATGCCAGCCATCAAAAACCGCCCCAAAGCAGTGCCAGCCAGCTGCCCCGGAAAAACCAAATATACCGCCCCAAACAACAAAAACACGTAAATCAGCCGCAAATTCAGAATTTGCATAATAGCCCGGTTGGCCGGGTGCAGCTTCACCAATTGCTGCCGCCAGCCAAACAGCCGCCAAAAAGCCAGGTGGAAAAGAGCGAACAACAAATTATAGCCACCACACGCGAAGAGAAGCTGCCGTACCATCCGCCAAAAGTAAATACAAGCCTGTTTAGGGTTTCGGTTTTGCAGTCGTTGCTCCATTTTGAGCGGCTGCCGAAAGAACGCGGCTTAGGCGCTTTTTTGACCGCGCCAGCGGCAGCCGGTCAGACCGCCTAGGGCGGTCAGACCGGAACAACGACCGCAAAACCGAAACCCTAAAACAGGCTCTGCTTGACCTCTGCCTGTAACAACAAAAAGCCCCGCCGCGCAACGCACGACGGGGCTTTTCATAACGTCAAACGAGCCTAACCACAGGAAGAATCAGCCGCGTAGCGGCGTATCTGTTCAATCAGTTAAAATCCGTTTGAGTCTGCGGTCTACATCATGCCGCCCATGCCACCCATACCGCCCATGCCACCATCGCCGTGGCTATGGCCAGCGTCTTTGGGCTCGGGCTCGTCCGAGATAACGGCTTCGGTCGTCAGCAGCAGGCCGGCGATGGAAGCGGCGTTTTCGAGGGCCAGACGGGTTACTTTAGTCGGGTCGATGATACCGGCCGCTGTCAGGTTTTCGTACTTGTCTTCGCGGGCGTTGTAGCCGTAGTCGCCTTTGCCTTCGCGCACTTTCTGCACTACTACCGAGCCTTCACCACCGGCGTTGGCCACGATGGTGCGCAGAGGAGCTTCGAGGGCGATGCGCACGATGTTGACGCCGGTTTTCTCGTCGCTGTTCAGGGTTTGTACCGCGTCGAGGGCCTCGATGGCGCGCACCAGGGCTACGCCGCCGCCGGGCACCACGCCTTCCTCAACGGCGGCGCGGGTGGCGTGCAGGGCATCGTCTACGCGGTCTTTCTTCTCCTTCATTTCTACCTCGGTGCTGGCACCGATGTAAAGGATGGCTACGCCACCACTCAGCTTGGCGAGGCGCTCTTGCAGCTTCTCCTTGTCGTAGTCCGAGGTAGTGGTTTCCATCTGGGCCTTAATCTGGTTGATGCGGCCTGTAATGTCGTCTTTCTCGCCTTTGCCATTGACAATCGTGGTGTTGTCTTTGTCGACGATGATTTTCTCGGCGGTGCCGAGGTATTCCAGCGTGGCGTTTTCGAGCTTGTAGCCGCGCTCTTCCGAGATAACTACGCCGCCCGTGAGGGTAGCGATGTCTTCGAGCATGGCCTTGCGGCGGTCGCCGAAGCCGGGGGCTTTCACGGCCGCAATTTTTAGCGAGCCGCGCAGCTTGTTTACTACCAGCGTAGCGAGGGCTTCCCCGTCCACGTCTTCCGAGATGATAAGCAAGGGCTTACCGGTCTGCAGCACTTGCTCCAACACGGGCAGCAGCTCCTTCATGGTGCTCACCTTCTTGTCGTAGATGAGGATGTAGGGGTTCTCAAACTCCGTTTCCATCTTCTCCGGATTGGTCACGAAGTAGGGCGAGAGGTAGCCACGGTCGAACTGCATGCCTTCCACCGTTTTTACTTCGGTTTCGGTGCCACGCGCTTCTTCTACAGTGATAACGCCTTCTTTGCCCACTTTATCCATGGCATCGGCAATCATCTGGCCGATTTCGGCGTCGTTGTTGGCCGAAATGGTACCCACCTGGGCAATTTCCGCGCTGCTGCCAATCGGCTTCGACTGTTGCTTCAGGTTGGCTACTACAGCCAGCACGGCCTTGTCGATGCCACGCTTGAGGTCCATCGGGTTGGCCCCGGCAGCTACGTTTTTCGAGCCGGCTGTGTAAATGGCCTGGGCCAGTACAGTAGCCGTGGTAGTGCCATCGCCGGCCTGGTCGGCGGTTTTGGAAGCTACTTCTTTCACGAGCTGAGCGCCCATGTTTTCGATAGGGTCGCGCAGCTCAATTTCTTTGGCTACAGTTACGCCATCCTTGGTGATGCTCGGCGCCCCGAACTTCTTGTCAATGATGACATTGCGGCCTTTCGGGCCAAGGGTTACTTTAACGGCGTTGGCGAGTTTGTCGACGCCCCGTTTGAGGCGGTCGCGGCCGTCGCTGTCGAATTGAATGTTCTTAGACATTGCTGGTTACTGAGGGAAATAAAAAGGAATGAGGGAAAACTGCCGGAAACCAGAGGAAACCGAAGGAAATGAAAAATGGCCTAGAGAACGGCCAAAATGTCTTTTTCCTGCATGATGAGGTAATCCTCGCCGTCGATGGTAATTTCCGTGCCGGTCCACTTACCATAAAGTACCTGGTCGCCGGTTTTCACCTGGGGCTTGATGAGGCTGCCGCTGTCGGCGGTGCGGCCTTCGCCTACTGCTACTACTTCGCCGCGCTGGGGCTTTTCCTTAGCGGTGTCGGGGATGATGATGCCGGATTTGGTGGTAGCCTCGGCGGCCGCCGCTTTGATGACGACGCGGTCAGCCAGCGGTTTAATGCTCAGTGCCATGGGTTGAATGGTGGAAATGATGTTTTGGAAAACTAAGAAACGTGGGTGTCTTGCTGCGCCGACTGACACGAAATGTGCCAAGCGCCCAAACCTGACAGAATGTGCCAGCCGCAAAGCCGGATTGGCAGATGATGCGCCAAGGTGCCAGTGGCAGGAGTGCTGTGCCCCCTATTAGTGGCAGTACCTAACTACCTGTCATTGCAAGCGAAGCGCGGCAATCGCACCAGAACGACTTGCTTCTAATACGGTTGCCGCGTTTCGCTCGCAATGACAAGTAGTAGGCTACTGCCCAAAAAAAACCAGCGGCCCCACGTACAAAACGGGAGCCACTGGTTTTTAGTGGTTCAACTAGTTTGCTTATTATTTAGGCTGCTGGCCGGTAGCAGGTGCGCCAGTAGGCGGCGCAGTAGGAGCCGGCACGGCCACCTTCTGCGCCGCTTGCGTGTTCACGCTACGGGCGGGGGCTGCCGAGCCGCCGGTAATCATGTGAGTGCCGAGCGTGAGCACGATGATGCCGATGGCAAAGCCCCAGGTGAGCTTTTCGAGCAGATCGCCGGTGCGCTTCACGCCCATGAGGTTGGCCGCGCCGCCTGCGCCAAACTGGCTGCTGATGCCGCCGCCTTTGGGGTTTTGGGCCAGCACCACAAGGGCTAGCAACAGGGATACCAGGAGAATGAGGATGACTAAAGCGAGGAACATAGGTAAAAGTAAAAGCTGCGCCTACGGGCGCAAGGATTCAATTTGGGCTGCAAAGTACGGTATTTTATCCGGGTATTTCGTCATGAGCTTCTCATAAACTGCAATAGCCCGCTCGTTTTTCCCCTGCCGGGCCAAAATCATAGCCAGATTTTCGGAAGCCAGGTCGGGTTCGGCGCGGGTACTGAGCAGCGACAAATCAGCCTGTTGCTCGGGACCGGGCATGGCTGGGCTGGGCATGGCCCGGCGGCGCGTAGCCAGGGGCGCCCGTTGCAAGAAGCTGTTTATCAGCTCCAGGGAGCTGGGTTTGGGCGGCTCGGCGGGTGGGTGCGCGGCGAGGTAATCGAGCAGTAGCGCATCGGGAGCGAAGAATTCGCCCGTGGGGGGTAGCTCGCTGCCAGGTAACAGCGGGAAGGCCGCATCGGCCGCTACCAAACAGAAACCCAGGCGACTACCTTCTTCGGGGGCATAATGGATATCGGGAGCGCCGTTGAAGGGCGGCAGTTTGGGGGTAGCAGCGGGGCGGGGGTGCACCGGCTCGTCCAGCTCCGGCAGGCGGTAGGCGATAATCTCGGCGGGCTCGGCCACTGCCAGCCCAAACTCGAAGCGGGCCGTGCCCACTTCTACGGGCGGCCGGATGGGCGGCGCCTGGGCGGGTATCTCCTCCTCGGTGAGCCACGCGGGCAGAGAAATGGCGGCCGGCGAGTCGGCAACCGAGGAAAACAGGATAATTTCCGGGGCGGCTTCCGGTAGAGCTACGGCGGTAGTTTCGGGGGCAGCCGGTGGGGCCAGAACTTCGGCAGCGGGCAGGCCGACTGGCGCTGGTAGTTCTGCTGGGGCGCTGGTGGGTGGGCTGGCCTTCGGGGCCGCCGCTGGAGCCGGGGCGGCAGCTTCGGCAGGAGCCAGAGTTTCCTCAACTGGGGCGCTGGCCGCCGTTTGGGGGGCGCTGGATTGAAGTATCGCCTCGGCTGCGTGGCTTTCACTACCGGCTACCTCAACCGGGGCGATGGGCTCGATGACGTGGCCCGGCTTGTCTTCCAGAGCGGCGTTTGGCGCTGGGTCGCGGGCGGGTGCTGCTGGCGCTACTTCAGGTACCGGGTAGAGGCTGTTGGCGGCGGGAGCTAAAGCGGGCTCTTCCGCCAGTACTGGCTGGGCAACTGCGGCCTCGGCGGGCACCAGGGGCGCTACTGGCCGCAGCTCCATTAGCTGGCGCAGGCGGGCGCGGTCGGTGGCGTAGGTGGCGGCGCGGCGCAGGCGCTGGGCGGCCAGCATCGAGTCCTGGTCGTGGGCGGCTTTGGCCAGCAGCAGGTGGGCCGTTTGGCAGTAGGGAAAGGCCTGGGCCAACTCTTCGAGTGCCCGCACATCGGGCCCGGCCAGGTTGGCCGGGTGGGCGAGCAGGGAAAGAAGCGTAGCGCGGGTCACGGCGGAAGCAGGTAAGCGTAGGAGGAGGCGAGTTGGGGCCGGTTGCAGGTTTTTGCCAGCGCGGGCAAAGGGAGCGCAGCCAAGCCAGATAAGGGCGCAAAGTACACCCCGGCCTTAGGCTAGCCCGAAAAAAAGGGGAGTCAAATATAACAGGCGGCCCTACGGGAACGGTAGGGCTGCAGCCCCCAGGCTACCCGGCAGCGTCAGCAGGCGCTGAAAGGCAAGGCGTTGCCTCACACAAACGTTACGGCGGGCACTGCTGCCACCGGGCGGCTGCCGCGCAGGCCGTACCAGCCGATATAAACGTAGCAGAGCGCCGGCAGCACGAACGCCCAGCGCAGCCCCGGCCCGTCGGCCACGGCCCCAAACAGCAGCGGCACCAGCGCCCCGCCCACAATGGCCGTGCACAGTAGCCCCGACGCCTGCTCGGTGTAGCGGCCCAGCCCGGCCACGGCCAGCGCGAAAATGGTCGAGAACATAAGCGAATTCATCAGCCCCACCGCCAGCAGGCTCCACATGGCGGCCGCGCCGGTGGTGCTAACCGAAATAAGGAGCAACACGATAGCGCCGACGGCGTTGCCGGCCAGCAGCTTATTGGGCGAAAACCGGTTGAGCAGGTAGGCCCCGGCAAATCGGCCCACCATAGCCCCGCCCCAGTAGAAAGCCACCTTTTCGCCCGCTGCCTGCGGCGACAAGCTCAGCACGCTGGGCAGGGCTAGGTAGCTCACGATGTGGGAGCCGATGGCTACTTCGGCCCCCACGTAGGCGAAAATGCCCAGCACGCCCAGCAGCAGCGGGCGGTAGTGCCAGATGCGCCGGTTGCTGGCGGCCGGGCTCTCGTCGCCGGCCGGGGCTACCTGCGGCAGGCGCACCTGGCTCAGCAGCAGGCTAATGAGCAGCAGCACGCCCCCGATGGCCACGTAGGGGATTTGCACGGCGCGCACGTCGATGGCGGCGGCCGTGGTAGCGTTGCTCAGCTTCGGCAAGCGGCTCAGCAGAAAGGCGCTGCCCAATACCGGCCCGAGCGTAGTGCCCACCGAGTTGAACGCCTGCGTGAGGGTAAGCCGGGCCGAGGCCCCCGCCGGCGGGCCGAGCACGGCCACGTAGGGGTTGGCCGCCACTTGCAGCAGCGTAATGCCCGAAGCCAGCACGAACAGCGCCCCCAGAAACAGCCCGTATTCGCGCTCGGCGGCGGCGGGGTAAAACAGAAAGGCTCCCAGCGCCGCTACTGCAAAGCCCAGCAGCATCCCCCGCTTGTAGCCGACCCGCGCCACGAGCAGGCCAGCCGGGATGCTCATAAAAAAGAAGGCCCCAAAAAAACACAGGTTAATGAGGTTGGCCTGAGTATAAGAGAGTTGAAAAATAACTTTCAGGTACGGAATCAGGATGTCGTTGAGCGACGTGATGAAGCCCCACAGAAAGAACAGGGTTGTGACGGCGCTCAGGGCGGAGGTATAGCGGGCAGCGGAGGCCGGGCCGGCCGCCGGGGTGGGTGGGGAGTAGGAGGAAAGCGCCACGAGAAGCAGGAAAAAGCGGAATAAACCGCGAAGGTATTCGCCGCTGCCGAGGCAAAGGGCTTTCAGGATGAGAGGCGCGGGTTTTTACCTCGGCATTCCAGCCAAAACCTACCGCTGCACCCGCGCCCCCAGCTCCGAAATTGTGCCGATGCCCAAGGCCTGCGCCTGTTTTTCCCGCATCAGCAGGCAGTAGGTGTTGTTGAAGCCCAGCGGGGCGCGCCATTCCAGCCCGTAGCGGCGGCGAAACTCGCGCTGCACGTACCCAAACACCGCCGCCGGGCGGCCGCCCAGCGAGTCGAGCACGGCGGGTGAGGGCTGCAGCAGCACCTGCAGGCCGGTGCCGGTGTATTCGGGATACATATCAATGTCGCCCCCGCGTAGCGCTTCGAAGCAGATGGTGGTGCCGCCGAGGCCGGTTTTGGTTTCCACCGCTAAATCGGTGTTGCCCCGAATGAGGGCCGTGTAGAGCGCCACCAGAATGTACTGCTCGGCAAAAATCTTGGAGCCCAGCCGCACCACTGCCGCGCCGGGCGGCAGCGGGCGCGGGGCTTTATAAAGGCCCTTGCGGCGCAGCCAGGCCAGGGCCACGGCCTGCGGGTCGCGGTGCAGGTAATCGACCTGGTAATTCAAATTCGTCATAGCCGAGTCGGCGAGTTGCCCGCTGAGTTGGTCGAGCACCGGCCCCAGCTCGGGGTGGGCTTGCAGTAGCTGCGGGCGCAGCACAGGCGCGGCGAAGTAGGGCGGCAACTTATGGTGGTTGTCGTGCAGCACGCGCAGGCCGTAGGCCCGGATGCGCCCGTCGGTGGAGTAGCCGTCGCACACGTCTACGCGGCCGTCGCGCAGGGCATCGTACACCAGGGCGGGGGCCAGCACGCCGTGGGGCAGGCCCGCCAGCCCGTAGGCGCGGGTGAGGCCCGGCAGGCAGTCGGCCCGCCCCACAAACTCGGGGCTGAAACCCGCTTGCAGCGCTGCCGGGGCAGCCGGGCGGGTGAAGGAATACAGGCCGTAGCCCGCCGCGCCCAGCCCCAGGGCCAGCAGCAGGCCCGCGCCCATCCGTTGCAGCTGTCGCACCGAGGCGCGTTCGAGCGCCGCCAGCCCGGCATCGAAAGCCAGCGCCAGCCCGGCCGAGGGGATAGCCCCGGCCAGTATCATCACCGGATTATTGAGCGAGATGCCGGTGAAAATGAATTCGCCCAGGCCGCCCGCCGCCACGTAAGCCGCCAGCGTAGCCACGCCTACGTTGATAACCGTAGCCGTGCGAATGCCCGCCATGAGCACCGGTAAGGCCAGCGGCAATTCCACCCGCCGCAGCACCTGCCAGTCGGTGAAGCCCAGGCCCCGCGCCGCCTCCACCACGGCGGGCGGCACGCCCTGGATGCCGGCCACCGTATTGCGCACGATGGGCAGCAGCGAGTACAGCAGCAGCGCCAGAATAGCCGGCCGCGCCCCAATGCCCAGCAGCGGAATCAGGAAGCCCAGCAGCGCAATGCTGGGAATAGTTTGGAGCACGCCGGTAGCGCCCAGCACGGCCGCCTGCCAGCGCCGGTGCCGCGTGAGCCACAGCCCCAGCGGCACGCCCACGGCCACGCCCAGCAGCAGGGCGGCCAGCGTGAGGGCAATATGTTGCAGGGTTTGCTGGCCCAGCTTGCCGGCCTGCTCGTGCCAGAAGGCCAGGAGTTGGGAGAGCGTATTCATGCGCGGGGCGGAGTTTGCAAAAGGTGCCCAAGCGCCGCCAGCAGGTGCGGCAGCGTCAGCGGGCGCGGCAGGCCCTCGGCAGCAGCCACCCATACGCAGGTAGTTTCAGCAGCCACCCCGGTGCCCTCCGAGGGCACCTGACTCCCCTTTTTGCTCAGCTGGCTACCCTCCAAGGGCACCTGACTCCCCTTTTTGCTCAGCTGGCTGCCCTCGGAAGGAAGCTGACTGCCCTTTTTGCTTAGCTGACTGCTCTCCAAGGGAAGCTGGCTGCCCTTTTTGCTCAGTGGATTGCCCTCTGAGGGCACTGGGGCGCTCAAGAAAGCCACTGCTGCTTGCAGGCTGGTAGACAGGGGTAGGGCCGGGTTGTCAGCGGGCGGGGCTGCCGCTGCGCTGGTCGGGGGTAGCCAGGGTAGTACGTCGGCCAGGGTGAGTACCTGTAGCAGCAGCTCCAGCCGCCCGGCCTGAAAAAAGCTGCGCACAAAGTCATTAGCCGGCTGCAACAGCAGCTCGCGGGGCGTGCCCAGTTGCTGAATGCGGCCCTGGTGCAAGAGCATGATGCGGTCGGCCAGCTCGAAGGCTTCGGCTACGTCGTGGGTGACGAGCACCACCGTTTTGCGGCGCAGCTCGTCCAGCTCGCGGAAGTCGCGGCGAATGGCGGCGCGGGTAAGCGGGTCGAGGGCCCCGAAAGGCTCATCGAGCAGCACCAGGGGCGGGTCGGCGGCCAGGGCACGGGCCAGCCCCACCCGCTGCTGCTGCCCGCCCGAAAGCTGCGCCGGTAGCATAGGGCCGAAGCGGGCGGGCGGTAGCTGCACCCGTTCGAGCAAGGCGGCGGTGCGGGCGGCAGTTTTGGCGGCGGGCCAGGCCAGCAGGCTGGGCACCACGCCAATATTCTGGGCCACCGTGTAGTGCGGCAGCAGCCCCACCTGCTGAATAACGTAGCCGATGCCGCGCCGCAACTCTTCGGGCCGCTGCGCTCGCACGTCGCGCCCGTTCAGCTCAATGGTGCCGCCGTCGGGCTCGATGAGGCGGTTGAGGGTTTTGAGCAGCGTGGTTTTGCCGCAGCCGCTGGGGCCGAGCAGTACCAGCGTTTCGCCCGCAGCCACCGAGAAGCTGAGGTCGTCGAGGACGAGCAGGGGGCCGAAGCGCTTGGTAAGGTGAGAGACGGTGAGCACAGAGCCGGGCGAGTTGGGGGCTATAAAGAACGGTACATCGTCTCGCTCGTTGGTGGTGTGGTAAACGAGTAGGGTGCGGGGCTTGCCCCCGCCCGTCGTTGAACAAGCGGCGTTGTTCAACGACGGGCGGGGGCAAGCCCCGCACCCTACCCCAAATAGCCTCCTGCCTGCCCGAAACCCGGCTGCCCCTACGCCGCCGGGGCCGGGCGGTAGGTGAGCACGCTCACGCCGGTGCTGGTGGTGTGGGAGGCTGCCAGCTGCAGGGTGCTGGCCCCATCGCCCTCGGCAAAGAAGCGTTTGCCGCTGCCCAGCACCACCGGAAACACCATCAGCCGGTACTCATCGATGAGGCCGTACTGCCGCAGGGTGGTGGCCAGCTCGCCGCTGCCGTAGAGGAGCAGGTCGGGGCCGGGCTCCTGCTTGAGCTGGGCCACGGCGGCAGCGGCGTCGCCCGTGAGCACGGTGGCGTTCCAGGTAGGGTCGGTGAGGGAGGTAGAGGCTACGTACTTGGGCAGGGCGTTCATGCGGTCGGCAAAGCCCTGCTCGTCGCGCATGCCGGGCCAGGCCTGGCGAAAGCCGTCGTAGGTGACGCGCCCCAGCAGCAGCGCGCCGCTGGCAAACAGCAGCTCGTGTTGCAGCTGGCCCAGCTCGTCGTTGAAGTAGGGGCCGGTCCAGGCCGGGTGTTCCATCACGCCGTCGAGGGTGAGGTAAATGGCAGCAGTCAGCTTACGCATGAGTGAAATGAGGGAAATAGGACTTACGCAATCAGGGAGTTTGGTTAGCCGCGAAGCGGCGACATGTTGGTAGTTATCAGGTGCTTGCAAGTTGTCAGAGCTGCGAAGCTGCGGCACTTCTGCCCGAACGACGGGTGCCGCAGCTTCGCAGCTCTGGTCTGTTTTCCAAACACTACCTACCAACATGTCGCCGCTTCGCGGCTACTCTGACGAGCCGGTTGCGTAAGTCCTAAAAAAGAAAATTAGCTGGCCGGAGCCTGGTCGTAGCTCAACAGCCACCGGATGCCGAAGCGGTCGGTAAGCGCCCCGAATTTGCCGCCCCAGCCCATGCGCATCAGCGGGTCGAGGATGGTGCCGCCCGCGCCGAGCTGGGCAAACAGGGTTTCGATTTCGTCGTCACTCTCGCAGATAAGCGCTAACGCCACGTTGTTGCCCACTGTCAGCACGCGGTCCATTCTGCCCGCATCGAAGCCCATGATAGTGAAGGAGCCCGTGCGCAGGCTGCCGCGCATAATGCCCTGCCGAACCTCGGCGGGCACATGGTCGGCCATTGGCGAGTCGGCATAGCTTTGCAGCTGCAGCTCGCCGCCCAGGCAGGCGTGGTAAAAGGTGAAGGCTTCGCGGCAGTTGCCGCCGAATAAGAGGTAGGGGCTGACGGTAGCCATGGGGAGGGGAAAAATGAAGAAAAGTAAAAGACAGTATCAGTGAGTTGCCGGCCCGGACGCTTCGGCGGCGGCCGGCGTAGCCTCCGGCCGGGCCAGGGCCAGGTAGCGCCGCCACGCATAGTGCAGGCCTAGCAGCACGGCCAGCATGAGCAGAGCCGGTAGGGCCGCGGCGGCTCCGTCGCCCGCCAGCAGGTGTGAAGCCGCCGCCCCACGAAGTTGATGGCGAAGCCCGCAAATGCCCACTCCTTAAGGGTACGCCACCAGGGCTGCAGCAGCGCCAGCGCGCCCAAAATTTTAGCCGTGCCGAAAATGAGCAGCGCGTAGAGCGGGTAGCCCAGGTGGCGCATCGCCTCCTGGCCGCCCGGCACTCGCAGCACGCCGGCAGTGCCGTCGGCGAGCATTAGCAGGCTAAAAAAGACGATTAGTCCCCAGTGGAGGCGGGTAATGGTGCGAGATTTCATGGCGGTAAAAGAAGTAGAGGGGTGACTAATTGTTTTAGCAAAGGTAGTTGGCCGGTTCTCACGCAGCCAGGGGTAATTGCGGCAGGATAGGGGGGCGATTGCGGCAGCCCAAAACTACCTTTACCTCCTATGAAACACGTTTCTATTCTGGTGCCGGCCGGCGATGCGGTAGTGGGCAGCATCGAGGGGCCGCACAAGGTGCTGACCCAGGTAAATGAGCTGCTGCAGAGCCAGGGCCACCCGGCCGCCTTTGTGGTGGAGCTGGTAGGGCTCAATCCTAACCAGACGTTTAACCAGGGCTTGTTTACGCTGCACACCCACCGCACCATCTACGACGATTTTCGCACCGACCTCATCCTGATTCCGGCCCCGCACGGCGACCTGCCCACCGCCGTGGCCCTCAACCAGCCCCTGCTGCCCTGGATAGTGCGCCAGTACCGGGCCGGGGCCGAGGTAGCCAGCTTGTGCCTGGGCGCGTTCATTCTGGCCGCCACGGGCCTGGTTGATGGCCGGGCCTGCACCACGCACTGGCTGGCCCAGGCGCAGTTTGCGGCCCTCTACCCGGCCGTGCGCCTGCTGCCCGAGCAGCTCATTACCGACGAGCAGGGCCTCTACTCCAGCGGCGGCGCGTACTCCTACCTCAACCTCGTGCTGTACCTGGTAGAAAAGCACGCGGGCCGCGAGCTGGCCGCCACCTGCGCCAAGGTGTTCCAAATAGATAGGGGCCGCCGCAGCCAGTCGCCCTTCGTGATGTTTCAGGGCCAGAAAGCCCACGCCGACGAGCCCGTGCGGCAGGCCCAGGAGTTTATCGAGGCCCAGTTTGCGGGCCGGCTGGCCGTCGAAGACCTGGCCGCCACGGCCTGCCTGAGCCGCCGCAGCTTCGAGCGCCGCTTCCGCCAGGCCACCGGCAACGCGGTGGCCGAGTACGTGCAGCGCGTGCGCATCGAAGCCGCCAAGCTGCACCTCGAAGCGTCGCTGGCCAACGTGAACGAGGTGATGTACGCCGTGGGCTACACCGATGCCCGCACGTTTCGGGCGCTGTTCCGGAAGCTAACCGGCGTTTCGCCCACCGACTACCGCCAGAAGTACAGCCGCCAGGTGGGGGTGGGGGCGTAGGGGGCGAGCTGGTTTTGAGGGAGCGGCCGGCCGTACTAAACCGGGGCCAGGGGCGTTGGGGCGGGGCCCGGCGGGGGCTCAATATCCCCCGCCCCGCATTTTCTCGCTACTTTTGACTGTTTCCGGGCCGGCACTTCCTGCCGCCCACCCCACCGAACTACGGCCTCTTATGAAGCAACTTCCCCGGCTTACGCTCGCCGCCGCCCTGCTCGGCGGCGCGGCCGCCGAGCCCCAGCTTGCCCACGCCCAGCAAACCCAGACCTTCGCCTCGCCCGAGCGCTTTTTTCAGGAGGGCCTCGACCTCTTCGACCGCCAGCAGTACGGCGCGGCCCGGCAGGCATTTGAGCAGTACATGCAAACCGGTGCCCGCCGCGCCACCGAGCAAAGCGGCCCGGCCGATGCCACGGGCCGGCAGGAGCGCCTCGCCGATGCCGAGTACTACGTGGCCGTGAGTGGCCTGTATCTGCTGCATCCCGATGCCGAGGGGCAGATGCTCGACTTCGCCGCCCGGCACCCGGCCCACCCCAAGGCCGCCCTGGCGTACTTCGAGCTGGCCAAGTTTTATTTCGAGCAGCACAACTACGTACAGGCCCGCGACTACTTCCAGCGCGTGGCCCCCGCCAACCTCAGCGCCGACCAGCGGGCCGAGTCTGATTTCAAGCTCGGCTACAGCCACTTCCAGCTCAAGGAATACGACCAGGCGCGGATACTTTTTGACCGCAACAAGCAGCAGGAGAGTGGCTACCGCTACGCTAGCTCGTACTACGCGGGCTACCTGGGCTACCGCGCCGGCGACTACGCCGGGGCCCGCAAAGACCTGGCCGTGGCCGCCGAAAACGAGGCGTACCGCGGCGTGGTGCCGGCCATCATGACCCAGATATACTACAAGGAGGGCGACTACGACGGCCTCATTGGCTACGCAACCAAGGCCCTGCAGCAAACCCCGCCACCCCAGAACGCCGACGAGATTCAGCTGCTTACCGGCGACGCCTACTACCAGAAACAGGACTACCCGCAGGCCGGCACCTACTTCGACCAGTACGCCACCCTGCACCAGGGCAAAATCGACCCCAGCCTGCAGTACAAAATCGGCTACGCCAACTACAAGCAGGCCGACTACAAAACCGCCATCGCCAACCTGCGCCCCCTGGCCGTGCGGCGCGACTCGCTGGGCCAGAACGCGGCCTACCACCTGGGGCTGAGCTACCTGCAAAGCGGCCAGAAAACCCAGGCCCTCACCGCCTTCGACGCCGCCCGCCAAAACACGCTGCAAAAGGGCCTTTCTGAAAACGCCACCCTCAAATACGCCCAGGTGCAGTACGAGCTGGGCAACTTGCCCGACGTAATAACGGCTCTGCGCGACTTCCGCAAGAAGTACCCGCGCTCTAAAAACCAGCCCGTAGTCGACCAGTTGCTCAGCGACAGCTTCCTGGCCAGCACCGACTACGCCGACGCCCTGGCCTACCTCGAAGGCGTGGGCGACGAGCGCAGCGACAAGCTCAACGCCACCTACCAGCGCGTGGCCTACGCCCAGGCCGCTACGCTTTATAACGACGGGAAGTACACCGAGGCCCTGCCGCTGCTGGACAAGAGCCTGAAGTACCCGCAGGACGACGGCCTGCGCGCCGCCGCCCAGGTGCTGCGCGGCGAAATCTACTCGGTGGGCCAGCAGTACCCGGAGGCTATTTCCGCTTATGCCCTGGCCGCCCGCCAGGCCCGGCAGGGCGGCGTGAGCGACGACGAAACCCAGTACGTGCAGCTGGCCCGCTACGGCCTGGGCTACGCCTACTATAATACGAAGCAGTACGAGAAGGCCCGGCCGCAATTTCAGGCCTACATCAACGACCCGTCGGCCAAGCCTACCGACGCCAACTACTCCGATGCCACCTTGCGGGTGGCCGACACCTACTACGTGGCCAAAAGCTACCAGCCGGCGCTCGATTTGTACGATAAAGTCATTCAGGCCAACGCGGCCGACAAAGACTACGCCTACTACCAGAAGGGCGTGACGCTGGGTTTGCTGGGCCGCCGCGACGAGGCCGACCAAACCCTGGCCGCGCTGCTAAAGTCCAGCCCCAACTCGCGCTACGCCGAGCAAGCCGTGTTTCAGCAGGCGCAGCTCGCGTTTCAGGCCGGCGACTACGGTCCGGCCGCCGACGGCTTTTCGCGCCTGATTACCAACCGGCCCAATTCGCCGCTGCTGCCCGATGCCTACCAGCGCCGCGGCGTGGCTTACCAGAACCTGGAGCAGCAAGACAAGGCCGTGGCCGACTTCCAGAAGGTGCTTACCGACTACCCGCGCAGCCCGGCGGCCCAGCAGGCGCTCTACAGCTTGCAGGAAAGCCTGAGCGCGCTCGGCCGCACCGAGGAGTTCGACCAAGCGCTGGCCGCCTTCAAAACCCAGAACCCGAACACCAAAGCCACCGAGAGCGTGGAGTTTGAGGCCGCCAAGTCGCTGTACCTGGCCGAGAAGTACGCCCAGGCCCTGCCGCGCCTGCAGGCGTATTTGCAGCAGTACCCCGACAATGCGCTGGCCCCCGACGCCCGCTTTTTCCTGGCCGACTCCTACCTCAAAACCGGCGATAAAACCCAGGCCCTGCCGCTGCTCAAGGCCGTGACCACCGAAAACAAGAGCGAGTTTGTGAACCGCGCCCTGGGCCGCGTGGCCGACCTCGAATACGAAAACAAGAGCTACGCCGAGGCCATCAAGGACTACGAGCGGCTGCGCACAGCCTCCCAAAACCGCCGCGAAATAGCCACCGCCACCCTGGGTTTGCTGCGCAGCTACTACGAGAGCGGCGACTACGCCAAGGCCCGCACCACCGCCACCGACCTGAGCACCCTGGCCGGGGCCACCGCCAACGCCACCAACACCGCGCTGCTCTACCAGGGCAAGGCCGATTTCAAGCTCGGCAACCTCGACCAGGCCGCCACCGAGCTAACCGCCACCGTGGCCGCCGCCCCCAGCGACGTGAACGGGGCCGAAGCCCAGTACACGCTGGCCGAAGTGCTGTTCAAACAGCTCAAATACGAGGATGCCATCAAGGAAGCCTTTAAGGTGAACGCCAACTACAGCGCCTACGAGCTGTGGCAGGGCCGCGCCTTTCTGCTGCTCGCCGACATCTACACCGCCCAGAAGGACGTGTTCCAGGCCCGCGCCACGCTGAACTCGATTATCGACAACAAATTCCCGGTAGCCGAAGTCATCGAAGGCGCCCGCCAGCGCCTCAAAGCCCTGCCCGCTGACCCCGACGAGCCGGCCCCGTCCCCCGCGCCGGCCAAACCAACCACCAAGCCGGCCGCCCCGGCCAAAGCCCCCGCGCCAGCCAAAACTGCCCCGGCTCCGGCCAAGCCACCCGTGCGCCAGCCCGGCAAGAAGTAGTCCGCCGGGCTCGCCCGGCCCGCTGGTAAGTACCTACTCACCGTGGCTGGGCTCGCTTGCCCCAGGCCCCAATACCCTTAGCATCCTTTCCTTTTAACAGGAACGAAATGAAACGTTTACAACCAGTAATATCAAGCAATTCTCTAACTGCTGTCGGCCCCTGGCTGCTGCTGGCCGCCATCGCCACGGCGCTGCCTGCCCAGGCCCAGGCGCAGCCCACCCGGCCCAAAACCCGTGGCACCATCCAGGATGCCGAGATTGAGATAGTTAAGGACCGGGTGAACACGCTGCCCGAAGCCACCCGCAACTTCGAGAAAATCCGGCTAACCCCGCCGCCCAAGCCCGACCGCAAGGTGACGTACACCTACCCCGATTTCCGGCTGCCCGCCACCCGGCTCAATCCGGCCATCCAGGTGCTTACCATTGCCCAGGAGCAGCCCGAGCCGCTCACCGGCAACTACCTCAAGCTGGGCTTCGGCAACTACGGCACCGTGTATGGCCGCGCCCACTTGCACTCCACCCGCAACGAGCAGTACAGCTACGGCCTCGACGTGCGCCACCAAAGCTCGGCCAGCGGCCCGGTGGATGACAAGAACTCGGCCGTGAGCCAAACTAGTGTGGCCGCCACCGGCGAGTACTATAAGGAAGCCATCACCTTCGGCGCGGCCCTCGACTACGCCCGCGACCGCTACCACTACTACGGCTACCAGGAAACCATAGTACCACCGCAGGAGGAGAACATCCGCCAGACCTTCAACCGCTTCGGGGTGCGGGCCTACGCCCGCAACCGCGCCCCCGATGCGCCCTTGCACTATGAAGTGGGCGTGGGCTACAAGTACCTAAAAGATGACTTTGCCCAGGCCTCGGAAAGTAATTTTCTGCTCGACGGCAAAGTCGGCTACGACCTCAACGAAACCAGCCGCGTGACCCTGGAGGCGCAAGGCTCGTTTATTTCCGACACGGAGCCGGCCACGTTTGGCGGCCTCACCAGCAACCTGGTGCGCACCCGCAACTTCGGGCAGGCCACCCCGGCCTACGAGCTGACCACCAAAACCGGCCTCTCGCTCACGCTCGGGGCCACGCTGGGCTATTCGAGCGAGCCGCTGCGCATGGGCGAAAATCTCAACGGCGTGGACAAAGCCAGCATCAACCCGGCCGTGCGGGTGGCCTACGCCGTGGTGCCCGAGAAATTCCAGGTGTACGCGGGCCTCGGCGGGGCCATCCAGCGCGTGACGCGCTACGACTTGAGCCAGGAAAACCCGTGGCTGACCCATACTATTGGTCTCGGCATCGGCCAGCGCATTGCCGATACGCACTACGGCCCCACGGGGTACGCCGGCTTTACGGCGGCGCCGGCCGGGGGGCTGGAGCTGGCCGCCCGCGCTACCTACGGCCGCACCCGCAACCTGTACTTCTACAATATCCAGAGCGACCCCGCGCGGTTTGGACTGGCGTACGACTCGGCGGCCGTGAACGTGCTCACCCTGCACACGGAGCTGGCCTACAACGTGTCCGACAAGTGGCGGGCCGGCCTCAAGGCCGATTACAACCACTACGGCGTGCAGGCGCTGGCGCACCCCTACGGCCGGCCGGCCTTCGTGAGCACGCTCTACGGCACGTACCAGGCCACCGACAAGCTCACGCTGGGCGCCGACTTCTACTTCACCTCGCCCAACTACGCCACCGACTACTACCAGGGCCTCGACCGCCAGACCAACGCCGTTATCGACCTCAACCTGCGGGGCGACTACCGCATTACCCCAAAATTCAGCATCTTTGCACTGGCAAACAACCTGGCCAACCGCAAATACCAGCCCTACCTCAACTACCCGGTGAAAGGATTCAATGGTATTCTCGGCTTAACGTACTCATTTTAGTGTAGTTAAGTAAGCTGTCCTTGCGAGCGTAGCGAAGCAAGAACAGCTTACTTAACCGCCTAACTACCCCACCCATGCAACTAGCTGACCACCTGCGCCCGCTGCTCCGCGACCACGACTGCGTGATAATTCCGGATTTTGGGGGCCTCGTGGCCGAGTATGCCCCGGCGCGGGTGCAGCCCGGCGGCCGGCATGTACTGAGCCCGCCTACCCGGCAGGTAGCCTTCAACCAGGCCCTTACCCGCAACGACGGCCTGCTCCTGGATGCCCTGCGTGAGCACCTGAACCTGCCCGCTGCCGAAGCCCGCGAGGCCCTGCGCCAAGCAGTAGCCGCCCTGCACCTCGACCTGCAAGCCCGCCAGCGCACCGAATTGCCGGGCGTGGGCGTATTTCGGCAAGTGACGGGCCGGGGCTTGCAATTCGAGTACACTGGCACCGACAATATGCTGGCCGCCGCCTTTGGCCTGCCCGAGCTGCAGGCCCACCCCGTGCGCACCACCGACGCCCGCCTGGCCCGCGAGCAGCAGGCCCAGCTGGTACCGCGCCTGCGCTCGGCCAGCCGAAGCGTGCGTCTGCGGCGGTTGGTACCGGGCGCGGCCATTGGCCTGCTGGCGGGCCTGGCCGTGGCCGGCCTCTACCTGGCCAACTTACATCCTGCGTTGGTGCCCGTTGCTTGGCGCGGCTACGTGCCCCGCTGGGAAATGAGCCAAAACCCCGCGCCGCAGCAAGCCACCCTGGCTACTACCGGCTCTGGCCCAGTGGCTGCCACGCCTGTGCTAGCACCTGCGTCTATCCCTGCCACTAGCCCAACTATCACTCCCGAGCCGTCGGCCAACGTTACTATTGAACCAGCTGCTTCGGCTGAATTTACTGCCGCTGCCAAGGTTATGGAGGCCCCCGCAACCTCTAGCTCTGTCGCACCTAAAAAAACGGAGCCGCTGGCAGCTGATAAGCCTGCTGCTCCGGCTGCCAAACTGGTGACAGCCAAGCCGATGGCAGCCCCTGGCGTAGCGACAAAGAAACTGGCCGTAGCCAAGTCGCTGGCGCATTCAGCCGCCGCTGGAGCCACTACAATTAAAGCCCGTACCGGCCGTTATTACGTGATAGTAGGAGCTTTCTCGACGCTACTAGCGGCCGAGAAGGGCCGCCTGGTACTCGCCAAAACCGGCCGCCCCGCTAAAGTGATTCTACCTTACTGGGGCACGCGCTTCTACCGCCTCTCGGCCGCCGACTTCGCCGATGCCGGCTCGGCCAGCGTCATGGCCCAGCGCTTGCGCCACAACCCGAATTTCGACAAAGGCTCGTCGGTACTAGCGTATTAAGTAGTAAGACAAAAGTAATAAGTAGTGAGAATGGCTTTACGGGGCTGTTTTTCAAGTAGTTGTTATCTTGCCACTTACTTCTGACTACTTACTTAAGTACGTTTTTTCGTTGTTTGCTTTTCGTTGTTCGGGCTGGCTGCCGAGTGGCGAACGACGAAAAAGAACCAGCCCGAACAACGAAAAGCAAACAACGAAAAACGAATTTACGAATGTCTGTTCTCCTGCTGCAAGCAGCCCCTGCCATCACCGCCGCCGCCGATACGGCGGCGGCCCGTGCCACTGCGCTGGCCAACTCCGCACCCGGCATCTCGCTCATCGACCTTATCGAGAAGGGCGGCTGGATAATGCTGCCGATTTTCCTGCTGCTCGCCGTTTCCATCTACATCATTGTTGAGCGCTACCTCACCATCCGCCGCGCTGGAGGCAACCCCGAAAGCTTCATGACGGGCATCCGCGCCCTCATGGTGAAGGGCGACTTGCAGGGGGCCAAGCTCTACTGCGCCCAAAACCCTTCTCCGCTGGCCCGCATGGTAGAAAAAGGCCTGCGCCGCATCGGCCTGCCCATCACCGAGATTGAGGCCAGCGTCGAGAACGTGGGTAAAATCGAAATTGCCCGCCTCGAAAAGAACATCAGCATCCTGGGCATTATCGCCGGTATTGCGCCCATGCTGGGCTTCGTGGGTACCATTATTGGGGTTATCAAAATCTTCTATGCCATCAGCAGCAGCGGCGAATTCGGCATCGCCCAGATTGCCGGCGGCCTCTACACCAAGATGGTTACGTCGGCCGCTGGCCTCATCGTGGGCATCATCGCCCACATTGGCTACCACTGGCTCAGCATCCTCGTCGAGCGCATGGTGTTTCGCATGGAAAACTCGGCCATCGAGTTCATGGATATTTTGCAGGATAACTAAGTGATGAGGTGATGGGGTAATGAAGTTTGACAACTCTATTTTGCCAGCTTCCAAGCACCTTATCACTCCATCACTTCATCACCTAGAAAATGAACCTCTCCCGCCGCCGTCACGCTACTTCGCACGTTGAGTCCAGTTCGATGAACGACATCATGTTCTTTTTGATGCTGTTCTTCCTGATTGTGTCCACGATGGTGAACCCCAACGTCATCAAGCTCATGCTGCCTAATGCCAAAAGCACCAAGCAGGTAATGAAGCAGCCCATCACGGTGAGCATCAACGCTGGGGGCGAGTACTTCGTGAACAAAAAGCCCGTCACGGCCGCCACCCTTGAGCCAGAACTGAAGACGCTCATTCAGCACGAAAACCTCGACCTGCCTACCGTAGTATTGCGCGTCGATAACTCACTCAACGTGCAAAAGCTGGTCGACGTACTCGAAATCGGCAACCGCCTGAAAATCCGCATGGTAATGGCCACGGAAGCGCAGAAAGGGTAATTTCAATTATCAATTATTAGTCATCAATCCTGGCTGGTCTGGCTTTAAATCACTAAACAGGCCAGGAAAGCGCAAATATGGCTGACTAACAATTGATAATTGCTCACTGATAATTGATAATTGTAATCATGGCCCTCGACTATCCCGAAGAGTACCGGCGCGAAGCTCTGGGTATCACGGCAGTGCTGCTGCTGCTACTGGCGTTGCTGTGCTATTTCATTACGTTTCGGGGGCCCAACCCGCCGCTGGAGCTGATGGGCGGTGATGGCGTAGAACTCAACTACGGTCTCGATGCCGAGGGCTCGGGCGACGTGCAAACAAGGGCCACGGCCAACGCCTCACGCAACCGCGAAGACTCGCGCCCGCCTGCCGCGCAGCCGCATCCCACGCCCCAGCCCGCCCAGCCCCGCGTAGAGCCCGCCGCCCCGGCGCAGCCCGCTGCCCAGGCTAAAATCATCACCAGCAATGCCGAGGATGCGGGCGCTACTGCGCCGCCCGTCACCAAGCCCACCCCGAAGCCTGCCGAGGTAGTGCGCGAAACCCCGCCGCCCAAGCCTCGTGAGCAGCCCCGCACCCTCTACACGCCTAAAGGCAGCACCAGCGGCGCGGCCGGCGGCAACGGTGTGAACGGCAGCAGCACCGCGCCCACCGGCAACAGCAACGGCGACCACCCCGGCCGCACCGGCGACCAGGGCGACCCCCACGGCTCGCTTGATGCCAAGGCCCTCTACGGGCAACCCGGCAGCGGCGGCAACGGCACCCGCCCCGGCAGCGGCGGGGGCGGCGGCCTCGAAATGAGCGGCTGGCGCTTTGACAACCAGCCCGTAGTAGAAGCCATTGACGATAATCCCGGCGTTATCCGCTTCAAAATCAAAATCAGCGACGACGGCGAAGTAGAGTCGGTCAGCAAGGTGTCGGGCAACGTGTCGGCATCCCAGGAAAAGCTCTGCCGCGACAAGCTGCTTGATGCCAACTTCATCAAAACTAACGCTGGCGCGGGCGGCGCCACCGGGTTTTATACCTTCCGCTTTACGGTGAAGTAGAATCAATCAACAATTATCAATTACTAATTAGCAGACTATTGCCTCTAAGTAGTGCGTCTGATAATTGATAACTGAAAATGAATTACCCCGAAACCCTAGCCTGGCTTTACGCACAACTGCCCATGTATCAGCGGGTAGGGGCGGCCGGCTTCAAGAAAGGATTGGGCAACACCGAGGCGCTGGCCGCCGCGCTGGGAAACCCTGAAACCCGATTCCGCAGCATCCACGTAGCGGGCACTAATGGCAAGGGCTCGTCGTCGCACCTGCTGGCGGCGGTGCTGCAAAGCGCGGGCTACAAGGTGGGCCTCTACACCTCGCCGCACCTGCGCGAGTTCACCGAGCGCATCCGGGTGAACGGGCAGGAGCTGGCCCCCGACTACCTGGTGCAATGGGTCGAAAAGCACCGCAGTTTATTCGACCAGGTGCAGCCCTCGTTTTTCGAGATGTGCGTGGCGCTGGCCTTCGACTACTTCGCCCACGCGCAGGTCGACGTGGCCGTGGTGGAAGTGGGCCTGGGCGGCCGGCTCGACTCTACCAACATCATCACGCCGCTGGTGTCGCTCATCACCAACATCAGCTACGACCACCAGGCCATGCTGGGCAATACGCTGCCCGAAATAGCCGC
The DNA here is from genome assembly GCA_050954465.1 of Janthinobacterium lividum. GTDB lineage: Bacteria > Bacteroidota > Bacteroidia > Cytophagales > Hymenobacteraceae > Hymenobacter. The sequence goes on from JBPBPU010000144.1 coordinate 72,957, forward strand.
CGAAAAAGCCGGTATCATCAAGCCCGGCGTGCCGGTAGTTATCAGCCAGAGCCAACCAGAGGTAGCCGACGTGTTTAAGCAGAGAGCCCGGCAGCAGGGGAGCCACCTCGTATTTGCCGACCTGGGCTACGCGGCCGAGCTGCCCTTCGACCAGCCCGACCCGGCCCTGAGTGGCGCGGCCAGCCAGGTAGTTAACATCACGCGCGAGTACCGGCCCTGGCTGCGCGAGGTAACGCTGGGTTTGCCCGGCGACTACCAGCGCCTGAACCTGCCCGGCGTGCTCTCGGTGCTCGAAGAGCTGCAAACCCAAGGCTTCGTCATTCCCAGCGCGGCCCTGCGCCAGGGCCTGGCCAACGTGACGCGCCTCACCGGCCTGCGCGGGCGCTGGAGCGTGCTGGGCCAGCACCCGCTCACCGTGGCCGACACGGCTCACAACGAAGCCGGCATCAAGCTGGTGATGGCGCAGCTGGCCCGCGTGCCGCACCAGCGCCTGCACCTGGTCATTGGCACCGTCAACGACAAAGACCCCGGCCCGGTGCTGGCCCTGCTGCCTAAGGAAGCCACGTACTATTTCTGCCAGGCCGATATTCCCCGCGCCCTGCCCGCTGCCGAGCTGGCGGCGCAGGCGGCGGCCGTGGGTTTGGTGGGGCAGGCGTATGGCCCTGTGCCGGTAGCCGTGGCCGTGGCCCGCGCCGCTGCCGGGCCGCAGGATGTGGTGTTTATTGGCGGCAGCACGTTTGTGGTGGCCGAGGTAGCGGCGCTGTACGAGTAGCGGGCTGGTAAGTCACGATGAACCACCTGCACCGCTACTACCTCGTTCTGGCCCGGCACCGGTATAAGCTGCTGCTGGGCAGCCTGCTGCTACTGGTGCTGGGGTCGGGCTTCACGCCGGCCAGCACCGACCCGCGCCTGTTTGCGTGCCTGCTGCTGCAAAATCTGGTGGTGGGCGTGCTCGTGTTTGCCGAAGAGCGGCCACTGCTGCTGCTGGCGTGCTTCGGGGCCGTGCTGGGGCTGGAAGGGGCCGCGCAGGTGTGGGGCTGGATGATGGTGCGCGGCTATACCGGCGTGGCCTACAGTGTGTTCTGTTTCATCGTTACGCTGCGCATTTTCCGGAAAGTGCTGGCCCCGAGCCGGGTCACGACCGAGCTGCTGGCGGCTACCATGTGCGGCTTTGTGCTGCTGGGCATGGTGGGCACGTTCCTGTTCGTGCTCATCGACCTGGTGCAGCCCGGCGCGTTTACGGGCGTGGTATCGGGGGCTGCCAGTGTGCAGGGGCTCAACTACTTCAGCTTCGTGACGCTGCTTACGGTAGGCTACGGCGACATTGTGCCCGTGAGCAACGTGGCCCGCAAGGCCGTGCTGCTGCTGGGCCTGACCGGGCACTTCTACGACGTGTTCGTTATCAGCGTGATAGTGGGCAAGTATATCGGCAGCACGGTGGAAGAAGCCGAGGAGCGCCAGTTGCCCAACTCCTGAAACGCCCGGCTTGGCCGTAGTTTTGCCGGCCCGTTTCTCGCCGTCATTCCTGCCTCTCCGTGCCCCGCATCAAGCTCCAGCGCTTCGCTGACAACGCCACCCGCCCCGATATTATAGAGCCGGGCAAGCCCAGCTTCGGCCAGCTGGCCGGCCGCTGGCGCGCCGATTTCTTCCACAACGACCACCCGCTGGTGCTCGAAGTAGGCTGCGGCAAGGGCGAATACACCGTGGGCCTGGCCCAGCAGCACCCCAACCAAAACTTCCTGGGCCTCGACATCAAGGGCGAGCGCATCTGGCGGGGCAGCACCCGCGCCGAGGCGCTGGGCCTGCGCAACGTGGGTTTTGTGCGCCTGCTGGCCCACCAGCTTACCGAGCATTTTGCGCCCGGCGAGCTAAGTGAAATCTGGATAACCTTCCCTGACCCGCGCCCGCGTGACCGCGACATCAAGCGCCGCCTCACCGCCCCGCGCTTCCTGGAAATGTACCGGCAGCTGCTGGCTCCCGGCGGCGTGGCCCAGCTCAAAACCGACAGCGAGGGGCTGTTCGACTACACCCTGGAAGTGCTGGCCGCCCGGCCCGGTGCCCATATCGAAGTAGCCACGCGCGACCTCTACGCCGAAACTGCCCCGGCTTTTGCCGCCGCCCAAGCTATCCAAACGCACTTCGAGGGCAAGTACCGCGCTGTGGGCGTACCCATCAAATACTTGCGGTTTGGGCTGTAGCGCGGCGGCGGTTACCAACTAATCCAGGGTTACTGCGAATCTACTTTATTAAAGTTTCCCGGTTGTTGTAGGATGCGGGGCTTGCCCCCGCCCGTCGTTGAACGAACCCTGATGGCATCGTTCAACGACGGGCGGGGGCAAGCCCCGCACCCTACAACAACCAGAAAAAATATCTATTTATAATCAGGCTTCTTCCAGGGCTTCAAACACGGCTTCCAGCTCGGTGAAGTCGCGCAGGCCGGGCTTGATTTCGTGGCCGCCTTCGAGGATGAGGCCGGCGGGATGCACCTGCTGGGCCAGGTCGGCGGCCTGGGTGGGGTCGGTAGGGCCGGCCAGCCACAGCGGGGCCTTGCGGGCCAGCTCGTGCCAGTAGGCGTAGTCGGCCGGGTAGGGGTGGGGCGGGGTGGTGAAGAGCGCAAACCCGGCCGGCAGCGCAGCCGTGAGGTCGGCCACGGCGGCGGCGTAGTGGTCCTGGCGGATGATGAGGCCGGCGGGCACTTCTATCAGCGCGGGCACGGCCAAGCCTTCGGGCCAGCTTTGCCGGGCCTGGTCGAGGCGCAGTAGCACGCCTGTGAGGTTGCATTCTTCCACCAGGCGGTTGATTTCGGGGCCGGGCACCGCCCCAAACTCGCCGATGATATCTACGCCCGCCACCCAGCCCGCCAGCTCCCGGGTCGTGGTGGCATCGATGGCGCCGGGCGCACTGCTATCGAGGGTGAAGATGAGGCCCTGGGCCCCCATGCCCGCGCAGTAGCGGGCGTCGGAAAGGTTATTGATGCCGCGCACGAGTACGGGAAGAGCAAGCATAGTTAGTAATGAACAATGAACAATGAACAGGGAGCAAATGGGTTGAGCGCAACGCTGACCGGTTACCGGGTGCAAAGTTGCGGCGGGCCGTAGCTAATCCACTACCTGCTCATTGTTCATTGTTCATTACTAATTTTACAGCTGGTGCCAGCCGGAACGTTCACTTCCCTGGGTGGCTTACCGCTCTTATGAATCCAATTCCAACGAATGGCCGCGTGCTCGTGGCCATGAGTGGCGGCATCGACTCCTCGGTGGCCGCTGTGCTGCTGCACGAAGCCGGCTACGAAGTAGTGGGCATGACCATGAAAACCTGGGACTACGCCACGGCCGGCGGCTCGAAGAAGGAAACCGGGTGCTGCTCGCTCGATAGCATCAACGATGCCCGCGACATTGCCGTGCGCCTGGGCTTTCCGCACTACATCATCGACATTCGGGATGAGTTCGGTGACTTCGTTATCGAAAATTTCACCGACGAATACCTGGCCGGGCGCACCCCCAACCCCTGTGTACTCTGCAACACCCACATCAAGTGGGATGCCCTGCTGCGCCGCGCCGACCAGCTTGGTTGCGAGTTCATTGCCACCGGCCACTATGCCCAAATCCGCCAGGATGCCGATACCGGGCGCTTTGTGGTAAGCAAAGGGCTGGATGATAACAAAGACCAGAGCTACGCCCTCTGGGGCGTGAGCCAGCAGAGCCTAAGCCGCACGCTGTTTCCGCTCGGGGCCATGCGCAAAACCGAGATTTACGACGAGGCCCGCCGCCGGGGCTTTACCGCTTTGGTTGATAAGCCTGAGAGCTACGAAATCTGCTTTATCCCCGACAACGACTACCGCAACTTTTTGCGCCGCCGGGTGCCGGGCCTCGAAGCCCGCGTAGCTGGCGGCCGCTTCGTGGATAAAGACGGCCGCGACCTGGGCCAGCATGAGGGCTACCCCTTCTACACGATAGGGCAGCGCAAGGGGTTAGGCATCGCGCTGGGTTTCCCGGCCTACGTCACGGCCATCCGGCCCGATACCAACGAGGTAGTGCTGGGCAACTACGACGAGCTGGCCAGCACGGCCACCACCGTACACAAGCTCAACATGGGCAAAATCGGCTCGCTGGAAGGGCGCGGCCTGGTGCCCGCCGTGGTGAAGGTGCGCTACCACCATGCCGGCTCCCCGGCGTTTCTGGAGCAAGCCGGCGACAAAATCACCATCTACTTCACCGAGCCGGTGCACGCCATCACGCCCGGCCAGGCTGCCGTGTTTTACGACGGAGACGACGTGCTGGGCGGCGGCTGGATTGAGCGCCACATTATTGGCGAAGTGCCGGCGGCCGTATCTTCGGTGGCGCTGGCGTAAGTACGATGCTGGTAATTATTTACGTGCTGGCGGCCACGTCGCCAGCACGCTATTATTCTTCCCCATGACCCCACGTTATCGCACTTTTCTACTGACGACTGCCGCTGGGACCGCGCTGCTCGCGGCCTGCCACCGCGACGTAGTGGTAGTGCCCGACTCGCCCGACTATTTTCCCACCGTGGTAGGCACCTACCGCAGCTACGTGGTGCAGGATTCGACCTGGACTAACGGGGCAGTGGCCGTGAATACGTACCAGTTTCGGGAGCGCGTGACCGAGAAGTACACCGATGCGGCCCAGCAGCTGGCTTACCGCGTGGTGCGCTCCCGCCGCGCTACTTCGGCCGCCGCCTGGGTCGATGACAGCGTGCTGGTAGTGCAGCCGCAGGGCCGTAGCATCTTGCTGACCCAGAACAACACCCGCACCGTGGAGCTGACCTACCCGCCACGAACGGGCAAAGCCTGGAACGCCAACGCCTTCAGCGTCAGTAGCCTGTCGCCGGACACGATTACCAACCTCACGCGGGTGTATGGCCCCGGCGTGGGCAGCAACTACCTGGTGCCCGCCGCCGGCGCGGCCCCCGCCAAAACCTACGACGCCACCGTGCGCACCGCCCGCACGCAGCCCGGCCTGCCGGCCGACGTGAATAACCTCTATTACCAGCAGGGCTTGCAGCAAACCTACGCCGCCGGGGTAGGGCGGGTGTTGCGGCGGCGCTTCACTTACCAGACCTTCACGGGTGGGGGAGGCGGTTCTGCGCAAGTACCCACGCCCGGTGTGGTGCAGAATGGCTTTTCGCGCCGCGAGACCCTGCTGGAGACGGGCAAGTTCTAGCGGATGCAGGTAGCTGAACAGTTACTAACAGGGCCGCCGGAGCGGGTTTCCTTACTAAGAAGCCTGCTCCGGCGGCCCGTTGCGTTACGAGTCGTTTGCTGGTAGCGGGCCTTGCGGGCTGGTTCACCAAATCCTGAACAGTTGCCCATTACCTTGCGGTATGAAAACTTTTTTTCGGTCTGCAACCCTGCTGCTGGTACTGCTGGTGGGCGCGGCCACGGCCATCCAGGCCCAAAGCCGCCGCTACTTCGTGTATTTCAAGGATAAAGCCGGCACACCCTACCGCGTGGGCCAGCCTGAGGCGTTTCTGAGTGCGCGGGCCCTATCCCGGCGCAGCCGCCAGGGTATTGCCGTGCGCGAGCGCGACCTACCCGTAAACCCCACCTACGTAGCCCAGGTACGCGCTGTGAGTGGGGTGGGGCAGGTGCTCTACACCTCGCGCTGGCTCAACGGAGCCGTGGTAGTGGCCGATTCCCTGCCGATGGTACAGGTGCAGAAACTGGCCGCCGTGCAAAGCATCCGGCTGCTGAGCGTGCGCCCGCCGGCAGCCTCCGCGCCGGCCGGCACCGTGGTGCCTACGCCCACGCCGGCTGCGCCTACCACTCCCCGCGCCACCTACGGCAAAGCTTACGCCCAGGCCCAGCAAATAGGGGCCGTGGCCATGCACAACGCCGGCTACCGGGGCGAGGGCATGCAAATTGCCATTTTCGACGGGGGCTTTCCGGGGGCCGAGCGCATTACGGCCCTGCAAAACCTGCAGCAGCAAAACCGGGTGCTGGGGACCCGCAACTTCGTGGATGGCGGCCGTAGCGTGTATTTACGCAACAGCCACGGCACCAACTGCTTGTCGCTCATCGGGGGCGAGCTGCCGGGCTACTACATCGGCATCGCGCCCCGCGCTTCGTTCTACCTCTGCATCACGGAGGACGTAGGCAGCGAGTACCCGATTGAGGAAGCCAACTGGCTGGCCGCCGCCGAATATGCCGACTCGGTGGGCGTGGACGTTATCAGCTCTTCGCTGGGCTACACCACCTTCGACCTCACCCGCCTTTCGCACACCTACGCCGAGCTAAACGGGCGCACCGCCATCGGTAGCCTGGCCGCGCTCGGGGCCGCCCGCGCCGGCATTGTCGTCTTGAACTCGGCCGGCAACGACGGGACTGACAGCTGGCACTACATCAGTGTGCCAGCCGATGCCGACAGCATTATTTCGGTAGGGGCCACCGATTCGCTCCGTACCCACGCCTCCTTCAGCTCCTACGGTCCCACCGCCGACGGCCGCATCAAGCCTACGCTCTCGTGCATGGGGGTGGCCTCGGCCGTGCTCAACGGCAGTGGCCAGGTGCTGCGTGGCAACGGCACCTCGTACTCCTGCCCCGAAATGGCCGGCTTGGCCGCCGCCTTCTGGCAGGCTAACCCCACGCTCACCGCCCAGCAGGTAATCACCGCCCTGGAGCAAAGCGCCACCCAGGCCCAAAACCCCGATAACGTGCTCGGCTACGGCATCCCCGACTTCCCCACCGCCTACAACCTGCGCCACCCTGGTGCCGCGCTCGTGCCCGTGGGCGAGCTGGCCGTATACCCCAACCCCAGCCAAACCGGCCAGCTGATGCTGGCCCTGCCCTTGAGCCTGCGCAGCCAACCCCTGCGGGCGCGCATCATCGATTCGCGCGGGGCCACCGTAGCCGACCTACCCCTGACGCCCGACGGGGCCGCAAGCGTGCCGCTGACCATCCCGCGCCACCTTGCGCCGGGCGTGTACCAGTGTGTGGTGCAGCCCACCACCGACGGCCCCAAGCAAACAGCGCGTTTCGTGGTACAGTAAAATGGAGTGGCACTTCGTTGTGGTCCAAAGCGCCGGGTTGGCTGGTGGGCCACTACCCGGCGAGCCAGCTCAGCTTACATTAGCTAATATTATTGGCAAAAATTTTCCTAAAAATATTGGCCAAATAAAAATTTTGCCGTATCTTTATCCCGTCACTAAAACGACGTTTTTCATGCTGCAAATGATGATTACTAAGCGCATTGGGCGCAAACAGTTTCACTTCACGGTTTCGGGGAAAAACCTGCACGAGACGGTGGCCGAGTACGACCGCCTCAGCTTCCAGGACGTGGCCGCCTGCGGCCTCTGCGGCTCCGATAACCTCGACTTGACCAGCCGCGTGGCCCAGGGCAAGTTCAAGTACACCTCCGTCAAGTGCAAGGACTGCAAGGGCGACCTGACCTTCGGCAAGACGCAGGAAGACGAGGATACCTACTTCCTGCGCCGCAAGGAGTCGGGCGAGCTGGACTGGCGCCCTTTTGAGAAAACTGCTGCCAATGAGGGCGTGAAAAAGTAGGAGAGAAGAAGGAGAAAAAAGAACGTCATGCTGAGCTTGTCGAAGCATCTCGCTCGCAGACTAACTCAATCGGTAGCGCCGCGTTGGTTCAACGATTAAGTTAGTAGGCGAGCAGAGATGCTTCGACAAGCTCAGCATGACGTTCTTTTATCTCATCACCCCATTACCTGTTACCTCATCACCTAAATTTGCGGCCATGAACGACTCCCTCCGCCGCCGCGAGCCGCTGCTGGCCCCGTCGCTGCTCGCCAGCGACCTGGCCAACATCCAGGCCACGGCCGAGCTACTCGCCACCGCCGAGGCCGACTGGCTGCATTTCGACGTGATGGACGGCCGCTTCGTGCCCAACATCTCCTTTGGCCTGCCCGTGCTCGAAAGCCTGCGCCCCCACGCCCGCCAGCCTATCGACGTGCACCTGATGATAGAGCGGCCCCAGGACTACCTGGCGCAGTTCCGCGACGCGGGCGCCACCAACCTCACCGTCCACTACGAAGCCTGCCCGCACCTGCACCGGGTGGTAGAGCAAATCAAAAGCCTGGGCTGCACGGCCGGCGTGGCCCTCAACCCGGCCACCCCCGTGAGCCTGCTCGAAGACATTGCCGCCGACCTTGACGTAGTGCTCATCATGTCCGTGAACCCCGGCTTTGGTGGTCAAGCTTTCATTCCGCACACCTTGCAGAAAGTGGCGGCGCTCAAGGAGTTATTGCTCGATACCGGCTCGGCCGCGCTCATCGAAGTAGATGGCGGCGTGACCCAGGCCAATGCCGGGGCGCTGGTAGCCGCCGGGGCCGACGTGCTGGTGGCCGGTAGCTTCGTGTTTAAGTCGCCCGGCGGCCCGGTGCAGGTGCTGGCCGACTGGCGGCGGCAGCTGCGGCAGGAGGAGCAGTAGGGGAGCCCCGATTACAAAAGTGTTTTTTTAACTTTTGTAGTCGGGGTTGCTGAGGCTACTTGGTTGCTCGGAGATGGTAGTTGCCGTCAGGTTCAGGCAATAAGGAGCTTTCAAGTCTGTTTAGGTACCAGCGTTACGGAGTTGCCAGTGAATATTGCCTATGAAAGCTGCCTGTATTATTGGAGTCTTGGGCGCTGTGATTGCTGAGTTACCAAGTGGCCTGCGCGCAAGCGAATAATCCGCCATTACTCCCGCATCCTCATCGGGTTACTGACCAAGTATATGACGTGACCAAAAATGTGGAGAGTGAGGCGATAAGTCTCGACTTTATTGACCCTGAGGAGTGCGCTGAAAGCGAGGAACTAGCGGCGCAGTTGCACCAGAAAAAACCTGCTCAATTTCCTCTGCCTACAGCCAAAATTCCGCCTGGAGGATATTTGCAAGCCATTTGGATTAGAGAAACAGCCGCTGAGGCTGCTGCTGACAGGTTCGAATTTATTGTCACTGCGCCCGATGGGAAGTTAATCTGCCGGTGGAGGCCTAACTCCATTGGTCCTAAGCAGGGTTTCGTTCCCGGTAAGAAAGGCCAATCAATTTTAATTCCCTTACCAAAGCTCTTGCCGCAGTTTACAAGCGTTACGGTGAATGAAGCCGCTGCTGGCAAGAAATTTAGGTATCTTATCCTGCCTTATCCTAGAAGTGGCCCTCCTGCTACTGTAGAGGATATAAAGCACTAGTTAGAGCCTCATCGTTGGCTCTGAGTTGCCGCCCGCTAATTCCTGCCAATCCAGCATTATTACTTGAAATATCTACTCGTTGCCTTAACCTTAGTAGCCGCCGCCCCACTAGCCCTGGCCCAGCAGCCGGCCGCCCCCGCCCAAACCGGCCCCATCACCCTGCGCGGTACCGTGCTCGATGCCCAGGGCCAGCCCGTCGAGGACGTGGTAGTAGGGGTAGAGGGCCAGCCAGGCAGCACCCGCACGGCAGCCAATGGCACCTTCGCGCTGCCCCTGACGCCGCGCCCCGGCCAGCCCACCGTGCTCGTGGTGCAGCGCCTGGGCTACCAGCCCCAGCGCCAGACGCTGCGCCTGCCTGCCGCGGCCGCCCAGCCCCTGCGCCTGCGCCTGCAAGCGACCAATACGCTCGGCTCTGGGGTGGTGGTGCGCGCCCGCAACGCGGCTACCGACACCCGCGAGCAAGCCAGCCTCGTGCAGATTGACCCGCGCTCGGCCCAGGTACTGCCCTCGCCGTTCGGCGACTTTAATGCCATTCTCAAAACGCTGCCGGGCGTGGTGAGCAACAACGAGCTGACGAGTACCTTCAGCGTGCGCGGCGGCAACTACGAGGAAAACCTGCTCTACGTCAATGGCTTCGAGGTGTACCGGCCGTTCCTGGTGACGCAGGCGCAGCAGGAGGGCCTGAGCTTCGTGAACCCCGATTTGGTGCAGCAGATTGACTTCAGCACCGGCGGCTGGCAGCCCAAGTACGGCGACAAGCTTTCCTCGGTGCTCAATATCCAGTACAAGGAACCGGCGAAGTTTGCGGCCTCGGCCTCGGCCAGCCTCGTGGGGGGCACCGCCCACGTAGAGGCCCGCTCCGACAGCGGCCGGGTGAGCTACCTGGCCGGCGTGCGCTACAAAAATGCCCAATATGTGTTCAACGCCCTGCGCCAGCAGCAGGGCAACTACAACCCCACCTTCTACGACGGGCAGGTGTACGTGAACATTGGGCTGGGCAAAAAGGGCGATATGCAGCGCACCAGCCTGGGCCTGCTGGGCGTGGCCGCGCACAACGAATACCGCTTCGTGCCGGTGAGCGGGCAGGTGACGTTCTCCACCGGCGGCAGCTCGTTTAGCCGCGTCAACATCTACTACGATGGCCGCGAGCGGATGCAGTACGACACCTACCAGGGCGGCCTGAACTTGCGGCACAACGTCACGCCGCAACTCCAGCTGGAGCTGCTCGGCTCGGCGCTCATCACCCGCGAGTTTGAGTTTCGGGACGTGGAAGCCGCCTACCGCTTTGCCGAAGTCAACACCGACCCCACCAGCCCCGATTTCAACAAAACCGTGCGCGAGCGCGACATCGGCTCGTCGTTCAATCACGCCCGCAACGACCTAACGGCCAAGGTGTTCACCGCCGAGTTGCGCGGTCGCTGGCTGCCGGGCAGCGACTCGCCCACCGATGCCAACGCCCGCCACACGATACGCTGGGGCCTGAAAACGGGCCACGAAAGCATCCGCGACCAGCTCGACGAATATAGCTTCGCCGACTCGGCCGACTACGTGCCCGACGGCCGCCGCACCCGCCTCAGCGCCGACCTGGGCCTGAGCAGCCAGCGCACCCAGGGCTACCTGCAGCACACCTGGCTCATCGATTCGCTGCGCACGCTCACCTACGGCGTGCGGGGCCATTACTGGTCGGTAAACCAGCAGGTTGTGGTTAGCCCCCGGGTGCAGTTTTCGGCCCGCAGCCCCCACCACCCCGAGCGCATCTGGAAGCTGGCGGCCGGGCTTTACGCGCAGCCGCCCTTCTACCGCGAGCTGCGTGATTTTCGCGGCCAGCTCAACCCCGAACTGCGGGCGCAGAAGTCGCTGCATTTCGTGATGGGCCGCGAGGTGCAGGTACACCTCATGGACCGGCCCTTCCGGCTCAGCACCGAGGCGTACTACAAGTACCTCACCGACGTCATTCCCTACGAAGTGGACAACGTGCGCCTGCGCTACTACGCCACCAACAACGCCACGGCCTACGCGGCCGGCCTCGAAACCCGCCTCAGCGGCGAGTTCGTGAAAGGCGTCGAGTCGTGGATTAGTCTGGGCCTGCTCAGCACCCAGGAAAAGGGCGATACCACCTCCACCTACAACGCCAACAACAAGCGCACCGGCTTCGAAACCCTGGGCTGGATTCGGCGGCCCACCGACCAGCGCCTGACGGCCAGCATCTTCTTCCAGGACCACCTGCCCGATAACCCCACCGTGCGCGGCTACGTGAACCTGGTGTTCGGCACCGGCCTGCCCTTCAGCCCCCCCAGCCGGCCCCAGGACCGCGGCGACCAGGCCCTGACCCGCTCTTACCAGCGCGTCGACATCGGCTTCTCTAAAATCCTGGCCCTGCGCGCCCCCGGCCCTAAGCCGCACCCTTACACCCTGAGCAGCTTCTGGCTGAGCCTGGAAATCCTCAACATCCTCGGGGCCAACAACGTAGCCGGCTACAGCTACCTCCAGGACGTGAACGGCCGCACCTACGGCGTGCCCAGCTACCTCTCGCAGCGCGTGGTGAACCTGCGGGCGATAGCCCATTTTTAAGCCGTAGCGTGGGCGCTGCAAGTCTGCACGGGAGGGCGTCAGTATATAATCAGATGTGCTATGAAAACCTTCAATCCAAGTTTCCGGTGGTTGCTGTTCGCTGTAGATTCTGTATTTGTTTTCGGGCGCTTTTTGCTGGCTATCCACACCAGCTCAGCTACCGCGGCATCTGTTCGTACAGGGTTTTTGCCTTTCATTACAGACACTATCTATGGGCTGTTACTGATTTGCCTTATGCCTGCTGCGTGCGCCGTATTATTCGGAGGCTTTGGCAATGTTGCCTTGCAGATGCTGGCAAAGCGGGAAAATGCCTTTTGGAGTTATGCGCTGTTGCTGCTGGCTTTCGGGGCGAATTCTCTATTTCTAGGCCAGTGGCTGGCGTCTGAATACCCGTTGTTAAACTCCTATGCAGTAGCCAATTTTCTGATGTGCGCTACCTGCTTTGGGGCGGTGTATCATAAAGTAGTCTTTCGCCGCCCGGTAAGCGCCTGCTGCGCGGCCGTCCGCCACTGGCTCGCTGCATGAAGCGCCTGCTGCTGCTGCCCGGCTACATCGAAGGCCCCAGCACCTTCGACACCCTGCTTCCCCTGCTGCCCGCTGCCGAGGTAGTGCCCCTCGACCTGGAGCCGGAATTTGCCCGCTGGCAGCCCGGCGGCCCGGCCACGGCCGTGACCCTGGCCCGGCACCTAACCCAGCGCCACCAGATTACGGCGGCCGACGTGCTCATCGGCCACTCGATGGGCGGCTGGCTGGCGGCCCATATCAAAGAGCAGACCGGGGCTACGGCCGTGCTGCTCAGCGGCTTCACTGACCAGCGCAAGATTGTATCGGCCGTGCGCCACCCGCTGGCGCTGGCCCTCTACGCATGGTCGGGAGTGGGGCGCAACCGCCTGCTGCGCGAGCGCGCCAAGCGCAACTACCCGGCCGACGAGTCGCGTGAGTTTTATAATCTCCTGGCCGATGGCATGGCCCACCACAGCCGCCGCTACGTGCACCGGCAGCTGCAAGTGCTGTTTGCGCCCGTGCCGCCGCTGCGCACGCAGCCGGAGCTGCGCCTGCACGCCCGCCGCGATACCATTATCCTGCCGCCCGACGAGCCGTACCTGGAAATTCCGGGCGACCATTTTGCCCATTACTACCACCCCGAGCTGGTGGCGGCGGCCATCGGGCGGGTGCTGGGGTAGGTGGTTTGCGGTGCAGGAGCGTGGTGGAGCAGCCGCGTAGCTTGCCGTAAAAACAGCGGTTTCGGCAGTACTTTGCGGTCCGCAGGCTCGCGTTGTCCCTGCCTGTACTAATGGCTGAATCTGCCCCCGAAGTTGTTGCCCCGGCTCCTGCGGCCAAAGGTATTGAGTTAAAGGATGCCATTACCACTGCCCTGGTGGGGCTGGCGGCCCTGCTGCCGGGCAAGATTATGCCGGCCGTGGCGGGCATGTGCGCTCCCTTCCTGAGCGTGGGCATTACCTCGCTGGTAGGGGAGTGGTGGCAGGAGCGGCTGGCCGACCGCAAAGCCTCGGCCCCCACCCGGCGCTCCGAGCGGTACTTGCAGCAGATGGAAAAGCAGTTGCGCAACTTGCCGCCCACTGCCCCCGAGCGCCCGCAGCTAGCGGCCCATATCCAGCAGCTACGCGAGCGCCTGCACGAACACCGGATGAGCGAGCTGGTGGTAGTGCCGCCCACGCCGCCCGCTGACCCCGAAGCATAAAAAAAGCTGGTCGAAACACGTTTCGACCAGCTTTTCATTATAAATAAACGGACTATGCCGTCAACTCCAGCAGCTGCTCCACGGCGGCAGGGCTGTAATTGCGGGGCAACGTCACAGATTTGTCGCCGCCCTTGCGCGTTACGGTAATATCACCCTTATCAAGGCCCTTGGTGAGACGCCGCCAGGTGGTAAGCGCCATGCCCAGGGCTACGCTGGAAGCCGTGGCGGCAAGCACAGGAATGATGAAAGACTGCATGGCGAGGGCCTGAGAGAGTTTCGGCCGGAAAACCTAAGCCGGACTACTACCGCAAATACGGTAGTAGCAAACTTACGACAAGTCAGCGGCATTCGTTCAAAATGCCGGCCCATACCGCCGCCAAAACTCGTTCTGGAACACTCCATCTGGGTCATACGCTCGCTTGCGGGCCACAAACGCGGGCCACTGCGGGTACACCTGCCGCAGCTGCGCCGGGGTGGCGTGCGGGCGGTAGGGCAGGTAGTAGGTGCCGCCGCACTGCCGGGCCGCCTCGATAAGAGTTTGGGTGAGGGTGGCCATGTCGGCTTCGGCGGCGGGGGTGGTGGCTTGGTTGAAAAACAAGACGAAGCCAAACATTTCCTCGCGGGCGTAGGGCAGAAACGTGTCGTGGTCGGCGTACACGTTGCGCAAGGTCACGTTGAGCAGGTCGGCCTGGTGGGCGGGCACGAGTTGCTGCAGCGCCCGCCGAAACTGGTTGAAGCGGCGCCGGGGAATGAAATACTCGTGCAGCACGTCGGTCTGGCCCGCGCTGCGGTTGAGGTAGAGTGCGGGGCTCTCATTCATAATCTGGTTGCGGCTGTACTCGGCCCCCACCTGGCTGCGCGAAAACGCCTGCTCGGCCTGCCAGCGCAGGCGCTTGCCGTAGGCGTCGCGCTTCGAGCCCACAAATACTGCCCGCTTCACCTCGTAGAGCCCCGGCGCGGCCATCGAGTAGCCCGGCCCCGCCGCCCGCACCTCATCGAAGTAGTTGAGTTGCGCCTCGTTAAGAAAATTCTCCGCCGTCACGTTGAGGCGGCCGTAGGCGAGGCGGGCGCGGGGGTTCTTATCGACGTGGTGGGCGTAGGTAGCCACGTAGTCGGTGGCCGGGCTCGCCACGCGCCGGTAGGCATACACGGCATTGGGCACCGTGCGCAGGCGGGCATCGAGGATGATGCCCAGCAGCCCGTAGCCTCCAAGCGCCAGCGAAAACAGCTCCTGGTTTTGCGTGCGGCTGCAAGTAAGCAGGCGGCCATCGGCGAGCAGCAGGCGCAGCGACACCACCGTGGCGGCAATGGGCGGCTGGTTGGGCTGCCAGCCGTGGCAGTTCACGCTCAGCGAGCCGCCCACCGAAAACACGTTGTCCGACTGCATAGTGCCCACCGCCCGCCCGTAGCGGTTGAGGTAGGGAATGACCTCGGCCCAGCGCCCCCCGCTGCCTACCGTGAGCACCTGCGAAACGGTATCGAGGCGCATACAGTTAAAGGGCAGCATGTTGAGCCGGATGCCGCCCCGCGCCAGCGTGTGCCCGCCCTGGCTGTGCTGCGCTCCCACCAGGGCTACCGGCAGGTGCCGCACCCGCGCCAGAGCCAGCAGGTGCCGCAATTGAACCAGCGCGGCAGCCGTATCAGCCGCCACGCTGAGTTGCTGGGCCACGGGCGTAGCGTTGAGGTGGCTGCCATCATCGGCTAGGCCGGGGGGCAGCGGGCGCGGGGCGGGCACATCGCGGCGGTGGGCTTGCCACAGGTGGACGGCCGGGCGGATGCCCAGAGCCAGGGCGAGCAGGAAGCCGGCGAGCAGGGCCAGCAGGAAGCGTTGTTTGGAGCGCATGGGGTAAGGGTTGAGATACCGATTGACTACTCCAAAGGTCCTGGCCCGCTACCCGCTACTTCTTGATAAAAGTCATTTTCGACACCGTTGTCAGTACCTCGTCCGGGAAGTTATCGGGTAGTTTGCCCGGCGCTTCAGCACCGGGGCGGAAAGGCCCCTTTTCACCCGGCTTTAGCCCTTACCGGTACTAGGCGGCACAGGGGCTAAAGCCCTGAAAAAAATCAGTAACATTGCTGACCCAGCGCTGAAGCGCTGGACAAACTACCCGATAACTTCCCGAGCCGCTTAAGTTGCCTGGCTACCTCCCCCGCAGCCGGCTCAACGTTTCGGCGGCCACGCCCAGGTATGAGGCAATGTGCTTGCCGGCTACCCGCTGAAACACCTGCGGAAACTCGCGCAGCAGGGTGGCGTAGCGCTCGGCCGCCGGCAAGGCCCGCAGTTGGTAGGCACGCTGCTCGCTTTGCACGTAGTAGCGCTCGGTGAGCACCCGCCCAAAGAGGTTGAACTCGGGAAACTCGCGGTAGAGGCGGTGCAGGTCGTCGTGGCTGATGGCGTGCACCACGCTGTCTTCCAGCAGCTCCAGGTATTCGGTCGAGGGCGTCTGGGTGAAGAAGCTCACCACGGAAATCACAAAATCGCCCTCCCGCATAAACCACGACGACACCTCGCGGCCCTCGTGCAGGGCGTAGCCACGCACCAGCCCGGCTTCCACGAAATACACCCGCCGCGCCACCTGCCCCGGCTGTAGCAACTGGTACCGGGCGGGCAGCGCCTCGCGCTGCACGGCCCCGGCCAGCGCCGCCCGCAGGCCCGCGCTCAGCGGCCTCAGGGTTTCCAGTATCTGCAAGAAACTGCTCATTGGCCCGAAGGTAGCCGCCCACCGACTTTTTTGCGCCCCGACGTTTTTAGCCGGCCCCGGCCTACCTTTGCGCCCCGATGACCACCGCTTGCCGCCTGCTACCTGCTCTCAGCCCCGCGCTACTGGCCCCGACTACGGGCCGGGCCGCTACCGGGCAGGCCGCGCAACTGGCCGAAGCCGCGCTTACGCATCCTCACCATCATCGCTAGGAGACCGGGCCACCAAACTGGCAGCTACTACCCGTAGCCCCAGTTTGCCAGCCGCCTGCGTCTCCACCTCCGCTCCAGCCTGCATCTGGCCGGAAATCCACCACTCATTAGTTCGGAAAAAAAGAGTTGCCAGCGGCCGGCAAACCCAGCCCTCAACTCCCCCAATCGCCGTCAGCCCGCTTGCGGGCGTATCCGCGAAATCCGTTAAATCCGTTAAATCTGCGGTCATGCTACGCTTAGCCATTCAAAAGTCCGGTCGCCTCTCCGACGACTCCCTGCAGCTCATCCGGGAGTGCGGCATCAGCTTCGTTTCGTCTTCCTATAAGCTCAAGGTCGAGGCCAGCAATTTTCCGCTCGAAATCCTGTTTCTGCGCGACGACGACATCCCCGGCTACGTGCAGGACGGCGTGGCCGACCTCGGCATCGTGGGCCAGAACGTGCTCGTGGAAGCCGGCGGTGCGGGCCTCGAAGTCGAGCCCCTCGGTTTCGGCAAGTGCCGCCTGAGCCTGGCCGTGCCGCGCACCGCCGCCTACGCCTCGGCCGCCGACCTGCAAGGCAAAAGCATTGCCACCTCGTACCCCCGCCTGCTGGGCGAATATTTGGCCGGCCAGGGGGTGCAGGCCACGCTGCACACGCTCAGCGGCTCGGTCGAAATTGCCCCCAGCATCGGTCTGGCCGACGCCATCTGCGATTTGGTAAGCAGCGGCTCCACGCTGCTGGGCAACGGCTTGCGCGAAGTCGAAACCATCTTCCGCTCCGAGGCCGTGCTCATTGCCGCCCCCCAACTCAGCGCCGAAAAGCAAGACCTGCTCGCCCAATTACGCTTTCGCATGCAGGCCGTGCGCCGCGCCCAGCGCTCGAAATACATTCTGCTCAATGCCCCCACCACAGCCCTGGAAGCGGTAAAAGCCCTGCTGCCCGGTATCAAGGCCCCCACCATCACGCCGCTGGCCGAGCCGGGCTGGGTGTCGGTGCAGTCGGTAGTAGACGAAGACAATTTCTGGCACATCGCCGACCAGCTCCAGGCCATTGGCGCTGAGGGCATCCTGGTACTGGCCATTGAAAAGCGGGTAGGGTAGTTAATGCCTGTTTTTGAAACCAGGAACCCGAAACCAGGAACCAAATAAAAATGCAAGTCTTCCGCAACCCCGACCGCACCCAGTGGCCCGCGCTGCAGCAGCGCCCGCAGCCCGAAAGCAACGCCGCCGTGCTAGCCCGCGCCACCGAGATTTTCGACGACGTAACCCGGCGCGGCGACGAAGCCCTGCGCCAATACGCCGCCCAACTCGACGGGGCCCCCAACCTCACCAGCCTGCTCGTTTCGGCTGAGGAGCTGGCGGCCGGGGCGGCTCAGGTGCCCGCCGCGCTGCGGGCCGCCATCCGGCAGGCCCGGCAGAACATCGAAACGTTTCATGCCGCCCAGCGCCCGCCCGAAGTGGAGGCCGTGGTGGAAACCATGCCCGGCGTGCGCTGCTGGCGGCGCAGCGTGGCCGTGGAGCGGGTAGGGCTCTACGTGCCGGGCGGCTCGGCCCCGCTCTTCAGCACCTTGCTCATGCTGGGGGTGCCGGCCCGGCTGGCGGGCTGCCGCCAGGTGGTGCTCTGCACGCCGCCCGGCCGGGGCGACGGCCGCGTGGCGCCCGCCATTTTGTTTGTGGCCCAGGAGCTGGGTTTCACCACTATTGTGAAAGCCGGCGGAGCGCAGGCCGTGGCTGCCCTTACGGTGGGTACGGCCACGGTGCCGGCCGTCGACAAGATTTTTGGCCCCGGCAACCGCTACGTCACGGCGGCCAAGCAGCTGGCCGCCCAGCGCGGCGTGGCCATCGACCTGCCCGCCGGCCCCTCCGAAGTCCTCGTCATGGCCGATGCCAGCGCTACCCCCGCCTTCGTAGCCGCTGACCTGCTCTCGCAAGCCGAGCACGGCCCCGACTCGCAGGTAGTGCTGCTCACCGACTCCGAAGACCTGCTTACCGGCGTGCTCGCCGAGCTGGAGCGCCAGCTGCCCCTGCTGCCCCGCGCCGAGGTGGCCCGGCAGGCCCTCTCCGAAAGCCGCGCCCTGCTCTTGCCCGATGCGGCTACCATGCTCGCCTTCAGCAACGAGTACGCCCCCGAACACCTCATCCTGGCCGTGGCCGCGCCCGAAACCCTGGCCGCCGGAGTTATCAACGCCGGGTCGGTGTTCCTGGGCCACCTCACGCCCGAAGCCGTGGGCGACTACGCCTCCGGCACCAACCACACCCTGCCCACCGGGGGGCACGCCCGCGCCTACAGCGGCGTATCGCTCGATTCGTTCTATAAAAAAATAACCTTCCAGCAGCTCACTGCCGCCGGCCTGTCCGCCCTCGCCCCCGTGGTCGAGGCCATGGCCGAAGCCGAGGGCCTGCAGGCGCACGCCCACGCTGTGGCCGTGCGCCGCTTGGAGTAGGGTGCGGGGCTTGCCCCCGCCCGTCGTTGAAAAAGCTATAACAACGACGGGCGGGGGCAAGCCCCGCACCCTACAAACTTTACTTATTATGTACGACCTCGAAACTCTTATTCGCCCCAATGTGCGGGCCATGCAGCCTTATTCTTCGGCCCGCGACGAGTTTACGGGCGAAGCGCGGGTGATGCTCGACGCCAACGAAAACAGCCTGGGCAGCGCCGGTCCCGCCACCTACAACCGCTACCCCGACCCGCATCAGCGGGCAGTGCGGGCGGCGCTGGCCGCGCTCAAGGGCCTAAGCCCGGCCCAGGTGTTCCTCAGCAACGGCTCCGACGAGGCCATCGACCTGCTGGTGCGCCTGGTGGGCGTGCCCGGCCACGACGCCGTGCTCACCACGCCGCCTACCTTCGGCATGTACGAAGTAGCCGCCGCCCTCAACGACGTGGCCGTGGAGCGGGTGCCGCTCGACGCCGATTTTCAGCTCAGCCACCAGGCGGTGGCGCAAATCGTAGCGTCGTCGGCCAAAATCGTGTTTCTCTGCTCGCCCAATAACCCCACCGGCAATTTGCTCCACGCCGAAGCCATCGAGACTATTTTGCGCGGTTTCCGGGGCCTGGTGGTGGTAGACGAAGCCTACGCCGACTTTGCTGACGCGCCCAGCTGGACCACTCGCCTGGCCGAGTTCGAGAACCTGGTAGTGCTGCAAACCTTCTCCAAAGCCTGGGGCCTGGCTGGCATCCGCCTGGGCATGGCCTTCGCCGCGCCGGCCCTGGTGAGCTACCTGAGCCGCATCAAGGCTCCGTATAACGTCTCCGAAAATACCCAGCAGCTGGCCCTGGCCGCCCTGGCCGACACCGCCCGCTTCGGGGCTATGCGGGCGCAGCTGCTGGCCGGCCGCGCCTGGCTGCAAGCTGCCTTGGCCTGCCTGCCCCTCGTGGCCCACGTTTACCCCTCCGACGCCAACTTCCTGCTCACCCGCTTTCACCCCGACGCCGGGGCCGTGTACCAGTTTCTGCTGAGCCGGGGCATTGTCGTGCGTCGCCCCAGCCAGGCCGCCTGCGCTGGCACCTTGCGCCTGACAGTAGGCACTACGGCCGAAAACGAGGCGCTGGTAGCGGCGCTAGGGGAGTTTGAAGCTGTAGTGCGGACTTTGTAGTCCGCGCCCGCGCCATTGTTCTGAATGCGGACTACAAAGTCCGCGCTACAACCAACCGCAGAATCCGGATTCCGCGCTACAACCTGAACGCGGACTACAAAGTCCGCGCTACTTCCCATGCAACTTGTGCTTTTCTGCGGCATCCAGGCTACTGGCAAATCCACGTTTTACCAGCAGCGGTTTTTTCACTCTCACCTGCGCCTGAGCCTCGACTTGCTGCGCACCCGCCACCGCGAGCAGCAGCTCTTGCGCACCTGCCTCGCAACCCGGATGCGCTGCGTTATCGACAACACCAACCCCACGCAGGCTGAGCGGGCCACGTATATCGGGCCGGCGCGGGCGGCGGGCTACGAGGTGGTGGGCTACTTTTTTCAGTCGGTAGCCGCCGAGGCGCTGCTGCGCAACCAGCAGCGCCCGGCCGAGCGCCGCGTGCCCGAGCCCGGCATCCGCGCCACGCGCAACCGGCTGGAGCTGCCGGCCCGCGCCGAGGGCTTCGATTACCTGTATTTTGTGCGGGCCCTGGGCAACGAGGGCGGCACCCCGGCATTTGAGCTAACCGATTGGCAAGATGAAATTTGACGACCTCGACGCCCGCCTGCGCGTCTACGAAACCGCCCACGACCACTGCGCCCTGCCCGGCCTCTACCTGGTGGCCCGCCTCGACGGGCGGGGCTTTACCCGCCTCACCAAGGAAGTGCATCCGTTTGAAGCGCCCTTCGATGCGCGGATGCGCGACTACATGGCCGCCACCACCCGCCACCTGCTCGACTGCGGCTTCCGCGTGGTGTACGGCTACATCCAGAGCGACGAAATTTCGCTGCTGCTGTACCCCACCGAAGACTCGTTCGGCCGCAAGCTGCGCAAGTACCTCTCTGTGCTGGCGGGCGAAGCGTCGGCCAGGTTCTCACTGCTGCTCGGCGACGTGGGCGTGTTCGACTGCCGCCTCTCCCAATTGCCCACGCGCGAGCTGGTAGTCGACTACTTCCGCTGGCGGCAGGAAGACGCGGGCCGCAACGCGCTCAATGCCCACTGCTACTGGCTGCTGCGCAAGCAGGGCCGCTCCGTAAGCGAGGCCACGGCCCAGGTAAAGGGCCAGCCCACCGCCGCCAAGCACGACTTGCTCTTTGCCAATGGCATCAATTATAACGACTTGCCCGCCTGGCAAAAGCGCGGCGTAGGCGTGTACTGGGAAGACTACCGCAAAGCGGGCCTCAACCCGCACACCCAGCAGCCGGTAGAAACTACCCGCCGCCGTCTGGTCGAAAACCAGGAGCTGCCTTTCGGCGAAGCCTACAGCCAATTCGTAGACGCCCTGCTGCCCCAGTAAAAACGGAGTGGCACTCCGTTTAGGGCGCACCGCGCCAAGCCCGCGTGCACTATCAGCCACCACTGGCCAACCCACGGAGCCCTGTACCTGGCTACTGCCAGCCTCATCCGCCGACTACCGAGTCCGCGCTACCTTATGAAAAAAGCCCTCTTTATCGACCGCGACGGCACCATTCTGGTGGAGCCGCCCACCGACTACCAAATTGATGCCTGGGACAAATTCGATTTTGTGCCGGGTGCCATCACGGCCCTCTCAGCGCTGGCCCGCGAGGGCGAGTACGAGTTGGTGCTGATAACCAACCAGGACGGCCTGGGCACCAGCAGCTTCCCCGAGGAAACCTTCTGGCCCTACCAGCAAAAAATGCTCGACATTCTGGTAGGGGAGGGGGTCGCGTTCGCCGAAATCCTTATCGACCGCAGCTTTGCCCACGCGCCGGCCCCTACGCGCAAGCCCGGCACGGCCCTACTCACCCGCTACCTCGACCCTGCCCAAGGCTACGACTTGGCGCACTCCTACGTCCTGGGCGACCGGCACACCGACGTAGAGTTGGCCCGCAACCTGGGCTGCCGCGCCATTCTGCTGCACGCCGAGGCCGACGCCCGCGCCGAGCTAAGCACCACGAGCTGGGCCGAAGTGCTCGAACACCTGCGCCGCCCGCCGCGCCGCGCCCACGTCATGCGCACCACCAACGAAACGCGCATCGAAGTCATCCTCAACCTCGACGGCACCGGCCAGACCGACTGCCAGACCGGGCTGGGCTTTTTCGACCACATGCTCGACCAGCTCGGCAAGCACAGCGGCTGCGACCTGCACGTGCGCACGCAAGGCGACCTGCACATCGATGAGCACCACACCGTGGAAGACACGGCCCTGGCCATTGGGGCGGCCTATGCCGAAGCCCTCGGCGACAAGCGCGGCGTGAACCGCTACGGCTTTCTGCTGCCCATGGACGATGCGCTGGCCCAGGCCGCCATCGACTTTTCGGGCCGGCCCTGGCTGGTGTGGGCCGCCGACTTCCGGCGCGAGCGGGTGGGCGATGTGCCCACCGAGCTGTTTTACCATTTCTTTAAAAGCTTCTCCGATGCTGCCCGCTGTAACCTCAACATCACCTGTGCGGGCGACAACGAGCACCACAAAATAGAAGCCATCTTCAAAGCCGTCGCCAAAGCCATTAAAATGGCCCTGGTGCGCGACCCGGCTGGTCAGAACGTTATCCCCAGCACGAAGGGGGTGCTGTAAGGTCATTAACCATTTGAGCAATAAGGTAGATTTAATCTTTAACAAATGTTAAACAAATGGACATTGCCGTAATAGACTACCAGGGCGGCAACGTGCAGTCGGTGCTCTTTGCCTTAGAGCGCCTGGGCGTGCCAAACGCCACGCTCACCGCCGACCCCGCCCGCATCCGGCGGGCCGACCGGGTGCTGTTTCCGGGCGAAGGCGAGGCCAGCTCGGCCATGCGCGCCTTGCGCGCCGCCGGCCTCGACCAACTGCTGCCTACCCTGGAGCAGCCCTTCCTGGGTATCTGCCTGGGCATGCAGTTGCTGGGCCGCCACAGTGCCGAGGGGCCGGCCGGGGGCACCAGTATGCTAGGCATCCTGCCCTTCGACGTGGTGCGCTTCACCCCCCCTGATGCCGTAGATAAAGTCCCTCACATGGGCTGGAATAACCTCCATGACCTGCACACTCCGCTCTTTACCGGCTTGGCCGGGGCGCAGGGCCCTGGCGATACCCACAGCCCCCAGCCGGACTCGAACCAACTGGTAGCCGCTGCCAATTCGCTGGCCCCGCCCGCCGACTACGTTTACTTTGTGCACAGCTACTATGCGCCCGTAGGCAACTACACCATTGCGCAGGCCAGCTACCCGGCGGGCGTGTCGTTTAGTGCCGCCGTGCGGTACCGTAATTTCTATGGGGTGCAGTTTCACGTCGAGAAAAGCGGCTCCGTGGGCGAGCAGATTCTGAAAAACTTTCTCAGCGATGGCCCGTGGTAAGCCCTTACCGCCAGCAGCCGGCCAGCAACGGCGCCACCGCCACTATCCAGGAGCACCTGGCTGTGGCGCAAATGCAGCAGGTGCTGGCCACCTTGTCGGCCCAGCCCGCGCTGTTCGAGGAAGCTGGTTTTGCCGGTCGGGCCGATGCCCTGGACGAGTTGGAGTTGCACGTTACCGACCGGCTGGCGGGCTTGCTGGAAGCCGGAGACTCAGCCGCGTTACGCCATCTGCACCAGCAGGCCGAGGCCCTGCAGGCCCGCCTCGAAGCCCTCGACCAGCAGCTGTTTCGGTGGCTGCGGGCGGCTATCCGGGCGGGGCAGTACCCGCCGGCCGCGCTGCGGGCGCTGCTGGCGGCGCTGGTCGGGCCCACAGGCCTGCCTACCGGCCCCGGCGCGGGGGAGGCTACCAGCTACGACAGCCTCGATGTGCTCACCAATGGCCTGCTGGGTGAGGTGGCCCCGCCACAGCCCACGGTGGCCCTGGCGCCGGAGATGGTGTATTACCAGAAAACACCCGCTCGCATTATCTGGGAGCTGACCGCGAACATCACGCCCCAGGACACGTTCTACGACCTGGGCTCGGGCCTGGGTCAGGTACCGCTGCTGGTGCGGCTGCTGAGCGGGGCCACCGTGCGGGGCGTCGAGATTGAGCCCGCCTATTGCCGCTATGCGCAGGCCTGTGCCGACGCCTTAGGTCTTACCTCGGGAGTGCAGTTTCACTGCGCCGATGCCCGCTCCCTGGCGTATGCCGATGGTAGCATCTTCTTTTTCTTCACCCCGTTCACGGGCCACATCCTGACCAGTGTGCTCGCCCAACTAGCGCGAGTGGCGCAGCATAAACCTCTGAGAATATTTTCCTACGGGCCTGGCACGCAGGAGCTGGCCCGGCAGCCGTGGCTGCGTCGGCTCGGCCCACCCGCTAGCTCCCTCTACCAGCTAGCCGAATTCGCAGTGCAGGCTGCGTAGTCCGCGTTCACCTGTTTTCCTCTTACCCGCGAACTACCCGCTCCTCGCCCTACCAGCATGCATCTTATTCCTGCCATCGACCTCATCAACGGCCAGTGCGTGCGCCTGACGGGCGGCGATTTTGCCCGCCAGACCACCTACGCGGCCGACCCACTGGCGCAGGCCCAGTACTTCGAGCAGCTGGGCGCTACCCACCTGCATCTGGTAGACCTCGACGGGGCGCGGGCCCGCGAGCCGCGCCAGCTGGCGGTGCTTGAGCGCCTGGCCCGGCACACGAGGCTGCACATCGACTTTGGAGGCGGCATCCAGACCACGGCGGCGGCCGAACAGGCGTTTGCGGCCGGAGCCGCGCAGCTCACGGCTGGCAGCATTGCGGCACGCGAGCCGGCGCTGGTAGGGGAGTGGCTAACCCGTTTTGGGGCCGGGCGCATCGTTATCGGGGCCGATTTTAAAGGCGATTATATCGCCGTAAACGCCTGGACCGAGCAATCTACCCAGACGCTGCCCGCCTTTATCGGGGCGTACCTGGCGGTCGGGGCCACCACATTTATCTGTACCGACGTAAGCCGCGACGGCCAGCTGCAAGGCCCCGCCACCGCCACCTACGCCGCTTTGCAGCAGCAGTATCCGGCGGCCCGGCTCGTGGCCAGCGGCGGCGTCACGACCGTGGCCGACCTCGCGGCCCTGCGGGCGCTGGGCCTGGCCGGGGCCATCGTGGGCAAGGCGCTCTACGAGGGTACCATCACGGAAGCGGAACTGCGGGTGGAGTTAAGCCGCTAACCTAAATAGCCCGGCAACTAAAATTCCCTCTACAATGGAGCTACTGCAGCTGTGTGCCTTATTCCCCTCCGTGAGTGAGGAGCAACTACGCCCGGTTTGGGAGCTGATTCCGCAGGCAACAACTCACCCGGTTGACCAGGAGTTCTGGCCCATTACCTGGCAAGGAGTTAAGCTGTTCCTACCTTACCGGGTATATTTCGCCGAGCCACCGCTCGTGGCTGAGCAGCGCTTGACCAACCAGCAGCAGCAGATGCTGCAGTGTCTGTATCTGCGGCACCATACCGGCTGGGTCAGGCAGTGGCGGCTGGAGCAGCTACTGAGGCAACCGGGCCAGTCAGAAGCATTCAGCGTGCCCTTTATATGCAGCTTGCTGGGCGACTACGTAAAAGAGATTCTGGAATTGCTGGCAGCTTACGTAACTCCGCAACTGCTGGCCGCTACTGGTAAGCTGCTGCACGAAAACCCACGCTACTGGCAGCAAACGCAGGCTCGGGTTGTTAGCTACTGGGATGCCTACTACCGGCGGGGGCGGGGCGGGGCTGCCCGGTTCGGGCAGTATGTGGGGGCGCAGCTGCTGGCCCAGCTCCAACCGATGCTTCGGCCAGCGGCCAGAACATCTACTTTTTTATAGCCCCTTTTTATGCTTACCAAACGCCTCATTGCCTGCCTTGATGTGCAGAACGGCCGCACCGTGAAGGGCACCAACTTCGTAGACCTGCGCGATGCCGGCGACCCCGTAGCCCTGGCGGCCCGCTACGCCCGCGAGGGCATCGACGAGCTGGTGCTGCTCGATATTACGGCCACCGTGGAGAAGCGCCGCACCCTGCTGGAGCTGGTGCGCAACGTAGCCCGCGAAGTCAACATCCCGTTTACCGTGGGGGGCGGCATTGGGGCCGTAGCCGATGTAGAAGCCCTGCTGCTGGCCGGGGCCGACAAGGTGAGCCTCAACTCCGCCGTGCTGCGCGAGCCCGGCATCATCGATGAGTTGGCGCGGCGCTTCGGCAGCCAGGCCATCGTAGTGGCCGTTGATGCCCGCCACGCCACCGGGGCTACCGCAGCCGCTTTGTCCGCTGCCCCGGCCGGGGAAACCGAGGCCGAAACCTGGGAAGTATTCACCCACGGCGGCCGGCACCCGGCCGGGCGCGACGCCCTGGCCTGGTGTCGCGAAGCCGCCGGGCGGGGCGCGGGCGAAATCCTGCTCACTTCCATGAGCCACGATGGCACCCGCGACGGCTACGCCCTTTCTCTGACGCGGGCCGTGGCGGCGGCCGTGCCCGTGCCGGTAGTGGCCTCGGGCGGGGCAGGGGAGGCGAAGCATTTCCGCGCTGTGCTGGCTCCCGGCGGGGCCGATGCCGCGCTGGCGGCCAGTGTCTTTCACTTTGGCCACCTCTCCGTAGCGGGCCTCAAGGCATACCTGGCCGAGGCGGGTGTGGCCGTGCGCCCCGCGTAGGGCTATCCGGTTTTCTGTTCTACTTCCCAACTGGTTTTCTTATTCTCCTAATTCCGTCTTTCCTTATGTTGCAGCAGCTAGCCCACGTAACGCTCCTCGTTGCCGATTACGAGGAAGCCATCCGGTTTTATACCCAGCAGCTGGGCTTTGAGCTGCTGGCCGATACCCAGTTGAGCGCTACCAAACGCTGGGTGTTGGTGGGGCCGCCCGGCCAGCCGGGTGGCTCTGCCCTGCTGCTGGCCCAGGCCGATGGCGAAGCCCAGCAGCGCGCTATTGGCAACCAGACGGGGGGCCGGGTGTTCCTGTTTTTGCAAACCGACGATTTCTGGCGCGATTACGCCCGCCTGCTGGCCCAGGGCATTACTTTCCGGGAAACTCCCCGGGAAGAAGCCTACGCCACGGTGGCCGTTTTCGAGGACTTGTACGGCAACCTCTGGGACTTGCTTCAACCCAAAACCCCGGCGAGCCGCCCGTAAGGGATGGCCGCCCACTTATAGCAAGTAGCAAGTAGTAGATATGGAATTAGACTTTGCCAAAATGCCCGACCACCTCATCCCCGCCATCGTGCAGGATGCGGCTACGGGCCAAGTGCTTATGTTGGGCTACTTCAACGCCGAGGCCTGGCAGCAAACCCAGGCTCAGGGCCGCGTCACGTTTTATTCACGCTCCAAGCAGCGCCTCTGGACCAAGGGTGAAACCAGCGGTAATTACCTGCAGGTAGTAAGCCTGCACGCCGACTGCGACCAGGATGCCGTATTGGTGCTTGTGCAGCCCCACGGCCCCACCTGCCACCGGGGCACCACCAGCTGCTTTGACCCGGCCCCCCTGGCCGGGTTGCCTGAGCCTGAGCAGATAGACCTGCTGCCCACTGCTCATCCGCAAGCGGCCGCTAACAACTCGCCAATGCCAGCTGTGGGTCTGCTGGCCGAGCTCGACCGGCTGGTAGAGCAGCGGCGGTTGTTTCCGGCGCAGGAGCCGGGCTCGTATACGGTGCGTCTGTTTGAGAAGGGGCTGGCCCGTATTGCTCAGAAAGTAGGGGAGGAGGCGGTGGAAGCCGTTATTGAGGCGATGGCGGGCAACCGGGAGGCGCTTACCGGGGAGGCTGCCGACCTGCTGTATCACCTGCTGGTATTGTTGCGGGTGTCGGGGTCTTCATTGGCCGATGTGCTGGTTGTGTTGCGCCAGCGTCACCAGACAATAGCTGCCGGGCAGCGTCGGCCCTTGCCAGACTAAGAGACAGCGCCCACACTGGCTAGTTAACATAACTATTAACCAGCCAGTGTGGGCGCTGTCAGTGAATGAGTTAGCGTTTCAGTTGGCGTTCTATTTTATCCAGTAGAGCCCTAACTAAGCTTAAGTCGTCAATGTCGGTCACGTCCAGTTGCGTGTTAATGCCCGGCCCGGCGAGTTGGATGCGGAAGAGCAGCTTATTGCCAGCGTCTGCAACGATAGCAGCCGCCTCGGGTGGAGGGGTGGCTTGGGGGGTAGTTGCCGGAGTAGCGCCTGTGGTAGTAGATGGCTTGGTAACCGGGTTGGGCGTCACCGGTAGCGGCGGTACAGAAGGGGTAAGCGCACTCATTTCCGGGCCGGCCGACCGGTTAAAGCCAAACAGGCTGGCTACTGCGTCGGTAGTTGCTGCCGGGGCCGGGCGGGCTGGGGGCAGGCTGCTACTGCGGCTGGTAGGGGTGTTTCTGGGGGTAACCGGAGTAGCAATTGGTTCTGGGGAGTCTGCTGGCTCGTCTGCGTCGTAGGTATCGGTTGGCTCGTCGGGGTCTTCGTCAGCTACAGCGGCTGTGGGAGTTGGTAGTTGCCGGAAGACATTAGTAGCGGGAATAGGATTAGCCAGTTCGCGCCGGGGGCCTTGCTGGGCGGCTAGCTGGTCGATGTCGGCCACTACATTGTTCTCATCGAGCAGGTTCACCATGTGCGCCCCGTCAACAAAAGCTTTCGCTACGGTTTGGGCGTTTATTTCTTCTACCCCAAACTCGCGGATGAGTAGTACATCGAGCATGGCAACGGGCAATTCCCGGGCGCGGAACTTGCGGCAGAGTTGCGTGAAAAGCGGTGGAGTCAGGAATGCTTCCCGGTGAAACACGAGTTCCTCCTGCTTGTCGTAAGCGTGCTTTATGCGCCGGAACAGGGTAGTAGTCGCCAGCATTTCCCGTTTGCTGGTCAGTAGTCCAAATTTTACCGCCGAGCCCACAATGGCCTTAAAGGAGCCACTTACTTTGCGGTTTAGTTTGCGGGCGCAGGTATCGAGGGCGCATTTGCCGCCGGTATCGTCTACTACTTCGGCTACTTCCCAGGCACCGGTGTAGCTGGTGCGGGGATAGTCAATTAGCTTAGGCATGAGCAGGTGGGTATAAAGAAGTAGGGTGGAAACGGTAAACAATAAAACAATAGGCAAGTATAAAACATAAACGGGCATTTAAAATGCGATGGTATACTAAAGTATAAAAAAGTCCAGAAATTCTAATTTATTTTGGACTTTTTTATACTTTAGTATACCATCGTGGTGATTGTGGGGTCTCATCTCTTATACTATTCTTTTATACTACTGGCTATAACCTCCGTACCCTATGGTGTGATTGCTGATACTTTTGTTACCTGAATCGCTTGTCTTGTTTTTTACGCAGGGAATAGCTGCTCCGGCTGTAGCCTTAGCTTCCCCTGATTTATCCTTGCCTATGTATCCAGAGATAACCACCCTGCGGGAAGTAGCCGTCACCCGCTATATCGCGCCCTTGCGGGAGGGCGGCTCGCTACCAGCCTTAGTGGAAGCCGACGATGGCTTTTACTATGTGCTTAAATTTCGGGGAGCAGGACAGGGAATTAAAGTGTTAATTGCCGAGCTGCTGGTAGGGGAGTTGGCCCGCGCTTTGAGCCTACGCGTACCCGAACTTGTTTTCTGCCAACTCGATGAAGCCTTCGGGCGCACCGAGCCCGATGAGGAGATTCAGGATTTGCTGCGCGCCAGCACCGGGCAAAACCTGGCCCTGCATTACCTGAGCGGTTCCCATACGTTTGACGCCCTGGTTACCACGGTAGCCCCGGAGTTAGCTTCACGCATCGTGTGGCTCGACTGCCTCACCCTGAACGTAGACCGCACCGTGCGCAACACTAATATGCTGCTCTGGCACCAACAGCTCTGGCTCATAGACCACGGGGCCGCCCTCTACGTACACCATACCGGCCCTGGCTGGGCACAGCTGCGCCCACAGCCCCGAGCATTTCCGCAGGTAAAAGACCACGTACTGCTGCCCCAAGCCAGCAACCTGGCTGCCGCCGATGCCTGGGTCCATGAGCGCCTGACTCCTGAAGTGCTGCATGCTATTATAAACTTGGTGCCGGAACAGTGGCTACTCGAAGCTGCCCCAGACTCTACAGCAACCGCTCAACGGCAGGGGTATTTCGATTTCCTGAGCCAGCGCCTGGCTCAATCCGATTTCTTTGTCCAAGAAGCTAACCATGCCCGAACTGCACGTATTTGAGTACGCCGTGGTGCGGCTGGTGCCCCGTGTCGAGCGCGAGGAGTTCCTCAACGCCGGCGTTATCCTGCTCTGCCAGCGCCTGGGCTTCTTACAGGCCCGGCTGGCCCTGCCTGAAACCCGCCTGCACGCCCTCACCGATGGCCACGCCAACCCAGTTGAGCTACGCGAGCGCCTACGCAGCTTCGAGCGCATCTGCTGGGGCCGGCCCGAGGGGGGGCCGATTGGGCAGTTGGGGCTGGCCGAGCGCTTCCGCTGGCTCACTGCCCAGCGCAGTACCGTGGTGCAGACGTCGGCCGTGCATCCGGGGCTCTGCAGCGACGCAGCGCAGGCACTGGAGCGGCTGTTTGAGCAGTTGGTGGCGTGATATGAGAAAACAAAAAGCCCCGTTAGTAGTAACTTGTCCTTACCCAACTTTAAACGTTGGCGAACGACTAGTGGTCGGACGACTGAAAAAGTCGTCCGACCACTAGTCGTTCGGCCATATTGGGCGACCAGGTAGTGGTCGGACGACTGATTTTGACTAGTACCACCACCATTTCAACCAGTGGTGATGGTGGTACGGAAACTGAACAAAATCTTCCTCTTCACCTTGTTTGAGCCGACTAAAGGCTTCACGGGTTTGAGAACGGTGGCGACTTTGGGCTAGCCGGTGGCACCAGCCAACATCAGCACCGCGTGACCAGTAATTCTGGAAGCTGGGCCGCTTGTGTTTTGCCTTCCAGGCCCAACGCTCTTTTGCGCGTTTCATAAAAGAAGTGCGGGGAAATAAACCGCTACTTCTCGCCTGTAGTCTGTAAGTGTCTTACCATAATGGAAGTTACACTAAAATCAACTCAACAGACTGCCCCAGCTTCAGATGAGACTTCCGCTTCTTGTGCGAAACCAGACAATGAGCCGGCTGAATCAGCGACAACAGGCAGTGAATGAGCCAATTATATTTGTCTTATAATTAATATTATGTTAAGTTGAGTTTTTCAGAATACTCTTCACCCCCTTCTTACGTCCTTCCCTACCACCTACCAGTAACTTGAGGCTTTCTTACCAAACATGAAACTACTTTCTTACTACCTGTTACTCGGCCTACTACTTCCCCTCAGTAGTCGAGGCCAGACGACAACAGGCTCCGGGACAGCCGTACTCGTGGAGGGCCATGTGCTGGAGGCTACTTCCCGCCAGCCGGTGCCGTTTGCCTCCGTTAGCGTGCTACACTCCGCGGTCGGGACGGTTTCTAATGCGGCGGGAGTTTTTAAGCTGCTGGTACCGGGCGGCCGGGCCACTGATAGCCTTGTGGTAGGCAGCATCGGCTACGCCAGCTACCGGGCTCCACTCAAAGCTACTGTGCCTGGGGCACCGCTGTTGCTGCTGCTACAGCCCCAGCAGGTTAGCCTACAGAGCGTGGCCGTGACGGGCTACACTCCGCAAACCCTGCTCAAAAAGGCCCTCCGTGCTACCCATGCCCACTGGCTTAGCCCGGCGCTGTTCCAGACCTACTACCGCGATGTTCCAGACCTACTACCGCGATGTTCCAGACCTACTACCGCGAGTTTGTGCGCATCGACAGCAACTATACTAAATTCGCCGATGGCCTGGTCGATTACCGCGTGGTAGCCAATGCCAACTCACGCAAAATCTATAAGCCCAGTATCCAAGTGCAGGTGAATGAGTCGCGGGCCCGGCAGGTTCGGGCCGCCAACACCCGCATGCAGGATATACCTTCCGTGGTGGACGTGGAACAGGCTATTAATGGCTATATTAGCTTTACCCCTACCACCCACAACCAGAACCACCTGCAACGCGGCACCATTCGCATCGACCGACAAACCCTGTACCTGCAAACAATAGATTCGGAGCTACCTAGCGAGTTGCAGCCCTATGCGGCATCAATTAACCTATTCATTATCAAGATAAGAGAAACTGCCGTTCGCCGACACCTCGACTACCGGCAGTTTGACGGGCACTGCTACCTCAAGTTTTTGCGAATAGAATGGGGAATTGCTGTTAAAGCTGGCAAAGACGCCTTCCAGTACGACCTCTCCACCGAAATGCTCGTCACCAACGTCCTGCCCAACCCCGCTCCTATTGCCAAGGAAGCGCAATACCACCACCGCTCGCTCTTCGAAAACGGCACCCACTACCAGCACCCCTACTGGAAAGACGCCAATGGGGTAGTTGCCACTCCCGCCGAAGAAGCCATAATCGCCGGGCTAAGCGACAGCGAGTAAGGCAATTTGAACACAGAAGCGGTTAAGCACCAGTATTTTCCAGTTTTCCAATGGAGTCTACCAAATCAGCATTTCATGACATCGAGCTTATCCGGCTCGGCTGGGCAGAGCCTAACAATGGTCGATTGCTCTGGGAGGTTGACTTGAAAATTAACGGCCAGGTAGTTACCGAGCGCTACTTCGGGACGTGGCACTACACCGACATCGGCGAAAAATACGCGGCGGATTCCCCAGATGGGCGCTACTTCTTCGTGCCCAGGGAAGATGTCAGCTTCGTCATCGACACCCTGCACGATTTTGCGCCTATCGGCATCTCGTGCAAAGGCCCGAGCGCCTCCACGTTCAGGGGCAATTTCTATTTCGATAAGTGGCTTATCCTCGTGCACTTCCACGAAATTATTTTATTCGACCTGCTGACGCAGCAGCAGCACTCCCTCGATTTCCCCAACCTAACTATCTGGTGGGCTACCCCGCTCAACGCGCACCAACTAGAGGTGAGCTATACGGAGAAAGCCGCTTCCGATAGAGCCTCACTGATAATTACCATCTGATACCCAAAGCAGATTTCGGGGCAGTGTAGCTGCTATGCACTTCTCCCAAAAAAGCCCCGATGGCCGTACGGCCATCGGGGCTTTTTTGCGGGGTGACGCAGCCAGCCGCTTCGCTTAACGCTTACTTCTTACCCAGCGCATCCAGCTCGGCCCGGGTGCGGTCCGAGTCGGCGGTGCGGCCTACGGTGGCGTAGGCTTTCTGCAGCGACTGCAGCACACCAGCGTCTTTGGGTTGCAGCATCCGGGCTTTCTCGAAGTACGGAATGGCCGCTTCAACCATCTTTTTGCCGTCAGATTCTACCTTTTTGCCGGAAGCCGTGTACGTTTTCATGTCCATCTTGCGGGCCCGGTTCACCAACTCAATACCTTTGTTAAAGCCGTGAACCCCCAGGTTGAACTGCGCATCAAACGTGTTAGGGTCGAGTTCGATAGCCTTTTTATAGTCGGCTTCGGCCAGGTCCGTCTTCGCGGGCTTCTGATTGTCGTAGAGCGAGCCGCGCACAGCGTAGAGGTTGGCATTGCCGGGGTCGGCGGCAATGGTCTTGCTGAGCTTGTCGATGGCCTCGGTGCCGCCGCCGCCCATCGAGAGGTTCAGGTCTTCAATCAGGAAGCTTTTGTTGGTGGGGTAAGCGACCAAGGCTTGTTGTACGACCTGTTTGGTTTCGGCCGCATTCTTATCCTCTTTGGCCAGCATAATAAGGCGGCTGTACACCGGCACCGACTTGTAGCCCATGCCCAGTAGCTGGTTGTAGCTGGCCTTCGAGCCAGTATAGTCCTTCTTGGCATCGAGGGCATACGCGGTGTAGAGTACCGCCGTCGTGTCTTTGGGGCTCAGCAGCGAGGCTTGCTTGAAGCTTGCGGCAGCTTTGTCGTAGTCCTTGGCCTGGAAATTTTTTACAGCATCGTTGAAGGCCACGCCGTAGAGCCCCTGTAAACGGGCCGGCACCTGCTTGCCAAACTCCCCGGTGGGGCCGTCCAACTGCAGGGCTTTACTATAGGAATCGGCCGCCGTTTGCAGGGTTTCGGCCGGTTTCAGGTTGGCCGTGTACTTGGCTGTGAGCGTCGTCATGGTGGGGTCTACCAGGCGGGCATAGATATCGCCGCGGGTAAACCAGGTTTTGGCTTTGTCCTTGGTTTTATCGTTGGCAATGGCTTCGTTGATACTGGCCATGGCTTTATCGAGCTGGTTACCCTGCAAGCTGAGCAGGGCGCTGTTCACCGCCGAGGTTTGGGCCAGGGCCGGCGTAGCGGCACCCATAGCGGCCAGCAAGGCTGCACTGGCCGCCAGGGTCAAGAAGGTTTTTTTCATGAGAGGGGAAAAGGGAATTAGTAGATTAGTAGAAAAGCAAAACTACACGCCTACGACCAACGAAAGCCAGGCGGCTAAGGTACCTGGCTTCTTGCGCAAAAAACAGTATACAAAAAAGAGGCCACCAGGTTTCCCCGGCGGCCTCTTTTTCGGGTTATTCCTGCTCGCTATCGTCGTCGACTTCTTCTTCGTCCGGCTCTGGTTCGTCTTCCTCGTCCAAGTCCAGCTCATCGGCTTCCGTTGCCTCCTCGTCGTCCTCCGAGGCCAGGCGGGCGTAGGTAGCGGCCGGGGCCAGCTCGTCGCCGGCTACGGCTTCGGCGACCAGTATTTCCAGTTCTTCGGCCTCTACGGCGGCGGCTACCTTAGCTACCGACGAAATCTCGTCGTTGGCCGCTACCTTGAAGAGACGCACGCCTTGCGTGGCCCGGCCGATGGTGCGCAACTCGCGCATGCTCAGCCGGATGGTGAGGCCCGAGCGGTTGATTATCATCAAATCATCGGCGTCAGATACGGCCTGGATGCTGACCAGGCGGCCGGTTTTGTCGGTCAGCTTCATAGCCCGCACGCCCTTACCGCCCCGCTTCGTCACGCGGTATTCGTCCAGGGCCGAGCGCTTGCCGTAGCCGTGCTCGCTTACCACGAGCAGCTCCTGGCTGGCATCGGCGATGCAGACCATGCCCACCACTTTGTCGTCGGCTTCCGCTTCATTGAGCCGAATGCCACGCACGCCGGCCGCCATGCGGCCCATCTGGCGCACCCCCGCCTCGGGGAAGCGCACGGCCCGGCCCGAGCGCGATGCCAGGATAACCTGCGCGTCGCCGCTGAGCAGCTGCACGTCGAGCAAGCGGTCGCCCTCGTTGATGGTAATGGCGTTGATGCCGGCGGCCCGGGGGCGCGAATACGCCACGAGCGGGGTTTTCTTCACCGTCCCCTGCTCCGTGCAGAACATCAGGAATGTGTTCTGCAGGTAATCGGGCGAGCGCAGGTTGCGCACGTTGAGCACCGAGCGCACGGCATCTTCCTTGGGCTTGTCAATCAGGTTTTGTAGTGGCGTGCCCTTGCTGGTTTTGGCTGTTTCGGGCACTTCATAAGCCCGCAGCCAGAACATGCGCCCCTGCTCGGTGAAGATGAGCAGATACTCGTGGGTAGTGGCTACGAACAGGTGCTCCGTGAAGTCGTCCTGCTTCGAGCCGGCGCCCCGCGCGCCTACCCCACCGCGGCCCTGGGTGCGGTACTCGTCGAGGCTGGTGCGCTTGATGTAGCCCTCGCGGCTCACGGTAATCACCATCGCCTCGTCGGCAATCATGTCCTCCATCGAGAAGTCGCCGCCCGCGTGGTTGATGCTCGTGCGGCGCGCATCGCCGTAGCGGTCGCGCATATCGAGCAGCTCGTTTTTGATGAGCAGGCGCTGCTCCACGGGCGAAGCCAGGATGGCTTTAAGGCGGTCCACGAGGCGCATCAGCTCCTCGTACTCGGCCACGAGCTTGTCGCGCTCCAGGCCGGTGAGGCGCTGCAGGCGCATATCCAGGATGGCACGGGCCTGCACCTCACTCAGGGCAAAGCGCTCGATGAGGCTCAGGCGGGCCACTTCGGCATCGCGCGACTCGCGGATGAGCCGGATTACTTCGTCCAGGTGGTCGAGGGCAATAAGCAAGCCCTCCAGGATGTGGGCGCGCTTCTGGGCTTCGGCCAACTCGAATTTCGTACGGCGCACAATCACTTCTTCGCGGTGCTCCACGAAGTACTTGATGAGGTCGCGCAAGCCCAGCGTCATGGGCCGGCCCTTCACCAGGGCCACGTTGTTGACGCCGAAAGAGCTTTGCAGTTGGGTTCGCTTGAAGAGGTTGTTGAGCACGACCGTATTGAGGGCGTCCTTCTTAATCTCGTACACGATACGCATCCCATCTCGGTCACTCTCATCGCGCAGGGCCGAAATGCCTTCGAGGGGGTTGTCTTTGTCGTTGATGAGGGCAGCCGTTTTTTCAATCATCGAGGCTTTGTTCACCTGATAGGGAATCTCGGTGATGATAATCTGCTCTTTGCCGCTAGGCAGCGTTTCGAAATGGTGCTTGGCCCGCATCACGATACGGCCCCGGCCCGTCTCGAATGCCTGGCGCACGCCCTCGTAGCCGTAGATAATGCCGCCGGTGGGGAAGTCGGGGGCCGTGATGTGCTCCATGAGTTCGAGCACCGTGATGCTTTCGTTGTCGAGGTAGGCCACGATGCCGTTGACCACTTCCGTCAGATTGTGGGGGGCCATGTTGGTGGCCATGCCCACGGCAATGCCGCTGGTGCCGTTCACGAGCAGGTTCGGGAACTTGGCGGGCAGCACGGAGGGCTCCTCCAGCGAGTCGTCGAAGTTGGGCTGGAAGTCAACCGTGTCTTTATCGAGGTCGCCGAGCAGCTCGTCCGATAAGCGCTTCAGGCGGGCCTCGGTGTAGCGCATGGCGGCCGGCGAGTCGCCATCAATGCTGCCGAAGTTACCTTGCCCGTCTACGAGCGGGTAACGCAGGCTCCAGTCCTGGGCCATGCGCACCATGGTGTCGTACACGCTGCTGTCGCCGTGGGGGTGGTATTTACCCAGCACCTCGCCCACAATACGGGCCGACTTTTTGTGGCTCTTGGTGTACGAGACGCCCAGCTCGCTCATGCCGTAGAGCACGCGCCGGTGTACGGGCTTGAGGCCGTCGCGCACATCGGGCAGGGCCCGGGAGATGATAACCGACATCGAGTAGTCGATGTACGCGCCGCGCATCTCGTCTTCAATGTTTATCGGGATGATTTTTTCGCCTTCAGCCATGGGGGGAATTAGGAGGTTAGAAGTAGGGTGCGGGGCTCGCCCCCGCCCGTCGTTGAACGAGCCAGACGACCCGTTCAACGACGGGCGGGGGCGAGCCCCGCACCCTACAATGCGTGCGCAAGTTACGGCGAAAAACCCGTTTTTCCTAGCGTGTACGCGATTTTCCCACCTCGCCCGTCAGGTAGACGACAAATAGGGCTGCCTCTCCCCTAGCCCTGTTAAAAAGCAGAATTGACGCGCTGGCTTATTTAAGCGGCTTGCTGTGGTCGCTGGACTTACGACCGCCATCGCTCTGCTTATTCACCTTAATGCGCTCGCCAATAGCCGGGTACTGCATTTTCCAGAACGGCCGGGCACGGTATTTCACCCCGTTGTGGTAGTGGGCCTTGCGCACATGGCACGTATCGAGCGGGCAGGTGCGGCAGCCGGCCAGCAGGGCCAGCAGCAGCGGTAGTAGGAGTAGCAGATTCCGGTGCAGGCCGGTGGTGGTTTTAGCGCCCATTTTCATGTAAGTAAAGGTACAGTAGCGCGAAGCTTTCGCTTCGCGCTACGGCTATACGTCCTCACTCTCCCACTCGCGCAGAAACTGCGCCACGAATGCCTCCATAAACTGGTGCCGCTCCTGGGCTAACGCCTGGGCGGCGGGCGTGTGCAGGCGGCCTTTGAGATGCAGCAGCTTCTCGTAGAAGTGGTTGAGCGTGGGCGCGGTGCTTTGCTTGTACTGCTCGAAGTCGGCGTGCGCCACCGGGGGTACGGCGGGGTCGTGCAGCGGGCGGCCCTTGTGGCCGCCGTAGGCGAAGGCCCGCCCCACGCCAATGGCTCCGATGGCATCGAGCCGGTCGGCATCCTGCACCACGGCGGCCTCGGGGCTGGTTACGGGCGTTTCTACCCCCAGGCCCTTGAAGCTCACTTCGCGGATAACCTGCGCTACGCGGTCTATGGTGGCCTCGGGCACCTGCTGGCTCAGCAGCCAGGCGCGGGCGGCGCGGGGGCCGGCCTCGTAGTCGCCGCCGTGAAACTTCCAGTCGGCAATGTCGTGGAGCAGGGCGGCCAGCTCCACTACTTCGAGGTCGAGGCCGGGGGTGTGGGCGGCCAGGGCGCGGGCCACCTGCCACACCCGCCGGATGTGGGGCCAGTCGTGGCCGGAGCCTTCAGCGGCGAATTTCTCTTCAATAAAGGCGGCAGTGGCAGCAATGACGGAGGACATAGGGTAAGTAAGGGCAGTTGGTAACGCAAGCTGACGCAAATATGCGCCCGGTGGCTCTAGCTTGCGGGCTGAATTCCCGTTACTGTTTGCGGCGGCAAGCTCCAGCAACCCCTACAATGGAAAAAATTGCCATGCTTGGCGGCGGCTCCTGGGCCACGGCCCTCACCAAAATCCTCTCCGAAAACGGCGCCCGCGTGGACTGGTGGCTGCGCTCCAAAGACGACGTGCAGCATCTGCTGCGCACCGGCCACAACCCGCGCTACCTCTCGGCCGTGCAGTTCGACCGCCAGCTGGTGTACCCCACCACCGACCTGACCGACGCCGTAGCCGAAGCCGACTGGCTGGTGCTGGCCGTGCCCGCCGCCTTCGTGCAGCCCGTGCTCGACAAGCTGGGCCGTGATGCGCTACGCCACAAAAGCGGGGTCGTGTCGGCCATCAAGGGCATGATTCCGGGCCGCAACCTGCTCGTGACGGACTACGTGCAGGAGCGCTTCCGGCTGCCCGCCACCCAGCTCGGCGTCATCGCCGGCCCCTGCCACGCCGAGGAAGTGGCGCTGGAAAAGCAGAGCTACCTCACCATCGGCTCGCCCGACGTGGCGGGCCTGGGCACGGCCTTCTGCAACCTGCTGCGCTGCCGCTACGTGCAGGCCCACCCGGCGGCCGACCTCGACGGCATCGAGTATTGCGCCGTGATGAAAAATATTATTGCCCTCACCGGCGGTATTGCGCATGGCCTGGGCTACGGCGACAACTTCCTGGCCGTGCTCGTGAGCAACGCCGTGCAGGAAATCCGGCGCTTCCTGCAGGCCATCTCGCCCCAGCCGCGCGACCTCTCCGCCTCCGCCTACCTCGGCGACCTGCTCGTGACGGCCTACTCGCAGTTTTCGCGCAATAGAACTTTCGGCTCCATGGTGGGCCGCGGCTACTCGGTGAAGTCGGCCCAGCTCGAAATGAATATGGTGGCCGAGGGCTACTACGCCGTTAAAAGTATTCACGAGCTAAACCGCAAGCTCAAGGTGAACATGCCCATCACGGCGGCGGCGTATAACATTTTGTACGAGCGCATTGCGCCGGCTGTAGAGTTGGAGATACTGAAGGAAAAGCTGCGGTAAGGTCTGACGGGGGATGCTTCCACAAAGCTGCTGGCGCGGGTTCATCCTGCTATACTGAGTTAAAGAATAATAAAATCGCTGGGATTGGCCTTATCGTAAGCCACTTGCACTTCGTCACCCATGCTATAGCCTGGCAGTGCCGTGGCAATTGTGTTGGAATGTTCTGCTTCAACTACCACCCCTTCAACCGTCGTAAACCTGACTACGGAATACATTACCGTATTTCGTCCAAGATGCAGCTTATTTCGCACTACTACTCCTTTTACGCGGCCCCCAGTTGCTTCTAGCCGCTCCCGCTGCAAATGAACCAGGTAGAGCCCAAACGTTAATCCCAACGCTCCTACTACGAAAATTAAGACAAATATCCAATCCATATTACTAGCTGATTCGCGCCCGCCGTGGAGCTGGAGATGCTGAAGGAGAAGCTGCGATGAAAGTATTGCCTTCCGTATTCCTAGCGGCCCTGGTGGCTGCTGTATTTAAAAAAACTGATTTTCAGGCTTACCTGCTATAGCTCTTTCGCACCACTTCTATTCTATTTGCTACCTGACCTTTGGCTTTGCCTATAAAGACCTGGGCAGTATGTAGCTACCCATTTACGCCCACTACCAGATGGTTGTTTTACTCGACCTCGACGGCGTGCTCATCACCACGCCGCCGTGGCGGCCCCTGGAAATCCAGGCCGATGGATTCTTTAAACTCAACGAAAAAGCCGCCGCTAATCTGGCCGGCATCCTAACTCAAACGCAGGCGGCGGTAGTGCTCACCACATCGCACCGTATCAATTATTCAGTGGAGCAGTGGCGCGAAATTCTGCAGACGCGCGGAATTAATCCAGCAAGCATCACCAAAATAAACGACTGCCGCACCGTGGCCGACATGGCCGACCGCGCCACTGAAATAGCCGAATGGGTAAGCCGGCAGCCCGCAGAGCTTAACTACGTAGTGCTCGACGACGACCTTTCCTTGCACGACCTGCCAGCAGCCATCCGCCAGCGCTGCGTGCTCACCAAGCCCCTGCTCGGGCTCGATGCCGACGCTACCCGGCAGGCCCTGACTATCCTGCGCGGCCCGGTGCGCCAGGAATTTGGTACGGCACTGCCTCCACCGGCTACGAATTAGCCACCACCAACCACGTCAGCAGGCCGGTTACCGTAAGTAGGAAGGTCACGTAGCCCCAGCTAACTCCCTCGTTCAGGTACTGCTCGAACATAAATACCGCTGGGTTTGCTACCTCGTACACCACCCCTGCTTCGTCGCCGATACGAAAGCCGGGAAGCCACTTATTGCCGACAGCCTCGCCCATAATAACCTGGCCCGTGTGAGTGGTAAAGCGGGCAGTAGGCACCGGTAGTCCCTTGGTTCCGTAGCGCTTATAAACCGTTCGCTGGCTAATGATGCGTCCGCTAGCTCGTTTTCCCCGGCTGCGGAGCCTGGCCGCCAGGCGGCTGGCTCCCCACTCGGCGGCCAGGGGCAGGCCAGGAAAAAACAGCAAAAAAGCTCCGTAGGCCCACCAGTTCATGCGGCAAAATAACTGTAGGACGGTCGGTTTATACCTCCCGCAGCCGGTAACTGGTGCTACGGCCGCCACCAGGCTCCCGCTCCAGAAAATCCAGCGCCACCCGCGCTTGCAGGTCGCGGGAGGCCGTGTCCTGCGAACAAGCAGCTAGTTGGACCTACTTGGGTATGTGGAGAATATACTGCCTATTCTTCGCAACGCACCTACGGCACCGGCAGGCGCGGCTGCGTCGGCGATACCGGCAGCACGGCTATCCGCTCGCTCTGGTAGAGCAGCGGCTGGGTTGGGCGCGGCAGGCTGGGGGGGCTGGCAAGCACTTCCACCTCCCCTACCGGGCCGGGCAGCGTGCGCCGGGCATCACCGACTACTACCAGCGGCAACGGGCGCTGCCCGGCACTCAGGGCGTAGTGGTGCCAGAAAATAGCGTAGGCCCGGGGGTCGACCCAGATGCGGCGTAGCGGCTGGGTGCGCAGCCAGGCGTAGTCGCGGCGCAACACCACCTGCTGGTGCGCCAGGCTGTTAAGCACGGCCTGCTCGCGGTGCAGGCGGTAGCTGCCGTAGGCCAGTAGCAGCAGCGCCACGGCCCCGGCACGTAGCACAGGCCGGCCGGCGGCCGGCACTGGCCGCCAGCGGGCCAGCCCGGCCTGTAGCACCAGCCCCAGCAGCAAGAAAAACACCAGCAGCACCAGCAGCAGCGTGCGGGCCGGCGGGTAGGCCCCCTGCCCCACGGCCAGCGGCAGCCACACCCCCAGCTGCGCATACGCCAGCCAGCCCAGGCGCCGCGCCGGCTCGGGCAGGCGGCCCCAACGCAAGGCCACCGGTGCCACCACCAGCAAACCCAGGTAGGCCGCCGCGCTCAGGCCGCGCTGCCCCAGCAACTCCGTGGCCGTGCCCACCAGAAACGGCCCGAAACCCACCCGAAACTCCGGCCACGGGTGGCGGGCCACGTAGCGGTTGGCCAGCAGCGCTGGCCAGCCCGACACCGCCCCCACCGGCGCGTAGAGCACTACGGCCACAGCGGCTATGCCCAGCGTCGCCAGCGCCAAGCGGGCCAGGTTGGGCCCGCGCTGCCGGGCAGGCTGCCGCCCGAAACCCACCAGCAACCCCAGCCCCAGCCCCACCAGCGCATACGAATGCGTAGGCACCGCGTAGAGCCCCACCACGGCGCTCAGGCCAAAAACCACCCAGGCCGCCTGCCGCCGGGGAGCCGCCAGCCCCGGCAGCCGCAGCAGTTCCAGCGCCGCAAAAAGCCCCGCCAGCGCGGCCAGCAGCGCCCAGGCGTAGCCCCGGCCCGCTACGGCGTAATATACTGCCATGGGCGAGAGCCAGAACCAGCCCAGCCCCAGCGTAGCCACCCCGAAGCGCAGGTAGCGCAAGGCCAGCGCGTACACCAGCGGCAAAGCCAGCAGCCCGGCCAGCGTGGGCAGCAGCCGCAGGGCCAGCCCCGGTGCCGCGCCGGGCAGCAGCGCGTGTACCAGCCCCGCCAGCAGATTGGGCAGCAGGTGGTTATTAGGAAAAGGGTAATAACCGGCCGTGACGGCCGGGCCAGGCAGCACGCTGTAGTCGTAGGAGGCTATTTCATCAAGGCTGAGCGGGTAGCCGGCCGCGTAGTAGAGCCGCGCCGCCGCCACGGCCAGCCCCAGCCCGGCCGCTACCAGCCGCTCGGGGCCCGCCAACCGGCGCAACGGCCGCAGCAAGGCCCATAGCAGGCGCAGGGGGAAAAGTTGCCCGGTAAGCCGCCGCGCTCGGGGCCGCCGGGTGGCTACCAGCGCCACAGCAGCCAGCAGAGCCACGGCGGCCAAACCCAGCCGCAACGTGGCCAGACGGGCCGGCGTGAGCGGCAGCGGCACCACCCCACCCACCAAGCCAAAATTGGGCTGGGCTACCCGGACTGCCAGGCTGGCATAGGGCGTGCAAGCGAAGCCCACGGCCAGGGGCAGGCTGGCGGCCAGCAGCAGCCAGAGGTAGAAGCGAAGCAGGAAACGCACGGGTGGCCGGGGCTAGTAAAGGGCGTAAATATTCATCCAGCTGTTGCCAAAAGCGGGCGCTCCCCGTAGCGGCGGGCCACCCGGCTCGCCGGCCCGGCCCAGGGGCTGCACTACGTACCGGTAATGCACGCCGGGCTGCGGCCGGTAGTCGACGTGCCAGGGCTGCCCGATGCGCTCGGTATGGGCATAGAAGCGTAGCTGAAACCAGATATCGGGCCGGGGAGCCAGCACCGGGCCGGCCGGCTGGCCGGCCAGCCACTCAAATGCGCGGTGCGGTGGCAGCCAGGCTTCGCGCCGCAGGTTGTTGTAGCGCAGCAGCAGCCCCAGCTCGGCCAGTACGTAGAGCCCCGCCCCCAGCAGCAGCACCGGCCGTAGCCGACGGTAGCGGGGCCGGGCGGCGGCCAGTTGCCAGGCCCAGTCGGCGAGCAGCGCGGCCAGCACAAACAGAAACTGGGCTTTGTAAAACAGGGTGCGCTC
This sequence comes from Janthinobacterium lividum, assembly GCA_050954465.1. GTDB lineage: Bacteria > Bacteroidota > Bacteroidia > Cytophagales > Hymenobacteraceae > Hymenobacter. The sequence continues at coordinate 116,056 of JBPBPU010000144.1, forward strand.
CGGGGCCTGCACCCGCTGCACCAGCACCAGGGCATAGGGCAGCACCATAAACCAGAGCGCGGCCAGCCCCAGCCCGCGCAGCTGCCGCGCCTGGCCGGCCGGCTCGGTGCCCCCCCGGGCCCGTCGCCACAGCACCCCGCAGCCGGCCAGCACCAGCAGCGTACCCACGGCCCCCACCGGCCGCAGGCCGGCCAGCATGCCCTCGCTGTGCCAGAGGTAAGCCGGCAGCTCGCGCCAGAACTGGCCCGGCGGCACCGGCACCACGTACTCGTTGTCGAAGAGCAGCGCCGGCCCCGACACCAGCAGCAGCGGGGCGTACAGCAGGCCGGCCCCCACCAGCGTGAGCAGCGCCAGCGCAACGGCCCGACCCAGGGCTGCCCCCTGGCGCCGCCGCAGGGCACTCACCCCCAGCCAGCTGTAAGCCGAAACCAGGAAGTAAGCGAATGTAGGCACCGTGTAGAGCCCCAGCACGCCGGCCAGCACCAGGCCCAGGCTGGCGGCCCGGTCGTAGCCAGCCGGCGCGTCTCCCCACCCGGTGGGAGCGCGCGTGAGCACGAGCACCGCAAAAAAGCCCACCGCCGCCAGCCCCACCAGCAGCCAGTAGCCCCGGCCGGCGGCGGCGTGGTAGAGGCTCACCTGCAGCACCCCAAAGCCCAGCACCGCCACCAGCGCCACCCGCCAGTTGCTCCAGCGCAGCAGGCCCAGTGCCCACCCCGCACTGGCCCCGGTGCTCGTCAGCAGTACTGGCAGGCGCATGGTCCACCAGAAATGCGGGTTCACCTCGTAAAATAGCCACGACAGGGTGTTGGTGAGGATGTGGTTGTTGGGCATGGGGTAGCAAACGGTTATCGCCAGCAGCCGCTCCCGCACAAATACCTCGAACGAGAGCGCGTCGTCGTAGGGCTGCGACACCACGCTGAAATAGGCCCGCACGGCCGTGAGCCCCAGCAGGCTACCCACCGCCAGCCGGCGCCCCGGCCCCGGCAGCTGCCGCCAGCCGGCCGCCAGCCCGCGCCAGGCCCCGGCCAGCTCGTGGCCCAGCGCCCGCCCCGCGCCCCGCCCCGTGAGGGCAGCTAGTAGCAGCCCCGCCAGGGCCACCCCGCCCAGCCCCAGCCGCAGCCCCCGAAACTCGGCTTCGGTATAGGGCCGGGGCACCCAGTGGTAAAACTGGTGCAGGGCATCCACGTCGGGCCAGGTAGCGGTACTTAGCACCAGGGCCTCGTAGCCGGCGCAGCCAGTCAGCACCAGCAAACCCAGGAAAAGAATAAAGCGAACCATACTTGCGCCAGGTGGGCTGCCTACTTGGCAACAATGAAAATAGCAAACGGCTGGCAGCGAGCCGCCGCAGGACCAGCCAGCGCCCGGCCCTGATAGACGAGGTCCTCATCCGGGGCCAGCACCAGGTAGCGGTAGCGCACGCCGGGCTGGGCTACGGCATCGAGCCGCCAGGGCGGGCGGCGAAAATCGGCCGGGCCGTAGTAATGCAGCAAAAACCGCGGCGAGCTGCCAATCGCCAGCACCGGGCCGGGCACCTGCCGGCTAAGCCACTCGGCGCTGGGCCGGGCACTCTCCCGGCTAAAAGCCACCTGCCACATGCGCTCCTGCGCCTGCAGCCGCCCCAGCTGCCCGAGCGCAAATACCAGGCTGCCCGCCAGCAGCCCGGCCCGCACCCAGGCCGGGCGCTGCGCCCAGCGCAACGCCCAGTCGGCCACCAGTGCTAGGCCAATAAACAAGTAGATGGCCTTGTAGACCAGCGTGCGCTCCGGGGGAATGGAACGTTGCGCCACGGCCATCAGGTAGGGCACCAGCACCAGCCAGGCACTCAGCGGGCCGAGCTGAAGCAGCGGACGGGCTAGCGCGGCCGGCAGGTGGCCCGCCCGGGCTCGCCGCACCAGTACCAGCAGCGCGAGCAGCCCCACTGCTGCCAGCGGCAAGGTCAGCAGCTGGTAGCGTAGCGTGAGGATATCGGCCGTCCAGCGCCAGAATACCGGCCCCGGCAGCGGGGCCATAAAGCGGTGAAAAAACAGCCGCTCCGGCCCCGAAATGAGCAGCAGCGGCGTATACAGCAGGCCCGCCCCTAGCAGCGTGAGCGCCCCCGAGGCGGCGACTTCGGTTAGCACTGGCCACGAGCGGCGGCGCAGCCCCTGTAGCCCCCACCAGCCGTAGAGCGGGCCCACCAGCAAGAAATGCGTGGGCACGGTGTAGAGCCCCAGCACGCTGCTCAGTACCAGGCCCAGCGCCGCCAGCCGGCGGGCCGGGCCACCGGGGGCCAGGCCGGGGCCGGGCAGCAGGCGCAGCAGCGAAAAGAAGCCCACCGCCCCCAGTCCTATCAGCAGCCAGTAGCCCCGGCCGATGGCAGCCAGGTGCAGGCTATCGAGCGCCATGCAAAACCAGCCCACCGCCAGCAGTGCCACCCGAAAGCTGCTGCGCCGCAGCAAAGCCAGGAACCACAGCCCCGTGGCCCCGGTGCTGGTGAGCAGCACCGGCAGGCGCATGCTCCACCAGAAGCCGGGGTGCAACTGGTAGAAAAGCCAGTCGAGTAGGTTGCTCAGCACGTGGTTGTTGGGAATGGGGTAGCCTGCACTCACCACCAGCAGGCGCTGGCTCACAAACATCTCGTAGGAAGTGCCATCGTCGAAGGCTTGCAGCACCAAGCTGTAGTAGAGCCGCAGCAGCGTGAGGGCCACCAGCAGCCCGGCCGCCAGCCGGCGCTGCCGCCGGGGCAGGGCCCACCAGCTGGCCCGCAGCCTCTGCCCTACCCCGGCCAGCGCCGCCCCCAGCCCGGCCAGGGTGCGGGGCAGCCCCAGTGCCCAGCCGGCGGCCAGTGCCAGCAGAGCGGCCCCGCCCAGCCCCGCCCGCAGCCCCTGGTACGTGGTGGCGGTAAATGCCTGCGGCTGCCAGCCATAGACGCTGCCGAAGGCGGCCACTTCCGCGTAGCTGGCCGAGGAGAGCACCAGGGCCGCAAAACCCGCGCCGCTGGCTACCAGCAGCAAGGCCAGCAGGAAGTAAAAACGAACCATAACGTAACGTCTGCGCTACTGGGCCAGGGCCTGCAAGGCCGCCCACACCCGGTGGGTGGGCAGGCCCATCACGTTGAAGTAGGAGCCTTCGAGCCGCTCGATGCCCACCAGCCCCAGCCAGTCCTGCGCGCCGTAGGCCCCGGCTTTGTCGAAGGGGTGGTAGTGCGCAACGTAAAAGGCAATGTCGGCCGCGCTCAAGGGGCGAAAGTGCACAGTGGTTTCGTCGGAGAATACGACGGGCTCGCGGCCGTCGCCGGGCAGCAGGCACACGCCGGTGTACACCTGGTGGGCGCGGCCCTGCAGGCGCTGGAGCATCTGGCGGGCTTCGGCGGCATCGGCGGGCTTGTTGAGCACGTCGTCGCCTAGGCACACGATGGTATCGGCCGTGAGCAGCAGCTCCGTGGGGCCCAGGTCGGGGCGGTAGGCGTCGGCCTTGTGGCGGGCCAGGTACTCGGCAATGGCAGCCCGGCGCAGGTGGGGCGGAAACGACTCGTCTACTTCGCGCAGGCGAATGTCGTAAGCCAGGCCCATGTCGGTGAGCAGCTGGCGGCGGCGCGGCGAGCCGGAGGCTAAAATGAGGTTCATACAAAGCAACTAGCGGTCAAAAATACCTCGCCTAATTTTGGGCGGGGGTCGCCTAACCTTGGGCGGGGCGGTTCATTGGTCGGCCCCGCCGGGCCAGAACTCTCGCTCGAACAGCGATGGCTCCTCGTCGGCTACGCTCGCAAACAGCAGGCCGGCGAGGGTCTTGGGGTAGAAAAAGGTGGACTTGGCCGGCATCACGGCCCCGGAGTGGCACACGGCTTCGACCTCGGCCATGGTGACTTCGTTGGTAAGGAAGGCGGCGCGGGCCTCGCCCCGGTCTACCCGTTGCAGGCACTCGGCGAGGCTGCGCACGTAGGCCACGCCCGGCCAGGCGCGCTGCGCGTCGGGCCCGATAATGCCCAGCACGCGCTCCAGCACGAAGTAGTGCAGCACCGTGAGGTCGAGGTTTTTGACTTCGGGCGTGGTATCCCAATTGAGCTGGTGGTGCACCTCGGGGCGCAGGCGCAGCTTGTAGGCGACCCCACCGGGCAGGCACAGGCCGAAGGCCCAGCGCTTGCCGGCCATCAGCTCGGGCAGGTCCTGGGCATCGGGCTGGGGCGTGAGGGTGAAGTAGGGGTCGAGGCGGGCGAGCAGCTCGGCGTCGCTCAGGTGGCCGGGCAGCTCGAGCAGCAGGCGGTGGGTGGGCAGGATGCGCAGGTCGTCGCTGGCGGCGTTGGTGAGGTACATGAGGTGGTAGTTCCAGGGCTCGCGGCCGGTGAAGCCGCCCGGCTCGGCCGCCAGCTCCCGCGCCTGCCGGTAGGCCAGCGAGCCTTCGTAGCGGTGGTGCCCATCGGCCAGAATAACCTGCCGCCGGGCCAGCAGCGCTTGAAACCGCCGGATAGTGGGGGCGTCCTGAATCACGGCCAACACGTCGCGGGCACCCTGGTAGTCTTCCTCCGTCTGGCAGAGAGGGTCCTGGATGGCTTCATCCATGAGCACTTCCAAGGTGTGGGCTTCGTCGCGGTAGAGGCCGTGGGTGGCGCTGGTTTGCAGCTGCAGGGCCGCCAGCAGCTCGGCCCGGTCGTTGACCGAGGCGGGCAGCGTGCTCTCGTGGCGCAGTACCACGCCTTCGTCCCAGCCGTAGGCCCGGATGAGGCACATAAAGCCTTTGCGGCAAAACTCGCGCCGCCGCCCCGGCAGCCGGAAATACTGGTAGTACACGTAGATGCCCGGCAGCTCGTCCTGCCGCAGCACGCCCTGCGCCTGCCACGCCGCCAGCCGCCGGGCGGCGGCCTGCGCGGGTGTCAGCTCGCCCTCGGCCAGCGGCACCGAGAGGTGAATGGAGTTGAGCGGGTTTTGGTAGAGCGCCTCGCGTTGGCGGGGGCTCACCACGTCGAAGAGCGGCGAGACTACTTCGTCTATGTGGGCGCTGAGGGTGGGGTTGTAGCGCCAGCCGCGCAAGGGAAGGATTTCAGCCAAGGGGAAATAGAATTAGGGGCAAACGATAGGAGGCAACTTACGCGTGTTTTCCATCACTCCAGATTAAGAGCTTATCGATATCCTGGATTTCCAGTCCAGCAGCTGCATTAATTTCTTTAAGCCGTTGCGCAAAAAGCTGCAACTCCTGCTTTGCCTGTGCCACTGCTTGCTGCAGCGCGGCCCGGCTTAGCTCCACGGCAGGCGGCGGAGGCGGCTGAAAGGGCTCATCAAATTCCCCTACTGAGAAATCAAGCACCAGGCTATCGCCGTTGAGGGTGACGGTGGGTGCCGGATGCCCCTCGTAGTACGATGGCTGCCCCTGCGCCAGCCTTTCCCAATACACCATATCGCTTAACTGACCGCAGCACTGCGGAAAGAAAGCAGCCTTCCCTCCTACCTGCAACACATAGCCACCCCAGAACCCACTGGCTTGGTCGCGCTCATAGGTACCTGCCCGCAATTCCTGGGTATGGTCAGCCACGAGCTTTGCTAGATTACGGGGAGTAATTTCCGGCAACCGGCAAAAAGAACTCCCAGCCAGGTAGGCAGGCAACGGGTCGGCAAAACCAGCTTGGCTATGGCAGGCCGCGTGGTAGGCATCCCAAAGTGCCGCATAGTTCCAGTACGGAAATTTGTCCGGTACCGGAATACTTGGATGAGGATAATGCAGCTCGATTACCGGGATTAATTCTACTACCATTCGGGGTATTACTACTGTTATAACCGCCTCCCTAGCTGCTGGGTCAGGGTGGAACTGCAGCGCCAGTTACGCCGGGGGAGGGTTTCGGCCAGGAGGCCAGTTACTTTTGGGGTGAACAACTCAAATCGCTGCCACTAATTGAATGAAAGCAACTCGTACAATAGCGCTTGTTCTGGCAGTTTTAGGAGCCGCATGGTTGCTTAAGGCGCTGTTTTTTTTCTACCTCCGGTGCTGAAAAGGAAGCTGCTTTCAATCGAAGAATTACCCACAATGCCGCAGCTGCTGCCGCTACCTACACCGATGGCTGCTACCAAGGCCGCGTGAGCTTCCCCCTGGTCCGACCAGCCTATGCGGTAGTTTCCTTTGAAAAACGCTGGAAACGTAACCACCGACTTACGCCCGCCGAAATGAACGAGCTGCTGCGCGTGCTCAACGACAGCGAATCCTACGAGGAAGGCGAGCTGGATATGGCTCATTTTGACAGCTACGTGACTTTCTACACTGTAAAAGATGAGCGTATTGGCGAGACGGCTGAGCTACGATGGGGTAGCTCGTTCTATGCCCCGCCTATGCCGCATGAAGCATGGAACGCTGACGGATAAAGGCTGGGAAATAGTGGGGATACTCGAAAGAAAAAAGTAGCCGAACCCTCATGGTGCCAGCCGGCTGATTTTCCACGCGCCGCCCGCCCCTTCCCGCTCGTACACCAGCCTATCGTGCAGGCGGCTGGGGCGGCCCTGCCAGAACTCGACCCGCGTGGGGCGCAGCACATAGCCGCCCCAGTACTCGGGCCGGGGCAGCGGACTCTGGCCCTGGAAACGGGTTTCCACCTCGTGCTCGCGGGCTTCCAACTCCTCGCGGCTGCCGATAACGGCGCTCTGCGGCGAGGCCCACGCCCCTACCTGGCTGCCGTGCGGGCGGCTCTGAAAGTACTCGGTCGACACGTCGGGCGCAGCTTTTTCTACCCGGCCTTCTACCCGCACCTGCCGCTCAAGGCCGGGCCAGAAAAAGTTGAGCGCTGCCAGTGGCTGCCCCGCCAGCTCGTGGCCCTTGCGCGAGTCGTAGTTGGTAAAAAAGAGAAACCCCGCATCGTCGGGCAGCCCTTTGAGCAGCACCACGCGCTGGCTGGGCTGGCCGCTGGCGGCATCCACGGTAGCCAGGGTGAGGGCGGCGGGCTCGGGCAGCTGCGCAGCAATGGCTTCGTCGAGCCAGCGCCGGAACTGCTGCACGGCATCGGGCTGCACGTCGGCTTCGAGCAGGGTGCGCTGGGAATAGGTCTGGCGCAGGTCGGCAAGTTGGGTATCGGTCATTTCGATTAGGAGTTATGCTTATGGTTGGTGTAGGGTGCGGAGCTAAGCCCCGCACCCTACCTCACTTCGGTTGCCACTCGTATATCGACACGCTGCCCTCGTGGTGCAGGCGGCGCATGTGCTGCTCGCGGATGAAGTCGGGCGTGCGGTTGAAGAGGGCCAGCACTTCGGGGCGGTCCTTGAACCCGTCGCGGTAGTAGTTGTTGCGGCCGTCGTAGTAGGCCGAGTCGAGGTACACCAGGATGGGGCGCTTATCGAGTAGCGCGAGTAGGGCGGGGCTGGGGCCGCCGGGCTGGGTCATGGTTACCAGGTCGTGGGCCTGGTAGGCGGGGGTGCGGGTGGCTTTGTGGTTGAGGGTGGGCAGGCCGGTGAGCAGGCCCAACTGGTAGGAACGGTTGCAGTACGAGTCGTCGGGGTCGATGTTGAGGTTGGGCTCAGTGCCTTCGCTGCCCGAGTGGTAGAAAGGCAGCGTAAGCAGGGCCTGGTAGCGGCCGGGGTCGAGCCAGCCCAGTTGGGCCTGCGCCTCGTCGAGCTGCGGCGGCGCCAGGAAATTGGCTTTTTGGCTGGCGGTGTAGTAGTGGGTAACGTTGAGCATATCTACTACGGAGAGCGCGGCCAGCGCTACCCACAGGGCCCGCAAACCCAGCGGGCGGGCCTGCTGCCACGCCTGGCCCGCGTACCAGGCAAAATAAAGCAGCACCGCCCACCAAAACGGCCAGATGAAGCGCCCCAGCGCCCGAAACTGCGTGATGCGGTCGGTGAGCTTATGCACCCACAAAAACGGGTTCAGGTAGTTGTGAATGACGTAGCCGCCGTTGTCGAGGTCGATGCTTTCGCCCAGCGCCGCCAGCGCCAGTGGGATGCTTGAAAGCAGCAGCAAGCTCAGAAACGCCCGGTTCTCGTCGGTAGCCGAAGCCGGCAGCGTAGGCAGCAGCGCCGGGCCGGCCGGCCCGCGCCGCGCCCGCTGCCAGCCCACCAGCGCCAGCAAGGCCACGGCTAGCAGCCCATACAAGCAGAAGGCCCCCAGGTAAGCCGTTGACTCGTACGGGATTTCGCCGGTGCGCTCGAACGGAAACCGGATTTTATAGAAGCTGTGCCCATGAAAGAGCATTCCGAACTGGAATTTCCACTCTATCCAGTCGTAGCCGCCACTGCCGGAGGTGCGCTCGTGCCGGCGCGGGTCCAGGGCTTGCAGCAGGCCGTAGGAGCCTACCACGGCCGTGCCCAGCAGCGCCACCGCCCGCACCGCCAGCGGCCGCCAGGCGCGGCCCGCCCGCCACTGCTGCCAGCCCCAGCCCAGAAAGAAAAACGCCAGCCAGCCCCCCACAATACCTAGGTAGTAGAAATGCAGCCACGCCGCCCCCAGCAGCGACGCACCCAGCCCTAGCCACCAGCGCCCGGTGGCTTGCCCCCGCTGCCCGGCCCGGTAGAGCCCCTGCAGCAGCCAGAGCGGCAGCAGCACGGCCGGCGCGTAGGAAAGCGAGAGGTGCCCCACAATGAGCCGGAACGTTTGCGGCCCCAGCCAGGGCAGCGTCACGCTCAGCAGCACGGCCAGCCACACCGGCACCGCCAGCCGCCGCAAGATGCTCAGCAGCAGCAAGGAGCCAACCACCAAACCCAGCAGCCAGAATACGTCGTAGAGGTACAGCCCATATGGCCCCAGCGCCGGCACCGCCTGCACCAGCCCGTGCAGCGGCACGCTGAGCAGGGGCGCAATGTCGGTGAAGAATATATACTCGCCGTAGGGGTAGTTTTGCCCGTGCTCCAGCAAGCCCTGGCTGAGCGGCTGCCGCAGGTAGGTAGCCAGTGAGTAGTAGCTTTTGGCCCCGTCGTAGTGGTTTACGATGATGAACTGGCCGGGGTGCAGCAGCAGCTGGTAGTACGTGAGGCCCAGCACGAGCGCGGCCAGCAGCCCCGCTAGCGCCAGCAGCCGCCAGCTGGTGCGCGCTGGCTGGGTCGCTGCTTGTGGAGATGGAGTCATAGGGGTCAGGCGGCTGGTGCTTGCTCGCCCGGCAACCGCGCGGCAAAGCTAGGACTCCTGCGGCCGGTGGGTTTGGCGAAAGGCCGGCAAGCCGGTGCTACCTGCGCCGGCGCTTACCCTGACTAGCTGAAAAACTGCTTCTTGCCGGGCACCATCTGGCCCCGGCATGCGTACTTGCTTCCGACGGATGCTTCCAGCCCCTTGCTCTTAGCCTATGAAACCCGGTACCCTCCTCATCTCGCAGCCCTTCCTGGGCGACCCCAATTTCGAGCGCAGCGTGGTGCTGCTCTGCCACCACAGCACTGCCGATGGGGCCTTTGGTCTGGTGCTCACCCGGCGCACCGAGTCACTGCTCGGCGACGTGCTCCACCTGCCCCTGGGCACGGCCGGCCCCAGCGCCGCGCTGCCTTTGTATGAGGGCGGCCCGGTGCAGCCCGAAACCCTGCACTTTGTCCACCGCCTGGCCGAGTTGCCCGGCGCCACTGCCCTTGGCGACAACGTATTCTGGGGCGGCGACTTCGACCTGCTGGTTTCGCTGCTTGATACCGGAGCCGTTTCGCCCGACGCCGTGCGCTGTTTTGGGGGCTATTCGGGGTGGTCGGCTGGGCAGCTAGAACAGGAAATTGAGCGCGGTTCCTGGATACGACAGCCCACAAGCGCCGGGAAAGTATTTACTTTGAACTCTGATGCGTTCTGGCAGGGCATTTTGCGCGAAAAAGGCGGGCGCTTCCGGGCCTTGTCTAACTACCCGCTTGACCCCCGCCTGAATTAATTCGGCTTCTGTTCAGGTTCCTGGTTGCTAGTTTCCGAAACCTGACTGACGCCCTATTCCCGACCAGAAACCAGGAACTAGCAACTTTTTATCGCCCTCCGCTCCGGCAGTTTTTCCTTTCCTGCTGCCGGCTTTTCGCTTCGCTTATGTCGCCCGAAGAAACCCCCACCCCCACTCCGCAGTCGCCCGCTCCCGAGGACCGCCTCAGCATCCTCGAAGCCCGCCTGGCCGAAATCCGCGCCAAGCAAGGCAACGATGCGCCCGCCGCATCTGCGCCCACTGCTGAAACTACTCCCGCCGCCGAGCCTGCACCAGCAGCTACCCCGGCTGCCGAAGCCACAGCCGCCGCACCCGTCCTTAGCGACACGCCCGCTGCTGCGGCCGTGCCCCCCGGCGGTGGCGCCACCCAAACCGAAGCCGACCCGCTACTCTCCGAGCCGGGCCTGGCCGAGGCTACCGGCGTGCCCGCGCCGGTGCCCGTCAATACCCTCTCCGGTGCCGACCCACTCGCCGCCGCCGGGGCCCCCGAAGCCGCTGCCGCCGCCGAAACGGCCCAGCATGTGCCCGCCGAGGTAGCCACCGAAAACCTGTCGGCCCCGCAGGCCCGCGCCGTCGCGCACTACGGTGAGGCCATGGCACCGGCAACTTCGGAACCAGCCGAGGCCCCCAAAGCTCCTGAAGCTGCTGCGCCCACTGAAACTGCCCCGGCTGCCGCCGAGGAAGCGGCGCCCGTGCACTCTCTGGCTACGGCCGCCGATATTGAGAATGCCCCCGAAGGCGTGGCAACGCTGCCCACCTCGGCCACCGATACCGCTGCCGAAGCGCACCATGACGAGCTGACTCACCAGCAGGAAACGGCCGCTGGCGACGATGCCGAGGCCGATGACTACGTGCCCGAAACGCCCGCCCCCGACTTTGCCGAGCTAGACCTCGAAAGCCAGGCCGCGCACCTCATCGACCTGCTCCGCCGCCCCGACGCCCGCCGCAACCGCCAGCAGATTTTTGAGCTCAACCGCCAGTACGAAGCCAACGTGGCCAGTGCCCGCGCCGCCTCGCGCCAGAAGCTGGCCGAGGATGCCAACGCGCCGCAGGAATTCAGCTTCCAGCCTCCCGCCAGCCAGACTGAGCTGAATAAAGCCCTCCAGGACTTCCGCGAAGGCCGCGCCCGCGATGCCAAAGTAGAAGACCAGAGCCGCGCCCAGAACCTGACCCGCAAGCAGGAGCTGCTCGCCCAGCTGCGCCAGCTGGTAGACTCGGCCGAAACTAAGGACAGCTCGCAGAAGCTTAAGCAGCTGCAAGCCGACTGGAAAGCCACCGGCCCCGTGCCCCAAACCGACAGCCAGGAAACCTGGAACTCCTACCACGGCCTGCTCGACCGCTACTACGCCAACCAGGGCCGCTTTTATGAGCTAAAGGAACTCGACCGCCGCCGCAACCAGGAAGCCAAGGAAGTGATCGTAACCCGCGCCGAGGCCCTGCAAAATGTGCCCGGCATCAACAAGGCCCTCGATGAGCTGAAAAAGCTGCACGACGAATGGAAGCACATCGGCCCCGTACCCGGCGAGCAGCGCGAGCCGCTGTGGCAGCGTTTCCTGGCCGCCTCCGAAACCATTCACCTGCGCCGCAAGGAGTTTGTGGATGTGCGCTCGGCCCAGGAAAAAGGCAACCTGACCATCAAGCAAGCCCTGCTTGAGCGCGTGCTGCCCTTCGCCGAGTTCAGCACCGAGCGCGTAAACGAGTGGCGTTCGCGCACCGACGAGCTACAGGAAATCAAAAAAGAGTGGGAAGCCACCGGCCCAGTGCCCCGCTCGGTGTCGGACCAACTCAACAAGCAGTATTGGAACGCCTACAAGGCATTTTTCAACCGCAAAAACGATTTCTTCAAGGGCCTCGACACCGAAAAAAACGGCAACCTGCAAGCCAAGTATGCCCTCATTGAGCAAGCCGAAGCAGCCCAGCAAAACGCCGACTTTGATGAGGCCCGCAACATTGTTATCCGGGTGCAGAAAGAGTGGAAAGACATTGGCCGGGTGCCCGAAAAGCAAGCCGATAAAATCTGGAAGCGTTTCCGCGCCGCCTGCGACGGTGTGTTTGACCGCCCCAAGCAGGAAACCCGCCAGCGTGAGGAGCGCCAGACGGTGGCTAGCGCAGAGCAGGTTACCCGTTTGGACAAACTGACCCAGGACGTAGCCGCCGCCTCGCCCGACAACCCCGGCACGCTCGAAGGTTTCCGCGCCCTGGCAGCTGACTGGCAGACGCTTGACGTAACCGAGGGCCAACCCAGCACCGGCACCTCGGACCGGGGCGAGGAACAGTTCCTTTCCCTTATGGGCAAATACCTCGACCAGACCGGCGGCATCACCGACACGGACAAGCAGGACTTGCTTTTCCAATTGGAAATAGCCCGCCTCAAAGCCCGGCCGCAGGCCCAGCAGGCGTTCACCCGCAAGGAAACCGGCCTGCGCCGCGAGATTCAGGAATTGGAAAACGACGTAGCTACCCTGCAAACCAACCTCGACTTCTTCGCCCGCTCCAAAAACGCCGACCAACTGCGCCAGGAGTACCAGGGCCGCATGAGCGAAGCCCGCGAGCGCATCGAGAAGCTCAAAAAGCAGCTCAAGCAGTTGCGCAGCTAGTGCAGCGGTTGCAGCCACAAAAAAAGGGAGTGACCACTGGGCACTCCCTTTTTTTGTGGCTGCGGGGTTGCGCCTACAGGCTTTGCGCCGTACTTTTGCCCCACGATTAAGCCTCCATAGCTCAGTTGGTAGAGCTTCTGACTTGTAATCAGAGGGTCGTTGGTTCGAGTCCGACTGGGGGCTCCCTTACTTGTTCACCGTAGGCCTAAAAAGCCCGCTTCTGATACACAGAACGGCTTTTTGGGCCTACTTGCGTCTGGTGGGTAAGGGTAGTTAATTTCTAACGCAACGGCCTGCTGCACCAGGTAAGTAGTCAGCTTGCTCATCTCATGCTGACCCGTCCTTTTCATCCGTAGCTACCGCTTGGTTGTGGGCCATCTCGCGAGCAGATAAGCATTCAGTGATTTTTTGGTGCTGCTACGAGCCAGTAAGCCCTACCATAGTAGGTGCCACACGCTGCCGGTGTACCCTGCTTCCCGAGAGCAGGCACCACTCATTGGAAGCGCACAGCAGGCTCATAAACCCGACACTGGCCCGCGTAGTATTACGTGCAGTCTGTTATATATTGTGCCCATTCTGCTGGTTTAGTTGCCGCCTCTCACCGTATTCTTCGTGCTTTTTCTGGCTTCCCACCCATGCCCTTAGTACGGCCCACCTGGCCGTCGCGGCGAAGCGCAAGGCTGGCCAGCGACCAAGCCCCGGCGACTCCACTACCGGCCGCCAGGTGGCGCACCTTAGCTACCGGGCTGCTCCTGGGCCTGGGGGCCTTGGGCGTTGGATTGGGCAGCCACCTCGATAGCCGCACTGCCGCCTACTTCGCCAGTTGGCAGCGGCTACCTACCAGCAGCCTGCCCAATGGCCTGGCCCTGGCCGACGACGACGACGACGGCGACCTGGACCTGTGGGTGGGCCACGAGCAGGACCATACCCTCTGGCACTACCGCAACGAGGGAGCCGGCCGGTTTGTGCCCGCTGGCCGCTGGCCCAGCGTCGACGGGATGCGCATATGCCTGCCGGACCTCAACGAGGATGGCCGCCCCGACCCCGTGGTGTTCTCGCTGGTCGATACTGCCGTCTGTTGCCACCTAAGTGGCGGCCCCAGGCAGTGGGGACCTAAGCAAACGCTCTGGCAAGGGGCAGCTTCCTTTGATGGCTGGGCCGGCGACCTCGACGGCGACCACCACGCCGACCTGCTAGTGGCTAGCCGACGCAACAGCCGCACCGTGCTGCTGTTCGGCGATGGCCATGGCCGCTTTCCCGCGCACCAGTTCCTGGCTGCCAATACCCACGTGCTGGGCGTGCTGGGGGGCGACGTAGACGGCGATGGCGACGCCGACGTGCTGCTGGCTACCCCAACCGCCACCCATATCGGCCACTGCGTACGCCTGTACCGCAACCAAGGCCACCGGCGCTTCGTGCACGCTGCCGACCTGCCCGTCAGCGACTCGCCCCAGCGCCTGGCCCTGGCCGATGTGGACGGCGATGGCGACCCCGACCTGCTGGTGACGGCCTACACGGCCAGCCAGGTGGATGTGTGCCTCAACGACGGCCGAGGCACCTTTGGCCCCGCTCAGCCCTGGCCCACGGGCCCGCAGCCCTTTGCCCTGGCGGCCGCCGACCTGGATGCCGACGGCGACTGCGACGTGCTCACCACGTCGGCCGCCACGCGCAGCGTGTACCTGCTGCGCAACCAGGGCCGGGGCCGCTTCGCTGCCCCGGTGGCCTTTGCGGTGGGGGCCACCCCCACTGGCCTGGCCGTAGGCGACCTCGACGGCGACGGCCAGCCCGATGCCGTGACAACCGACTACGCCGACCACCAGCTAACCCTGCTGCGCCACGCCCGCCCGCCGCTGGTGTGGTGGCCGCTGCAAGCCGCCCTGCTGCTGGGGCTGGTAGGGGCCGCCGGCTACGCCTACCTGCGCCGCCACCAGCGCGAAAACGACCTGCGCACCCGCCTCGCGGCCGACCTGCACGACGAGCTGGGGGGGCTGCTGACCCGCGTGACGCTGCGCGCCGAGCTGCTGGAAACCCAGCACCCCCTGCCCGAGCTGGCCAACCTGGTGCAAGACAGCCGCCAGGCCGCCGCCACCATGCGCGACGTTATCTGGAGCGTGGACACCCGCGCCGATACGGTAGCGGCCCTGCTCGACCGCCTGCATAGCCTGGTGGAAGGTAGCCGCCCTGCCACCGCGCAGCACCTGCAGCTGCACGCGGCCCTGCCAGCGACCCTGCACCCAGCCCAGCTGCGGGCTACCGTGCGGCAACACACCTACCTGGTGGGCAAAGAAGCCCTGACCAACGCTCTCAAACACGGCCTGCGCCAGGGCCCGGTTAGCATTACCCTGCGCATACAGCCCCACGAGCTGCAGCTGGTGGTGGAAAACGATGCCCCGGTAGGTGCGCCGGAGGGCCGCGACGGCCACGGCCTGCGCAACATGCGCGCCCGGGCGGCGGCCATTGGGGGCGAGCTGCACGCGGGCTCGCAGGGCAACGGGCGCTGGCAAGTGCTGCTCCGGGTGCCGGGGCCGCTGCAGCGCGGCTGGCACCTTTTGGGAAGCTAGCCACCCGGCCGGGCGCGCATGCTGCGCCGGCGGTTGGCTGCGCAAAAGAGTTTTTGCCTGGCGGCTGAAAAACCGCGTCAGGGGCGTTTTCCGGGGTACCGATACGCTGGTACCGCAGCTCGCACCAGGGGGCCCTGTCCTAATAAGTAAGGACGGGGCAACGTGCGTAGTTAGCTAAATAAAACAGGTACTTTGTAGTGCCCTCGTGGCTTGCTCTTCTGCCTACCTCCGCTATGCCACATTCTGTTACGCCTGTCCTTGCGCCGCTGCCGCCTGGCAGCGCCTCCCAGCCGGGAGCCCGTGTTCCGGCTACCCCGGCCGTGCCCCTGCGCGTGGCCCTGCTGGAAGACGACGCGACGGTGCGCCAGCTGCTGCTGCAGTACCTGGCCCAGTGCCCCGAGTTTGTGTGCGTGGCGGTAGCCGGCACCGTGGCCGAACTGTGGCAGGAGCTGGACGTGTGCCTGCCGCCGCAGCTGCTGCTGCTCGACCTGGACGTGCCCGGGCAGAGTGGGCTGGCGGCGCTGCCGCAGCTGCTGGCACGCTACCCCGAGCTGCACGTAGTGGTGCAAACCAACCACGACACCCCCGACGTGGTGTACCACGCCCTGCGCTGCGGCGCACGCGGCTTTTTGGTGAAATGCGCCACGCCCCTGACGGCCTACCGGCAGGCCCTGCTGGACGTGTACGCCGGCGGAGCCTATACCAGCGCGTCGGTGACGCGCCAGCTGCTGCAGCACTTCCCTCCTACTCCTTCGCGGGACAAGGACTTGTTGAGCGAGCGCGAGCGGCAGGTGCTCGCCAGCCTGCTCGACGGCCACACCGAAAAGCAGATGGCCCACCAACTGGGCTTGAGCCCCACCACCGTGCGCACCTACGTGGAGCGCCTCTACGACAAGCTCAAGGTGGCCAACAAGGGGCAACTGCTTGCCCGCGCCGCCCAGGGGCAGCTCTAACAACCTGGCGGGGCCTACTGGCAGCGGGCGAGGGGTAGCCCACGCTTGCTACTGGCTCTCTACCTACTTACCCAACACGCTGGTCGGGCGGCCTTCGTGCCTGAGTTGAATTTTTTCCGCCCGGTTTACTTCATTTTCCCCTTATATGCGTTCCTTTTACTCCCCCTTCGCTCCCCCTTCGGCAAAAGCGCGGCGGGCACCCGCCCCCCCTACCAGTGGCTGCCGGCCCTGCTGCTGGCGCTGCCGCTGGCCACCTGGGCGCAGGCCCCCACCGTCGTGCGCGCCAGCCTCGCGCCGGCCGCCAACGCCGCCGCCTCCCTCAGCACCGCCGTGGTGGTGCCCTTCTCGCAGCCCATCAACCCGGCCACAGCGGGCAATATCCGGGTGTTTTCGGCCCGGTACCGGGGGCTGCGCACGGCCTACCCCATCGTGAGCGGCAACAACGTCACGCTGGCCCTGGGCCTTGGCGGCACGGTCTTCCTGCCGGGCGAAACGGTGCAGGTGAGCGTGCCGGCCACCGTGCAGGGTACCAATGGGGCGGCGGCCACGAAGCATGTGTACCAGTTCACGACCGCCACCAGCAGCGGCACGGGCACCTTCGCAGGCGGCTCCGACCCCGCCGTGGGCAGCCTGCCCTTCAACGTAGCGCTCGGCGACGTGGACGGCGATGGCGACCTCGACCTGGTAACAGCCAACGCCAGTAGCAGCACGGTGAGTGTGCGCCTCAATAACGGGGCGGGCACCTTCGGCGGCGGCACCGACGTGGCCGTGGGCAGCGGCCCCGTTAGCGTGGCGCTCGGCGACGTGGATGGCGATGGCGACCTCGACCTGGTGACGGCCAACAACAAAGCCAGCGGCACGGCGAGGGTGCGCCTCAACAACGGGGCGGGCACCTTTGCCGGCGGCACCGACCCGGCCGTGGGCAGCAGCCCCGGCAAAATAACCCTGGGCGACGTGGACGGCGACGGCGACCTAGACCTGCTCACCGTCGGGTGGGGTGGTCTAGTTAAGTAGGAGAGAACTAGGCAACAGCTGTAAGTTGTTGTTGGTGAAATTGATAAGGCATTAAATAGCCAATGCTGGAGTGGCG
>JBPBPU010000151.1:0-128967 GCA_050954465.1 Janthinobacterium lividum
CTGACCGGCTGCCGCTAGCACACGCCCCCGGCAGCCGGTCAGACCGCCTAGGGCGGTCAGACCGGAACAACGACCGAAGCGGTGGGGAGTGCCGAAAAAAACAGTAGGATAGAGTGGAATAAAGGTTTTTAACCTCATTACCTCCTCACCTCATTACTCTATCACCTCATCACCAAAAAGTGAAAGATACCCTCAACCACCTTTTTGCCTACCGCACGCTGCCTCAGGAGGAGGCGCACCGCGTGGTGCTCGGCATTGCCCGCAACCAGTACCCGCCAGCCCAGGTGGCGGCCTTTCTCACGGTGTACCTCATGCGCAGCGTGACCGTGGCCGAGCTAGCGGGCTTCCGCAACGCGCTGCTAGAGCTGTGCCAGCCCGCCGACCTAGGCGGCTACGACGTGATGGACGTGTGCGGCACCGGCGGCGACGGCCGCAACACCTTCAACATCTCTACCTTAGCCGCTTTCGTAGTAGCCGGCGCGGGCCAACCCGTAGCCAAGCACGGCAACCACGGCGTATCTAGCATCAGCGGCAGCAGCACGGTGCTGGAGTTTCTGGGCTTGCGCTTCACCGCCGACAGCGGCCAGCTGCAGCGGCAGCTCGATGCGGCCGGCATCTGCTTTCTGCACGCGCCATTATTCCACCCGGCCCTGCGCAACGTGGGCCCGTTGCGCAAGGAGCTGGGCGTGAAAACGTTTTTCAACATGCTGGGGCCCCTGGTGAACCCGGCCCGGCCGCGCACGCAGCTGATGGGCGTGTTCAGCCTGGAGCTGGCGCGGCTCTACGCCTACCTGCTGCAGCCCGAGGCGGGCCGTGAGTTTCTCATCGTCCATAGCCTCGACGGCTACGACGAAGTATCGCTGACCGGGCCGGTGCGGCTTATCGGCAACCACCGCGAAGAGCTGCTGACGCCCGCCGACTTCGACCTGCCCGCTACCACCCCGGAGGCACTGTTTGGTGGCGACACGGTGGCCGAAGCAGCTCAAATTTTCCTACAGGTTTTGCGCAGCGAAGCACCCGCCGCCCACCGCCACGCCGTACTCGCCAATGCCGCGCTGGCCCTGCGCACCGCCGGCCGTGCCGCCAATATAGCCGACGGGCTGGCCCAGGCGGCCGAGTCGCTGGACAGCGGCCGGGCCCGGCAGGCATTTGAGCGACTGCTGGCGCTGGACTGAGAACTTAGAGGTTAGAACTTAGAGCTTAGACTATGTTCTGGCTCTGAGTTTCCACTTCAGGCTTTCTCCAAAAATCTAAGCTCTAAGCTCTTCGTTCTAAGCTCTAAAGAATGACTATTCTCGACAACATCATCCAGGAAAAGCGCCAGGAAGTAGCCCGGCGCGAAGCCGAAATCCCGGCCGCTGCGTTGCGCCAGCAGCCCGGCTTCACGCGGCCGGTGCTCTCGGCACGGGCGGCGCTGGCGGCAGCGGGCTCGTCAGGCATCATCGCCGAGTTTAAGCGGCGCTCGCCCTCCAAAGGCGTTATTAATGCGGTGGCCGAAGTAGGCGCAACTACGGCGGGCTACGTGGCAGCGGGCGCGGCGGTGCTGTCGGTGCTCACCGACGAGCCGTTTTTTGGCGGCACAGCGGCCGACCTGCAAGCAGCGCGGGCGGCCTGCCCGGCCACGCCTATTTTGCGCAAGGACTTCATCATCAGCGAGTACCAGCTAACGGAGGCGCGGGCGCTGGGGGCCGACCTGGTGCTGCTCATCGCGGCCTGCCTCACGCCGGCCGAGGTGCGGCATTTTAGTGAGTTTGCGCACGGGCTGGGGCTGGAAGTGCTGCTCGAAGTGCACGACGAGGCCGAGCTGCGCAGCCACCTCTGCGACACCGTGGATTTGGTGGGCGTGAACAACCGTAACCTGAGCACGTTTGTGACGGATGTAGGCACGTCGGAGCGGCTGGCGGCGCTTATTCCCAGCCGGTTTGGGCGAGTGGCGGAAAGCGGCTTGCAGCATGCCGACACCATTCGGGACCTGCGCCGGGCGGGCTACCAGGGCTTTCTGATGGGCGAGGCATTTATGAAAACTCCCGACCCGGCCGCTGCGTTGGCGGGGCTCATTAACGAACTAACCGCCCCGGCCGGCCCGTTGGCGGGTTAGGCTTGCTTTCTTTTTTATGCGAATCAAAATATGCGGGATGCGGGAGGCGGGTAATCTCTGGGCCATCGCCGACCTGAAGCCTGATTTTCTGGGTTTCATTTTCTACGAAAAATCGCCCCGCTGCGTGCGCGAGGTGCTCGAACCGGCCCAGGTGCGCAGCCTGCCGCCCAGCATCTGCAAGGTGGGCGTGTTCGTGGATGCCGACCTGGCCGATGTGCGGGCTACAACTATACGCTACAGCCTCGACTACGTGCAACTGCACGGCCACGAAACACCCGACTACTGCCAGCAGCTTCGGGCCTGGGGGCTTAGCTTAATTAAGGCCTTTGCCGTCGACAACGACGTTGATTTCCGGGAGCTGACGGCTTATACGCCCTTTTGCGACTACTTTCTGTTCGACACCAAAGGTGAGCTGCCGGGCGGCAACGGCAGGGCTTTCGACTGGTCGGTGCTGGCGGGCTACACCGGCCCCACACCCTTCCTGCTGGGCGGCGGCCTGGGTTTGCACAACCTGCCCGAGCTGTTGCGCTTCGAGCACTCGCAACTCAAGGGCTTCGACTTTAATAGCCAGTTGGAGCTGGCACCCGGCCGCAAGGACGTAGCGGCTACCCGGCAGTTGCTAGCCCAAATCCGTGAGCATTAAGCACTTCTTGCTACTACGCAGTCGTTGGGGTCGTGACCCGGTTTGACCGCCCTAGGCGGTCTGACCGGCTGCCGCTAACACGACAACGCTGGAAATGCCCAGTTGGCAGCCGGTCAGACCGCCTAGGGCGGTCTGACCGGGTCACGACCCCAACGACTGCGTAATAGATTTACTCCTTATCAAGCACTAACTATGTCTGTTTACCAGGTTGATGCCCACGGCTACTACGGCCCGTTTGGCGGGGCTTACGTGCCCGAAATGCTGTACCCCAACGTGGAGGAGCTGCGCGATAACTACCTGCGCATCGTGCAGGAGCCGGCGTTTGAGCGCGAGTTTGCGCAGCTGCTCACCGACTACGTGGGGCGGCCCACGCCGCTGTTTCTGGCGCGGCGGCTGTCGGCCCACTTGGGCACCACGGTGTACCTCAAGAGGGAGGATTTGTGCCACACGGGAGCCCACAAAATCAACAACACTATTGGGCAGATACTAGTGGCGCAGCGGCTGGGCAAGCGCCGCATCGTGGCCGAAACCGGAGCCGGGCAGCACGGCGTAGCCACAGCCACGGTATGTGCCCTCATTGGCCTGGAGTGCATTATTTATATGGGCGCCATCGACATGGAGCGCCAGAAGCCCAATGTGGACCGGATGCGGATGCTGGGCGCTACCGTGCGCCCCGCCACCAGCGGCAGCCAGACCCTCAAAGACGCCACCAACGAGGCCATGCGCCACTGGATTTCGCACCCCACCGACACGCACTACATCATCGGCTCGGTGGTGGGCCCCCACCCCTACCCCGACATGGTGGCGCGGTTCCAATCGGTTATTTCGGCCGAGATGCGCGGCCAGCTGCACGAGCAAACCGGCCGCGAAACCCCCGACTTCGTGCTGGCCTGCGTGGGCGGCGGCTCCAACGCGGCGGGCGCTTTCTACCATTTCCTCGACGAGCCGACGGTGCGCCTGGTAGCGGCCGAGGCGGCCGGGCAGGGGCTCACCTCGGGCCACTCGGCGGCCACCACGGCACTGGGCAAGCCGGGTATTCTGCACGGGGCCAGCACCATTCTCATGCAAACGGACGATGGGCAGGTGACGGAGCCGTACTCTATTTCGGCAGGGCTCGACTACCCCGGCATCGGGCCGCAGCACGCGCAGCTGTTTGCTACCGGCCGGGCCGAATTCCTGGCCGTGACTGATAAGGAAGCGCTGGACGCCGCGTTTCAGTTGAGCCGGTTGGAGGGCATTATTCCGGCCTTGGAAACGGCCCACGCTTTGGCTTGCCTGCCGCGCCTTGGGGCGAAGCCGGATGAGGTGGTGGTGGTGTGCTTGTCGGGGCGCGGGGATAAGGACTTGGCCACGTATACCAAGCACTTGGAGGAATACGCTTAACGAATTTCGCACGGAGTTAAAGGAGGAAAAAGGAGTTTCACGGAGTGTAATTCCTCCTTGAGACTCCTTTTTCCTCCTTTAACTCCGTGCTAAGAAAACCTGCTTTATGAACCGTCTCACCCAGCTTTTCCAAACCAAAACCACGGACGTGCTCAACGTCTACTTCACGGCCGGCTACCCGCAGCTAACCGACACCGTGCCTATTCTAAGAGCCCTACAAGACGCCGGGGCCGACCTGGTGGAAATCGGAATGCCCTATTCCGACCCGGTGGCCGACGGAGAAACCATTCAGCGCAGCAACCAGCAGGCGCTGGAAAACGGCATGACGGTAGCGCGGCTGTTCGAGCAGCTGCAAGGCGTTCGCGAGCAGGGCATTACGGTGCCCGTGCTGCTCATGGGCTACCTCAACCCGGTGGTGCAGTTTGGGGTGGAGCGGTTTTGCCAGCACTGCCAGGCAGCGGGCATCGATGGCCTCATTCTGCCCGACCTGCCGCTCGACGTGTACGAGCGCGACTACCAGCGACTATTTGCCCGCTACGGCCTGCAAACGGTGCTGCTGGTGACGCCCCAAACCCCGCCGGCCCGCGTGCGCCAGCTCGATGCCCTGGCCACTGGCTTCCTCTACCTAGTGGCCGCCGCCGGCACCACCGGCACCCAAACCGACATGAACGCCGACGTAGACGCCTACCTGGCCCGCACCAAAGCCCTCGCCCTGCGCAACCCCACGCTCGTAGGCTTCGGCATCAGCGACGCGGCCAGCTTCCGGGCGGCCAGCCGGCACACCACCGGGGCCATCATCGGCAGCGCCTTTATCCGGCTTTTGCAGCAAACGCCCGCCGAGGGGCGCGAGGCGGCTATTCGGGAGTTTGTGGCCGGCATCCGGCCCTGATGACGTGAGATACTCTATCTTGATGGAACCGGCGGCAACGGGCGACGCGGGTGGCCGTTTAGGCAGGTATGGACGCATTATACCTATTGTTTGACCTACTGAAGTTGGTAGTCTCCTTACCCAACCGGCGAACCCCACTGGCTAAAGTTATACGGGCCGCAAAAAGGAAGCAACAGGTGCTACTGGTGACCGCACCAAACAGTCAGAACGCTCCTTTTCAGGCGCAGAAAGAATTGCTAGGTGCCGCGTCCAAACAACTGCGAGAGCATAACGTGCTGGTGCTACATGCCTTGCACACGGAGCTTTCGCACGGCGAGAAGTCTTACCTCGACCAATACTACGACCTGCTAATCAAGCGGTTTGAAGTGGTGCTCATCGACAAAGACGGCAACGTAAAGCGGCGTAGCTACCACCCCCTAACCCCCACCGCGCTACTTACTTCCATCGACCAGATGCCCATGTGCCAGCAGGAAATGCGACGCAAGCGGTAGAGCTACCGCAGTGGATACCGCTTCAGCGTCACGTTGCCCATCACCTCTTTCTCGTACTTCGCCAGGCAGTTTTGGTTAAGTTCCGCGCTGAAACTTATTGTGCCCGGCTGCACCTGCCGGGGCGCGGGCTGGCCCTGACGGAAGAAGTAGACTGTGGTGTTGCCGTACTTGGTATAGGGCATCAGGTCGCCGTACTGGCGCATTTCGCGCCAGAGGGTATCGGCCACCGTCACGGCGTACACCCGCACGATGGGCCCGGTATTGTTCTCGTTGCGGTAGGCGGCCACTTCTTGGAAATTGCCTTTGAGGTCGCCCACACCCGGCTGGCTGAGCGAGTCGTACACGAACCAGCCCAGTAGCAGGAGCAGCGCGCCGAGGGCGAGGTATTTGGGCTTCACGTCCACTGCAGTTTCAGCCCGGCATAGTCGCCAAATTTGCCGTCGCGGCTCACCAGGGTCAGGTCTTCGGTGAGGGCCTGGGCGATGAGCAGGCGGTCGAAGGGGTCGCGGTGGTTTTTGACGGGGGGCAGTTGACTCAGCCGCAGCAAATGAGCATCCGTTATTTCCAATAGTTCAAAGTCGAACTGCTGAAAACGGTGCAGCCATTGGTCGAAAATGATAGGGTAATCTGGTTTGTTGAGGGGCGACTTAATGGCCATTTCCAACAAGGATATCCTACTCACATACAAGGCGGTATCGGAGTTTAAAAACCTTGCTGCCAGTGATGCTGGTAACCGGGGGTCGTTCGTAGTGAACCAGATGAGCGCATGGGTATCAAGCAGCAGCTTCATGCTTGCTCGCGCTCATATTGCTCCATTGCTTCGGCCAATGCCCGGCCTGCTTCTCCCCCAAATCCGGGGTAAGCCCTGGGCTTAGCTGCGCCCCGTGCCCGAGCTTCGGCCAGTGCCAGTAAATCCTTGATTTCCAGCAATAGCTTCTCGTCCTGCAGTTGCTGAATAGCGGCAATTAATTCCTGTTTTTGCGCTTCCGTTACCATAGCTACTTATTTTGATTTCCAAGTTACAAAAAACTCCCCTACCCCGCCACCTTATCGGCCAGAAACCGCGCCGTGTGGTTGGTGTCCTTGAGCTTCACCAGCTGCTCGGGGGTGCCCTCAAAGAGCAGGTGCCCGCCGTTGATGCCACCCTCGGGGCCGAGGTCGAGGAGCCAGTCGGCGCACTTAATGATGTCTACGTTGTGCTCGATGATGAGCACGGAGTTGCCCTGCTCTACGAGCGCGTTGAGGGCACCGAGCAGCTTGGCAATGTCGTGGAAGTGCAGGCCGGTGCTGGGCTCGTCGAAGATGAACAGGATTTTGTCCTGCTGCAAGGTTGCGCCTTTGGTCAGGAAGCTGGCCAGTTTCACACGCTGGGCCTCGCCGCCGCTGAGCGTGTTGGCCGACTGGCCCAGGCGGATGTAGCCCAGGCCCACGTCGAGCAGCGGCTGCAGGCGCTCGGCTACCTTGGGCTGGCCTTTGAAAAAGCCCACGGCGTCGGCCACGGTTAATTCCAGCACTTCATCGATGCTCTTGTCCTGGAACTTGATTTCGAGCACGTCCTGCTTGAATTTGTGGCCGCCGCAGCTTTCGCAGGTCAGGTAGATGTCGGCCATGAACTGCATCTCGATTTTCACCTGGCCCTCGCCCTGGCACACCTCGCAGCGCCCGCCCTCCACGTTGAACGAGAAGTGCGAGGGCTTGTAGCCCCGCGCCTTGGCCAGCGGCTGCTCCGAGAAAAGCGTGCGGATGTGGTCGTAGGCTTTCACGTAGGTCACGGGGTTCGAGCGCGACGACTTGCCGATGGGGTTCTGGTCCACGAACTCGACATGCGTTACCTGCCCGCTCACGCCGGTGAGGCGGTCAAATTTGCCGGTGCTTTCGCCCGCGCCGCCGCCGAGCTGCTTCATCAGGGCCGGGGCCAGGATGCGCTTGATGAGCGTGCTTTTGCCCGAGCCCGATACGCCCGTTACCACCGTCATCACGCCGAGCGGGATTTTCACGCTCACGTTTTTGAGGTTATTTTCGCGGGCCCCGGTCAGTGTCAGGGCGTTGCGCCAGGGGCGGCGGGTGGTGGGCACGGGCACCTCGCGCTGCCCGCTCAGGTACTGGCCGGTGTAGGTAGTCGTATTTTGCAGCAGCTCCGGGAAGGTGCCCTGAAACATGAGGTGGCCGCCGCCGCTGCCCGCTTCGGGGCCGATGTCGATAATCTGGTCGGCGGCTTCCATCATTTTTTCTTCGTGCTCTACCACCACCACCGTGTTGCCGAGCGCCTGCAGCGAGCGCAGCACGCCAATCAGCTGCTCGGCATCTTTGGGGTGCAGGCCGATGCTGGGCTCATCGAGCACGTACATGGAGCCTACCAGGGCCGAGCCGAGCGAAGTAGCCAGTGAGATGCGCTGGCTTTCGCCGCCGCTCAGCGTGTTGCTTAAGCGGTTGAGGGTGAGGTAGCCCAGGCCCACGCGGTCGAGGTATCCGAGGCGGTTGGTGATTTCGGCCAGCAGACGGTCGGCCACCTTCATTTCGTGCGTGCTCAGGGTCAGGTTCTGGAAGAAAGTCAGCGCCTCCGAAATAGGCAGCAGCACAATATCGGTGATGCTTTTATCCTGAATTCGCACGTATTGAGCGTCTTTGCGCAGGCGGGTGCCCCGGCAGTCGGGGCACACGGTGCGGCCCCGGTAGCGGCTTTGCAGCACCCGGTACTGGATTTTGTGGGTCTGCTCGCTCACCCACTTAAAGTACGCATCAAGCCCCTCAAAGTGCTTGTTGCCCGTCCACAGCAGCCGCTGTTCGGCCTCACTCAACTCATTGAACGGCCGGTGAATGGGGAAGTCGAACCGGATGCCATTTTTAAGCAGCGGCTTGAGCCATTCGCCCTGCTTTTCGGTGCGCCAGGGTGCAATGGCCCCCTCATAAACAGTCAGGCTCTTATCCGGTATCACCAAGTCCTCGTCGATGCCCAGCACCGAGCCGAAGCCCTCGCAGGTGTGGCACGCGCCGTAGGAGTTGTTGAAGGAGAAGAAGTTAACACTCGGCTCCTCAAACACCAGCCCGTCCAGCTCAAACTTATCGGAGAAGGTGCGCGTCTCGTTGTCCAGCTTCACCACGCAGGTGCCGTGGCCCTCGAAGAAAGCGGTTTGCACCGAGTCGGAGAGTCGGAACTGCACGTCTTCGTCGCCGGGTTGCACCATGGCGCGGTCAATGAGAATAGATATTTCGCCCTGCACTTCGGGCTTGCCTTCGCCCACGAGGTCTTCGATAAAGGCATTCTCGCCATTGGCCAGCACCACGCGGCCGTAGCCCTTTTGCAACAGCAAATCCAGCTCCTTGCTCATGGGGCGGCCCGGCTCGGTGCGCAGCAGCGGCGCCAGGATGGTAACGCGGGTATCGGCGGGCAGCGTGAAGAGGTAGTCCACCACGTCAGCCACGGTATCCTTGCGCACTTGCGCGCCGCTCACGGGCGAATACGTGCGTCCCACCCGCGCAAACAGCAGTTTGAGGTAGTCGTAAATCTCGGTGCTCGTGCCCACCGTCGAGCGGTTGTTTTTGATGCTGACCTTCTGCTCGATGGCAATGGCCGGCGAAATGCCCCGGATATAGTCCACGTCGGGCTTGTCCATGCGCCCCAGAAACTGCCGGGCGTAGCTGCTCAAGCTCTCCACGTACATCCGCTGCCCCTCGGCATACAGCGTATCAAATGCCAGACTGCTTTTGCCCGAGCCCGAAAGCCCCGTAACGACAATAAACTTGTTGCGGGGCAAGGCCACGCTCAGATTCTTAAGATTATGAACGCGGGCATTTTTAATAACGATAAACTGGCGCGGGTCGAGTTGGTCGATGGCATCGGTAGCCGGGGCGGCCACTTGCAGAGCGGAATTCTTGGACATGAATCAGGTAACGCCAGCCGGGGGCCGGAAGGTTTCGGGCAGTAAGGCGTAAAGGTCGGGTCAAACAGGCAGGCAGCCGGCAGTCATTACGCTTGCGGCACAGCCAGTCTTTAATATTGCGCTCAAACTCACTTTTCTCCATGCCCACCCTTAGCCCGCTTGCCGTCCTGGCAACCACTCTGGCCGCCGTGTGCCAGCAGGCGCAGCAGCATCAAGTGCTGCTCAGCAAAAATGAAGCTGCTACTCGCGCCGTGCTCATTGACCCTGTGCTGCGGGCACTGGGGTGGGATACAACCGACGTAGCAATGGTGGAGCCGGAACGAACCGTACAGAATAAACAGTCGCTTGACTACGTGCTCAAGACCTGTTCTGGCAGCATTCTAGCCGTTATTGAAGCCAAGAAACTTGGTGAATCGCTTGACAAGATTGGCCATGTAGGAGCGCTCATAGGTTATGCGTTCTCGCTCAAGCCTCAAGCTTTTTTTATTACTGATGGTCTGCATTGGCATTGTTATTCGCCTGAACATTCCCATTACGAACCAATAACAACGCTTCACCTCACCAATGACACCTCGCTGTCAACGGCCCTACAACTGTTGCGCCTACTCGACGCAGCCCATGGAGGACACGGACTGCCAAACCAGCCAAAAGTGGCAGTAGATGCCTCGCCAAATAATGAGATTTCACAGATAGCTAAGAGTACACCAAGCAAAGCCAATAAACAATCTCAGCAGAAGCATTTTAAGAAGGAATCCGAGGTTTTTACCGAACTGGCTTCGCTTAGCACTCTGGCTTTACAGCCCGGACAAAAGCCAACTAAGCTGCGCCTACCTGATGGCACAATTAAGGCCATCCACACTTGGAAAGATATTCTATTCGAAACCAGCAGTTTCCTCTTGCTTCACAAAAAAAATATCTCCCTTCCTTTGCCTGATAAAGCAGGCAAAAAACGTTTCTTACTTTCTTCTACCAAACCGCCTGTCGGCTCCAGCACCCTGACTTCCTACCAAGGCAAACCTGTTTTTATTTATACGCATTACAGCGCGACGGATTGCATTGCGAACGCTCTATACGCTGAACACCAATTACCTACAGAGGCACGTAGCGTAAATATTGCAGTAGCTTTTTAGGATAGCACCAAATAATACATGCCAGGCAGTTAGCAATTAATAGCTGTCATCATTCCTATAGGCCAGAATCAAAAGCTCACTGGAATTTGGTCAGCATAATCAAGTCACTTTGTCTCGACATGCAATACCTGTATTCATGGGAATAATTAAGTATAGGACTTACACACTCGGCTCGTTAGGGGAGCCGCGAAGCGGCGGCATGTTGGTAGTAACTGCTTGATAAATAACCCAAAGCTGCGAAGCTGCGACACTCATCATGGAGGTAAAAATGCCGCAGCTTCGCAGCTCTGGAAATTACTTAACTACTTCGCAACTACCAACATGCCGCCGCTTCGCGGCTCCCCTAACGAGCCGAGTGTGTAAGTCCTAAAGTCTTTTCAACCTTACTATTTCCCTATGAAACACCTCTGCCTCCTATTCCTGGCCGCCGCCACCCTGCCCGCCGCCGCCCAAAATGCTCCAACCAGCTTCACCGGCGACTGGAGCGGCAGCCTCACCGGCCTCACCTTTACAGTTCACTTGCAAGACCCGGCCGGCGGCCCCCGCACCGCTACGCTCGACATTCCGGCCCAGAATGCCAAAGGGCTACCCCTGCAATTTACTGCCAAAGCCGACAGCGTATACCTCACCCTGGCAATGGCCAAAGCGAAATTTGCGGGCCGCCGCACCGCCGACGGGCAGGCGCTGGCCGGCGAGTGGCGGCAGGGTGGGCAGGCGTTCCCGCTCACGCTCAAGCGCCTGAGCGCGGCAGCAGCGGCCGCCGCGGCCGCTGGCCCGGTGCGGCCCCAAACGCCCAAAGCACCCTTTCCTTACCAGACCCAGGAAATGACGTTTGCCTCGTCCAGCGCGGGCATTACGCTGGCGGGCACCTTCACCGTGCCGGCCGGTAAAGGGCCGTTTCCGGCCGTGGCGCTGCTCACCGGCTCGGGGCCGGAGGACCGAAACGAGGAAATATTCGGGCACCAGCCTTTCGCCGTGCTGGCCGACTACCTCACCCGGCGCGGCATCGCCGTGCTGCGCTTCGACGACCGAGGCGTGGGCAAGTCGGGCGGCACGCAGGCTACCATGACCAGCGCCACCTACGCCGCCGATGCCCGCCTGGCTCTGGCCTGGCTGCGCGCCCGCCCCGAAATCAAGAAAAACCGGGTGGGGCTGATTGGGCACAGTGAGGGTGGCACGGCAGCTATTCTGGCGGCCGGCCAAGCCCAGGGGCCGGATGAGTTGGTGCTGCTGGCTGCGCCCGGCATCGCGGGCAATGAACTGATAGTAAGCCAGGTGCTGGCCCTGGGCCGACTGCGCACTACCGACCCCGTGGCCCTGGCCCAAACCGAAAAAGTGCAGCGCCAGGTACTGGATGCGGTTATGCAGAACCCTGATAACGCCCAGGCCCGCGCCAAACTGCTGCCGCTGCTCAGTTCTACCGGCACCGCCACGGCCGCTATCGACCAAACCATTGCCGTGCTTACCTCCCCCTCCTACCGCGCCCTGCTGGCCGACCAGCCCGCCAAAACCCTGCCCCTCGTGCATTGCCCGGTGCTGGCCCTGGGCGGCAGCAAGGACCGGCAAGTACCCGCTGCCGCTAGCCTAGCCGGCATAAAACAAGGCTTGCAGGCCGGGGGCAACAAAGACGTAACCACTCAGGAATTGCCGGGCCTCAATCACCTGTTCCAGACCGCTACCACCGGCTCGCCGGCCGAGTACGGCACTATCGAGGAGACGTTTGCGCCGGCTGCGCTGCAAGTGGTGGGCGACTGGCTGGTAGCGCACGGCAAGTAGCGGAGAACTGTTGCATGCCTCGTGGCACGATGCCCATCTTTCATTTTCAAACAGTTACGAAATATGTTGTTCAACGACAAACTACAAAAGTCTGGAAAAAGACTTTTGTAGTCTAGGCCCATGCGCTACCTGCTACTTACCGCCCTACTCCTACTACCTGCCGCTGGCCGCGCCCAGGCCCCCGATTTCATCCTGACGGGCGGCAAAATATTTACGGCCGAGCCGGCGCGGCTCTACGTGCAGGCGCTGGCCGTGCGCGGCGAGCGCATTGTGGCGGTGGGCAGCACGGCGGCTATCCAAAAGCTGGCGGGGCCGCACACCCGGCGCATCACACTGCGTGGCCGGGTGGTGGTGCCGGGCTTCAACGATGCCCACGCCCACCTGCCGCAGGGCTACCCCACGGGTTATTTTTTCGAGTTCCCCGACGCCCCTATGATACCTGGCCCGGCCCCGGCCGCTGTGCTCGATACCCTGGTGGCCCTAGTCCGGCGCGTGCCGCCCGGTACCTGGCTCGAAGCCGAAGTAGGGCTGCGCGTTTTCAACGACCCGCAGCTGCGGCGGGCGGCCCTCGACCGCGTAGCCCCCGCCCACCCGGTGGCGCTGCATACGCCCTGGGGCCACGGCTGTATCTATAATTCACTGGCCTTGCAGCAGTTGGGCATTAGCGAAGCCAGCCCCGACCCGCTGGGTGGCCGCTACGAGCGGCAGCCCGGCACCGGGCAGCTTACGGGCCTGCTCACCGAATATGCCGACTGGAATGCCCGGCGCAACCTGCAAGGCCGCCTGCCCGACAGCGTGTGGGCGCGGCAGCTCCGGCAGTTCGGCACCGAGGCGGTGCAGCTGGGCATTACCAGCGTGCAGGACATGGCCAGCGAGCTGCCGCCCGCCCAAATGCTGCGCGTGACGCAACTGGCCCACTTGCCGCTGCGGCACCGCATTATCGCCTTCCCTATGACTACGCCCGCCGGCATCCGCTACCAGGAATGGCGCGGCCTGGAGCGCCACCCCGCCCCCCTGGCGCGAGTAGATGGCGTAAAGTACATCCTGGACGCTACCCCCTTGGATACCAACGCCGTGCGCCGCCGCCCCTACCCCGGCCGGCCGGGCTGGTACGGCCGCCTCAATTTTCCGCCCGACACCCTGCGGCAGCTATTGCGCCAGGCGCTGGCGAGCCCGCAGCAGCTGATGCTGCACGTAGCGGGCGACAGCACAGCGGCGCTGGTACTGAGCCTGATGCACGAGCTGGCCGACGATGCTACCTGGCGGCGCAAGCGCGTGCGCTTCGAGCACGGCGACCGGCTGGCTCCCGACCTCTGGCCCCGCGCCCGCGCCCTGGGCATCGTGGTGGTCGAAAATCCCACGCACTACCTCAACCCCGCCATCGACCCGGCCCACGCCGTGCCGGGCGGCCTGCGGGCCCCGTTTCGCTCGTTGCTGGCGGCGGGCATCCCGTTGGCCTTCGGCTCCGACGGGCCGGTAAACCCCGGTCTCAACCTACTGGCTGCCATTACCCTGGCCGATAAAAACGAGTGCCTTACCCGCGAGCAGGCCGTGCGGGCCTACACGGCGGGCGCGGCCTACGCCGAGTTTGAGGAAGAGCAAAAAGGCACCCTGGCCCCCGGCAAGCTGGCCGACCTAGCGGTGCTCTCGCAGGATATTTTCACGGTACCCACCGAGGCGCTGCCCGGCACCGTGAGCGTGCTGACGATGGTGGACGGCCGGGTGGTGTATGAGGCTGGTAGATGAGGTGGCAACCAGATAGAACGTCATGTTGAGCGAAGCCGAAGCATCTCGCTCGCCAACTAATCCAATCGTAAAACCAAAGCGGCGCTATCGATTGAGTTAGTCTGCGAGCGAGATGCTTCGGCTGCGCTCCGCTTCGCTCAGCATGACGTTCTATCTAGTTGCTACCTCATCTACCAGCACCACTTCTGGGTACAGCCCGCCCAGTGCCCGCTCGGGTGTCATGGGGGCCACCAGCGGCAGCGCAGTACCTGGCCGGAAGGCGCGAATGGCGGCGCGCAGGGCGAAGTACGCGCCGATGCCGTACATGAGCGGCGGCTCGCCCACGGCTTTCGAGCGCAGAATGGCGTTGGGGTGGCCGGGGGTGTCGAGGAAATGCACGTCGAGTACGGCGGGCGTACTGTAGAGGTCGGGTATCTTGTAGCTATTGAGCGAGTTGCTGAGCAGTTTTCCTTCCGCATTGTAGCTCACTTCTTCCAGCGTCATCCAGCCGATGCCCTGCACTACGCCGCCTTCTATCTGGCCCAGGTCGATGGCGGGGCTGAAGCTTTGGCCGAAGTCGTGGGCAATTTGCACGCGGTCGATGGTGTAGGTGCCGCGCAGGCAGTCGACGGTGGCGGTGGTGAGGGCCGTGCCGTAGACGTGGTAGGCGAAGGGGTGCCCCTGCTCGGTACTAGCGTCGAAATGTACGCCGGGCGTGGCGTAGTGGGCATTTTCGGTGAGGGCGACGCGGCGCACGAAGGCGCTGGACACCAGCTTTTCCCAGGTGGTTTCGGCCGGAATGCCGGCGGCCAGCACCTGCTCGTTGTCGATGCTGATGCCTTCGTAGTCCACGGCAAACTCGGTGCTGGCGTGGCGCAGCAGCCGCTCACGCAGGGCCAGGCAGGCCAGTTCGGTGGCTTTGCCGTTGAGGTCGGCGGTGGCGCTGGCGGCGCTCGGCGAGGTGTTGGCGACGCGGGTGGTGTTGGTGGTTTCGATTTTGATGCGTGCTATTGAAATACCCAGCGTGCGGGCTGCTACCTGCGCTATTTTGGTGTTCACGCCCTGCCCCATTTCCACCGCCCCGGTACTGATACCCACCGAGCCATCGGTGTAGATGTGGACCAGCGCCCGCGTCTGGTTCATAAACGTTTTGGTGAACGAGATACCGAAGCAGATGGGCATCATCGCCAAGCCTTTCTTAAACAGCTTATTTTCGGCGTTGAAGGCGGCTACCTCGGCTCGCGCTTGCGCCAACCCGAACCGCTCGGCGGCCGTGTCCCAGGCTTGCTCGGTGTGGCACAGCTCGGCGGGCTGGCGGTACGGAAACCGGTCGCCTTCGCGCAGCAAATTCCGGCGCTGAATCTCGCTCGGCAGTACTCCCAATTCCTCAGCGGCTTGGGTGATGGCCGACTCGATAACAAACATCCCCTGCGGCCCGCCGAAGCCCCGGAAAGCCGTATTGGGCGGCAGGTTGGTGCGGCAGGAATTGGCCGTGGCCGTGACGTGGGGGATGAAATAGGCGTTGGTGGTGTGAAACAGGGTGCGCTCCAGCACGGCCGGCGAGAGGTCGGCGGCAGCGCCCGCGTTCTGGTAGTACGTCACCTCGTAGGCCTTTATTTTCAGGTCGTGGGTCAGCCCGATTTTGAAGTCCGACGAATACGGGTGGCGCTTGCCCGTCATGCGCATGTCGGCCATGCGGTCGAGCACCAGTTTCACCGGCTTTTTGGTGAGGAACGCGCCCAGCGCGGCAAGACAGCCCCAAGGCGTGGCCTGGTCTTCCTTGCCGCCGAATCCTCCCCCCAGACGCGTTACATCCACTTCTACCTGGTGCATGCCCACGCCCAGCACCACGGCGCAGTGCCGCTGCACGGCCGTTGGCCCCTGCGTGGAGGAAATAATTCTGACCCCGCCCAACTCGGTGGGAAAGGCATAAGCGCCCTGGGTTTCGATGTACAAATGCTCCTGCCCGCCACTCTCGGCCACGCCCTCGAACACGTACTCGCATTCGGCAAACGCGGCCCCCGAGTCGCCGATGCGGAAGGTGCGCGGCGGCACTATCAGCTCGCCCAGCGCGGCGGCTTCGCGCGGGTCAGTAATCACGGGCAGCGGGGTAATGTCGGCCACAATGAGCCGCAGAGCGGCGTGGGCCTGCGCCTCGGTACGGGCCAGCACCAGTGCCACCGGCTGCCCCCGAAAATGCACGTGCCCTTCGGCCAGCAGCGGCTCGTCGGGCACGATGCCGCCAATCTGGTTGCGGCCGGGCACGTCCTGTGCTGTGAGGATGCGCACCACGCCGGGCGCTTGTTGGGCGGCGCTCAGGTCGAGCGAGTTGAGCACGCCGTGGGCCAGCGGCGACTTGTACACGGCGGCGTAGAGGGTACCCTGCTGCTCGGGCACGTCGTCGAGGTATTGCGATTCGCCGCGCACGTGGCGCTGGGGGTCGAGGTGGTTCATAGTTCTGTGAAACGGAGTGGCACTCCGTTTCCGGTAGTGCCGAAAGTGCCGCCATCCTGACGGCGCGAACGATTAACGGAGTGCCACTCCGTTTTACTCAAGCACTACCCCCACCCCAAACCGCAGAAAATGCGCCCACAGCAGCTGCCGCAGCAATAACCGCTTGTACTGCGCCGTGCCGCGCACATCCGAAATCGGGCTGATTTCGGCTTGCATCACCTCATTGGCCCCGGCCACGGTTTCGGCCGACAGCTCGCGGCCCAGCAGGTAGGCGCTGGTGCGGGCGAGTAGCAGCGGCACCGGGCCCACGCCGCCTGCCGAGAGGCGGGCG
The DNA here is from genome assembly GCA_050954465.1 of Janthinobacterium lividum. Classification (GTDB taxonomy): domain Bacteria; phylum Bacteroidota; class Bacteroidia; order Cytophagales; family Hymenobacteraceae; genus Hymenobacter. Next base: position 16,802 of record JBPBPU010000151.1, read on the forward strand.
GCGGTCACTACGCCGTTTTCGAGGCGCAGCCAGGCGGCGGTGTTCACGCTGGCAATGTCGAGGTGGGTGCGCTTGGATACTTTCTCGAAGTGAAACAAGTCGCCCGGCAGCGGGGCCGGGAAGCTGATTTCCGTTACCTGCTCGTCGGGGGTTTTGGCCAGTTGCTTGTAGCCTAGGTACAGCTCGGCGAGCGGCAGCACCCGGCTGGTGCCGTCCGCCGCCAGCAGTGTAATATCCGCGCCTAGGGCCAGGAACAGGATGGTTAAATCCCCGATGGGCGAGGCGTTAACGAAGTTGCCGGCTACCGTGCCCATGTTGCGGATGGGCGTGCTCGACACCAGTTTGAGGTAGCCCGGCAGGCCCGGCAGCAGTTCCAACAGCAACTTCGATTCCAGTAGTTGGCTAGCCGTGGTAGCCGCGCCCAGCACCACGCGCCCGCCCGCTTCCTGCCGGATGCCGCGCCGGCCGCTTTGGTCGAAAATCAGGCGCACGGGCTGCTGGCGCAGGGTGTCGAGTTGCTGCACCAGCAGGTCGGTGCCGCCGCTTACGAGCGGATGTGTGAACGGCGGAATAACCGCGTGGTGGCCGTTCTGGCTTTGCGCGTGGCCGTGGGGCGAGGTGGTGAGCGCCGGGGCGCTGGTTGCGGTGGGCACTTCGGCAGCCAGTGTTTCGGCTTGCAGGGCGGCCAAGTGGGCGGGTATCTGCTGGAAGTAGGCGGGCACAAACTGCTGTTGCGTCAGCCACTCCAGCGGCTGGGTGGCGGGGCGCTCGGCCAGGGTGTTAGCCAATGTGGCGGCGGCCCGCTCCAGCGACTTGTAGCCGGTGCAGCGGCAGATATTGCCGTCGATGGCGGCGCGGGTATTCTCGGGCGTGGCGGGCTGCGGGCTCAGGCTGTGGCCAGTGAGCGACATCACAAAGCCCACGGTGCAGAAGCCGCACTGCGCGCCGTTGTGCGCCACAATAGCCTGCTGCACGGGCGTAAGCTGCCCGCCGGCCCGGTTGATACCCTCCACCGTGACGACGTGCTTGCCCTGCACGTTGCCCAGCGGCGTGAGGCAGCTCGTCATGCTCTGGTAAGCAATACTTTGCTTGTCAGCACTCAGCTCGCCTACCAGCACGGTGCAGGCCCCGCAGTCGCCCTCGCGGCAGCCGATTTTGGTGCCCGTCAGGTGCTCGTGGTAGCGCACGAAATCGAGCAGGGCGCTGGCCGGCGGCTCGGTGGTGCTAATGGGCTGGTCGTTGAGGTAGAAGCTGAGCATAGACATGGGGCTTATCCGGCGCGGAGAAGCGAACGGGTAAATTAGCACCGAAAATGGTTCCTTGCGCCGTTTGCCGGGCGTTGGTACTCGGGGGGCGGCTGGTCGGGCCATGTAAGTTGCCGCAGAGGGCGCAGAGGTTCGCAGAGCGCAAATTGCTTGGATGCTTACCCAACAGTCGAAAAGCACTTTACTTATTCTACCTAAATGACCATGAAAAACGCCGCTGAATTCCTTCGCCAAGTGACTGCTCAAGGGCGCTTCTCTCCGCGCCCCGGAGAAACTGACGCTGTCGGGTTGCAGCGGTTTGGGAGGAGGCCGACGCACGCGGACCACTCCCGATTCCTGATTTACAGTTTACGGAAGAGGAAAATCGCGCAATGGACCAGCTTCTGGCCGAAGAGCGGCGGGCGAAAAGTGATGTTGCTTGATACCAATTTGCTTTCTGCTTCTCAAAATCCTTCCTTCCATTTTTGCTCCTGCGAGTTCCACAGCAAATAAGGTCCATCAAAGCCCTCCAGATAAACCAATTGGTAAGTTGTATCGGCAAGCCTGGAGTATTGAGGATACCCCCGCTCTAGCTCATCTGGCGTGAAACCTGTTTGCATTAAGGCAGTCCAATCGGCGGTAGCGGGCAATGCTCCGTGCTGATGCTGGTAGCGGGCTAGGCGACTGTTCAATTCTTCGCCACGGGCTACCTCAGCCCGGCGCTTAACCGAAATTGGCAAGCTCCACCATAGTAACCCAGCAGCCAGTACGATGCTGCTACAAATTTTGAAAACAGCAGAAGCTTTCATGTCAAGTAAGTGATGTTCTTTTGGAGCCATTAAGGCAGAAATTTCCTCTGTTCTGGCAGACCTCCCCTAAAACAACACCGCCACCTGCATGCGCCCGGTGTGCACCACGTCGGAGCCGCTGGCTTTGCGGGCGTCGTAGTTCAAATTGATATTGAGGCCATTGGAGAGGCGCTGTTCCAGGCTTAGGTTGAGGGTAAAGTTGGCACCAGGGCGCAGGGCTTGCAGCACTTCGAGGCCCACCACGGAGGCCACGTCGCCCGTGAAATCGACGCGGGTGTAGTGGGTGGCGGCGGTAAAGGTGCGCTTGCCCACCTGGCTGATGCGGCTTTCGAGGCCCAGGTCGTCGAAGGTGGCGTGGGTGTCGGTGGTGCGCTCGGCGTAGGTATCGGCTTTGGTGGTGTGCTGCAGCGTGCCGGTGAGGCGCAGCGCCGGGCTGGGCTGGTAGCTGACCTCGGGCTGGGCGATGTAGCTGAGCAGTTGGTAGTTGCGGGCGCTCTGGGTGAGGGGCACGGCGTAGTCAGTCTGGGCCTCGCGGATGTCGCGGGCCACCGTGACGCGGCCCACGAACGACTGCGCCAGGGTGCGGCGCAGCAGCAGGCTCTGGGTGTTGAGGTTGCGCAGGTCGTAGCCCTGCACGAGCAGGGTTTTCTGCTGGCTTTGCTGCACCGTGAGCTCGGCCCCGAACACGGGGCTGGCGCGGTTGAAGTAAATGGTGTTGCGCAGCAGCTGCGTAAAGGCCAGCAGGCGGTCGTCGTCCTTGCGGAAGCTCACCGGGCTCAGGCGGGCCAGCAGGTTCGGGCTGGTGGTGCGCCGGTCGATGGTGATGCTGCTCACGCTGCTCAGGCGCGCCCCCACGGCGCGCCAGCCGCCGGCCTCGCGCCAGCCGCGCGGGGCGGCCACGGTAAGGCGGTAGCTGAGGCGGTTCTGGTAGGCCGTGATGTAGTCGGTGGTGGCGAGGTACACCTTGATGAAGGTGCGGTACTGCGCGTCGGGGGTTTGGGCTTCCAGAAACTCGTCTTTGTCCTGGGCACCGTTGTGGTTGAAGTCGCCGGCGTAGTAGTGGGTGCCCTGCCCGGCGGGCACGGCCACGAAGGTGTAGTCGCGGCGCAGCTCGCGGCCGGTTTGCACGCTGTAGCTCAGCTCGGAGCGCACCTGGTTCTGGAACAGGCCCAGCGAGTGGTCGAGCTTGCCCAGGATGTTGCGCTGGCGGGCGCTGTCGGGGGTGCTCACGGGGTTCAGGTCGCGGTACGAGGCCACGAGGCGCAGCTCTTGGGTGCGGCTAAGGCGGGTGGCCAGGTTGCCCTGCCAGGTCTGCGACTCGGTACGCACCTTGAGGGTGGTTTCGCCGGCCGTGGGCGTTTGGTCGCGCCGGTACGAGTAGTCGAGCCGGAAGCGGGTGCGGCCGGTATCGGGGCTCTGCACAAACACGGTGTGCTCGTCGAAGTAGTTGGCCGAGGTAATGGTGTCGCCCCGGGGGTTCACGACCTGGTTTTTATCGAAGCGGTAGGTGTAGCCCGGAATCATGCGGCCGCCGCCGTAGCGCACGCTGGCTTCGCCGCGCTTCCAGTCGGAGTGGTTGCGCCCGGCCTGCGAGCTGAGCATAAAAAACGCCGCCCGCAGCTCTACCCGCCCTATTTGCTGCGTCACGTCGAGCCAGTGCTGCGTGCCGTCGACCTCGCCCGGCCGATAGCGCCGGCTCAGGCGGTAGTTTACGGCGTGGGTGGCATCGCGGCTCAGCCCCACGGCAAAGTTGAGGATGTTGTCTTCGCGGGCCTCGGTGGTGGTGGCGTTGGCCGTGCTGGTGGCGCTCCAGTTGCGGTCAAATTCGATGTCGCGGTACCGGTCGATGGGCGCAAATTTGGCGGCCGTGTGCTCGAAGTCGAGGGCCGAGCGCATGCGGTAATTCTTGAGCGCGGCCGGGGCCCAGGCGGGCAGGGCGCGGTCCTGCACGGCGTATCCCAGGCGCACGGCCGCGCCCTTGTCTTCGGTGCCCACGGCAAAGCGGTTACGCTGAATCTGCGACGAGGCCACGTCCACGAACACCGACGCGGAGGGGTCGAGCTGGTAGGTAGCCCCGCCCGAGAGCATCTGCTTGAAGAGCGGCGTGGGCAGGATGCGCACGGCCTGGTAGCGGCCCAGGCCCGGCCCGGCGTACTCGTACACCCGGCCGTTGGTGTTAGCGTTGGTGGTGCTCAAGCGGTAGTCGCCCAGGCCCTGCCCCACGTCGGTGAAGCGCACGTTGTACACGCCGCTTAGCGAGTCGGCGGCGTACACGAAAATGTACTGCCGCACCCCGGTGGTGGGGTTGGTGAACATTACGCGGTGGTACTGCACCACGGTGTGGTTGAAGGCCGCCGAGTCGGCGCGCGAAGCGGGTACTTGCACGCGGCTCACGTTGCCGGCCAGGCGCAGGGCTTCGCGGTCGTTGTCGGTGAGGGTAAGGTTGGCGGCGTTGTCGGGGTTGTCGGATTCCTGGTAGAGGTTGCCGCGCAAGTTCAGCTTGCCCACCTGCTGGTAGTGGCTCAGGGTGTAAAGCGAGCGGGCATAGTTGAGGTCGGAGTACTCAAAATCGACTTTGAGGCGGGTGTTTTTGGTAATCAGGTGCCGAGCCGAAAACGTGACTTCGGCCAGGTTATAGTCGATGACGTAGTCGTAGTCGAAGCCTCGCACCTGCAGCCGCCCGTCGATATATACCCGCTCGGAGCCCGCCAGCACGATAATCGCCTGCTCGCCATTGGGGCCGGTGAGGCGGTAGGGCCCCTGCACGTTGTCGATGGGCGCGATGTCGAGCGAGGCAAACTTGCCCTTCGCCACGCCGCCCGCAATGAGCGTAGACGAGCGGATGTCGCCCTTCTTATCGAGCACCGTAACGCCTGCAGTACCAGTAGGCGCGGTGCCCGGCAGCTGCTGGCCGGGGGGCACGCCGGCCGTGGGCAGCGCCAGGGTGGGCGCGGTGCCCACGGCCGGCGCAGCGCTGTTGTTGGTCACGCCGTTGGTGTAGGTCGTGAACGAGGAGGGCGGCGCGTTGCTCACGCTGTTGTTGGTAGCACCGGCCTGCAGCGGCTGTGGGCCGGGCGCGCCCAGGTTGGCCTCAACGGCCGCGCCCTGAATGTTTTTATAGTAGCGCAGGAAGTAATCGGGCTTGTTGCGCAGCACCACGTCGCCAGCCGTCAGGTTCCACTGCGGGCCGGTGAGGGTGATGTAGATTTTGTCGAACTGCTGCAACGTCTGTGTGTTCCCCTCCGGCTGAAACGGCACGTTCTGGTCGGAAATAGCGGCCGTGAGCCGGATGTTCTCCGTGAGCTTGCCCTCCAGCTGCAGGTTCAGGGCCGAGTTCACGAACACGTTCTGGGTGTTGCCGAAGGAAATGCCCCGGCTCAGGTTCCCGGTTTTGTTGATGCCCGGCGTGCTCAGTATCTGCTCCTGCTGCGAAAAATCGGCCATCGTCATGGCCCGCCGCTCCCGGAAGCCCAGGCTGTCCATGAGCGCCCGCGAGCGCCGGAACCGCGCCCGCGTGAGCTGCATCGGCAGCACCCGGTAGCACAGCAGCACCGAATCGGGGCCGCCGGCCTGGCGCACTACGCTATAGCGGTCGGTGCGCGGGTCGTAGCCCACGGCCCGACCGCCCGCCGACACCGAGGCGGGCACGATGGTAAGCGTATCGGTGAGGGCAAAGCGGGTGGTATCGCGGCCGGGCGTGAAGCGCAGGTAGCGGCAGCGCAGGTTGCTGGCGGGCGGCGCGGCGGCGGCACGGATGGGCACTTGCGCCTGCGCGGCGCAAGGGATGAGCCACACTGCTACGAGCAGACCCAACAGGGCGGCACACAGACGGTAGCAGTGGGTCATTAGGTAAAGTTCGGCAGTAGCGGGGCGATAACGCGCCACTGGGTGGCTTTGGTGCCCGCTGACCGGTTCGGGAGGCCAGCCGGCCGGCGCAACCAGTTTCTGCTTGCCAGCTATACTTTTACTTTTAGGACGTATGCAAAAATTGTTGGCATTGCGAGCGCAGGGCTCACAATACCAACAATTTTTGCATACGTCCTGACCTTGTTTTTCCTACCCCTTAGTACCCTATGCATTACCATATAGGCTTTTCGCACAGCGTCAGGGCTTTTGCCAGCCTGCTGTTACTCAGCGCTTCCGGGCTGGCGCACGGCCAAGCTACGCCAGCCCCTACCGCCGCCACCCCTGGTTTCTACGCGGGCTTTCGGGCGGGCTACAGCAGCTATACCATGGACGGCCAGGAGGTGAACCTGCACACCCGGAGCGGCGGCAACCTGCAGCGGGCGCAGTGGCTTACCCTCGGCGCCATCCTGCGTCAGCGGCTCTATAAGCCCCTGTCGGTGCAAGCCGAGCTGGTTTACGTGCGGGAAGGCGGCACCTTGCAAGGCGGCGGCTTCCTGGGCAAAACCGTGTACACCATCGATTGCCTGCAACTACCGCTGCTGCTCAACCTGCGCATCCCGTCCGACGAGCGCCTGGCGCTCCATCTGGAGGGCGGCCTGGCCCTCACAGCGGTGCTTAGCGGCGTGGAGCTAGACTTACCCAACTTTGCCCCGCAAAATAATTTCACCAACCCCTCTTCTTTTTATTCACAGGTGTATGGCGCCGAGTTAGCGTGGCAGCAGGGCAAGCGGCTCTATTTCTTCAACGCCCGCTACACTGCTGACTTCACCGATTACTTTCAGCGGGAGTATCTGGGCACTCACTACAATGCCCGCAGCAGCGGCCTCTCGCTCACGGTCGGCGTTTTATTTGGCCACTAGCATCCAGCTCGAACCTCTGGCGTCCCTGGTACTTCAGCTTTCCGCCCCACTAGTTTCCGGTTTATGAACACCCTGCCTAAGCCACCACCCTGCCACCAAAATTGGCTGGCCATGCTGCCCACCAGAAACGGCCGGCTTTGTGGGCAATGCAACAAGGAGATTCACGACTTCTCGGCGATGTCGTGGCCAGCCATTACCCAAACCCAGGCCGCTCACGGCAACGCCCTATGCGGCATGTAAACAACTGCCCAGCTGAAACACTGGGGCCAGGCGCCGCCCAGCGCCTGCGCCCAGCTGGCTGCCGCTACCACGCTGGCCTTGGCGCTGGCCGCTATTCCGGCTCCGGCCCAAACGTCGGCGGCTACTCAGCTCACGCTTAGCGGCACTGTGCTAGAGACTACGTCAGAGCCGATACCATTTGCTAGCGTATTCGTGGCAGGCACCACTATTGGGGTCACTGCTGACGTAAACGGCCACTATGAATTAGCTATTCCAGATACGGTGAGCAGTAAGGGAGCAGTTATTATTAAGTTCAGCACAGTGGGCTTTGCCCAAACTGAATTCACGCTGCCACCACAAAGCCACGGCCTGCTACAGCACGATGCTATTTTGGCACAAGGCTCCCAAGTAATATCTTTCTCAGTACAGAAGCCCACCTTTACGCAGCGGCTGAAATGGAAACTGAAACACTTGTTTAGCCGAAAAGACTAGTTAACTACCTGAGGTTAAGCAGGTGGTAAAGTAGCGCTCAGCTTTAGCTTGGCGCATCGCCGCCACACGGCGAATGCAGAACCGCGCCGCTTGTTCTGAAAGCGCAGACGCGAGCTTCGCCGCTGCGCGGCGATGCGCCAAGCTAAAGCTGAGCGCTACTTCGCCACCTGCTTAACCTCAGTTAACCAACCTCCTCACTGCGCCAGTAGCTTTTCCAGCACCGCGCTAAAGCGCGGGTCGCCGGGCCGCAGGGCATCGTCGTAGCGGATAGTGCCGACGCGGTCGATGAGCATGTAGCGCGGCACCGAGCGCACCTCAAACTGCTCGCGGAAGGCCGTGGTGGAGGGGTTCTGGAAGCGATACTGGTTGCGGGCGGCTTTGGGCAGCTTGGGGAGAGCCTGTCGCCACTCGGCGGCTTCATTATCTACGGAGAGGTAAACGACTTCCAGCCCCCGGCTCTTGTACTTGGTGGCCAGGGCGGCCGAAAGCGGGATTTCCTCGCGGCAGGGCACGCACCAGCTGGCCCACAGGTCGAGTAGCACCACCCTGCCCTGGTAAGTGGCCAGCACGTCGGTGAGGTGCCGGGTGCGGCCGGCTGCGCTCACCACCGAGTCGGTAGTGGCAGTGGTTTTGTAGGAGCGCAGCGGCACGGTGGGTTCGCCGCGCAGCACCCGCGCAAACTCGGTGTAGGGCTTCACCCAGCTTTCGTAGTCGTGCTGCCAGCGCCGGATGTCTTTGTGGCGGGCGCGGGCATCGTCCAGAATCAGGTAGCAGACCCAGGCCCGGTAGAAGCCGATGAGTGTTTGCTTGGCGTGAGTGTACTGGATGCCCACCGTGGGGAAGTGCCCCTGCTGTATACACTGGTACTGGTTGTGCAGTACCATCGCCTCGGCTAAACCCGCCGTAGCGGTGGCCGGCAGCGGCTGCAATGTCGTCAGCAGCCGGGCCTCGGCCGCTACGGTGTCGCGGTAGGCCGGTGTAATCGTTCGTAGTGAGTCGCGGCTGCTGTAGGGGAGCACGGGCCTTAGCAATAGCTCAAACATCCAGAGGCGCAGGTAGCGGGCCAGGCCGGCGGCTACTTCGGGGCGGATGCCGGCCGTGTGGCGCAGCGCGGCAATAGTGGTTTCGGCCTGCTGCTTCAGGGGGTACCAGGCCCGCACGTACTGGTCGAGCGGCTGCCGCCGGAAAGCGATAGTGGGCTGGTAGTCATATTCCGGCGAGCGGGTGCTATCCGGCTGGGCCGGCAGTATGCGCACCGCGCCCAACTGTTCGGGTGCTGCCCTACCCAAACCGAGCGTACCCTGCCACAGGCGGCGGCAAAAAGCTACCTCGGCCGGGTGGCTGCCCCGAAAGGTGAAGGTTTCGCGCTCCTGGTTATACTTGATTACCAGCGTGTCGCCCGGCATGAGCACCAGCACCGGCGAGGGCAACTCAGTGTCGGGCTTGCCCTTGTGGGGCACTACCTTAATAGGAAAACGTATCAGTGCCGGTGCATAGGTATCGTCGGCAAACGTAATGACTACCGGCTTCTTTGGGGCAAGCATCCGGTTGCGGAAGTGGTAGATGCTTCCTACAGTTACGCTAATCGGGTCGGAGCCCGCTTCCATTATAATTACTGCCGTTTTCGGCGTAGGCGCGGGGGCGGCCCAGGCGCTGGTGGCAGCCAGCAAAAGCAAGAACACGAGGCGCGTAGCAACAGCCACAAGCGAGCGGGGAAGCGGTGAAATGTTTCCAACGTTACTACCCGCTGGCTTATTCTACTGCTGTTGTCCCTTGGCGCGGGCCTCCGGCCCGTGCCGACCTGCTGCAGGCCAGAGGCCTGCCCGTTAGAACAAGTTGTTCGGGTGTCGCCCTCCCCGTTGCAGGCCAGAGGCCTGCGGCAGGTCGGCACGGGCCAGAGGCCCGCGCCAGAGGCGTAACGGCAGGTATTTCACCCCGCCAGCGGCAGCTCGATGAAGAACGTGGTGCCCTCCCCCACTACCGTCTCGAACCAGATGCGGCCCCCAGCGCTCTCGATGCCGCGCTTCGCCACGGCCAGGCCAATGCCGGAGCCGGTGGCTTTGGTGGTGAAATTGGGGCGGAATACTTTGTCCTGCGCCTCCTCGGCGATGCCGCTGCCGTTGTCGGCCAGCGAAATAAGCACCTTATCGGCACCGTTAGCTTGGATGCTTACCCGCTGCTGCGGGGAGCGGCCGACGGGCACGGCCTGCAGGGCGTTGAGCAGCAGGTTATTGAAGGTGCGCACCAGCAGGCTTTCGTCGGCAAAGACGGTGTAGGTGCCGTCGGGGGGCAGGTGCAGGTGCAATCTGCCCGCTTCGTCGCCGTCGTTTTGGCAGAAGAGGTCGGTGCAGTGGCGCAGCACGGCCACCACATCGAGGCGCTCGGGGCGCATGGTGGGCAGGTTAGTGAAGGTGCTGAACGACGTGGCAATGTCGCTGAGCACGTCAATCTGGGTGATAAGCGTCTGGGAGATGCGTCCGATAAGCTCCTCGGCATTGGGGCGGCGCTCGGCAATGGCTTTCTGTAAGTATTGTAGGCTCAGCTTCATGGGCGTGAGCGGGTTCTTGATTTCGTGGGCCACCTGCCGGGCCATCTCGCGCCACGCAGCTTGCTTTTCCTGGGTCGCCAGCTCGCGCTTACTGGCTTCGAGCTTTTGCAGCATCGAGTTGTACTCGCGCACCAACAGCCCTATCTCATCGTCGGCCGAGTGGTAGTCGAGCAGCTCGTTTTCGCCGGTGAGGGTGGTGCGGGTAAGGCGCTGCGCCAGTAGCTGCAAGGGGGCTGTGAGCTGCCGCGCCGCCACTAGCGCCAGCGCCAGAAACACCCCAAACATCAGCGTGAAGATGATAAGGCTGGTCGTGAACAGCTCGGTGAGCTTGTCGTCCAGCTCCTTCTGCGAGTCGAAAAACGGGATGCCTACGTAGCCCAGCACTGGCCCGGCCGACGCGCCCGCCTCGCGCACCGGCAGGTAGAGCGCCTGAAACGAGAGCGTGCCTGCCCGCTCGGTGAGTAGGGTGCGGGCCACGCCGCGCTCGCGCAAATCGGCCACGGCCTGCGGGTTGAGCAGTGGCCCCAGCAGCCCCTCCTCAAAGATGAGTGGCTGCGAGCTCACCAGCAGCTCGCCTTGGGCATTGTAAAGGTTGAGGTCGGTTTCGGTGAGGGCAGCCACGTTGCGGGCCAGGGCAGTGAGGGCTGGGTGGGCGGTGGTATCGGCCAGCAGGTCGCGGCGGCGCAGCAGGCTTTCGAGGGCAATGCGGCCCCGGCGCTCGTAGGTGCGCCGCAAATCGCGCCGGTAGCCAGATGTCACCTGCCCGGCTATGACCACGCTCACCACCACCAGCGGCACCAGTACCCCCGCATTGAGCAGCAGCTGAATGCGGGTGCTGAAGTTGAGCTTTACGCGCCACTGCTCGCGCCGCAGCAGCAGGTATGCGCCCGCGGCCAGCACCCAAGCCAGCACGTTGAGCACCAACTGAAACGAGAAATTAGCCAGCCAGTCGGCCGGCGAGTAGGTGGTGCTGGTAACAATTACCACGCGCCCCCCCTCGCCCCGAACGCCCAGGTGATGAAAGCCGCTCACTACCAGCCCGGCAGTATACAAGCGCGGGTCGCGCAGTACACTCACTGGCAGCTCATTAGCATAGTCGAAGTCGCCTTCGTTGTAGGCCAGCCGCCCGCGAGCGTAGCCGCTATAGCTCAGGTCGGTGGCCCGGCCGGGTTGGAAGAACTTCTGGTCGACCAGCAGCTCGGGCAGCACGCTGTAGCTGGAGAGCTTCTTGAGGCTGAGCGTGAGCAGGATAGTACCCGCCGGCGCGGGCGGCCCAATGCCGGCGCGGGGCGGCGCCAGCACCGATACCACCGCCGCATAGCGCCGCGAGTTAAAGGAATTGGCCGCTTTCAGCAAATACACCCCCGTCTGGTCGGTGGCCGTAGCCGTGCGCGAGAGCTGCTCCCGCGCCTGGCTAAAAGTCAGGGTATCGGCCTCATTGGAGCCGACGGGTTGGCCTTGCGCGTCGAAGAAGTCGATGGATTCCTCATACTTATCGAAGTAGTCGCGCAGGTACTGGCGAGCGATGCGGCGGCGCAGAGCATCGAGCCGGGGCAGGCCAGTGGTAAGCTGCTGGGCCACCACGGGGTCGGCCGCCAGCAGGCGCAGGCGCTGGCCCAGCAGAAACTCCCCTTGCAGGTCGTTATCTACCAGCAGGTTGCTGGCCAGGCGCTGCTTATCGAGCAGCAGTTGGTGCCCGAATTGCTCGTAGAGGGCTACCGCGCTCGTGGCCGCACCCAATCCCAGCAACAGCAGTAGCAAATAAGGCGGTGCGGTGGGGGCCGGATGGTCGAGCCCGCTGGCCCCCACCAGCGCGAGGTAAGCTACCCCCAGGCCTGGCAGCAGCAGCCAGGCGGCTCCGGTCCAGGCACCTGCGCCCAGTAGGCCGGCGGCCAGGGCGACCAGTAGCCAGCGCATGCCGGGCAGCCGCCTCAGCCGCCGCAGGTCGGGGGCCAACAGTTCGGTTAGCAGCAGCAGGCCGCTTACGAAGGCGCCAGTGTGCAGCAATACCGCCAGCAGCAGCGCCACCCGAAAGCCGCTAAACTGAATGCTCTGCGTAATGTCGAGCGATAGCTGACTGTTATTAAAGGCATTAGCGAAGGTATGGTACATGCCCAGCAGCAGCAGTGCAAAGCCCAGGCTCGCCCCCATGCCCCAGCGACCCGGCCGCGCCTGGGCCGCTCGCTCGGGCAGTTGCCAGTGCCAGCTTAGCAGCCGCGCTCCCAGGGCCAGGGCCAGCCCCAGTAGCCCGTTCAAGAGCAAGTCGCCCAGCGAGGGCGCCCAGCCCGACACGGCGTACACCCGTGGGTCGAACAGCGGCAGCTCGACCCAGGCAAACGGCAAGTCGTAGTACAGCAGCAGTGCCCGCGCCAAGAGCAGTGGTACCAGCAGCGCCGCTACGGCCTGCAGCCCCCGGCCCCGCCGCCACCAGCGCCTCGCCAAACCCAGCCAAGCCACGATGTAGCCAGTAAGGCCCACTAGCAGCAGGGCTAGGGGCCAGGCATTGTTGACCAGCACCGTGCCCGGCAGCCGGGCCACCGAGAACAAATAATGCCCGTGGGCATCGTGCAGAGCTACTTCGGCCCCGCTGGCTTCGGCGGCCGAGGGGGCCACGCGCACGTCGAGCCCTTGCAACAGGGCCGGCTCGGCATCGTCGCGCAGGTAGCGGTTGTTGATGCCGTAGTGCCGGTCCAGGGGCACGTACACCAGCACCAACACTTCCCCTAGCTGCCGCCGCACCACCAAGAACTTGCCCAGCGCATTCTTCACGAAGTACTCTGGGGCCGGGTTGGCTAGGTCGTCCGCCGTGGGCTTCGGCCCGGCCGCCGACCAGGCTACCAGCTGGCTATTGACTACCACAAACGTGGGGTAGGAGCTTTGACTTAGCAGGCGGCTAAAACCGGCCGCAGCGGGAGGGCGGCTGGTGAAGGCAATCCCCTCGGCTTCCGCGTCGGCAGTGGCAATGGCCTGGTCGAGCAGGCTTTGCAGGTGGGTGGTGTCGGGACGCGGCAGGCCGTCGCCAGGCAGTTGCTCGTAGCGGCTGGCCACGTAGGAGGCTCCCAGGCTCAGCAGCCCCAGCAGAAGCAGGGCCCAGGGCCAGGTTGCCACCAGGCGTCGCCGAAAGGAAGCAGAAGAGGATGCAGGCATAAGAAATAAGGTGCGGGGCTGGCCCCATCCGCCACTGAACAAACCAAGTGGCTCGTTCAACGGCGGATGGGGCCAGCCCCGCACCCTACTGGTTGGATGTTACACTTGCTTGGTTTTGCCTTTTGGATGCGTGCGCCGATACCAGGCGAAACCGATGGCACCCATCAGTACATAGGGCACCGTCATCATGTAGAGAATGCCTTTGTTGAGGCCGGCTACGTCGTAGTCGTCCTTTTCCTGGCGGGCGGCTTCTACTTGGCTTTTGCACATCACGCACTGCGCAACGGCGGGGCGGAGCGTGAGGCCCACCAGTAGCGTGAGGACAAAGGCGAAGGTTAGCAGGAGCTTTTTCATAAGAATAGGGGATTGTAGTAGCTTAAAGTTACGCCCAAAGCCGGCTTAGCCAACGGGTGGGTAGTAGGGGGCAATCATAAAATACACGATAACGCCCGTTACCGACACGTAGAGCCAGACCGGGAACGTCCAGCGGGCAATGCGCTTGTGCTTGGTGTACTGCCCGGTGAGGGCAAAGTAGAGCGTAAACAGCACCAGCGCCACCGTTACCACGGCCAGGCTGATGTGGGTGAGCAGCAGGAAAAAATACACCGCTTTAATGGCCCCTACCCCACCGAAATGCGTGCTGGCGGCTTGCGAGTGGTAGGCCACGTAGGATAGCAGAAACAAGCTACCCAGGCCAAAGGCGGTACCCATTGCTGCCCGGTGGGCCAGTACATTTTGCTGGCGAATAAAGTAGAACCCGGCCAGCAGGCAAATGGCCGTCAGCGAGTTCAGGCCCGCGTTGATGGCCGGCAGCAGGTGGACCTGCGCCCCCGGAATGCGAAAGGTTTCGGGGAAAAAGTACAGTACCGCTACCAGCAGCGGTACCACGGCCCCCAGGATGCCCAGCACAATTTTGTAGCGGGTATAGTCGCCCGGTTCCAGTACGGGTGGGTGCAGCTGCTCAGTGGCGGTCGTCATAGGTGTATAGCAAAACGTTAATCTCGGTAATCAGGCGCTCAAGCTCGTGGATGTCGGTGCCGTCGTAGTAGCCCCGCACATGCTGGTCGCGGTCAAGAAGTAACAAGCGGCCCGGCGGCAGGTTCCCCGAGTTGGTACCGGGCCGGAAAGGCAGGCGCGTGGGTTGCAAATCCAGCAGGCCGAACTCGTAGCGGGCCAGGCTGTCTACGGTTACCGGCGCGGCGGCCAGCACAAACCACTTGCCGCTGATGGTACCAAACTGCTCGTTGAGGCTTTGCAGTTGGTAGTCGGAGTCAGCTTTTTTGGGGCTAGGCACCAGCGTAACTAAGCGCACCCGGGGCTCACGCCGAAACTTCTCCTGCAGCCGCATCATTTCGTGGCTTACCTGGGCATCGGCCCCGAGAAGCGCTACGCCGACGGCGTGGCCATATATGGGCTCGCCAGCCAGCACCTGCACTACGCAGACATCCCGGGTTATTGCTACGCTCGATACCGGGTGGTGGCTGGCGGCCAGCAGAACGAACGACTGAACCCGGTGAAAAACAGTATCGCGCTGCCACCCTCCGGCCGGGGTGCGGACGGAGTCCGCTCGCTCGGGCAGGTAGGTTGGCAGCGCGTAATGGTTGCGACCGAAGCCATAGAGAAACAGGAACGCCAGCACCGGCACCAGCAAGAGCAGGCCCAGCAGAAGTATCTGGCGCGACCGCATCCGCTAGCTGAACATGTGCGAGAGTACCTCGCCCACATAAGAGCCTTCGGTAACGAGGGCTACTACCAGCCACACCAGCAGGGAAGTAGGCACCAGAATGGTCCAGATAAGGCTCTTGGTTTCGTGCTTTAAATGCATGAATTCACCCACGATGAAGAACGCTTTCAGAATCGTCATCACGATGAAGATGCTGTTGCGGAACGTGCGCAATCCTTGCGAAGTCATGGTGAAGGCAATAACGAACTCGAAAGCCGTGATGATAACCAGAATCCAGAACGTTTTCCAAATCCAGGCGGTGTTGGGCTTAGCAATTTCGCCGGTAAAGGTGCTAGGCTCGGAGGCAGCGTGAGCGGACATATGCAGTGAATGAGTAAAGGAGTGAATGAGTGATTTTTGCTAGAATGAGTGATTAAGTAAAAAGCGCTTGCTCAATCACTCATTCGCTCATTCAACAATCAAACAAGGTAGAAGAAGGTAAACACGAACACCCACACCAAGTCTACAAAGTGCCAGTAGAGGCCGATTTTCTCAATCATCTCGTAGTGGCCGCGCTTTTCGAAAGTGCCATTAGTAGTAGCAATGAAGCACCAGATGAGTAGGCAGACACCCGAGAAAACGTGCGTACCGTGGAAGCCCGTGATGAAGAAGAACAAGTCGCCGAAGAGTGGCGGGCCGTACTGGTTCATTATAAGGTTGGCACCGAAGAAAGGCGTGCCGTCGGCCATAATAGTAGGCTCTTCGTGGCCGCCAATGAAGTGGCTCCATTCCCAGGCCTGCGAGCTGAGGAACATCGAGCCGAAGAGGATGGTCCAGAGCAGCCACTTCTGCACGTCGGCTTTGTCCATGCGGTGGCCAGCTTCTACGGCCAGTACCATCGTCACGGAGCTAAAGATGAGAATCATCGTCATCAGGGCCACGAAGGCCAGCGGCAAGTCACCATGCAGGCCGGGGAAGGCGTTGAATACCTTTTCGGGGACGGGCCACCAACTGGTGCTGAAGTGGAAAGCACCTTGCAAATCGGGGTTGAATACGCCGTGCTTGTGGCGGATAAGGCCGTAGGCGGTGAGGAAGGCGCCAAACGTGAAGGTATCCGAAAGCAGGAAGAACCACATCATGAGCTTGCCGTAGCTCGCCTTGAAGGGTTCGTTACCGCCGTCCCAGGTGCCGGTGCGGGGGGCATCGGCATAGGTGGCGGGGGCAGCGGTAGGCTGCAAAGTAGTGGAATGGGCCATAACGGACAGTAGGGTAACCAGCGGGCTTTACGCCAAACACCTGTTTAGTGGTTCAAAAGTAGGAACAAATACAAGTACCACCAAAGTATGCCCAGGAAGTGCCAGTAGATAACGGCATTGCCAATGGAGAGCATGGCCCGCGAATGTACCTGATACTTAAGGCTTCGCCACAGTACAACGGCCACGAAGATGAGCCCCGACACAATGTGAAATGCGTGCCAGCCCGTGAGCACGTACAGGAACGAGCCGGAGGGGTTGGCATCGGCCCCACCAAAGAAGGTGTTGGTTTCGTGCACCAGGTTGGTCCAGGCGGCCCATTGGCTGAACAGAAACGCCAGCCCCAGCCCCAGCGTGAGCGCCAGACCTATTTGTACGCGGCGAATTTCATCCTTTTTGGCGGCATAATAAGCCCATTGAATGGCGGCGCTGCTGAGCGTTACCAGCACGGTACTCAGGATAAAAATCCGGGGCAGGTCGAACTCGCGCCAGTTGCCTTCGTCGCGCCGCACGATGTAGCCGCTGGTCCAGCCGGCAAACACCATGAGGAAACTGAAAATCAGCAATATCAGGATTACCCGCTGCGGGTGCCAGCCCAGGCCAACTTCCTTTTCGGTTAATTTTTCGGTTGTATCCATTAGGTAAAGTAGTAACTGAAACCTGCCAGCTGTTAGTTTTTTCAGGCACTAGTATAACAAGCCAGGCGCGGGTTTTTACTCCCACATTTAGCTTAAATAACCAGCTATAATTTCTTGTCCAGCACCAGCGCAATCTGCACGATGGGCAGGTAGAGGAACGAGGCAAACATGATGCTGAGCGCCGCCTTGCGGTCCTGGGTACGCATGAGCTGCACGGTAAGCAGCACAAACAACACGCCGCACACCAGCGCTACGCCCGCCGATACCTGCCCCGCCATGCCGAGCACCAGCGGCAGCAGCGACACGGGGATGAGCAGCACGGTATAAGTCATTATCTGGAAAGCTGTGCGCAGGTCGCGCTCGCCCGGCGAGGGTAGCATCTTAAAGCCGGCCCGCTTGTAGTCGTCGTCGGCCACCCAGGCAATGGCCCAGAAGTGCGGAAACTGCCACATAAACTGAATGCCGAACATTACCCACGCCTCCAGCGGAATAGACCCTGGAAAGCTGGTAGCCGCTACCCACCCAATAAGCGGCGGCAGCCCCCCCGGAATAGCCCCCACCGCCACGCATACCGGCGATACCGTTTTGAGCGGCGTGTAAATAAACCCGTAAAGGATAAGCGAAAGCAGCGAGAGCGCCGCCGTGAGCGGATTGAAAAAATATACCAGTAGCCCCAAGCCTGCCACCGTCAGCACTGCACAAAACGCCCATGCCTCGGTAGGCGAAATACGGCCGGTGGGCAGCGGCCGGTTCTCAGTCCGGCGCATGAGCTTGTCGAGGTCTTTCTCAAAAACTTGGTTGATGATGTTGGCTGCGCCCGTCACCAGCAGCCCGCCCAGCAGCACTAGCAGCGCCCGGCCCCAGTTGAAGGTGTGCGCGCCCAGGAGGTAGCCCAAGGCGCTCGAAAACGCTACCGTGAACGAAAGCCGGAACTTGAGAAGCTGAAAATAGGCGCGGGCCTTATGCATTAACCAGAAAGAATTGCGGCCGCAAAGGTACGCCTCATCCCAGCTAGCCCGGCTCCTGAAAGCTGCAGCAAGTGAAGCAGCCGAGCAATAAATTCGCTCTACGCTACGCCAGCTTCGAGCTTCGCCAGCCGCCGCAGGGCCAGCAGCATCAGGAACTGCGCCCCGAAGAGCAGCGTCGCCAGTGTCAGGTGGATGGGCTGCACGAAAGCAGGCAGCGCCAGGTACGCCAGGCTGATGCCGGCCACCATTTCTAGGCCGATGATGCTCCAAGTAGCAGCTACCAGCCGCCGCAGGCCCGACAGTTCTGTTTGCCACAGCAGGTAGCCAATGAAGCCGTTTACCAGCACTACAACCACCGACAGCGTGCGATGCGTGGCAAACACGCCGCTTAGCTTACTCACCCAGGTTTCGCGGCCCACGTAGCCAGCCGCTGAAGCAATGGCATCTACTTGCTCGCGCACTTGGGTACCAAGCACAATTTGCGCAAATGTGAGCAGCAGCGCGCCCCACAGCAGCCAGCGCAGGCCCGTGGTAGTAGCAGCATCCTCGTCGGGCTCCTCGCCCAGGGTTTCGGCTTCTAGCACTGTTTCCTGCCCTCCTACCTCACTCCTACCCCAGCGGGCGCGGTGGGCAGCATAAAGCAGCAGCGCTACAAGTAGCAGGGCCAGCCCCATGTGGATAGTCACCATTACCGGCAGCAGGTTGGTGGACACTACCAGCGAACCCAGCCAGCCTTGCACCCCCGTCAGCAGCCACGCGGCCACCGCCAGCCAGAACACGGGCGGGTCGGTGCGCCGGTAGGGCCACGCCACAAGGGCGGTTACGAACACAAACACGCCAATAAGCACGCCCACCAGTCGGTTCAGGTACTCAATCCAGGTTTTGGTAGCGTTGAAATCGGTTTCGATATACTGGGTGGGGTTGGCGAAGATGCCGCTGGCTACCTGCTGGAAGCCCAGGCCGGCCAGCGTGCGGGCCAGCTTCTCGTTTTTGGCCACGCGCTGGGCGGTGTATACTTGCTTGTAATCAGGCGGGAGTTGGGTAGCGGTGGTCGGGGGCACCCATTGGCCGAAGCACTTAGGCCAGTCGGGGCAGCCCATACCGGAGCCAGTGGCACGCACTACTCCGCCCACCAGTATCAGCACGTAGATGCTTGCAACGGTTAAAACGCTCCAAAAGCGGAAGCGCCCCACAAAGTTTGGCTCATTCATTTTTCAACGGATAGTTCGGGAGTGCCCTGTCAAGCAGGGGCTAAATAAAACGGGCCGCCGTGGTGCGGCGGCCCGTTCAGGCAAAATCTGGGTTGATTTTTAATCTTCCGACTCCTGCTCATAGGGCAGGTTCGAGGAAGCGGTTTGCGAGTACGGCACGTTCTGCGGAATAAAATCTTCCTCCGCGCCGGGCTTGCTATAGTCATAGGGCCAGCGGTACACGGCCGGAATCTCGCCGGGCCAGTTGCCGTGGCCGGGCTCGATGGGAGCCGTCCATTCCAGCGTGGTCGAATTCCAGGGGTTCTGGCTGGCGCGGCGGCCGCGGAAGATGCTGTAGAAGAAGTTAAAGATGAAGATAAACTGTGCGAAGAACGCCAAGATAGCCGCAATCGAAATAAACTTGTTCAGGTCGGCAAACTGCGAGAAGGCATCGAAGCCAGTCCAGGAGTAGTAGCGACGGGGGAAACCGGCGATACCCACGTAGTGCATCGGCATGAACACGAGATAAACACCCAAGAACGTCAGCCAGAAGTGGATGTAGCCGAGTTTCTCGTCCATCATGCGGCCAAACATCTTGGGGAACCAATGGTACACCCCGGCAAACAAGCCAAAGAAAGCCGACGAGCCCATCACCAAGTGGAAGTGAGCTACCACGAAGTAAGTGTTGTGCATCTGGATATCAAGGGTAGCGTTACCGAGGATAATCCCGGTCAAACCACCCGAAATAAAGAGAGACACGAAGCCGATAGCAAACAGCATAGCCGAGGTGAAGCGAATATTACCACGCCAAAGTGTCGCCAGCCAGTTGAATACCTTCACGCCCGAGGGCACAGCAATAATCAGTGTCAGGAACATGAAAACCGAACCCAGGAAGGGATTCATGCCCGTCACGAACATATGGTGGGCCCACACTACGAACGAAAGCAGCGAGATGCCAATGAGCGAACCAATCATGGCACGGTAGCCGAAAATCGGCTTGCGGGCATTGGTAGCTAGTACTTCCGATACCATGCCCATGGCGGGCATAATAACAATGTAAACTTCGGGGTGACCCAGGAACCAGAACAAATGCTGGAATAGCACCGGCGAACCACCTTGGTTGTGCAGCGCCTGCCCGGCAATGTATATATCCGAAAGAAAGAATGAGGTACCAAACGAACGGTCGAAAATCAGCAACAGCGCGGCCGAAAAAAGCACCGGAAACGACAGGATACCTAGGATAGCGGTGAGGAAGAAAGCCCAAATAGTGAGCGGCAACTTGCTCATGCTCATGCCACGGGTGCGCAGGTTGATAACGGTCGTCACATAGTTAACGCCACCTAACAACTGCGACACGATAAAGAGCGCCATACTCACGAGCCACATCGTCATGCCCATGCCGGAACCAGGAATAGCCTGCGGCAGCGCCGACAGCGGCGGGTAAATCGTCCAGCCAGCGGAAGCCGGGCCGGTTTCCAGGAACAATGAGGCAAACATAACCACGCTCGACATAAAGAAGAACCAGTACGAGAGCATGTTCATGAAGCCCGATGCCATGTCGCGGGCTCCCACTTGCAGCGGAATCAGGAAGTTGGAGAACGTACCCGACAGACCAGCCGTGAGCACGAAGAATACCATGATGGTACCGTGCATCGTCACTAGGGCCAAGTAGAACTCAGGGTTGATTTTACCCCCTTCTATCCACTTGCCCAGCACCGGCTCCAGCCAGCCCAGCGTAGCCTCAGGCCAGCCTAGCTGCAAGCGAAACAGGCTGGATAGCGTGCCGCCCAAAATAGCCCAGAACATCCCCGTGATAAGGAATTGCCGGGCAATCATCTTGTGGTCCTGGCTGAAGACGTATTTCCACAGCCAGTGTTGGTCATGGTGGTCGTGCTCATGCAGGTGGTCGTCGTGCTCGGTGTGGGGTGCCGCCGCAGTACCGATGCCACCCTGCGCCTGTGCAGATGCCGAAAGTTCAGAAGCCATATAGTAGAGAAATATTTCTAGAAAAAGGTAAACCTACATCGATGCCTGAGCAGCCAGCGGCGTAGCGGGCATCTCAACAGCAGCATTCTGCCCGGCATCTGCTTCAGCAGCTTTCTTCGCGCCTTCGCTGCCGCCTTTGCCCAAGCCAGTTTGCTGGCTCATCTGCTTATAGGAAGCCATCATATCGGCGTTAGCCGAATTGGGGGCTTGGGCAGCTTCCCAAGCTACGAAGTCGTCCGGCTCGTCTACTATAATGGTTGCCTTCATGGCGTAGTGACTTTTACCACAAATCTGATTGCAGGCCAGTTCATAGTTGAACTTAGGGTTACCCAGCCGGGCACGCATCTCGTCGGTGGTGGTGGTAGGCGTAAACCAGAAGCGGGTCGGCATACCGGGCACGGCGTACATCTGCACCCGGAACTGCGGCATATACACGGCGTGCAACACGTCGCGCGAGCGGATTTTAATCAGCACCGGCACGCCTTTGGGAACGTGAATCTCGGAAGCTGTAAAATCGTCCATTGCCGCCTTATCGCTCAAGTCGAAGCCAAACTCATTAGAAGCATCAATCAGGCGATAGTTGATAACACCCAACGTCTTATCGCGGCCAGGGTAGCGCACCAGCCAGTTAAACTGCTTGCCCATCAATTCTACTACCATCGCATTTTTCGGCGCGGGACCAGTGATACGGGTCCAGGCTTTCCAACCGGCGAAAATCAGGGCCGCCATTACAATAGCCGGGATAATAGTCCAGATTACCTCAATCTTATTGTTGTGTGAGAAGAAATAAGCCCGGCGGTTATCATTGTGCTGGTACTGGTAAGAATAAACGAATAGCAGGCCCTGCGTAATAACAAAGGCAATCCCGATTACGGCCATCGTCGTCCAAAACATGTGCTCCATCGCGTGGCCGTGAACGGAAGCAATGGGAGGGTTCATTTTGGCGAAGTTCTCGGTGAACGACCAAAAGAAAGCAATACCACCTACAACCATGAATACGAGCATCAGCAGCGCGTTTACGCGGTTGCTCGTGCCAATATCCCGGTTAGAGGAACCGGAGAAAATAGAAGTCAGAATCTGGAGGCGGAACAGCAGGCCGAATACAACCAGTAGCAGCACCAAAACCAGGAGAATAGTTAAAGCAGTCATCCTTAAAATAGAAGTTAGATTTGAGAGCTTAGAGCTTAGAACCAAATAGACCCTCGAATCGATAAGATTCTAAGTTCTGCGTTCTAACATCTCAGTTCTACCTGAATACTAGGTGGCGTGGTGAACACTTTCCTCAATGAAGGGATGGTTAACCGGAATCAGCGAGGCTGAAGCCAAGCGGCGGGTAATGAGGATGAGGAAGGCACCCAAGAAAATTAGCGCTACGCCAGCCTCAATCAGAAACCCGTTTTCGCCCTTCATAGTGCCCGGCATTATCATTAAATAGAAGTCCGACCAGTGCCCAACCAGAATGGCGATACACACAATTTTGAGCATAATCATCTGGCGCTTGGCATCGCGGGTCATCAGGGCCAGGAAGGGGAATACGAAGTTGATAAACAGGTTGCCGAAGAACATCCAGGTGTAGCGGTTTTCGAAGCCCCCCAGACGCTGATTAAAATAAACCGCTTCTTCAGGCAGGTTGGCGTACCAAATAAGCATGAACTGCGAAAACCACACGTACGTCCAAAATATGCTGAAGCCAAACATGAACTTGCCCAAGTCGTGAAAGTGGTTGGCGTTCATGAAGCGCAGGTAACCAGCTTGCTTCAGGAAGATGGCGATAAGCGTAGTAGCGGCAATGCCCGATACCCACCAGGAGGCGAATACGTACCAGCCAAACATAGTGCTGAACCAATGCACGTCTACCGACATCACCCAGTCCCAAGCCGACATAGAAGAGGTAACAGCAAACAGCACCAGAAACAAGGCGGCCGTAGTCACGCTAGTGTGGAAATAAAGCGTACCACCGTTGAGGTCTTCGGCCAGCGAAAGCTGACGCAGGCGCCGGGTAAACACAATCCAGATGGTCAGGTACGATACCATGCGCACCAAGTAAAAGCCCACCGTGAGGAAACCTGCTTTACCGGCAATAATCTTGTCGTAAGTAGCAGTTCCTTTCGTCATTACCCCTGGAATAGTCCAGTGGAATATGTAGTGCGTTACCAGCGAATCAATTAGGAACAGCAACACCAGTATTACCCCGCCTGGAATCAGCCAGGCACTCAGGGCTTCGTTGATGCGCTTCACAACCACCGACCAACCCGCGTAGGCCACATACTGGATAGCCATAAACACGGTACCGACTACCGATACGCCAATAAAAAATACGTTGCTGTGCCAAAGGCTTACCATAAGGCGGCGTGCCCAGGTAGTCCCTTCGTGATGGGTATCGGCATCGTGGGCGGCTGCGCCGGTTATGTGGGTAGCACCCTCGTGCGCACTTTCTCCCAAATGGAGAACGGCGACTAGAATTCCCAAGATGAGGATGAGCAAGCCCGCCCCGATGATGGTCAGGAACGTGCGCTGAAGCTTTGGGCTTACCTCTAGCTGCTCGATGGCGGCGGGTTCGTGATGATGAGTCAGAGTTGCCATAGTTCAGTTACATCGAGCCGTTACGGCCTTTAGTGCCCTGGGCGGGCGTGTCGGAGCCAATATGGGCCTGTGCCTGGCCTTCAGGATTCTGGTTGGCACCGTCCGTCATGTCCGAGGACATGCCAGCAGTGGCGCTGTTTACAGCGGCTGGGGCACTCACTTTAACTATTTTGGGTAGGTCAGCGGGGTCGTTGTTGAGTTGGAGTACGTGGACGTACATCGCAATTTTCCAGCGTTCCTCGGGATTCACCTGGGTACCGTGGGGCATCATACGATTGCGGCCCCATTCAATGACGTGGTAGATGTGACCGTCGTTCATCGTCTTGTAAGCACCCGCCGAGTAGTTAGGCACCCCCTTGAACTTCTGGCCTACTGGCCCGTCGCCCTTGCCGGTTTCGCCGTGGCAATGCTGGCAGTTACGAGTATAGAGCGTCTGTCCTTCCTCAATGTTCTCCTTTGTATAAGGATACGGGTTGTGCAGGGTGCGCTCGGCCATACCCACGCTGTCCTTGGGAATATGGTCGAAGTAGTCCTGCTTGCCCCGTGGCACGGTGCCAACAGCGGGCGTGCGCTCGTTAATCCCGAAAGGATTAATAGTGTTGTAGCTGGTTTGGCGCAGGGGGTCGTACGGAATCGACTCGTACATCTCTGGAGCGTATTCCAGGCCGGGGTCGTTCGGGTCGGGGGAGCACGAGCCCAGGCCCACGCTCAGCACCAGCGAGGCTGCGTACAGCCCGTGTTTGAGGGAAGGCGACATCATTAGAAGTTAGTCATTTCCTTTTGGTTGACTTCGCTCGCGCCATTCGTGCGCAGCAACTCGGTCAATTGTGGCATCTGCGAGCTGGTTTCATCCAACTCAATCGCCAGCACAAATTTGTCGTCGGTCGAGCGCACGTCCAGTACCGGTGTTTTGAAACGCGGGTAAAGTTTGCAAATCATGTAGAAAGTAATTACCATGCCGTGACAGGTGAAAAATACTGTCAACTCGAAGCTTACTGGAATAAAGGCCGGTAATGCAATGTAAGGCTTACCACCAATAATCATCGGCCAGTCGAAACCCAGCATATAAATCTGCATCCACAGCGCGAAAGCCAACCCAGTCATTCCGTAGAAGAAGGCTGCAATAGGCAAGCGCGAACGCTCAATGCCTAGCGCATCATCAATGCCGTGAACCGGGTAGGGCGAGAACACGTCGTAAATCTTTATCCCCGCCGCTCGCACATTGTCGATGGCGTGGAGTAGCACGTCCTCATCCTCAAAAATGCCGAGGGCGAAGCGCTTGGTAGAAGAGGTAGTAGCCGGGGCCGGAGCAAGCGTAGCAACCGGAGCGGTGGTAACGGCAGGGCTAGTCATGTTGCTTATCGTAGTTTACAGGTGCCGAAGCCGGAACGCCGGGAGTCGAATACGGAGCAGGCGAAGCCTGATGCTTAGCCAGTTGTGAGCCATCATTACCGCCGCCATACGTAGGGCCGTTGTTGACAGTATACTTCAAGATGGATTTCACCTCGGCCATGTTGATAACCGGGAAAAACTTGGCAAACAGCAGGAACAAGGTGAAAAACAGCCCAATGGTGCCCACGTACACGCCGACGTCGATGATAGTTGGCGAGAACATGGCCCACGACGAAGGCAGGTAGTCACGGTGTAGCGACGAAACGATAATCACGAAGCGCTCGAACCACATCCCGATGTTCACGATGATGGACAAAATGAACGTGCCCACGATGCTGTAACGCACCCGGCGGAACCACACAATCTGCGGCGATATCACGTTGCAGCTCATCATGCTCAGGTACGCCCACCAATAGGGGCCAGTAGCGCGGTTGATAAAGCAGTACTGCTCGTACTCTACCTGTGAGTACCAAGCGATAAAAAACTCCGTAATGTACGCCACGCCCACAATTGAGCCGGTCACCATCATGATTTTGTTCATCAGCGCAATATGTTCAAGCGTGATGTAGTCTTCCAGCTTGAACACTACACGGGTAATGAGCATAAGCGTTAGCACCATGGCGAAACCCGAAAAGATAGCACCGGCCACGAAGTAGGGCGGGAAGATAGTGGTGTGCCAGCCCGGTACTACGGAGGTAGCAAAGTCCATCGATACAATGGTGTGTACCGAGAGTACCAGCGGCGTAGAAACACCTGCCAGAATCAGTGAGACAGTCTCGTAGCGCGACCAATGCTTGGCCGAGCCTTTCCAGCCAAAGCTGAGCAGCGAGTAAGCCACGCGAGAAATCTTGCCTTTGGCACGGTCGCGAATAGTAGCGAAGTCGGGCACCAGACCCGTGTACCAGAATACCAACGACACAGTAAAGTAAGTCGAGATGGCGAACACATCCCACAGCAGCGGCGAATTGAAGTTAGCCCACAGCGACCCCAGCGTGTTTTGCAGCGGGAATACGTAGAATGCCAGCCAAGGACGCCCCATATGCAGCACTGGGAACATAGCAGCGCAGATAACGGCGAAAATCGTCATGGCTTCCGCCGCTCGGTTAATAGACGAGCGCCACTTCTGCCGGAACAGTAGTAGTACGGCCGAAATCAGGGTGCCGGCGTGGCCGATACCTACCCACCACACGAAGTTGGTAATGTCCCAAGCCCAGCCCACAGTTTTGTTGAGGCCCCACTCGCCGATGCCGTACCATAGGGTGCGGTAAACCGAGTACAGGAAAATAGCCAAGCCAACGAGCGCTATCGACAGTGCGCCCATCCAGCGCACGTTAGGCGCTGCTTCTACTTGGTAGCAGATATCCTGCGTTACATCGTGGTACGTTTTCCCACCTGTAATAAGTGGTTCGCGTACTGGTGAAATGTGCTGCATAATGGAATAAATTAAAAGCTTAACCCTTACTAATCAAACTCTTAGGCATTTTCTTTCTCCGTCTTGCCGTTTTCCTCTTCTTCGGGTGGGAAGAAATTCGATGCTGGGGCATTACGAATTTTTGTGAGGTACGTCACGTTGGGCTGCACGTTAATGGAATCCAGTACGTGGAAAGCACGCTCCCCATCCTCACGGCGCAAGAGTTGGCTGATGCGGCTAGCTGGGTCGCGCATGTCGCCGAACAAAATGGCTTCTGTAGGGCATGATTGAGCGCAGGCCGCTACGATTTCGCCATCCTTCGGGCGGCGCTTCTGCTTCTTGGCTTCGAGCTTACCGAGTTGGATACGCTGCACGCAGAACGAGCACTTTTCCATAACGCCGCGGGCGCGGACTGTTACGTCGGGGTTCAACACCATGCGGCCGAGGTCGGTGAACATGTGGCCATTTACGTCCTCGAACTTCTCGTTGGAGTAGTACGAGAACCAGTTGAAGCGGCGTACCTTATACGGGCAGTTGTTGGCGCAATAGCGGGTACCTACGCAACGGTTATAGGTCATCTGGTTGAGACCCTCCGAGCTATGGGTAGTAGCCAGCACGGGGCATACCGTTTCGCAAGGGGCATGGTTGCAGTGCTGGCACAGCATGGGCTGGAAAATCACCTGCGGGTTATCCGAAGGGTCTTCCATAGCCGCGTAGGTGCTCAGCTTGCCTTTGGTGGCGAACTCATCCTCGTGGTGGTCGGAGCTGTAGTAGCGGTCGATGCGCATCCAGTGCATCTCGCGGCGGTTGATTACCTGCTGCTTGCCCACTACGGCAATGTTATTCTCGGTCTGGCACCCAATCACGCACGAGCCGCAGCCGATGCATGAGTTGAGGTCGATGGCCATGCCCCAGTGGTGGTCGTTATACTGGAAATCCTGCCACAGCGACACCTTATTGGGCTTTTCGAGGCCATCGGGGGTAGCTACGCGCTCGTACTCGGTTACTTCCTTGGGGTTCTCCTTATACTTGGCCAGTGTATTCTCCTGTACCACCTCGCGGCGGTCCATGATGGTGTGGTGCGTCTGAGTTTGGGCGATGGGGCTGGTAGCACCGGTTTTTTCCAGCGTCACCGTATTATGGAATACGGGAGTGCCTTCCATCATCTGAATGAACGGGAAAGCATTCGCACCCAGGTTGTCGCCTACTTTACCGGCGTGCTGACGGCCATAGCCCAGTGCGATGCTCACGCTACCATCGGCCTGCCCCGGCTGCACAAGTACGGGCAGTTCAATCGGCTTTTTGCCAGCTACAGTCACTTTCAGTACGTCGCCTTGCTGCCATTTCTGCTCTACTGCCATCTTGCGCGGCACCGCCACGTAGTTACCCCAGGTGGCTTTCGATACCGGGTCGGGGAGTTCGTGCAGGAAAGGGTTGTTGCCTTCCACCCCACCTTCACCAATCCCGACTTTCTCATACAGCGCTACTTCGATGCCGCCTTTCTTGGCCGCGCCGATGGTACTCATAGCGGCGGCCAATGCTGGAGCGGCGGGGCTAAACGCCATCGTGGTCAGGGCCGAGCCGGTGGCTACGCCATCGTGTACGGCTTTGTCCCAAGCTGCATCAAAACCGCTAGCGCCCAGCATGGTGCGCCAGCCGTCTTTCAGGAAATGGTAGTACGTCTCGTTCGAGCCAGCCCAGCGCAGGAAAGTTTCCTGGGCTTGGCGGGTTTTAAAAATCGGGGTGATACCGGGCTGCGCCAAGCTCAGGAAGCCGCGCTTGGGCTCGTAGTCGTTCCACGATTCCAACCAATGATGGTCGGGTGCCTGGTACTTACACAGGATGCCGGTTTCGTCGAGGCGGTCGTTGAGCGATACGCTCAAACCTACTTTGGGCAGCGCGGCGGCAATAGCCTCACCCATCGGGTGGTTGAAAACCGGATTGGCGTGGTAGAGGATAACGGCACCCACGTTGCCGGCAGTCAGGTCGGCTACGAAAGCCGACATGCGGGCATCGTTGCCCTGGCGCACATAGGAAGGAGTCGTTAGGCCTACCGTAGTGCCCACATTGCCCAGCGCCTGATTGATGGCGGCGACTACCGTTTGCACGGCTGGGTCGTTGGAGCCCGAAACTACAAGCGAAGCACCTTTGCTATTCTTCAGGTCGCGGGCAGCATCCGAAATCTTCTGTTGCACCTTGGCGTCGGCCCACGTTACCGGGGCGTCGCTGGTGATGGCGTTGTACAGCGCCACTGCCACTGCGCCTACTTCCGAAGGCTTCATGGCGCCGCGCACATCGGCGTTGGAACCCGTCAGCGAGAGATTGCTTTCAAACTGGTAGTGGCGCGACATGCTAGGCTTGTCGGTGCTCAACTTGCGGTTGGTCACGTACTGGCGCGAGTACTCAACGGGCGAAATCCAAGTACCCAAGAAGTCAGCGCCCAAGCCCACAATGACGCTAGCACGGCTGAAATCGTAGCTTGGCAGCACGCCGCCATTGGCTTGCAACAGGCCCGAAGCCGAATTCACATCGTACATGACGTGCTCTAACTTGGGATAGCGGCTGGTGAGGGCAGCGATGGCCCGCTTAGTGCTGGGGCTGATGATGGTCGGCGACAGCAGCACGGTGCGCCCCGTAGCGCTGGTGAGGCCCGCCCGCACGGCGCGGTCTACGTCGTCAAATGCTATTTTGCGCTCGTCTTTACCAGTACCAACGGTGGTTTTGCCTCCAATGGCGAAGTTGGTCAGCCGCGCACCATCGTAGAGGTTGAGCACCGCTGCTTGAGCGCGGGCCGAAAGGCCACCGCGGGTAATGGGCGACTCCGTGTTGCCTTCGAGTTTAATCGGGCGGCCTTCGCGGGTTTTAATCAGGACAGCGTTATAGTCCGAGCCCGTGAAATAGGTAGAAGCGTAGAAGTTGGCGATGGAAGGGTCAACTTCCTGAGGCTTATTGAGGTACGGAATAGCCTTGCGTACCGGGGCTTCGCACGAAGCCAGGGTAGCAGCGGCTACCCCGAAGCCCATGAGTTTGAGGAAGTCGCGGCGGGGCGCTACGGATGTATCGTCAGCTTCGCCCGCCCGGCGCTCCTTCACCGGCAAAAAGTCGGGAAACTCGGCGAACGCGTGCTTGGCGAATTCCGGCGAGTTGTCCAGCTCTTCAATTCCCTTCCAGTATTTCATCGTAAGCTAGTAAGGAGAGCTTCGGGGTTAGAGCTTAGATAGTAGAGGTTAGAGCTTAGATGACGTTCATTCTAAGTTTCAAAACTCTAATATCTAAGCTCTTATGCCAAAGCTCTGGTATCTAAGTTCTAAGTTTTGATACGCTATTAATAGTGGCACTTCGAGCACTCAGTGCCGCCGTTCGACGACACGGTGAACGGCGCGGCGCTGTTTGACTTGTCGTGCAGTTTCACGAGGTTGTCGTAGTAGGCGTTACCCTTGGTGTTAAGCGGCGTTTCGCGGTGGCAGTTGATGCACCAGCCCATTGTGAGAGCCGAATACTGGTACACCACTTCCATGTTCTGGATGGGGCCGTGGCAGGTCTGGCACTGAATGCCGCCCACCTGCGTGTGCTGCGAGTGGTTGAAGTAGGCCAGGTCGGGCAGGTTATGGATGCGCACCCACTGGATGGGCTGCTTGCGCTCGATGGCCCGGTAGATTTTCTTGATTTCGGGCGACTCCGTCTTAATCTGCGAGTGGCAGTTCATACAGATGTTAGCCGACGGAATGTTGGCCGACTTACCCTTGTATACCGAGGTGTGGCAATAGGCGCAATTGATGTTGTTTTCGCCAGCGTGAAGCTTGTGCGAAAACGCGATAGGCTGCGTCGGCTGGTAGCCCTGCGTCAAACCCACGGCCATTACGCTTTGCACGCCGGCGTAGAGGAAAGCCAGCGCCACCACTGTGCCCACAATGCCACGAAACACCATCGAGTTATACAGCCCGGCCCAATTGAAGCGCTGGTTCAGCACTTCCACATCACGGCCGTCGAGGTCTTTGCGGCCCCGCAGCACGTCCTTCATCAGGTTGGCGATGATGGCCAGCGTTACTACCAGCACAATCAGCACTACCACCAGCACGATGAGAAGCACGTTCATGTACTCGCCGCCACCAGCATTAGTAGTATCACCACCAGGAGTTGTGACTGGGTCGCCCGGCTTAGATGCGATGGTGCGCCCACCGTCGGCCGGCTGCGCATCAACCCAAGCTATGATATTGCTGATGTCCTTATCCGTCAATTGCGGAAAGGATGTCATTTGCTGCTTGCCGTTGTCGTTGAACAGCTTCACAGCGTAAGCATCGCCGCTAGCAATAACCTTGGTGGAGTTATGTATCCATGGCACTAGCCAGCCCATGTTGCGGCGCTTGCTAATGCCCGCCAGTGCCGGACCAACCACCTTTTCATTGACGGCGTGGCACTGGGTACAGTTGTTTTTGAACAGGGCATCGCCGGCCGCAATGGCGGCGGCATCGCCCCCGCCCGCAGCGGCAGCACCAGAAGTATCGGGAGTTTTGCCAGCCGCAGTAACGGTAGCCGTAGGGCCAGAAGCTGGGACTCCCTGGGCCATGGCGGCACCGGTACAGGCCAGAAACAGTGCTAGTATCCAGGAACTAGTGCGAGATAGAAAGCTATTCATCATCCAAACTAACCGGTAAAACGGAATGCGGGTGTACCCTATCCGGGCTGCAAATGTAGGCTAGGAATCGTGGGCGGCAAAGGCAGAAATGGCATTTTCGGGGCTTGTGAGCTTATTTAGAATCAGGTTAAATAACCTTGCCCCTACCAGCGATGCACTTGTAAATTTCGTATGTTTTTGAATCTATTACACTAAAGCACTGTACGGACCAGTTTCGGCTGCAAGGAAGTGGCGCTAATTTTACAATTATTGCATTCCTCCTTTTCAGTCCCATAAGTCCTGCTAGTTAGCGCTGGTAGCCCGAACCGGAGAGGCACATCCTGCTAGGGCACACGGCAGTAACTGAGGCAGACTGCTGGAATTCTTGGCGGGCGGCTTGGCAATACGCCGGAAAATCAGTACCTTTGCACCCCAATTCAATTTTTTTCAACCTAATTAAATCAACCCCGTCAATGGACGTAAGAAATTACGAGACGGTCTTCATCCTCACCCCCGTGCTCAACGAGGGTCAGGTGCAAGAGACGGTCGAGAAGTTCTCGCAGGTGCTTAAGGAAAATAGCGCCGACCTCATTTCTACCGAAGCCTGGGGCCTGCGCAAGCTGGCATACCCGATTCAGAAGAAATCAACTGGTTACTACTTCACGCTGACTTACAATCACAGCGGCGAAGGCAACATTGTGGACGTGCTGGAGCTGGCTTTCCGCCGCGACGAGCGCATCATCCGCTTTCTGACCACGGTGCTTGATAAGCATTCCGTGACCTATAACGAGCGTCGCCGTAATGGCGAGATGAACCAGCAGAAGGCGCCGCAAGCCGCCGAAGCCGCCGCTCAGTAACCCATTAGTAAGCAAAACACAATGGCTACTCAGAACAACCGCAACAACGACCGCAACAACGGCAACAAGCCCGTTGACACGCGCAACAAGTACTGCCGCTTCAAGAAAAACGGCATCAAGTACGTGGACTACAAGGACCCGAACTTTTTGCTCAAGTTCGTGAACGAGCAAGGCCGCCTGTTGCCGCGCCGTATCACCGGCACCAGCCTCAAATTCCAGCGCAAGGTGGCCCAGGCCGTGGCGAAAGCCCGTCACTTAGCCCTTATGCCCTACGTAGCCGACGCACTTAAATAGAACTTAGATAGTAGAACTTAGAACTTAGACTCTATTCCTCGTCGACAGTTATCAGGCCGGATTTAAAATCTACGTTCTAAGCGCTAACATCTAAGCTCTTCTTTCTAATAAAATCATGGAAATCATCCTGAAAGACGACGTTAAGGGACTGGGCTACAAGAACGACCTCGTAACGGTGAAGCCGGGCTACGGCCGCAACTATTTGTTGCCCCAAGGCATGGCTATTCTGGCCGACAAGTCGGCTAAGAAAATTGTGGCTGAAAACGTGCGCCAGGCTGCGCACAAAGCCGAGAAAATCAAAACCGAAGCGCAGGCTGTAGCCGACCGCATTGGCGACCGCGTTTTTGACCTACCGGCTAAGGTAGGCGAAACCGGCAAAATCTTCGGCCGCGTTACGTCGCTGCAGTTGGCCGACGCGCTCAAAAACCAGGGCATTGAGGTGGACCGCAAGCGCTTGAGCTTCGACCAGGAGCCAACTGCTGCCGGCGACTACACCGCTACCCTGAACCTGCACAAAGAAGTCAAGCACACGGTTAATTTCCGGGTGGTAGCGGCTTAAGTGCTGGTTTTAATGCTGTTGAAAGACGTCTCGCCGCTAGGTGGGACGTCTTTTTTTTGGGCCTACCTTTGCCATTCATGTTTCGGACTGAATTAACTATTGCGCCGCAGGAGCGGCAGCTAGCCCGCACTGCCCGGGTACTGACCCTCGGCTCGTGCTTTGCCGAAAGCATTGGCGAGCAGCTACGGCTGTGTAAAGTAACGGCTTTGGTGAATCCGTTTGGTACCGTGTTTCAGCCGCTGGCGCTGGCGCAGCTGCTGCGAGCCGCCGCGGGCGAGGCGCAGGACTGGCAGCAACACGTAGTAGAGGCACGGGGCCGCTGGCAGAGCTTCGACCTGCATAGCACCATCGGGGCTGAGTCGCCGGTAGAGTTGCTGCAAACTATCCAGGAGACGGTGCGCCGGGTGGGCGATTTTGTGCGCACTGCCGATGTTGTGGTGCTCACGCTGGGTACAGCCTGGGCCTACCGACTGCGCGAAACCGGCGAGTTGGTCAGCAACCTGCACAAGCTGCCCGCCAGCTTGTTTGAGAAAGAGCTGCTGACGGCCGACGAGATTGTAAACGCCCTGGCCGAAGTTCACGCTTTGTTGCGGCGCATGAACCCTGACGTGCGCATTGTACTGACGGTGAGCCCGGTGCGCCATATCAAGGATACGCTACCACTGAATGCGGTGAGCAAGTCGGTGCTGCGTGTGGCTTGCCATTACTTGAGCGAGTTGCTGCCGGGCGTGAGCTACTTCCCAGCGTATGAGCTGCTGAACGACGACCTGCGCGACTACCGTTTCTACGCCACCGATATGCTGCACCCGTCGGAAGCGGCGCAGGAGTACATCTGGGAGCGGTTTGCCCGTACGTATTTCGACGCCGATTTTGGGCGCTTCCGCAAGGAGTGGGCGGCCGTGCGGCAGTCGCTGGGCCACCGGCCCTTGCACGAGGGTGCTCCCGAACACCG
Organism: Janthinobacterium lividum; assembly: GCA_050954465.1. Taxonomy (GTDB): domain Bacteria; phylum Bacteroidota; class Bacteroidia; order Cytophagales; family Hymenobacteraceae; genus Hymenobacter. Next base: position 50,388 of record JBPBPU010000151.1, read on the forward strand.
GCAGTTTCTCGACCAGACCCGTGAGCGCCTGGAGCGCCTGGCTGGCCAAGGCGTAGAGGTACGTCAGGAGTTGCGCGACGTACAGCGGCAGCTGGCCGCCCTGCCGCCGCCCAAGCCCGTGCGCGCTCCCGAGCCCGAACCGGATGATGACGAAGAGCGCATTGATATCGGCGACTCTACTTCGGAAGTTCCTGCTATCCCGGTCCCAGTTGCCTCAGAACGCCGGTCCGAAGAGTATCGCTCAGACGAGCGCCGCGACCAGCGCCGTTCCGAGCGCAAAGGTCAGGACCGCCGCAATGGGCGCAACGGCCAAGGCCGCAATAACCAACCCCAGCCGATAGCCGAGCCGTTAGTAGTTGCTGAACTCGCTACCGAGTTGCCTGCAGAAGCCTTGGCTGCTGACTTGGTGTCAACTCCGCTGGTGCCAACGGCTGCTCCCGAAGCGGAAGCCTTGGCTGCGGAAGAAACCTCGGGCTACCCGGCCAAGAAGAAAAAGCGTCGCTCACGTGGGGGTGCCAAGCGCACCGCTCGCAAGAATGCCGCCCGCCTAGCCTTGGAGCAAGACTCGGGGGAGTCGCCTTCCCTGGCCGAGGAAGAGTTACGAGAAGAGCACGACCTAGAAACGGTGGACCTTGATGAGGTGGTAGTGCCGGATGATGCCTCGCCCACGCCGCCGAATCCAGAACCGATACTGGCAGCGCTGCCCACTGCCGACGAAGCGGCAACCAGCCCAACGGTTGCTTCCGAAACCCCGGCAGCCCCACGCAAGCGCGGCACGGGACCGTTGCCGAAGAAATCGAAAGTCATCACTAAATCGGGAGTGGTGAAGCGTGGGCAGCGCCAAGGGCTGTACCAGCCGGCTCCTACTGCACCGGACGCTGCGCCCGAAACGGCAGCCGTAGTGCCCGCCACCGCGCCGCTCATTTCGGCCCCCATCATTCCCGAGCTGCTGCTGGAACGGCCCGCTATGGACTTGGCCACGCCTACACCCGCCGCTGAGCCGGATTTAGCCGCTACCGTGCTGGGGCTGTATTCGACCAAGACCCTACCAACCCCGGTAGCGGCACCAAAGCCCCGGCGCGGCCGGCCCAAAGCAGCTTCGGCGGTTGAGCCTATGCCTGAAGCTGCGCCAGCACTCATACCCCCGGCACCAGTGGCAGAAGCGGATGTACCAATAGTGGCCGCACCAGAAACTCTCGGCGAGCTAGCAGCCCCAGTGATGAAAGCCGCCAAAACACCCAAAACTGCCGCTGCTAAAAAAGCTCCAGCCAAGCCAGCAACCGCCAAAAAGACGCCGGCCAAGCCCGTTGCGGCCACCAAGCGGGGACGCCCGCCTGGCAAGAAACCTACGCCCCCGGCTGACGCGCCAACTTCCTGATTTTTCTCAAAACCCAGCCCCACCGGCTGGGTTTTGTATTACCCAGCCTACCTGAAAGCTATGTCCTCCCCTACCCTGCCTACCAACCGCCTCGCCCACGAAACCAGCCCCTACCTGCTCCAGCACGCGCATAACCCCGTGGACTGGTACCCGTGGGGACCGGAAGCGCTGGCCCGGGCGCAGGACGAGCAAAAGCCCATCCTGGTAAGTATTGGCTACGCAGCCTGCCACTGGTGCCATGTGATGGAGCGCGAGTCGTTTGAGAACGAGCAGGTGGCGCGGGTGATGAACGAGTATTTTGTGTGCATCAAGGTAGACCGGGAGGAGCGGCCTGATGTAGACCAGATTTACATGGATGCGGTGCAGGCTATGGGCATCCAGGGTGGCTGGCCGCTGAACGTGCTACTGACGCCCGAGGCCAAGCCTTTTTACGGCGGTACGTACTTCCCGCCCGGCAACTGGGTGCAGCTACTCGAAAACGTGGCCCAGGCCTACGCCGGGGAGCACCGGGCTGAGTTGGAGGGTTCGGCCGAACGCTTTGTGCAAGTGCTGCAAACCAGCGAGTTGGAGAAATATGGCGCTACGGCCGCCGGAGTAGGTGTAAATGACGAGGAGTTCAAGCTCCTGGCCTACAACCTGGCCCAGCGCTTCGACCGGGAGCGCGGCGGCACCAGCCGCGCTCCGAAGTTTCCGATGCCTAGTATTTGGCGGTTTTTGCTGCGGGCGCACCACATTTCGGGCAGCGAACAAATTTTGCGACAGGTACACCTGACGCTACGCGAAATGGCCTGGGGCGGCCTCTACGACCAGGTGGGCGGCGGCTTTGCCCGCTACTCGGTGGATGGGGAGTGGCTGGTGCCGCACTTCGAGAAGATGCTGTATGATAATGGCCAGTTGCTGAGCCTCTACAGCGAGGCGTACCAAGTGACGCCGGAGCCGCTCTACCGCGAGGTGGTGTACCAGACGGTGGCTTGGGTGCGACGCGAGCTAACCAATCCCGAAGGCGGCTTCTATTCCTCCCTCGATGCCGACAGCGAAGGCGAAGAAGGCAAGTTCTACGTCTGGACCCACGAGGAGCTGCAAGCTGTGCTAGGCAACGAAGCGCTGCTGGCCGCCGCCTACTACAACTGCACCGGCCTGGGCAACTGGGAGCACGGCCGCAACATCCTGCACCGCCGCCAAACCGACGCCGAATTTGCCCAGGAGCACGGCCTAGAGCCAGCCGTGCTGGCCGAGCTTATTCAGGGCTGGCAGCAAAAGCTGCTGGCCGCCCGCGCCCACCGCATCCGCCCCGGCCTCGACGATAAAGTGCTCACCGGCTGGAACGCCTTGCTGCTAAGCGGCCTACTGGCAGCCTACCGCGCCTTCGGGGAGCCGGAGTTTCTGGCGCTGGCGCTACGCAATGCTGAGTTCCTGCAAGCCAACCTGCGCCACGGCCCGCGCCTGTACCGTACCTGGAAGAATGGCCGCGCCACTATCAATGGCTTCCTGGAAGACTACGCGCTGGTGATTGAAGCCTACATCAGCCTCTACGAAGCCACCTTTGCCGAAAGCTGGCTGCACGAGGCGGAGGCGCTAACGGGCTACGCGCTGGATAATTTCTTCGACCCCACCGAGCAGCAGTTCTTCTACACCGACGCCAGTGCTGAGCCGCTCATTGCCCGCAAGAAAGAGCTGTTCGACAACGTTATTCCCGGCTCCAATTCTGTGATGGCGCACAACCTGCTGCGCCTGGGCCGCCACCTCGAAAATCAGCCTTATCAGCAGCTAGCCGCTGCCATGCTCGCCCAGGTGCAAAGCCTAGTAGCCAAAGAGCCGCAGCACCTCACCACTTGGGCCAGCCTCTACGTGGCGCTGCTGAGGCCGGGCGCCGAAGTTGCTATTGTAGGACCAGAAGCCGAGCAGTTCCGCGCCGAGCTGAGCCGGCATTTTCTGCCCAACGACGTACTAGCAGGCGGCCCCACCGCCAGCGCCTTGCCCCTGTTGCAAGGGCGCAGCCCCGCGCAAACTACCATCTATGTGTGCCGCAACCGCGCCTGCCAGTTGCCCGTGCAGTCGGTGGCTGAGGCGCTGGCGCAACTGGCGCTGGCTGAGCGGTAAAGCCAGGCACTGGCCGCTAATGGCCGCCGTTTAGCGCGTAGCGCGTAACGGCAGGCCGACTAGTAGGGTGAGTTTCCAAACTCACTGTCGCGAAGCGGCAAGGCGGCACCACACCACCTTACACGAGTCTGGAGACTCGCCCCACTTACTGGCCTGCCGTTACGCGCTGCGCGCTAAACGGCGGCCAACGGCCCTGCCCCAGCGGCCATCCGCGAAATCCGGTTAAATCCGTGTCATCCGTGGTTATCTTTACTATTCGCTCTGCCCGCTAGCTATACCTGTGTCGCTTACGTTTGAATTTGCTTCCCCTGCCTCGGCCCCGGCCAGTATGCCCGACCGGGTGACGCTGTTCGTGGACGTGATTTTGCCCCTGCCACTGCCTAAGCTCTATACCTACCGCGTGCCCTATGAGCTGAACGACAACGTGGTCATCGGTGGCCGAGTTATCGTGCAGTTCGGGGCCAAGCGCACGCTCAGCTGCATTGTAGCGGCGGTGCACGAAACGCCGCCCAAGGAGTACCAGGCTAAGTACATTCTGGAGTTTATTGATGATGCGCCAGTGGTGACGCAGCCGCAACTGCAGCTCTTTCGCTGGATGGCCGAGTACTATATGTGTACCTTAGGCGAGGTAATAAATGCGGCGCTGCCTTCGGCGCTCAAGCTCTCGTCGGAGTCGCGCATTCAGCTGCACCCGGCGTATGCAGCAGAGGGCAGTACTTATCCACTTGAGGCACCTGAGCAGCGTATTGTAGATGCGCTGAGCGCCGAGGACGGCAAGGCGCTCACGTTTACCGAAGTGGGCGACTTGCTGGGCATTGCCTCGTTTCACAAGGTAATTAAGTCGCTGATGCAGAAAGACGTTATCTTTCTGTTTGAGCAGCTTTCCGATAAGTACTCGCCCAAAGTGGTGAAGAAGGTGCGCCTGGCTTCTGCCTTCATATCTGAGGCGGCTGTGGAGCGGTTGTTCAGCGAGCTGGCCAGCAAGCCCAAGCAAGTGGACGTGCTGCTCAAGTACTTGCAGCGCGTGCCGGCCTACCGCGACGAGCACCTCAACCAAGCGGGCATGGAGAAGGCGGCCCTTACCTCGTCGCCGCACCTCTCGCCCTCGGCCGTGAACACGCTCATCAAGAATGGCATCCTGGAGCAGTTCGACCAGATAGTATCGCGCTTCCCGCTCGATGAGAACCCGCTGGCCCAGATGCCCTTTGTGCTCAACCCGGCCCAGACCACGGCCCGCGATGAGGTGATGACGCTTTTTACCCAGAAAAACATTGTGCTGCTGCACGGCGTCACGGGCTCGGGCAAGACGGAAATCTATATCGACCTCATTCGCAAGGCGTTGGATGGCGGCGGGCAGGTGCTGTACCTGCTGCCCGAAATTGCCCTCACCGCCCAGATAGTAACCCGGCTGCTGCGCGTGTTCGGTACCCGGCTGGGCGTGTACCACTCCAAATTCTCCGACAATGAGCGGGTGGAAGTGTGGAACGGCGTGCTCTCGGGCCGCTTCCAGGTGGTGGTGGGTGTGCGCTCGGCCGTGTTTCTGCCGTTTGATAACCTCTCGCTTCTTATCGTGGATGAGGAGCACGAAAGCTCCTACAAGCAGTACGACCCCGCCCCGCGCTACAACGCCCGCGAAGTGGCCCTGATGATTGGCAACTTCCAGGGGGCCAAGGTGCTGCTGGGTTCGGCCACGCCCGCCGTGGAAACCTTCTACATGGCCCGCGCCGGGCGCTACGGGCTCGTTACGCTCAGCCAGCGCTTCGGCGAGGCCGGCATGCCCGACATCGAGCTCATCGACACCCGCAAGCTGCGCGAGGCCAAGAAGATGCACAACCACTTCTCGGCCGACTTGCTCGACGCCATGGCCGGCCGCATTGCCCAGCACGAGCAGGTTATCCTGTTTCAGAACCGCCGCGGCTACGCGCCCGTGGTGGCCTGCCAGGACTGCGGCTACATCCCCAAGTGCCAGAGCTGCGCCGTGAGTTTGAGCTACCACAAGCACGCCCACGAGCTGCGCTGCCACTATTGCGGCTACCACGAAGGCATGCCCACCACCTGCCCCGCCTGCGGCTCGCGGGCCCTGCGCACCCAGGGCTTCGGCACCGAAAAGCTCGAAGACGACCTCAAAATAATGCTGCCCCAGGCCAACGTGCAGCGCATGGACCTCGACACAACCCGCGCCAAAAACGCCTACCAGCAAATTATCGGCGACTTCGAGCAGCAGAAAACCAACGTACTCGTGGGCACCCAGATGGTAACCAAAGGGCTCGATTTCGAGAACGTGAGCCTGGTGGGCATCGTCAACGCCGACGCCATTATCCACTACCCCGACTACCGGGCCCACGAGCGCGCCTACCAGATGTTTGTGCAGGTGAGCGGCCGGGCCGGGCGCAAGGGCAAGAAAGGCAAGGTGCTCATCCAAACCGGCGACCCCACGCAGGTGATTTTCGACAAGGTAATCCGCAACGACTACGGCGAATTCTACACCTACGAAATCGAGCAGCGCCGCGAGCACGAGTACCCGCCCTTCACCCGCATGATAAAAATAACGGTGAAGCATATGGACCAGGAGCTGGCCCAAAAAACCGCCATCCGCCTCACCCAGGAGCTGGCCGAGCGCCTCGGCCGGGGCCCCGTGCTAGGGCCGGAAGCGCCCTACATCTTCCGCATCCGCAATTTCTTTTTGCAGGAAATCCTCATCAAGCTCTCCCGTGAGCACCTGGTACTCAAAAAGGCCAAGCAGGACATCTGCGCCGCCCTCGACGTGGTGCGCGACCAAAAGGAGTTTCGCCAGGCCCGGCTGGTGGTGGATGTGGACCCGATGTAGCAGGATGAATTAAGAGCAAAAAAGAACGTCATGCTGAGCTTGTCGAAGCATCTCTACCGCATTGTTGAACGACTCGAACGACGCGGTAGAGATGCTTCGACAAGCTCAGCATGACGTTCTTTTTGCTTCTATACTCCCCTGCCCCGGTGGTACCTTTGTACCCATTCTAAATAGTAACGCTTTTAGCTGAATGCCTGACCTTATTTCCACTGACATTTGCATTATTGGCGCGGGCCCGGTGGGCTTGTTCGCCGTGTTTGAAGCCGGGCTGCTGAAGCTGCGCTGCCACGTAGTAGATGCCCTGCCGCAGCCGGGCGGGCAGCTCACCGAGATTTACCCCAAGAAGCCGATTTACGACATTCCCGGCTTTCCCGAAGTGCTGGCCGGCGACCTCGTGGACAACCTGATTAAGCAGATTGCACCCTTCCACCCCACCTTCACGCTGGGCGAGCGGGTGGAGCGGTTTGCCAAGCTCGACGATGGCTCCTTTGAGCTGCACACCACCGACGGCACCACCATTCACTGCAAGGTCGTGGCCATCGCCGGCGGCCTGGGCTCGTTCGAGCCGCGCAAGCCGGCCGTGGAAAGCCTGGAGCGCTTCGAGGGCGGCAAGGGCGTGCACTACATGGTGCGCGACCCCGAGCACTTCCGCGGTAAGCGCATCGTCATTGCCGGCGGCGGCGACTCGGCCCTCGACTGGACTAACTTCCTCGCCAACGTAGCCTCCGACGTAACGCTCGTGCACCGGGGCACCACATTCCGTGGGGCCGCCGACTCGGCCGAAAAGGTGCAGAAGCTGGCCGAAGCCGGCAAAATCAAGCTCGTGCTCAGTTCCAACGTCACTCACCTGCACGGCAACGGGCACCTGGAGCAAGTCACCATCACGGCTAATAATGGCGAGGCCGAAACCGTGCCGCTCGACGCCTTTGTGCCGCTTTTCGGCCTCACGCCCAAGCTCGGCCCCATCGGCGACTGGGGCCTGAACCTGGACAACGACGCCGTGGTAGTCAACACCGTAGACTACAGCACCTCGCTGCCCGGCGTGTACGCCATCGGCGACATCAACACGTATCCCGGCAAGCTCAAGCTCATTCTCTGCGGCTTCCACGAGGCCGCGCTCATGTGCCAGGGCGCGTTCAAATACATTTTCCCCGACAAAAAATACACCCTCAAGTACACCACCGTAAACGGGGCACCCACGCTGTAGAGTAAGCTTTAGCTTGCCAGTAGTGGAGAGGTAGGAAGACTTTGCAAACCCCCTACTGGCAAGCTAAAGCTTACCCTCACTTCTCTCATTCACCCAATGGAAAACGACATTCGCATTTACGTAGAGGAAGCGCCTGGGCAGCGGCGCGAGCTGGAGGCTCCTACCGATATGGGCCTAAGCTTGATGGAACTACTCAAGGCCAACGACTACCCTATTCAGGCCACGTGCGGGGGCATGGCACTATGCGCTACCTGCCACGTAGAGGTGCTGGCCGGCCCCGCCCTGCCCGAGCCCAGCGACGACGAGTGGGCCATGCTTGACACGCTGCCCGTGCTACACGAAACCAGCCGCCTGAGTTGCCAGATTCGCCTCGCGCCCCGCGTGGACGGGCTGGTAGTGCGGCTGGCAGAGGTAGGCTTATAAAACGGAGTGGCACTCCGTTTAGGCACCGGAAATAAACGAAGTGGCACTCCGTTTTACCAAAACAGAAGAGGCCCGGCATTGCTGCCGGGCCTCTTCTGTTTCACTCGTAAGCCTTACCGCTTGCGCTTCTTTTTGTGGGTAGCGGTGCTAGTTTTCGACTTGGTTTTCTCTTTCTTGGCAGTCGAGTGGTGCGTAGCCTTGGTGGTATGCTCCTTTTTGCTTGTGTGCTCCTTTTTGCTGTGGTGCGTGCTAGCTTTCTCCGAGTTGTGACGCTTGGCCTTGCTGTGATGAGTTTCCTCAGTGTTGCGCTTGATTTTGCTCGACTTGCTGCTGTGGTTGCTCTTGCTGTGGCGAGCGGCGCGGCGCGCCTCGGCGCGGGCTTCGGCCCGGCGCTCGGCGGCGGCTTCCTCGGCGCGGGCTTCGCGCAGGCGGGCGCGGCGGGCGGCTACCCAGGCGGCGTGGCGGGCGGCGCGCGAGTGCGTGGCACTGGCTACAGCCTCGGTGGCGGCTGTAGTTTCTTCGGGGCGCGGGTCGGGGGCGGCTTCGCTGTAGTGGGCAGTAGCGTCTATTTCGGGAGCCGCCGTCGTTTGCTCGGCAGGGGAAGTAGACACATGCTCGGCAGTAGCGGCGGCTTTTTTGCGGCGCACCGGCATCAGGAAGTCGCGCTCGGCCCGCTCACGGAGGCTCAGGCTTTCTTCGCCGGGCAGCTTGGTTACAACCGTAGTTTTCTCGGTTTGGGCCTGGGCCGCTGAAGCACTCAGCGCCAAGGCTACTAACACAATTAGCTTACGCATCAATAACTTACGTGATTTGTTGAAAAGCAAAAATAGGTGCTGGCTTCCAGGCTCGCAACCCCCGCCGCCCCCGAGCCGGTTATGACTCACCGGATAAATAGTGGCTTTCACCTGGTAAAAAAGCCGTTTCAAAGCCCTGAAACAGCTTTTTTAGTTATCATATAGCTAGTAGTTTTTTTCGCAAAAAAGGCAGGGCGCTGCCCCCACTCGCTTAGATGGTGCCTGTTACCCCGGACTGGCCTACTTCCCTGGCACACCTATTTTGTCGCCCACCTACCTGGTAATGGTGAGGCGTTGGCCGGCGGAGGTGGCGCCAAACTCGGGCGCATATAAACACTGCACCTGACTCAGCCCGCCCGAAAAATCGCCCGCCTGGCTCACCCGCAGCCGGTACTCCAGCACGTGCGTGCCCCGCGGCACTGCCCCAAAGAAAAAGTGCGTCGCCGCATCCCGCGGGCTCTCATAATACCCCAGCCCGTTCTGGTACTGGTAGCCGCTGAGTTGCCCAATCAACTCCAGGCCCGCCGCCCGCTAGTCTTTCAGGTGCACATATTCCAGCGCCCGGTCCGTGCGCAGCACCAACCGCACCACCAGCGCGTCACCTACTCTGAGTGGGGCAGTGCTGGTCAGCTTTTCGAGCTGTGGGCCGGCAGCGGTGCGGGTTTCGCGGTAGAGCTGGCGCTCCACGCTCAGGGCGGCGGCTGAGGTCGTCACTTTATCCAGGTCCTCGAAATACTGCCAGTAGAGCGCGCCCCAGGCCACGCCCGCATCGGACTTAGTGACGACCACAGTGCCCTGGGCGGGCTGGACTTCGGCGGCGGCCCAGCTCGTTTTGTAGTAGCCCGTGCCAGCCTGGCTGGCTTCGGGGCGCACCGCCTGCCCGCCCACGCTCACTTGCAGGGGCTGGGTGGGGGCGAGCCAGTCGGTGCCGCGCAGCAGCAGGGCGTAGCAGGCGTCGGCCGTGGCGCGGGTGCTTTCCCAGTGCTGGGTGTGCTTCTGCTTGAGCAGCCAGAGCTTTAGCTCATCCACCGACTTTTGGTCGTGGTTGATTTCGTCGTAGGCCTCGATGAGCGTGGCCTGGGTTTCGGTGGGGGCCTCGCGCCAGGAGTAGCCGTGCTGCACGTCTTGCCAGTACATGCCCAGTTCGGGCGAATGCAGCGCGTTTTCGCTCAGCGCCCGCATGATGAGCTGGGTGGCGGGAGCGGTTTTGTTGTCGCGGTAAAGTGCCAGCGCGGCCTGGGCTTGCAGGTAGCGGGTGCGGTGGAGCCAGTAGGTGGCGGCCTGGCCCCGGTAGTAGGCCTGGGCTGCCTGGGCGGCGGGCGTGGCAACGGCCGGCTGCGGCCAGAAGCTGCGGGCGTACAGCGCCTGAATCTGGTTGTCGGAGAGATGGTTATCGGTCAGCTTCACGGCTTTTTGCTGGCGCAGGTCGGCGTAGTCGCGGGTTAGCTGCTGGTCGAGGTAGTGCAAGGCCTTTTGCAGAATGCCCTGCGCCATCGCGTTCCGGCTGGCGTCGAAGGCCCCGAGCTTGTGGAGCTTGCCGAAGCCCGCCACGATGAGCTGCGTGATGTAGCGGTCGGCCGGCATCCGCTCGAACCACGGAAACGAGCCGTCGGGCAGCTGCATGGCGGCGAGCCGGGCCAGGGCGCGGGCAGTTTCGGCTTGCAGGCGGGTTTCGTCAAACAACGTGCTCAGGCGGGCCAGGCGCTCGTCTTCGCCCTGCGCGTCGCGCACCCAAGGCGTTTCCTGCAAAAGCAGGTTCTTCAGCTCCTGGTTCTGCTCCAGCTTGCTGGCTAACGCGTTTTTCTGGGCCGCCGTGCCGCTCTGCGCTTGGCGCGTCCACTCGGCCAGCACGGCCTTGAAGCGCGGGTTGCTCTTGAGAATCTGCGCGGCCAGCAGGTTGGCGTAGAGGCGGCTGAAGGTTTGCTCGGAGCACTCGTAGGGGTACTCCATCAAATAGGGCAGGCTCTGCACGGCGTACCAAGCTGGGTTGGCCGTCATCTCCAAGGTCAGGCCGTAGTTCTGCCGTGTGGGGCTGGTAGTGCTCGTGAGCTTGGTTAGCTCGAAGCTGCGGGTGGCCGGCCCCACGAGGGGCAGCGGCAGGCTCTCAGTGACAAGGATGCGGTTGGTGAGCACCGGCAGCGTGTTCTCCTCCCCGTCCGAGTAGGTTGGTGCTTGGGTTTCGGCTTTTGGTTTTCGGTTTTGGGGCTTGCCTGCTTCGGCGGTTTCGCCGCTCGTTTGCACTACCACGCGGTACGTCACGGCTACGGGTGCAAAGGTGGCGGGCAGGCTCAGCTCCCAGCCCAGGCTGGCGCTTTGGTGGGCGGGCACGGCCACGGCCTGCTGCGCCGGGCTTTTGAGCAGCTGGCTGGTAATATCCTGCCCGGTGGCCGCGTCGAGCAGCACCAGCTGGGCCGTGCCGCTGGTGGCGTGGTCGGTGAGGTTGGCAACTTTGGCCGGGAAGGTGAACGTGTCGCCCTGCCGCAGAAAGCGCGGCGCGTTGGGCGTAATCTGCACTTGCTTCTGGGTTACGAGCTGCCGGGCCAGGCGGCCGGTGTGCAGGTTTTTGTCGTGGGCCAGGGCCAGTAGCTGCCAGCGCGTCACGGCCTCCGGCATCTGAAATTCCAGCACCACGTCGCCGTTCTTATCGGTGTGCAAAGCCGGCTGCCAGAACGCCGTTTCGCGGAAGTCGGTGCGCGTGGGCACGGTGGAGAGGTCGGGCTTCTTAGTAGTGCCGTAGCCTATGGTAACAGTATCATATAAGCCGTTAGCGTCGCTAAATAGCTCTTTTTGGTTCCCACCTGTTACTACCACTTCATCCATTCGGGCACCATCTGCCCTCTTACCCATCGGTGCGGGCGCAGGTGCCGCCATCATTGGGGAAGCTACTCCCCGGATGCGTACGTTGCCGCCCGGCCGGCCCCCAATCTGGCCCAGATAGGCCAGCGCGTCCCAGGTATTGAGCTGCGGGTAGGTAAGGGTGGGGATGTAGGTCAGCCGCTGCCCGGCAATGGCAATCCAGCTCGCCTGGCTGAAATCGCCGTGCCAGCCGTGCTGCGCCGGGTAGTAGTCGCCCTGCGTTTCCAGGTCCATCAGGTGGTGCGGCTGGAAAAAATCCAGGCTTTGGTCGTAGAGGGTGGCTAGTAGCTCGGCATCGGCCGCCTGGCCGTTGGCCTGGTGAATAGTCACGCGCCAGGTTTCCCGCTCCCCCGGCTGCAGCTTGTTGCGGAAAGTGGCGATGCTCAAGCTTAGCGGCTGGGGCGTTGAGGCTACCTGCACGGTGGCATCGTGGCGGTAGAGGTGGTTGTCGCGCACCTGAGTGGTGTGCACGTAGAGCGGCCCCCGCGCATCGGCCGGGCCACTGGGCAGCGTCAGGCGGCGCTGTTCGCCTGCTCGCAGGGTTAGCCACTCCTGGCGCAACAGCTGGCCGCCGCGCTCTACTTCGAGCAGGATGTGGGCGTTGGCTTCGCTGCTGCCCAGCAGGATGCTGGCTGGCTGGCCAGGCTCTACGGTAGCATCCAGTGCCACAAACCAGTCGGGCGTGGCGAAGGGCACCGTGGTGGCCTGCGAGTCGTAGAGCACGAAATCGAGCCTGGCCTGGGCCGAGTCGGGGCCAGTGGCTTCGAGGCGGTAGCGGCCGGTGGGCAGCGCCGCCAGGGTAGCTCGCAGGTCGAGGTTGGCGCTGGCTTTGGTGTCGAAGGGCAGGGTGCTCACCACTTCGGTAGGGCCCTCATTATTGTCGTCTTCAGCTAGGGGGCCGGGCACGCCGGGCGGGTTGGGGCGGTAGTGCCGGGCCAGGATGCGCAGCGTGCCAGTGGCATGCAGCGCTTCGCCGGTGGCATTGGTGCTGAGCAGGTGGAAGGGCGCCGCCTCGGCCTGAACGGCCGGCTGGGCGGCCAGGGCGGCTTTGTCTACTTTGGCTGGCCCCACTAAGCGCAGACTAAGCGGGTTGTGGCCGATGCTGATGCTGCGGGTAGCGCTGCGGGTTTCGCCGGCCCCGTCGGTTACGTCGGCCGTTACCTCAAATACGAAGCCGGGCTGCCAGCCGCCCCGGCCCGGCGCAGCAGCGGCGGCCGGGGGCGTGAAGGTGATGGCGAAGCGACCTTCGGCGTCGGCGGTGGTGGTGCCGTGGGCTATTTCCTGCTGGCCCTGGTTGGGGCGGTAGCTGCCGCGCCGGTAGCCGTAGTCGTACATCGGCCACAGCTCGCGCCGCGTCACGCGGTAGCTCACGCGGGCACCATCGACGGGCGGGCCGGCGTAGGCCTGGGCGCGGCCGGGCACCGCCAGGGGCTGGCCCAGCTGCGGCCGGCCGCCCACCGAGTCGAGCGTCACCAAAAAGGTGGGCCGCTTGTAGTCTTCCACCTTAAAGCTGTAGTCGCCGTCGCTGGCGCTCAGGCTGTAGTTGCCGTTGAGGCGGCCGGTGGGCAGCACAAGCGAGCCATTGAACGAGCCATACGCCGAGGTAGTGAAGCTCAGCGACTGCACCGTTTGGCTGTTGGGGTCTTGCAGCGAAATTTCCTGGCGGTACTGGGTCAGCAGGCGGTTTTTGCCGCGCTGGCTTTCCACCACCACGCCCTTGAAGTACACCGTTTGCCCCGGCCGGTAAATGGCGCGGTCCGTGAACAGGAAGCAGCGCACGTCGGGGTTGTCGTCGTGGCTTGGCTCGTTATAATACGTATTCAGGTTGCCGAGCTGCAGGGTGTCGCGGCCGCGCCAGATGCGGGCGGCCAGGCGCCCCTCCTCGCCCTTGCGCAGGGCGGGCAAGCTCACGATGCCCGTGGCGGCGGTGGTTTGCACGTCGCCCGTTCGCACTTGCTGCTCAGTGCCCTGGCTGAGGCTGTAGCGGCTGTAGGTGGCCTGGGCTGATACCCCCGCCAGGGGCTGCCCGCTCTGGCGCTGCAGCACCAGCAGCTGCGGCGTGCCGGCGGGGGTGCCGCTCACGGCGCTCAGCTCGCTGGCCCCCAGCAGGGCAAAGCTGGTGGCCGTGCCGGGGGCCGGGCTCAGGCTGGGCGTGGGCTGGGTGCTGATGACCACCACGTAGTAGCCCACCGGCAAAGCTGCGCCCACCGTGCTCAGGTGCTGCTCGCGGTAGTCGGCCGGGTGGGCGGGCACCGGCACGGCCCAGGTAGCGGCCAGGGTGGTTTTCAGAATTTTGGCGTAGCGCTCCTCCACCGGGCGGGTGTTGTAGCCCTGCAGGCTCTGCCACTGCCCCAGTGGTACCCGGTAGGCCCAGGCGTGCAGGGCCGTCACGTTGCGGGCCGTGAGGTCGAGGCGCCAGGGCTGGCCGGGCACCACCACGGCAGCGGCCAGCACCGGCAGCTCGGCCCGCTCGATGCCCTCGCGCAGCTCGCGGGCCCGCGCCGCCCCGCGCGATGCCGGGAAGCGGGCTTCGGCGGCGCGGGCCAGGGCTACGGCCGCCACGGGGTCGGCCTCGCGGTGCAGGGCGACCCGGCGCGCCATAAACTCGGTGCTGATGGGCAGCAGCTTATAGGTATCGGCGGCGCGGGTTAGGGCGGGCTCGTACTGCTGGCCGGCGTCGGTGTTTTGCGTCAGCTCGTGCAGGTAGTCGAGGCGCTGCAAGTCCACGTCGGCCAGGGCGGCCGGGTTTTGCGGCTGGCTGAGGCGGCGGGCCGTAAGCCGCTGCAGCAGGCGCAGGGTGTACAGCTCGTGGTTGAGGGTATCGGCCCCCACTTCCAGCAGGCGCAGGCCGGCAAAGTCGGCGGCCGGGCCAAACAGCGCCGTAGCCGGGTAGGCGCTTAGGCTGAACTGCTGCTCGGGCCTGGTGAGGTACAGCTCCTGGTTTTGCAGGCCCTCGATGGCGCGCTGGGCCAGCAGGTCGTAGAGGCTGGGCCGCAGCGCCCGGCCCTCGGCATCGCCGCCCGTGGCCAGGTCGCCCAGGCTGGCGAGCGACACGGTTAGCTGACGCTCGGGCTCGTCTTCCACCGACTGCTCGTAGTGGCGCACGATGGCCGCGCCCAGGCGGCGGGCGTCCCAGGTGGCGAGGCTCGTGCCGCCGTCGGCGCGGCCAGCGGTGGCCGCATCGGTGGTAGCCTCGGCCCCGGCCGTGCGCTGGTAGAGCTGGTAGCGGTGCTGCTGGTAGTAGCGGGTGTAGAGGCTAGCCAGCAGCGAGTGCAGAATAGGCCGGGCCGGAAACTGCGCCGTTTTCAGGTCGGCTTCCAGCAGGGCAATGGCCTTTTCGTCAGCGTCGTTCTCCTTGCGGCTCAGCAGCCGGATTTTGTAGAGCAGGGCCCGCACGTAGGCAGGCGAGTTGTTTTCCTGCCGGGCTTGCTGGTACACGCGCTCCACCAACGGGGCGGCGGTGGCCGTTTGGTCTTTGGCGAGCAGGGCATCAATTTTCTTCCACTGCGGCGCGTAGGGTGGGTTTGGGCCGGGCGCGGCCGAGTCGGCAAAGAGAGCAGGCATGAACAACAGGCAAAAAAGGAGAATGAAGCGCATAGCAACCAAGCGAAATGGTATGTTTTTCAAAGATGCAGCAACCGGGCCAACGGAGCCGCAGGGGCAAGCCGCCAGGCAACTGCCCGCTTATCTGGCAATGGTGAGGCGCTGCCCGGCAGAGGTGGCGCCAAACTCGGGCGCGTACAAACACTGCACCTGGCTCAGCCCACCCGAAAAGTCGCCCGCCTGGCTCGCCCGCAGCCGGTACTCCAACACGTGCGTGCCCCGCGGCACCGCCCCGAAAAAGAAGTGCGTCGCCGCATCGCGCGGGCTCTCGTAGTAGCCCAAGCCCCCCTGGTACTGGTAGCCGCTGAGCTGCCCTATTAGCTCCAGGCCCGCCGCCCGCTGGTCTTTCAGATGCACATATTCCAGCGCCCGGTCCGTGCGCAGCACCAACCGCACCACCAAGGCGTCGCCCACTCGCAGCGGGGTGCTAGCCGTGAGACGTTCGAACTGGGGGCCGGCGGCGGTGCGGGTTTCGCGGTAAAGCTGACGCTCCACGCTCAAGGCGGCGGCCGAGGTCGTCACTTTATCCAGGTCCTCGAAATACTGCCAGTAGAGCGCCCCCCAGGCCACCCCCGCATCCGCCTTAGTGACGGTGACTTTGCCCTGGGCGGGCTGGATTTCCGCAGCAAGCCAGCTGGTTTTGGTGTAGCCCGTGCCGGCCTGGCTGGTTTCGGGGCGCACGGGCTGGCCGCCCACGCTCACTTGCAGGGGCTGGGTGGGGGCGAGCCAGTCCGAGCCGCGCAGCAGCAGGGCGTAGCAGGCGTCGGCCGTGGCGCGGGTGCTTTCCCAGTGCTGGGTGTGCTTTTGCTGGAGCAGCCAGAGCTTGAGCTCGTCCACCGCTTGCTGGTCGTGGTTGATTTCGTCGTAGGCCTCGATGAGCGTGGCCTGGGTTTCGGTGGGGGCCTCGCGCCAGTAGTAGCCGTGCTGCACGTCTTGCCAGTACATGCCCAGCTCGGGCGAGTGCAGCGCGTTTTCGCTCAGCGCCCGCATGATGAGCTGGGTGGCGGGAGCGGTTTTGTTGTCGCGGTGTAGCACCAGCGCCAGTTGCGCTTGCAGGTAGCGGGTGCGGTGGAGCCAGTAGGTGGCGGCCTGGCCCCGGTAGTAGCCGTAGGCGGCGCGGGCATCGGCCGCCAGGGGCTGAGGCCAGAAGCTGCGGGCATACAGTGCCTGCAGCTCGTCGTCGCCCAGGTGGTCGTCGGCGAGCTGCACGTTTTTCTGTTTGCGCAGGTCGGTGTAGTCCTGGGCCAACTCCTGGTCGAGGTAGCGTAAGGATTTTTGCAGAATGCCTTGAGCCACCGCATCCTGGCTGGCATCGAAGGCACCCAGCTTGCGGAGCTTGCCGAAGCCCGCCACAATGAGATGCGTGATGTAACGGTCGGCCGGCATCTTCTCAAACCACGGAAACGCCCCGCTGCCGAGCTGCATCCGCTGCAGTTTGAGCAGGGCGCGGGCGGTTTCGGCGTGCAGGCGGGTTTCGTCAAAGAGGGTGCTCAGGCGGGCCAAGCGCTCGTTTTCGCCCTGCGCGTCACGCACCCAAGGCGTCTCCTGCAACAAGATATTCTTCAGTTCCTGGTTCTGTTCCAGCTTGCTGGCCAACTGGTTGCGTTGCGCCGACGTGCCGCTCTGCGCCTGGCGCGTCCACTCGGCCAGCACCGTTTTGAAGCGTGGGTTGCTCTTCAGAATCTGCGCGGCTAGTAGGTTGGCGTACAAACGGCTGAAGGTTTGCTCGGAGCACTCGTAGGGGTACTCCATCAAATAGGGCAGGCTCTGCACGGCGTACCAGGCCGGGTTGGTCGTCATTTCCAGCGTCAGCGAGTAGTTCTGCCGCGTGGGGCTCGTAGTGCTGGTGAGCTTGCGCAACTCGAAGCTGCGTGTGCCAGCCCCTACGATGGGCAGCGGTAGGCTCTCGGTGATAAGAATGCGGTTGGTGAGCACCGGCAGCGTGTTTTCCTCCCCGTCGGAGTAGGTGGCTTGCTCGTTGTTGGTTGTTGGTTGTTGGTTGTTTGCTGCAGCCTGCATAGCAGTTTGGGCGTTGCGCTTGCTGGCTCGCTTGCTGCTTTTGGGGTCTAACGTCTCAGGTCTAACGTCTAACGTCTTGCCACTTCCCGTCTGTGCTACCACTTTATACGTCACCGCCACCGGCGCAAAGCTGCTGGGCAGGCGTACTTCCCACCCCAGAGCCACGCTGCCGTGCGCCGCCGCCGCCACAGCCTGCTGGGCCGGGCCGGTCAGAAGCTGACTGGTGATATCCTGCCCGGTAGCCGCGTCGAGCAGCAACAGCTGCGCGGTGCCGCTGGTGGTGTGGTCGGTGAGATTGGAGAACTTGGCAGGAAATGTGAACGTATCGCCCTGCCGCAGAAAGCGCGGCGCGTTGGGCGTGAGCTGGATTTCCTTCTGCGTCACCAGCCGCCGGGCTAGGTCGCCGCTGTGCAGCTGCTGGTCGTGGGCCAGGGCCAGCAGCTGCCAGCGCGTCACGGCCTCCGGCATCTGAAATTCCAGCACCATGTCGCCGTTCGCATCGGTGCGCAAGGCGGGCTGCCACAGGGCCGTTTCGCGGAAGTCGGCGCGGGCAGTTATGGCGGAGAGGTCAGGCGCTGGGGCGCTGCTTAGGTTTTTGGCGGGACTCCAGGAATAGGTGAGGCCTCGTACTGCTCCGGTTGTGTTGGTGATTCTATCATCCTTTTCTACAATGGGCGGAGTGAACTTTATGGCCCTGACTGCCGGCGGTGCGGGTGCTGGTGCTGACGCTTCATAGTCTGCCGCTGCCTCCAACCCTTTGGTAACCGTCCTCACTCCATATGCTCTGCCTTGCCCGGGTCCAGGGGGTGGTATGTTGCCATAATATTCATCATCACCAGCCACGCCCCAAGTGAATAGCATCGGGTAAAAAACGGGCAGTACGTACCCAAACGGCGCGTTGTCAATATTCTCCGACTCCACCGTCTCGAACTCGCCCAGCCAGCCCAGCACGGCCGGGTAGTCGCCTGCGTCAAACGCGAGCGGCTGGAAGCTATGCGGCCGGAACACGTCGAGGCTCTGGTCGTAGAGGGTGGCGAGCAGCTCGGCGTCGGCGGGCTGGCCGTTGGCCTGGTGAATGGTTATGCGCCAGGTTTCCTTCGCGCCGGGTTGCAGCTTATCGCGGAACGTGGCCAGGTCGAGGCGCAGTGGCTGGGGCTTCTCGGCTATTTCCACGGTGGCATCGTGGCGGTAAAGCTGGTTATCGCGCACCTGCGTGGTGTGGATGTAAAGCGGCTCCCGTGCCTCGGCTGGGCTACTGGCCAGCGTGAGGCGGCGTTGTTCGCCGGCGCGTAGCGTCAGCCACTCCTGGCGCAGCAGCTGGCCCCCGCGCTCTACTTCGAGCAGGATGCGGGCGTTGGCTTCGCTGCTGCCCAGCAGGATGGTAGTGGGTTGGCCGGGCTCCACGGTTTGTTGCAGCGCTACAAACCAGTCGGGCGTAGCGTAGGGCACCCGGTCGGCCTGCGAGTCATACAAGATAAAATCGTGGCGGGCCCGCGCCGAATCGGGCGGGGTGGCCTGGGCTTCGAGGCGGTAGCGGCCGGTGGGCAGCGCCCGCAGCACGGCGGCCAGGTCAAGGGCCGGGCCGGCTTTGGTGTCGAAGGGAAGCGTTTGCAGCAGCCGGGGCCGGGCGCTGTCGCCGGGAGCAGCGGGCGCATCCAGCGCCAGCAGCCGCAAGGTGCCGGTGGCGGGCAGCGGCTCGCCGGTGGCATTGGTGCTCAGCAGGGTGAAGCTGCCCGCCAGGTCTTGCTTGTCGGCTTCGTCAGGGCCGTTGAGGGCGAGGCTCAAGGAGTTGTGGCCCACCACCACCTTGCGGGTGGCGCTGTGCGTTTCGCCGGCCGCATCGGTTACGTCGGCCGTCACCTCGAACACGTAGCCGGGCTCCCAGCCGGGCTGGCGGGTTTCCCTGGCGGGCGTGAAAGTGACAGCAAAGCGCCCTTCGGCGTCAGTAGTAGCGGTGCCGTGGGCTACTTCCTGGGTGGTGCGGCCGGGCAAGTCGTCGCCGCTCCGTTCGTAGTCGTAGCGGTACAAAGGCCACAGCTCGCGCCGCGTGATGTGGTAGCTTACGCTGGCCCCGTCGGTGGCCTGGCCGGCGTAGGCCAGGGCGCGGCCCGGCACCAGCACCGGCTGGCCCAGCTGCGGCCGGCCCGCTACCGAGTCCAGCGTCACGGCGAAGGTGGGCCGCTTGTAGTCTTCCACCGTGAAGCCCGCGCCGCCGTAGTCGGTGCGCAGGCTCATCTGCCCACTCAGCAAACCCGTGGGCAGAACCAGCGAGCCGTTGAAAGAACCAAATTCCGAGGTGGTGAAGGTCAGGGTTTGCACGGTCTGGCCGTTCACGTCCAGCAGGCGCACGCTCACCGGCTCGCCCGGCAAGATGCGGTTTTTGCTGGCCCGTCTCTCCGCCTCAATGCCCTTAAAATAGAGCGTCTGGCCCGGCCGGTAAATAGCGCGGTCGGTGAACATAAACGTGCCCCGGACTGGGTGGTCTTGCCGGCCGTCCAAGTCGGTGTTGTTGTAGATATAGTGGCCGCTGCCCGGCAGTTTCAGCGTGTCGGCCCCACGCCACACGCGCACCGCGTCGATGGTTTCGGAGCCGATGAGCCTGCGCCCCTCGGAGCTGGCACGGTTGGGCACCAGCGGCGGTGCCTGCCCGCTGGCATCGGTGAGCACAGCAGGCATTTGTAGGGTCTGCCCTGCCTGGCGGGTGCGGTAGCTAGTGTAGCTGGCTTGCACCCGCACCCTGGCCAATGGTGCCCCGCTCTGGCGGTGCAGCACCAGGGTACGCCAGGCACCGGTGGCGGGGTCGTCGCGGGTGAGCACACTCAACTCGCTGGCACCCAGCACCCCGTAAGCCGTTACCTGGCCGGGGGCCGGGGCGGCGGGGCGGCTGGCTTGGGAGCTAAGCAGCACCAGGTAGTAGCCCACCGGCAGGGCCGCACCCTGGGCCGTAAGTTGGCGCTCACGGTAGTCGGCCGGGCCGGGGGGCACTGGCACGGTCCAGGTAGCGGCTGGGGCCGCCTGCAAGGCCCTGGCGTAGCGCCTGGCCAGGGACCGGTTGCCGTCGTAGTCGTGAAACTTTTGCCACTCGGCCAGCGAAATGCGGTAGGCCCAGGCGTGCAGCGCAGTCAGGTTGCGGGCCTTCGCGGCCAGGGGCCAGGGGCGGCCAGGCACCACTATTTCGGCGGCACTAAACGACACCTCGCGCTGCTCGATTTCGGTGCGCAACACCCGCGCCCGCGCCGCGCCGCGCGACTTCGGGTAGCGGGCTTCGGCCTCACGGGCGGTTTGCCGGGCGAGTACGTCGTGGTCTTTCTCGTGCTGCCAGCTGGCCAGTTGCACCAGAAACTCGGCGCTGCTGGGCAGGGCGCGGTACGTATCGGCCAGGCGCTCCAGGGCGGGGGCGTACTGCTGGTCGGCGTCGGTGTCTTTGGCCAGCTCGTGCAGGTAGTTGAGGCGCTGCAAGTCCACGTCGGCCAGGGCCGCTTGGTTTTGCGGCTGGCTGAGGCGGCGGCCGGTAAGGTGCTGCAAGAGGTGCAGCGTGTGCAGCTCGTGGTTGAGCGTATCGGCCCCCACTTCCAGCAGGCGCAGGCTGGCAAAGCCGGCAGCCGGGCCAAACAGCGTGGCGGCCGGGTAGGCGCTCAGGCTGAACTGCTGCTCGGGTTTGGTGATGTACAGCTCCTGGTTTTGCAGCCCCGCAATGGCGCGCTGGGCCAGCAGGTCGTAGAGGCTCGGGCGCAGCACCTGTCCCTCGGCATCGCCCCTAACCGCGAGGTCGCCCAGGGCCGCGAGCGACACAGCTAGCTGGCGCTCGGGCTCATCCTCCACCGAGCGGTAGTAGTGGCGCACGATGGTGGCCCCGAGGCGGTGGGCATCCCAGGTGGCAAGGCTGGTGCCGCCGTCGGCGTGGCCGGGCGTAGCCGGGTCGGTGGTGGCAGCAGCCCCAGCCGTGCGCTCGTAGAGCTGGCCACGGTGCTGGTCGTAGTACTGGGTGTAGAGGCTGGCCAGCAGCGAGTGCAGGATGGGGCGGGCCGGAAACTGCGCCGTTTGCAGGTCGGCTTCGAGCAGGGCAATGGCTTTTTCGTCGGCGTCCTGCTCCTTGCGGCTCAGCAGGCGCACTTTATAGAGCAGCGCCCGCACGTAGGCGGGCGTGTTGTTTTCCTGCCGGGCCTGCTGATATATGCGCTCTACTAGCGGCGCAGCGGTAGCCGTCTGGTCTTTGCGCAGCAGGGCATCTATTTTTTTCCATTGCGCGGCCAGTGGCGGAGTCGGGCCGGGCACGGCCGAGTCGGCCAGGAAAATACTCAATAGCAAGCCACAAACAATCAGCACGATACGCATAAGCGGGCGAGTTAGCAGTAGGGGTAATGGCTTAAAGATGCCGAAAATACCGCAACTGCACAACTGGCCGCAGTAGGCGCGGGCAAGTAGCGGCGAAGCTCGCGTCTGGGCCGTGGGTGCTTACTGCCCCAGGCGGCGCAGTGCCGCCTTCGCCGCTACGCGGCGATGCGCGAAGCGAAAGCTTAGCTTCGCTGTCCTTCGGTTCGCGCTACTCCCCTACTCAGCTCCGGCTGGTCCGGCTCGGGAAAAACAGCAGCTGCACGATGAGCAGCGCGGTGCTGGTGAAGGCAATGCTCACGCCGCAGCGCACGAGGGTAAGGCCCAGGTGGCGAAACGAGCCCAGCTCCAGCAGAAAATACGTGACGTGGTGCAGGCTCACCAGCAGCAGCAGATACACCGTAAACCACTGCCAGCCCATCTGGTGCACATTAGCGGTGTCCTGGGTGTCGTAGCCGTCGCGGGGCGTGAGCAGGCGCAGCACCCAGGGGCGCAGAAACGCCAGCAGCACGGCCGCCGCCGCGTGCAGCCCTCCCGTATTGTAGGTGATATCAATAGCAAGGCCCGTGGCGAAACCCAGCAGCAACTGCAAGCTGACCGGCGCCCGCAAGGGCAAAAACAGCAGAAACCCCAAGTAAAAGAAACACCAGCCGTGGTCGAACAAAGAAAGCCGGCTGATGAGCAGCACGTAGAGCCCCACGTAAGCCGCAAAGCGCAACAACTGCTGCGCAAGTATCCCAATTACACTCATGGCACAAGCTGGGGGCTGGAAGTGGGTGCCGGGGCGTGGGGCGCGTTGCTCTTGCCACTGGCGGGCTTATCCGGTGGCAGGACCGCTGGCTGGCCGCTGGCTTTGGCCGCCGCTTTAGCCGCCGCAGCTTTGGCGGCATCCGTCTTCAATTTGGCGGCGTAGGTTTTAGCCACGGCTTGCGCTATGGCCGCATTCACGGTGGCTGTTTTGGAAGGGTCGGGGTGGTAGCCGGGCGGCAACACCAGCGGCACTACGGGAGCAACGGGCGGCGCGGCAACGGCTGGCTGCCGGGTAGCGGGCTCCGGCGCGCTCAGGCTGGCTTGGAGCGAGTCGCGCTCGGCGTGGTGGCGGTTGGGCACCACGTACACGTACGTAAGGCGGCTGAAGTCAGTGCCCAGCCGCAGGGTAATGGTCCAGAAATTCTTGTCCGACTCTTTCACAAACGACTCCACGGTGCCGATAAGCACGCCTTCGGGAAATACCGCATTGTAGGCCGAAGTCACGATGGTGTCGCCCTTGGCCACGCGGTTTTGGCGCGGAATGTAGTCGAGCAGCGCATGGCTGAAATCGTCGCCGGGCCACTTCACGCTGCCGAAGGTGCCGTCGCGCTTAATCTTAGCGGCCACTGCTGTTTTGGAGTGTAGCAGCGAGGCCACCGTGGCGTAGTGCGCACTCACCGAGCGCACCCGGCCCACTACGCCGGTAGCACTTACCACGCCCAGGCCGGGCTGCACGCCGTCAGCCTCGCCTACGTTCAGGGTCAGGTAGTTATCCACACTGCGCAGCGAGTTATCCACCACCCGCGCCGGCACCAGGGGGTACTGCGCATCGTGGGCCGCCAAGCGCACGCCGCCCAGCAACAGGGAGTCGGGGCGGGTTCTTAGCTGCTGGTTTCTGGCTGCTGGTGGGGGGGCTGCGGCCAGCGGCTTGAGGTGGCGGTACACCAGGTGGCCCAGCGTATCGCGGCCTACGGGCAGCGAGTCGGCCTCGCGGTGCGCAAAGTCGGGCGGGAAAAGCTGCTTTCGCAAGCTGGCATTTTCGGCTAGTAGCTGCTGGTTGAGGGCGGCGAGGTGGAAATAGTCGGTTACTTCCTGCCGCTTGGCCAGCACGGCTCCAGTGTAGGCATTGGCGGAGTTGAAAAACGCCGCCCGCTGGTACGAGCTATTGGTTATAAACAAATACAGGCTCACTACTTCCAGCAGCACAAAGAGCATCGCTCCCTGGTAGCGCAGCAAGAATGCAACGAGATTTCTCATGGAGGAGTAAGAAACAGCAACTAAAAGAACGTCATGCTGAGCTTGCCGAAGCATCTTGCTCGCCAACTAACTCAATCACTAGCACCGCTATGGTTCAACGATTGAATTAGTCTGCGAGCGAGATGCTTCGGCAAGCTCAGCATGACGTTCTTTTTATATTCTTATAAATTTAAGTCAACAACACGCCCCGGAAGCCCTGAATATCCTTGATGGCCTTGCCGGTGCCGCGCACTACGGCGCGTAGCGGGTCGTCGGCAATGTGGATGGGCAGCTTGGTTTTGGCGGCCAGGCGCTTGTCGAGGCCGCGCAGCAAGGCACCGCCGCCGGTGAGGTGAATGCCATTCTCGTAAATATCGGCCGACAGCTCGGGCGGGCTGATTTCCAGCGCTTTGAGCACGGCTTCCTCTATTTTAGCCACCGACTTATCGAGGGCAATGGCAATTTCGGAGGAGGTAACTTTTATCACCTTCGGGATGCCCGTCATCAGGTCGCGGCCGCGCACTTCGTAGTCCGGCGGCGTCACGTCGAGCTCGGTGAGGGCGGCACCCACTTCGATTTTGATGCGCTCAGCCGAGCGCTCGCCGATGAGCAGGTTGTGCTGTCGGCGCATGTAGTCGAGGATATCCTGGTTGAATACGTCGCCGGCCGTCTTGATGCTTTGGTCGCAGACGATACCCGAAAGGGCGATAACCGCAATTTCAGTAGTGCCGCCCCCAATGTCGATAATCATGGAGCCGATGGGCTGCTCCACGTCGATACCGATGCCGATGGCCGCGGCCATCGGCTCCTGAATCATCCAGACTTCCTTGGCCCCGGCGTGTTCGGCCGAGTCGCGCACGGCGCGCTTTTCTACTTCCGTAATGCCGCTCGGAATGCAGATAACCATACGGTGCGAGGGCTGAAACAGCCGCTTGCGGGTGTCGATGAGCCGGATGAGGCCCTTTATCATTTCTTCGGCGGCGTGGAAGTCGGCAATTACGCCATCTTTCAGGGGCCGGATAGTCTTAATATTATCGTGGGTTTTTTCGTGCATTTGCTGGGCGCGGCTGCCCACCGCAATCACCTTGTTGGTGGTGCGGTCTTTGGCGATGATGCTCGGCTCATCCACCACAATCTTGTCATTATGAATGATTAGCGTATTGGCAGTGCCTAAGTCAATGGCAATGTCGCTGGTTAAAAAATTAAAGAACCCCATTTGGTATCGCAGCGCGAAATAGTAGCCTGGTAGTAAGTAGCAAAGGTACGCGGTGACGGGGCGAATGAGTGAATGAGCGAATGAGTAAATGAGCGAGTTGAATACTACACAACTCACTCATTTACTCATTCGCTCATTCACCGCTAGTGCTTGAAGTGCCGCACGCCGGTAAGCACCATGGCCAGGCCCAGGCGGTCACAGGCGTCGATGCTGTCCTGGTCTTTGATGGAGCCGCCGGGCTGCACTACGGCGCGCACGCCCGCCGCCGCCGCAATTTCCACGCAGTCGGGGAAGGGGAAAAACGCATCCGAGGCCATCACGGCACCGTGCAGGTCGAAGCCGAAACTAGCAGCTTTCTCAATGGCTTGGCGCAGGGCATCGACCCGCGAAGTCTGGCCCACACCGGAGGCCAGCAGCTGGCCCGGCCGCGCCAGCACGATGGTGTTGCTTTTGGTGTGCTTGCAGATTTTGCCGGCAAACTCCAGCGCCGCCGTTTCGTCGGCCGTCGGGGCCGACTTCGTGACGGTGCGGAAGTCCTGCGCCGTCTCGGTGGCCCGGTCGGCATCCTGCTCAATCACACCATTAAGCAGCGTTTTGAACAGTTTTTGCGGAAACTCCACCGGCTTCTGGCGCAGCAGAATGCGGTTCTTCTTGCTTTGCAAAACGGGCAGCGCATCTTCGGCAAAGCTGGGGGCAATGAGTACCTCAAAAAACAGCTTGTTCAGCTCCTGCGCGGTGGCGGCGTCCACTTCTTTATTCACCACAATAACGCCGCCGAAGGCCGACACCGGGTCGCAGGCCAGCGCGTTCGCGTAGGCCTCGGGCAGGCTGGCGGCCTGGGCCACGCCGCAGGCGTTGGTATGCTTGAGGATGGCGCAGGCGGGCGCGCCGTCGGCAAACTCGCGCATGAGCTGCACGGCGGCATCCACGTCTACGAGGTTGTTGTAGCTGAGCTGCTTGCCGTGGAGTTGGTCGAAGAGGGCCGTGAGGTCGCCGTGAAACGTGCCGGTCTGGTGCGGATTCTCGCCGTAGCGTAGGGAAATGGCGGGGCCTTGCTGCATAGCAGAACCGCTGGCAGCTTCCAAGCCTGTGCCCTGGCTTACGTACTTGAAAATTTCGGTGTCGTAGTGGCTGGTAGTGGCAAAAGCGGCGGCGGCATATTTCCGGCGCTCTTCCAGGCTGGGGCTGCCGTTGGTTTCGTCCAGCAGCTGGGTTACGGCCTCGTACTGGTCGCGGGAGCTGACTACCAGCACGTCGCGGTAGTTTTTGGCGGCGGCGCGCAGCAGGGCGATGCCGCCAATGTCGATTTTTTCAATTACCTCGGCTTCGGCCGCGCCGCTGGCCACAGTTTCCTCGAACGGGTACAAATCCACCACTACCAAGTCGATGGGCGGAATGCCGTGCTGCGCGGCCTGAGCCAGGTCGGCGGCCTCGTGGCGGCGGTGCAGGATACCGCCGAACACCTTGGGGTGCAGCGTTTTCACGCGACCGCCAAATACTTCGGGGAAGCCCGTGAGGTCTTCCACCGCCGTTACTTCGGCGCCTTGCTCTTCCAGAAACTGCTGGGTGCCGCCCGTGGAGTAGAGCGTGACGCCGAGGCGGCGCAGCACGGCCACCAGGGGCGCGAGCTGGTCTTTGTGGTACACGGAAATGAGGGCGGCGCGAATGGGCTGAGCAGACATTTGAGGGAGTTAGGAGTTAGGAGTTGAGGCAGGTGTCCGCTTTTGGATTGCGTTGCTATTGAAAATTGCCGTGCTGCGCAACTTGTAGCTGCCAGCCACGCTTTTCATAGCAGCGCGTTAGCCTAGCAGTTGCAAAGGTCGGGTTGCTGAGGGTTCGCAAGCACCATCTTCGTCCCAAACTCTTAACTTTTAACTCCTAACTCCTAACTACCCAAAATGTCCGTTCTCTCCGCCGAGCGCCTGGCTTCGGCCTACACCTATACCGCTTACCGCCAGCTCATCGAGCAGCTGCTGGCCGAGGGCAAAACCACCGGCCCACACCAGTCGGAGGAGCTGCTGCACTACGCCCAACTCAATGAGCAGCGCATGCACCGCCTCGACAAAACCGTGCGCGTACTGCCCGAGCTGGCCGAAGCCGTGCAACACCTCTCCCGGCCCTACCTCTGGCTCATCATCACCGAGGGCTGGTGCGGCGACGCGGCCCAGCTGGTGCCCGTGTTTGAGGCCGTAGCCCTGGCTAGCCAGGGCCAGCTCACCACCCGCTACCTGCTGCGCGACGACAACCCCGACCTCATCGACCAATACCTCACGGGCGGCGGCCGGGCCATTCCCAAGCTCGTGGTGCTACACCCCGATACCCTGGAGGAGGCCACCCACTGGGGCCCCCGCCCCGCCCCGGCCCAGGAGTTGTTTCTGCGCCTCAAAGCCGAGGGCGTGCCGCACGAGGAGTTTGCTGTGCAGTTGCATACCTGGTATGCCCACGACAAAACCCAGACCACCCAGCAGGAATTGCTGGCGCTGGTGCGGGGCCTAGAGTAGCAAGGGCCTCTGTGGCGTGGGCCAGAGGCCCGGCACAACCATGCGGCTTATTTCAGAGTTTACTCGTAGCTCATGCTATCCTCACTGAGCAGCCCCAATGCCCACCCCCTTCTCCTTCGCTTCGTTTGCCGATTCTATTGCCGACTTTACCACCAGCTATGCCAAGTCCCCACTCAGTACCCCTGCCGATGCTGTAGCCGCCGCCAATAGCTTGGCCCCGCGCCTGTTTGCCCAGGCTCCCGCTTCCGACGAAGTAGGCGGCTTCCCAACCCAGGAAATCCAGTGGCTGCGCGAGACGGGATTGCTCACGGCCGTGCTGCCGGCCAGGCTGGGCGGCGCGGGCCTGGGCGAGCCCGCCGCTACCGATTCTTTGCTGCAAGTGCTCTACCACATCGGGCGGGGCAATCTGGCCGTGGGCCGGCTGTTTGAGGGCCACGTAAATGCGCTGCTGCTTATTCGCTGCTTTGGCAGCTCCACACAGCTGGCCCGCTATGCCGCCGACGCGCACGCCGGCCACTTTTTCGGCGTCTGGAACACCGAGAACCCGGCCGATGGCGTGCGCCTCGAAACCTACGGTGCGGGCTACCGGCTGCGCGGGGCCAAAACCTTTGCCTCAGGAGCAGGCCACCTCACCCGGCCCGTACTCACAGGGGCGCTGCCCAACAAGCAGGGCTGGCAGCTACTGGTGCTCGATGCCACCGCCCAGCCGCCCACCCTCGACCCCAGCTTCTGGCGGCCCCTGGGAATGCGGGCCACGGCCAGCTTCCGGGCCGATATGACGGGGCTACAGGTGGGTGCCTCCGACCTATTGGGCCGGCCCAACGACTACTACCGGGCACCGTGGTTCGGGGGCGGGGCCAGTCGCTTCGCCGCCGTGCAGCTTGGGGGCGCGGCCGCTGTGCTCAACGAAACCCGCCGCTTCCTACGCCGCCTCGGCCGCACCGACGACCCCTACCAGCGCCAGCGCTTGGGAGAGCTACTAGCCCTGCACGAAACCGGTCAGCGCTGGCTGCGCGGCGCTGCCGCCACGGCCGCCCTGCCCGCCACCGCCAGCGAAGTGCTTTCCACCGCCCGCCTCGATGCCATTGGGGCATACGTAGGTCTGCTGCGCGGCACTGTGGAAAATAGTTGCCTGCGCACCCTACAGCTAGCCGAGCGCTGCGTAGGGGCCAGAGGCCTGCTGCAGCCCGAGCCGTTTGAGCGCCTGCACCGCGACCTTACCCACTACCTGCGCCAGCCCGCCCCCGATGCCGTACTGGCCGACGCCGGCCGCTTCGCCCTGGCTTCGGACCGCCCCGCACACGAGCTGTTTCTATGAGTTGGGAGATGAGGTGATGAGGTGAAAAAGTCTTACATAACTACTCACTTCATTACTCTATAACCCCAGTACATTATCACCTTTTCTATGCCCTTCACCACCTATCCCCTACGCCCGGCCAGTTATGCGGCTACCCTCGGCTCAACCGTCATCGTAGTGCCTCACC
Source organism: Janthinobacterium lividum (assembly GCA_050954465.1). Taxonomy (GTDB): domain Bacteria; phylum Bacteroidota; class Bacteroidia; order Cytophagales; family Hymenobacteraceae; genus Hymenobacter. Next base: position 79,114 of record JBPBPU010000151.1, read on the forward strand.
CCGATGACGAAGCCCTGGGCTGCGGTGGCTTGCTGGCCCTGCTGCGCCAAGCCGGAGTGCCAGTGGCTGCCGTGCTGGTGAGCGATGGAAGCATGTCGCACCCTGATTCGCAGGATTTTCCGCCGGCTGCCCGGCGCGAGCTGCGCTACGCCGAGTTTCGGCACGCACTGGTGGTGCTGGGCATTGATGAAAGCGACGACAACGTGTGCTACCTGGGCCTGCCTGACAGCCGAGTACCCACAGCCAGCCAGCCGGGCTTTGAAGAAGCTGCCGCACGCCTGGCCGATTTTTTTAGCGCGAAAAACGCGGCTACCGTGCTGGTGCCCTGGCGCCGTGACCCCCACCCCGACCACCGCGCTACCAGCGAGCTTACTGGTGCCGCCCTGGTTCGCCTCTCCCACCCGCCGCGCCGCCTCGAATATATAGTATGGGCCTGGGAGCGCGCCGCCCCCGCCGACTTGCCGCAGCCCGGTGAGGGCACTGGCTTCTGCCTCGACATCACGGCTGTATTAGCTCAGAAACAGCGCGCTATTGCGGCCCACCGCTCGCAGCTGCATCCCGGTACTATCACCGATGACCCCAACGGTTTTCTGCTTTCGGCAAGTATGCTGGCGCATTTTGCCCAGCCTATGGAAGTATTTATCGAAGTTGTATAGCTTTTTCAACCACTCCCCGCCACGCCTATGAACCAGCAACAACCCAACACCCTGCGCCCTGGCTATTTCGATGACGTGTACCGGGCTAATGAAGACCCGTGGGCCTTTACCAGCAGCCCCTACGAGCGGGAAAAATACACTTCTACCCTGGCTGCCCTACCCCGGCCGCACTACGAGCGCGCCTTCGAAATAGGCAGCTCTATCGGCGTGCTCACGGCGCAGCTGGCGGCCCGTTGCAGCCACCTGCTGAGCGTCGATGTGAGCGAGGCAGCCCTAACCCAGGCCCGGCAACGGTGCGCCCAGCTGCCCCAGGTAGAGTTGCTCCGAATGCAGGTGCCCAACGAGTTTCCTGGCGGCAGCTTCGACCTCATTCTGCTATCGGAAGTAGGTTATTACTGGTCGCCACCCGACTTGGCCCGCGCCGCCGACCTGCTTCTGGCGGCCCTGCCCAGTGGCGGCCAGCTACTGCTGGTTCACTGGACGCCCGTGGTGCCCGACTACCCGCAGACCGGCGATGAAGTGCACGAGTTTTTTCTGCAAAAAGCCCAGCCTAACGGCCCGTTGCGGCACCTGACTGGCCACCGCGCCGAAAAGTACCGGCTCGACTTACTGGAAAAGGTATAGGCAGAATTTGTCCACAACCCACCGGATTAGAAAGGATTATAGGTGTAAAAACTCTTTCTAAGTCGGTGAACTCTGTGCGAAAGACTAGCAGCCCGGCAGTGGCGTGTGGCGCGGCACTCGCCCGCCGTGGTGCGCGGCTTCGCCCTGGCGCAGGTACGCCCGCACATCGTGAAGGGCACCGCTTAGAGGCACGGGTAGCACAGCGCCCCGGGTTTGCTCGACCCAGCACCAGAGTTGGCCGAAGGTGGTGGCCGTGCGAGTTTGGTGCAATAAAGCGGGCACGGGCACTTCCAGCGCGTGGGCCAAGCGAGTTAGTTCGGGGCCAGTAGCGCGCTTGGTGCCTTGCTGCCACAAAGTTCGCAGGCGGCAGCGGGCCCGCCACACGCGCACCAATTCGTGCGGGCAGGGCACGCAGGGCTCTTGCTGGCACTCATTAAGACTGGCCCACTCGCGCAGTTGCCACGACAAGCCTACTTCTACCCGGCCGCTGCGGCGGGCCGAGGTGTACACCTGCACCTGTGAGCTGTGGCGCACGGGCAAGTCGTGCTGCAAAAGCAGTTGCCAGAGCGACTCATCTTCCAGAAACGGCACAGCGGGCAGGCCGCCCACCTGGCGGTAAGCGCGCACCGTAAGAGCCAAGCTGGCCCCGAAATGCTGGTGGTGGCAGGGCCAGCGGTCGGCAGGAGCGGGGTCTATCTGGTCTTCGAGCCGGCGTAGCAGCAAGCGGTAAGCGGCATCGCGCAGCTGGATGCGGCGCACCGGGCACAGCGCGGGACTGGCAGCAGTCTGGGTGAGAATTCGGCCTCCCACTGCCTCAGCCCCAGCTTGAATTTCGGCGAGGGTAGCAGCCAGCCAAGTAGAAGCGACTAGGGTATCGGCATCGGTGCTCAGGAGCACGCCGGTGGAACCTACGGTGCGCTCCAGGCGCTGGGCGGCCTCATCAAGGAGTAGGCGGCGGGCGCGGCCTACGTGAGCCTGGGGCCGGGGCAGAGCCACTTCGGCTACATGCAGCACTAAGTTGGGGTGGCGGCGGGCGGCTTGGCGCACCACGGCGGCAGTGCAGTCGGTGCAATTATTAGCCAGCACGATAACTTCCAGCAGGCCAGCGGGTAACGCTTGCCCATCCAAGGTGCTTTGGGCGGCCAGGGCGGCCAGGGTAGCGGGTAGCGCGGTGGCCTCATCCTTGGCCGGAATAATGACGCAGGCTTGCAAAGCCGGGAGCGGCGGGGGCAACTGCCGGTGCAGGGCACGCTCGGCGTGGTGCAGAAGCTGTGCTTCGGTAAGTGGCTGCGGCAGAAGGTCCGGCGGGGCAGAGGCCCCGGCTTCACGCGAGACGTGGAAACGGGCGGGCGTAGCAAACTGAGTCATAGAGGGCTTCGTGTACGCTACGGACCAAGCGAAGGATAGCTTATTACTAACTACCGGCCAGTGTATTTACTGAAATTTCTGGCAAATGCTCGGCTTTATACAGAGAATTTTTACTGATTATCAATACTTTATAAATAACACAACTTTTTAAGATGTGGAGGTTATTTTTAGTAATTATAGGCCTGCTTCGCATTAATAAAAGCAAAAAACCGCCCTATTTTTGCAATAGGGCGGTTTTGCTACTTGTTTATATTTTCCAGGCGCAAGGTGGCCGGTTAATAACCTAAAAAGCTTCCCCAATGGCAAAGTAGATACCCGGCGCGCTACCAAAGGCGTAGTCGAGACGCAGGTTTACCCGGTCTTTGCGGATGAAGGCGAAGCGGGCTCCGAGGCCCCCGGCTACGTGGGTGCCATCGCCGGTGAAGTCGCTGAGGTTATAGCCCACTTGCCCGGCACTGGCAAAAGCGGCCCCGTCGATGCGCCAGAACAGGTGCTGACGCAATTCGGCCTGCAGAACCAGCAGTTGGCGGTCGCGGAAGCGTTGCTCATACACACCACGTAGAACGTTGGCGTTGTTGTAGAGCGTGCCGCCCAGGTTGGCCCCGATGCCGGCCAGCTCGCGGAAGGGCACGTCGCCGGAGTGGAACTGCCCCAGAAACTGCAGCGCCAGGATAGTTTTATCAGAAAAAACTGGCTGAAAGTGCCGGGCATCAATCTGGTAGCGCACAAAAGCATAGTCCGACCCCACGCCGCGCTCGTTGAACATTACGCTCAAATCGAGCAGGTTGCCGTGGAAGGCCGCCAGGGCTATATCGCGGCTATCGAAGGTGATAACCGGCCCTACGCCCGATATATTAGTGGGCTGGCGCTGGCGATTGTCGAGGCGGCTGTTGTTGTATTTAAAGAAATTGAGGGCGTTTTCTGCCGTGTTCTTATCGTCGGTTTCGATGGCCGATACGCGCGTGAAGCGGTATTGCACCCCCACAAACAGGTTGTGCGCAATGCTTTTTTCGATGCGCTGGTTGAGAATGAAGTTGTTGTAGCTCACTACCGATTCATCCTCTTTGCGGGTATCGTTGCCGATGCCGTAGTAGTAAAGAGCCGTTTTGTAGTAGCTGATTTCGCCGTTGATGTAGTACTTCTCACCTGGCGAATACACGGTATGCACGAATTGTAGCAGCGATTGCTTTTTCTCGGTGGTCCAGTATTGTACCCGAACGTTGGAGTTGCGGGTGGCTGTGTCGGGGCCTATACGGCCGCTGAGCAGGCCTCCCAGCCCGTAGCCGACCCCCGTTTCCTGCTGGTAAAACAGCACGGGCACGGGCAGGATGGTAAGATTCTTGGGTGGCTTAGTCTCTTTGGTTTGGCCGGCCGGCAGGCCTTGCCCATAACCAGCCAGGGCACTACCAAGCAAACCTGCCAGTAGCAGCGGAAAAACACGCATAAAAAAACGATAAAATGAAGGTATCTGGCTACCTCAACGGATTTTACCAGGTGGCGGTTATCAAGTAATGAGCAATTAGCAAGGAGTAATTAGGAACGAGTAATGCATGGTTTTGCTTATTACTCCTTGCTAATTGCTCATTAAACCAGCAGCATACTCAGCACACCGGCCAGCATAATACCTTTGCACCAGCTACTGAGCTGCCGGAAATGGCGGCGTCGGTCGGCCCGCACCAGTAGCCCAGCTAGCCAGCCTATGGGCAGCACCACAAAAGCCAGCAGCCAGGCAGCCAGCGGCCAGCGGCCGGCAGCCAGCAACTGGCCCACGGCCACCAGCACCAAGCCGCTCATACTGGCCAGAAACACCCCCGCAACCCACTTGCTGCGCACTACCCCCCACACCAGCGGCAACGTGCGGCAGCCGTGCTGGGCATCGCCCCGCATGTCTTCCAGGTCTTTTACAATCTCGCGCACTACCGTTAGCAGTAGCGCGGCCAGCGCGTAGAGCCACACGGCTCGCCGGCCAGTAAGCACTTGTAGCTCTGGCAATAGTACCAGCGCCGCCGTTAGCAGGCCAATGCTGAGGTTGCCTACTAAGGCTACGCGCTTGAAGCGGGCCGAATAGCCCCACAGCAGCAGAGCGGCACCCAGCGTTACTAGGCCCAGCAGCAGAGCCTGCCGCTTGCTGCTCCCGCTCAGAATGGCCAGCCCTACGCCTAAGCCACTCAGTAATAAATGCGCCAGCATGGCGTGGCGGCGGCGCACCAAGCGTCCTATCACCAGCCGGTCGGGCCGGTTGATGGCGTCGATTTTAACGTCGTAGTAATCGTTGATGATGTAGCCGGCGGCCGCTACCAATAGCGCCGCCACTACCAGCAGCAGAAATTTGGGGGCCAGCAACGTGGCACCCAGGGGCTGCCCTGACAGTAATAAGGGCCCACGCACTAGCACCAAACTCAGCAGCATAATGGCCAAGTTGGGCCAACGTATGAGCCGCGGAATTGCTTTTACCAGCTCTGTGGTGTGGGGTGGGGCAACTGGCAAATCGCCCGGTCCAGGAGTTGAGGAGGAAGACGAAAAGGTGGAATTTTCTGTCATGGCGAGCCGGGCTGCGCTGTCGGGCGGGAGCTTAGGTGGGCGCGGCCTGACAGAAAATTCCTGTTTTCCTGGGGGTCCTCAGTTGCGGATGCGCACGTTGACGGCGTTCACGCCTTTGCGGCCTTCCTGGGTTTCGAACTCTACCTGGTCGTTTTGCTGAATCGTGCCGCCGTTGAGGCCAGTAATGTGCACAAAAAAGTCTTCTTTGGTAGCGTCGTCGGTGATGAAGCCAAAGCCTTTGGCTTCATTGAAAAATTTTACGGTCCCGGTTTTCATATCTGGGTAATTAAAAAGCGTACCAGCCCGGTGATTTTCAGCCTGAAAAGCTAGCCGCACTGGCCCCATGATACGAGCCGGGGTAAACTCGGGTTGGCATACGAGCGCAGAATCAGCCTATTGGTGGTCGCGCCACTCGTACACCCACTTGGCCTGAATCTGCTCGAGGTGGCCTTCGTTGGCTTGCTCGCGGGTGCCGGCAAAGTTGGGCAGGGTCAGCACCCATTCCAGCAGCTCGGTGAAACGGATGCGGTAAATCTTGGCCTCGGTAAAGTCGTCGCCGAACTTTTCGTAGAGGGCAATTGCAACGTCTTCGTGGTCAGCCCATTCAATAGGCGGCTCGTAGTGGTTCATTTTTTAATTAGGAAGTAGGAATTAGGAATTACAGAGTAGTAAAGTAGCGGTTGTTTGCTACCCTGTAATTCCTAATTCCTAATTAAAATCAGTGGCCCAGGAAGTGCTGGCGCGGGATGGTGACGACGACTTGCAGGGCGGCATTGGGCAGCACGCACTGGCAGGCTAGGCGCGAGGTGAGGCGCGGGTTGATGGCCCGGTCAATAAAGTCTTCTTCCTTTTCGGAAATTTCGGGCAACTCATTGCCGCCCTGGTCGATGTAAATATGGCAGGTGCTGCAGCCGCACACGCCCCCGCAATTGTGCTGGAGCTGGATACCGTTGTTGAGGGCCACGTCGAGCACTGACTCGCCGCTGGCCGCTACGTGGGTCTGGGCCGGCTGACCATCCTGAAACTGAAAAACGATAGTAGAGGGCAACAAAATATAAAGGAGCCACCAAAGGCCAAATGTAAAGAACAAAGGTAATGGCTAGCGAATGGTGACTAGTAACGAATACCCGAACTGGCGCACGTAGCGCCGCAACCTCCCAAGAAAGACTGCACCAGCGAGCCGCTACCGTGGCTGAAACTATCCTAACCTACTACTCCAGGCGTTTGTCATTCGTCACTAGCCCTTTGTATACTGACCGTGAGCCGCGCATACAGCGCTTGCCAGGCCGGATGCCCGGCCAATGCCGCCTGATGCGCCGCCAGAGTAGGGGCATCATGGCGTATTGCCGGCCCGGTTTGCACCGCAAAAGCCGAGGGCTGGGCAGCCAGGGCCTTAGCTATGGTTTCGTGGACCAACGGGTGCAACAGGGCGAAGGGCAGTTCAGCCTCGTGCAGTAGGGTTTGAGCCAGGCCCAGCAGGTGGTTGGTGAAATTACTGGCAAACACGGCCCCCAGGTGCAGCTGTAGCCGCTGGGCCGAGCCCAGCAGCTGCACCTGCTGGCTGAGGCTGTGCGCCAGGGCCAGTAGCAGCGCTTCGGCAACAGGCGTGGCGGCCTCGACAAAAAGTGGCACTTCGAGCCAGGCAATAACGCGGCCGGGGCTGAAGGTTTGCAGCGGGTAGAACACCCCGCCCTGCACTGTGGGCTGAGCCTCGAATACGGCTAATGGCAAGGCCCCGGCCAAGTGCACCACTACGGCCCCGGCTGGCCAAGCTACGGCGGCCAGCAGCGCAGGCACAGCAGCATCGGGCACGGCCAGGAGGTACACGTCGGCCGGGGGTGGCAGAACGGTGGCTTCGGGCAGGGCCGCGCAGCCAGGCAGCGTAGCAGCCAGCACAGCCGCCGAAGCAGCGTGGCGTGCGGCTACGAATACTACCCGGTGCCCGGCCGCTACCAGCGCCGGCGCCAGGGCCGACGCCACCCGCCCAGACCCCCATAAGCCGATGCGCAAACCAGAAAAATTTACACCTGACACCAGACTGTTATTTAGTGTACAAAATCATTCAACTTTCTGATAACCAACAACTATAATCTCGAATTTCAGTGAAAACTCAGAAAACGGCAGTCGGGGGTTGAGCAAAGTTGGCTAAAAAGTTGGCATATTAGTAGCCTGAAAGGGTACTGGACGCTTTTTAAGTCAGGTAACTCATCATAGGTTTTCACCATTTTTCCTTCCTTATTTACCTCTTTTCTCCATGACACACTCCTACATTTCGGGTAGTGCCTTTGGCCAGCAGCTGCGGCGGCTGGGCCTCACGGCGCTGCTGGCAGGCGGCACAGCGCTGGCTGCGCAAGCACAGTTCGGCTACGTCCCCAGCCTGACCTACTCCGTAGCAGGCACCTATACCGACCTGGGCACCAATGGCACTGTTATCGCTACGGCAAATACCGACGATGCCAACTCAGCGGCACAGACTATTCCCTTCACCTTTAATTACAACGGTTCAACATTCACGCAGTTCGTGCTTAACACGAACGGCCTGATACGCCTGGGAGCTGCCGGACCGGCTTCGGTCGCAGCAGCTTCGCCCTATGCCACCTCCCCGGCCAGTGGCCCCGTTAACAGCGCCGACGCAGCTGACGTGAACCTGATTATGCCATTCAACTTCGACTTGACGGCAGGCACGAGTACCCCCGAGTACCGGATGTATACGACTGGTACAGCTCCCAACCGCGTGTGCACCATTCAGTGGAAGAACGTGTCGGACAAGGCAATCGCTTCCAGCGCTACTTCTGCTACGCTCGTTCCTACGCAGTACACCAACTTTTCTTTTCAGGCGAAGCTCTACGAGGGCACTGCTGGCCAGATTGAGTTCGTATATAGTGTGCCTACTGTTGGCACCACCGATGCACTGAAATTGGCCAACGTAGGCTTGAAAGGCTCCGATAATACGGCAGGCAACAACATCCTTGCTATCAAAGCTTCTACTTCGGCATGGAGCGGCACCGCCTTCACCACCGGGCCGCAGTCGACAACCGGCAACTCCCATAACTTCCGGGCGACGGTTCCGCCAGACGCTGGCCGTACCTACCGCTTCACTGCTCCGGTAGCTAACGATGCCGCCGTGACGGCCATCTTCACACTGGGTAAGCTGCCGGCTGCTGCTGCGGTTGGGCACATCATTCAGGCGACCATCTTCAACGCCGGTACTACTGCCCTGACTAACCAGACCCTTACGCTGAGTGTGACAGGTGCCAACACGTTCACCGACACCAAAACGGTACCGGCCATCGCCACTGGTGATGGATATATCATTAGCTTCAACGCTCTGCCCACCAACCTTGCGCAAGGAGTGAACAACATTACCGTATCGATTGCTAGCGATGGCAATAACGGCAACAACTCGGTGACTACCCAGCAGACGGTTAACAATACGGGCACATTTTCTTATGTGCCCACCAACATGAGCACCACCATAAGCAGCTCATTGGGTGGGGTTTACAATACAGGCAGCACTACTGCCAGTGCTGGCGCCATATTCGGGGTTACCTATACTTCGACAGTAGCTACTACGGTAACGGCAGTTAACGCCTTCATTGCAGATGCTAATTCGGTGGGCAAAACAGTTGCGGGGGTAGTAGTAAGCAGCGCAGGAGCAGTAATTGCCACCTCAGCACCCTACATTATTCAAGCTAGCGATATTAGCACCTATAAGTCGTTCGCTATCATCTCGCCGCCAAGCGTTGCGGCAGGTGGCGACTTCATCGTGGGGCTACAGCAGGCGGCTTATACTACCACCGGCACCGGTACCAGCGTTCGTTACTTCCCGGTAGGCTACCAGCAGGAGGACGTCAATCGTGCGACTAATACCTTCCTTTATTTTCCCACGGCTACGGGTGGCACCAGCCAGGATTTTTCTGGCTACCGCTTCCTTATAGAAGCCGTAGTAAGTGCTCGTCTGCTGGCTACTTCGAAAGAGTTGCAGCGTGCCATATCGGTATACCCCAACCCGTCAACCTCGGGTGTGTTCAACCTCGACGTTCACAATGCCAATGCAACCGGCAATCTAAGCGTGGAAGTGACCAACCAGCTTGGTCAGCGCGTGTACACGGGTTCGGCCCACGACAACTTCACCACAGTGCTGGATTTGAGCAGCCTTGCTGCTGGCATCTATAACCTGAAAGTGCGTAATGGGGAGGATTTTACCTCAGGCAAAATCAGCATCGTCAAGTAAGATTGAATAGCCACTCGGCTTGTAACGAAACGGCCACTCCATTGCGGGGTGGCCGTTTTTTGTTGGTGTAAGGCAAGGCATTGTGGAGGAGGCTGATTATTTTGGGTATCTGATGGTGCTTATTGCTCTGCGCGTCACCTCACCTTCTAGCTCCTCTCTAAAAAAGGGGGCTAGGGGGTAACGCGCAGAGCAGTAAGCACTACCTAACTAGGACTTACGCACTCGGCTCGTACGGGTAGCCGCGAAGCGGCGGCACGCTAGCGGTAACTACTTGATAACCAGCGCATAGATGCGAAGCTGCGACACCCATCGTGGAGGCAAAAGTGACGCAGCTTCGCAGCTCTGGGAACTACCTAACTACTTCGTAACTAGCAATATGCCGCCGCTTCGCGGCTATTCTAACTAACTGAGTGCGTAAGTCCTACTAAAATTATTAAGTAGTCGTGCATAAGTAAGCGTATTGTTCTGGCGTTGCGCCTCACCCCCTGACCCCCTCTCCGAAAAGGAGAGGGGGCACCGGTCATGCTACCAACGGCTGGCTCCCCCTCTCCTTTTCGGAGAGGGGGCTGGGGGGTGAGGCGTAACGGTCGCGCCGTTTGTACGCTTAATTATGCGCGCCTACTTAACTCGACCCTCAACTACCACAAAAATGCCCCTCGCTAGTGCTAGCGAGGGGCATTCGTGCTTCAACCCGATACTTCAGCATCTAACAATTATGCTACTGCCTGCGAGCGCGCAGCCGCCTCGGACACCGGGGCACCCGTGGCCGACACCCGGTTAGCGCGGCGCTGGCGCATACTCAGCAGCAGACCGAAACCCATGAGCAGGGTTCCTCCCCAGAGCAGATTGATGAAGGGCTTCTCGGTGGCTTTGAGGATGATGTAGTCCTTGGCCGTGGTGCTGATGGCGAAGGTGAACTTGCCTTTCACCGGGTCTATCTGGTCGAGGGAGAGGCGAAGGCCCAGGTCTTCGACCTCGTCGGGCACGTGGCCCACCTGGCGGTCGCGCAGCATAAATACGGGGTGGGCGTGGTACTGGCGGCCTTTTTCGCCGGTGATAATCATGTCGGCTTGCAGGGCAATGTCGCCGGGCTGCAGCGTGATGCCGGGCACGTCGTGGGCCTGCTCGATGCCACGGAACACGGCGAAGTAGTCGTTCAAAAACAGGGTGTCGCCCACGCTTAGCTCGTGCGGTACGGCGGGGCTCCAGGGGGTTTCCTTGCGCGGGTCGGGCACGGAGGTAATGTGCGAGTAGATGTCGTGGTCCCAGAAGCGCTGCAGGGCAGGTGAAGCCAGCAGACCACCGCCGCCCATTTCCTCATTCACTTGGGCACGGGGGTATAGCGTGAATTTCTGCCCGGTTTTCTTATCCGCATAATTGACGCGGTAATAGGTGTTTTCGGGCCGCAGAGTCACGGTGTCGCCGGTGTGGAAGTAGGTGCGGCTGGCGTCCTTGATGTCGTTGCGGGCGATGGCGCGGTACTCGTCGTCGGTGCGGTAGAGGAGCTGCGTGTTCACGTGGCCGGGCACGCCGTTTACGTCGAGGTACTGGCCGGTGTAGGTTACGTCGTAGCCGTTCATGAGGCCGGTTTCGTTGCGCCAGAGCAGCACGTTTTCCTCGTTGTCCTGGCTCGACATTTCCCGGGTAATGAGCTTGCCGGTAGTGTTGCGCGAGATAATGTTGGTATAGCCCGACGACGCCAGGATGCCCAGCAGCATGAGCGCAATGCCCATGTGCGCCACCGCCCCACCCGAGAGCTGCACGCTGCGCCTCCACAAGCCGAGCAGGGTAATGCCATTGGCCAGCAAGCTAAACAAGCCGGTGAGCGTGAGCAGCACGTAAGGCACCGTCATGGTGTGGCCAAAGTAGCGCGCCACCAGCACCACCAGCGCCGTGCTCAGCATGGCCAGCATGGTGGGCAATGACAGCGCGGCCAGTACCGACTCGCGGTTGTTGCGCTGCCACCACAGCACCTGGGCAATGCCCGAAAACAGCGCCACCAGCACCCCCGCCCACAGCTGAATGCGGGTGTAGTGCAATATCTGGTCGGCGGGCAGGGCCAGGTTGGACTTGATGCCGATAAAGCCCAAGAAGGCGTTGTACACCGGAATACTCGTGGTGGCCACCACCTGGAACGCCGACAAGCACAGTACGGTAGCGCCCACAAATACCCACAGCTCGGGGCTGTAGCCGTCCAGCTCCTTCTGCGAAACCGGGATGGTACGCCACCGCGCCGCTAGCAGCGCTACGGCTCCCACCGAAAAGAAAGCCAGGTACAGAATAAGCTGCCCCGACAAGCCCAAATCGGTAAAGGAGTGGACGGAGGCATTGCCCAGCACCCCACTGCGGGTGAGGAAGGTAGCGTAGAGCACCAGCACGAAGGTGGTGATAACCAGCACAAAGGCAGTGCGCAACCCCGTGCGCCGCCGCTGCCACAGCAGCATGCCGTGCAGGGCCGCAATGAGCACCAGCCAGGGGATGTACACGGCGTTTTCGACGGGGTCCCAGTTCCAGTAGCCGCCGAAGTTGAGGGTTTCGTAAGCCCAGTACGCGCCCATCATGATGCCGACGCCCAGCACCGCGCCGCCAAAGGCCGTCCAGGGCATAGCGGGCTTTACCCAGGCCGTCAGCTCTTTTTTCCAGAGCGCGGCAATGACGAACGCGAACGGTACCAGCGTGAGGGCGAAGCCTAGAAAAAGCGTGGGCGGGTGAATAACCATCCAGTAATTCTGGAGCAGGGCGTTGAGGCCGTTGCCGTCTTTGGGCACGAAGTCGGGCATCGACTTCCACACCGGCAGGTCGGGCATGGCTTCTTTAAGCAGCAAAAAGGGCGACGAGCCGACCTTGGTACCCAGCAGCACCACACCCAGAATCATGCTCACCAAAAATGCCTGCACGGTGGCAAACACGGCCAGCACCGGGGCCTCCCACTGCCGGTTGAAGCGCATGATGCCCAGCCCCACCACTACGTGCCAGAATATCCAGAGCAGAAAACTCCCCTCCTGCGCCTCCCAGAAGCAGGAAATCATATACTGCACTGGCAGGTGGTTGGAGGAGTGCGCCCAGGCGTAGTAGTACTCGTAGCGGTGCTGGTGAATAATGTTGTACAAGCACCCCACCACCGTGAGCACGGCGGCCCCGTGCACAAAGAAGGCACCCCGCGCCAGCCGCAGCCAGCTGGGGTCAGATGCACCAAGCGCCCGGCCACGGGTGGCCTGCGCATAAGCATACGCCGCCACCACTGCCGCCACAAACGCCACGATGATACTAGCCTGCCCGATATTTCCGATAAGTAAATTCACAGCTAAAATATTTTTACAAAGGTACCACGTAGGGTATAGGGCTTACTGCCCGAGCGGCAGCACCAGGTGGTCGGTAGTTGCGGGGCCGTTGGGCGGGTAATAGGTAATGTCCACGTTCACTTGCTGCACTCCCCCTTTCACCCAGTCTTGGGCATACACCCGGCGGCGGCCGGGCTGCCCCGGCCCAAATGGCATCTTGCGCAGCAGCCGACCACTAGCCGGGTCGCGGATAACAATTTGCAGTGTGGCGCCGGGTGGGTAGCGCTCCACGGGCAGCACTAGAAACGCTGCGGCCGACACCATATAGGGGGCCTTGCCTACTTGCTGCAGCTCGCTGAAGCTAACCCATTGCTGCTTGAGCAGCGCGGGCGGCGGAGCAGTGGGGTCGTCGGCCTCGGCTACCACCTGGTAGAGGTACTGGCCGGGCGCAGCCAGGGTATCGGTGAAGGTGTAAGCCGCCTGCAAGTGGCCGTAGGTGTCGCGCTCGATAGGGCCGCGCCAGATTTCGCGGCTCCGAAACGCGTGCAGTTCGCGGCGCAGCACCCGGCAGGTAGTGGCGCGGGCCAGGGAGTCGGGCACCTGCCAGCTTAGCTGCACTATCCGGCTTGGGCTGGGCAGAGTGGCCGGCGGATTCGGCGCGGGTAGTACTACTGGCAGCCCCCGCGCCTGCCCGCTCACTTGCAGCGTGAAGCTGCAATAGTCCTTGAGGTAGCCGTCCACGTCGAGTAGGTAGGGCTGGCCGGCTTGCAGGTTGGGTAGCACTACAAACAGGTCGTCCTGGGTCCCGAACGAGGTACACGACAGAATGTGGTACGTAGCCGTCTGGCAGGGCGTGCCCGTAAGCACCACCAACTGCACACCGCGCACGTCGCGGCATTTCTGGCCGCCGATGTTCACGTAGTAGGTACCCGCCTGGGTGGGCGTAAACTCAAACCACTGGTCGTTGTGGTACTCGATACACTTGCCGGTCAGCCGCTCATCCACGCAGCTGCGCTGCACGGTGCAGCCTACGGTGGTAGAGGTGGCTACTTCTTCGACCCGCAGCACGTGGCGGTTTTCGAGGTTGTCGTTGGCTACCTGGGCGTGAGCGACTGAAAGAGCAAAACAGAACGTCATGCTGAGCTTGCCGAAGCATCTCGCTTGCCAACTAACCCAATCGCTGAACCGAGCAGGTGCGACCGATTGAGTTAGCTGGCGAGCAAGATGCTTCGGCAAGCTCAGCATGACGTTCTGTTTCAATTCTTGTTACTTAGTTACTTGCTTTGTGTTCGCATGGCCGTAGCCGGTGGGCCGGTTTTGCCCAGGTCTTTCTCAATGTACTTACTCGGGCACTTGGTTAGAATCTGGTCGGCCTCGAACACGCCATCCTTCATGGCTCCTACGATAACTACCTGCTCCGACTTGTCCATATCCTGCGGCTTGGGGTTGCGGTAGACCACGCGCTGGGCTACGTGCAGGGTATCGACCAGGGTGAAGGCGAAGAGGTTGGGGTTCACCAGCGGGTCGTATTCCAGGCCCACGGGGCGCTTGGCTTCGTCGCGGGGTAGGGTGCCCACTACGTGTACTTTGGCCGGGTTGCCGGTGGCCGCCATCTGCCGGGCAATGCTGAAGGTGGAGTAGGTACTGGCATCGGCCATCGTCGTCATAATAATGCCCACGGCAGCGGCAATAACGACTAACAGAAAAATATGCGACTTTTTCATAATCTTTTGAGTAATGAGGTAATGGGGTAATGAAGTAGCAAGTGATAAGACAGTGACGTACTGAAGTTTACCTCATCACCTCCTTACTCCATCACTTCATCATCTACTTCGCGCTCCAGGCGGCTTACTTTGCCATCGAGGCGCACTAGGTAAGCCAGCAAGCCCGCCAGGATGATGACGATTACCAGTACCACCACGTAGATTTTGCCGCTCTGGCGCAGGGCATCGGCCATTTCGGGCTGGTCGGCGGCGGCCGTGGTTTGGCTAACGCCGACTTGCAGTTGGGCCAGGGCGCGGCCGGCTAGTGCCAGCAGAGGCAGCAGAAGAGCCAGCAAGCGGCTACGCCAGTTGTTTTTGTTGTTTTTCATATATCCGTTCTTTTACAAAGCTCAGGCGGCAGGCCACCTGCGTAATCCACACGCCCAGCAGCGCCCAGCCAATTACGGCGGGGTAAAACACCATTCGCATTCCGTTGTCTAAGTCGTAGTTGCTGAAAGCGGGGTTACCGCCCATGCCGGGGTGCAGCGAGGCCGAGGCTAGGCGGGGCATGATAAAGAGCAGCGGAATGGCCACCGCAAACGCAAAAATATTGTAAATAGCCGATAGCCGCGCCCGTTGCTGCTCGTCGCGCACGGCTCCGCGCAACACCAGGTAAGCCGCGTAGATGAGCATGGCCAGGGCCGCGCAGTTGAGCTTCACGTCGGGCGTCCACCAGGTGCCCCAGGTGTAGCGGGCCCACAGGCTGCCCGTAGCCAGCCCCATGGCCCCGAGCACCACGCCGGTTTTGGCCGCTTCACTGGCCAGCGTATCGAGCACCGCTGCAGGTGCCCGCAGGTAGCGCACCGAGTTGAGCAGCGAAATGGCAAACAACGTGGTCATGCCAAACCACATAGGCACATGGAAATACAGGTTGCGCTCGGTTTCGTTGAGGATGGCCAGGCGCGGTACCGGGGCCAGCAGGCCCGCCACCACCGTGTACAGCAGCAGCGCCACCGTGGCCCACTTCCACCACTGGGCGCGGGTAGTGAGCTGCTTGCTCAGCCACCACACCGCCCACGTATACCCACCCGTGGCCAACACCCCAATAACCGTATGCAGCACAATTTTACCAGCACCCATAACCAGAAGCGCAGCCAGCTAGCTCCGCCATAAAAAAGGAAACAATAGATACGACACCGCCGCCACGATTAAGTTCAACGCCAGCAGCGAGACCACTGCGCCCTGGCTAGCCTCCCAGGGCAGGCCATCGAGGGCGTTTTTGCTGATGCGCACTACCAGCAGCAGCACCGGCACCAACACCGGCAGCCCCAGCACGGCCAGCAGCGTGCCGCCCCCGCCTTGCCCCGCCCGCGCCGCAATGCCCGCCACCAGCGTCAGCGACGCGGCTAGGCTTGCGGCCCCCAGCGCAATGCTGCCCGCATATAGCGGCCAGTTTTGCACCGGGTTGCCCAGCAGCAGCGTGTAGAGCAACAGCCCCGGCATGGCCAATGCCAACAGCAGCAGCGCATTATAAGCCATTTTGGCCAGAATAACCGCCTCGGGCCGCGCCACGGTATAGTAGTAGAGCCGCAGCCCCACCGACTCGGCGGCCAGCCCGCGCCCAGCCGCGCCCAGCGCTGCAAACAACAGAATTACCCAAAACAGCGCATTCCAGGCCGGGGGTGGCGGGGGCCCACCCCGCAAGCTGAAGCTGAGGTAGCACACATACACGGTGCCGCCCACGTAGAGTAGCAGCCCCCCAAGGGCGTTGCGCTGCCGCCATTCCAAGCGCAGGTCCTTGCGCAGCAACAGGTAAATTTCGGCGGGGAGCGACACGCCCGCAAAGATACGGCCCACTAAAAAAGCCACGGCTGGGGGCCGTGGCTTTTTTAAAGTAGGAATTAAAAACCAAGCGCTTCAAAAAAAGCAATTCCTTATTCCTTACCGGTGCGATAAGCGCAATACTTGCTGCTGGCCGGCTCACTCTACATCGAGGAAGTGGTGGTGTTTAACCAGTGAGTTTTCCGACGTAGCGGCCTTCTTGGCGGGTAGAACCAGCAACTACAATTTCTCAGAAAAGCTAAACAGAAGCGCCGCAAAATGTTGGCCAGTTACTGAACTCCGGCACTTAGGGCCGTCATCTATCCAAGGTAAGGGCGGGTGACTACTGGATAGTGATTTGCCGCACGATAATCCCTTGTTCGGAGTCGAGCCGCAGTAGGTAAGTACCGACAGGCAAGGCGCTCAAGTCGAGTTCGCGCTCGCCTGAAGGTAGCGTCTGAGCAGATTGATGGACTACGGTACGGCCCATAATATCAGACACTATCAGTGAGCCAGAAGCCAGTTTAGGTGCGTCGGGCGAGTGAATAATGAAACGCCCGCCAGTGCCTGGGTTAGGTGAAACTGTCAGTTTTTCCTGGATGCCGGCAGCAGCCTGGGCAGACAGGTTGACCCCACTAATCGTGACATCATCAATAAACAGTGCCGTGCCCGCCGTAACATTTTCGGCGTAGCCTGAACTAAAAACGACGTGTATGGAATCAGGCGTAGCAGTGTTCGTAGACGAATACGTAATAGGGACAGTAAGCTGCGTATAAGTAGTTGTTGGAGTTAGTAGAAACTGGTAGCCGCGCCCGATGACGGCTGGTACTCCGTTAGTAGTTTTCGTTGCATACACGAGAGCCAAAGCCGAGTCGGCTGCTACGGCTGAGCCGGTGAGCTTATAATAGAATTGCATCTGAGCAGGGCGGGCCGCCAGTGGAGTACCACTGACACAATAGCCTAAGTAGCTATAGACTCCGGTTTTAGCTCCCAAAATTAACTCACCCGGTACCGGCCCCGACGAGGTGCCAATGGTGACGTTGCCAGTAGTTAGCTTGGCCGCGTAGGTTCCGCCGTGTTTATCAGTCGTTTTGGTAACAGCTCCAAAATTAAACGTACCGAGTGGTTGGCCAAAAGCGTAGGCAAAGTCGTCGTCGGTAGTTAGCCAATTAGCAGGTGCTTCTACCCCGTTGCGGGTGGCCCAAGCATCAAGGTTTAGATTATTAATAGTCTGTGCTTGAGCATATTCATGACTTAATAGCGCACCGGCAAGGGCCAAGCAAGTGTAAAAAGGAACTTTCATGAAATGAATTAGGGGGTGAGAACAATAAACCGAAATAGACTTGTACTATCGTACCTGCGAAGTCATCAACTGTACACTACGGCGATAGGAGCTGATGATACTGAAAGCGTCTGGTATTAATAAAAATTTCCTTAAAAAATAAATCTTATACGCTTTATGTAAAACCTCCTGACAATCCAGATTATTTACACCTTTGAAATATTGACTAGTAGTTTAGTTATTAAATCAAGTTGCCGCTTTGAACGAAGTGTTTTGTATATTTTGAATATAAAAAACAGTAGATGGCAGACAAAGAGCAGGAAAAATAGATACCTATAGAATATGGGAAGCTACGAGAAATGGCGGAATATAATCGAGGAGCAAAAGAATAGAAAAAGGTGAAAAGACAGGTACTATAATCGACTAACTGCCATAAAGGACCGATTCAACGCATAAAACCCCTGGTGTGAGCTAGTCATACCAGGGGTTTTGCGATAACATTACAGTGAGCGTCTTTACTAAAAATCGTGGCCCAACGTCACGTAGTGCTTTGGCCCGGTCGACACGTAGTTTTCCTGGCCCCAGGCCACATCATATTTCACGTAGAAGCCCAGGACGGTTGAGCGTACGCCCGGCCCGTAGCCCATCAGAATGGGATTGCTGAAATTGGTGACGGTGCCCGAGAACGGGTTGCCAGTGGCCCCAAACTTCACTGTGTTGATGGAATTGTCGGTGCTGAATGGGCTGCCACCCGAATACGCCGTGCCAGCATCGAAGAAGCCGATAAGCTCGAAATCGCGAAAGAAGCCCGAGTAGATAGGGCCGTGCGCGAGGTACTGGAACAGCGGCAAGCGCAACTCGCTGTTGAGCAGCACGTAGCGAGTGCCGGTACGCTTACTCAAGTTGAAACCGCGCAGGTTGGTTACAAACTGCTGGTAGAAAATCCCTGTCGGGTCGGGCAATTGGGCGCTGGGCGAGGCGGGCAGCAGGCGCTGGTCGTTTTCATATTTCTGGCTTACCCAATTGTCCATACCGCCCAGGCGGAACACCTGCTGGGGGTTGTCGCCAGCCTCGGCTTTGCCAAAAAACTGCCCATAGCTCACGCGGTTGGCCCATACCAACTGGCGGTGGATTTTCTGGTAGTGCCGCAGGTCGATGTAGAACTTGCCAAAGCTACCGTTAGCGTCGTCAAGCTGGTTCATCTGTAGTATCCCTACTTTCATGCGGGTGCCTAGCAGCATGTTTTCGCCCGTCGAGCGCGAGTTATCAAACACCAGCTCAGCGTTGTATCCCAAGTAGTTGCGGTTTATATCGAAGGTACTAATAGCATCGCCGGTGAGCGTGCGCGAGATATTGTCGTAGCGGGGGCCGCCGCGCAAACTCAGATTATGGGTAAAAGGATAGGCTACGGTGGGGGCTACCGAGTGCCGCCCGTAGCGGAACTGTTCGCCCGCACCCCCGGCATCAAAGAAATACGCCTGCTTCTGGTACGCCACGCCCCAGTCGAAGCGGCGCGTGAGGTTGGTATAGCTAAGATTGATGTTGCTCGTGCGCAGGTCGAGCTGCCCGAATACACTGGCCTGAATTCGCTGGTTTTCAAAGGCATCCGACAGGTTAGCCTGCAGCGACACCCCAAAACCCAGCAGCGGGTCGAAGGCCACGCCGGTAATCAGGTTGTCGGCCATAAAGCGTGTATCGTAGCGGTAGGGGCCGCCCAGCGCCGAGGGGGTAGCGCGGGTAGTGGGTGACGGGGTAGCCCGCGCACTGCGCCGGGGCCGTACGGGGGCTTCATCCTCGTCTTCGTCAAACTGGTAGTTGCCGGTGTTAACCGGGGCGTTGGCCCGGCGGGTAGGGCCGGCTACCGGCGCGGGCGAGGTAGCCGCCCCAGTAGTTGGGGTTGCCCCCGCAGCGCCCACAACACCCGCAGTGGGCTTGGCCGGGGCGGGTTTTGAGCGGGCTTCCAGTGTCTGCTGCCGCGACGTTTTGCCTAGGAACATGCCCGTGGGCAGCCCAAACTTCGGGTAGAGGTACAGCAGGTCGTGGGCCTGCAACTGCGGTACAAACGCCAAGCCCCGCGTCGCGGCGCTGTAGTCGAAGTCCTGGATGTTGGTATTAAAGCGGCTCACCGGCTCGTGCTGCCTGCTCTGGCGCGAGTAGCGGTAAATGCCCCGGATGCCGCTTTCCTCGCTCAAGTACAGTATTTCGTCGTCCGATATAGGCCGGGGCCGGGTTTCGTTTGAGATGGTACTCACCAGCGCCTGCACTGGCTGCGCCCGCCCATCGAGGTGGTACAGAAACAGGTCGTAGTTGTTCACTACGTTGCCGAAGTTGGCCGGCCGGGGCCGTCCCAACGAGTCGAGGTAGCGGTTCGAGCTAAACACGAGGGCATTGCCGCTAGGTAAGAATACCGCCTGCTGGTCGTCGTAGAGGTCGTTGGTGAGGCGCTCGGGCTGGCGGCTGCCGGCCCGTAGCAGGTACAGGTCGTTCTGCCCGTTGCGCACGGCCGTGTACACCAGCGCTTTGCCATCGGGCGAATAGCTCATGTCAAGTATCTGGTCGTAGGGCGCAAAAATGGTAGTCGGCTGGTGCAACTGCAGGGTGCGGCGCAGGCGCCCAGCCAAGTCCAGCGTCAGGGCGTCGCGCAGGCGCAACGCCATCTTGCCCTGCACAAACTCGGCCACGGCCAACTGGCTGTTACCGCGCCAGGCCAGCACGGGTAGCCGAGCTTCGAGCTGCTGCTCGGGCGAGTGGTAGCCGCCGTGCAGCAGCGTGTGGCGGTGCTCGCCGTTGCGGTCGGCTACCACCACGTGGTAGCGACCCTGGTCGTTCACGGCGTAGGCTAGGTGCTGGCCATCGGGGCTGAATACGGGCTGCGAGAATATAGCCAGCCCGCGCCGGTTGCGGCTGCTGAGGCGAGCGCTGTCCGAGGGCGTGGCCAGCACGTCGAGCGCCGGTATCTTATTCAGGTTGCGGTAGTAAGCCAGCCACTCGCGCTGAAACACTTTATAGGGAATGTTGAGCGACGACGACACACCTACTTCTACATCGCGTGTAATACGGGTAAGGTTCAGCACATTCTGAAGGGTACCGTAGCCGTAGCGCTCGGCAATGTAGTTCCAGATGCTGTGGCCCGCCAGTCGCGAGTTGCGGTCGAAAAACGGGGCCGTGCGGTTGCCGGTGGGGTACTGCCGCACCATGTCGCGCATGTAGGCATCCATGTCTACGCTCCAGCCTTCGGAGGCGTAGGACGCCGCGCCGTTAATAAACCAGTCGGGCAGTTGCAGCAGGTAGTTGCTTTGCAGCACCTCGCGCAGCGAGCCGCCATACATCATGTCGTTGAGCAGCACCTGCGTTACCTGGAAGCTTAGCTCACGCTTAAAATCCGTCTCGCGGCCCGTGAAGGCTACTTCCACTTTCGTTTGGCGGGCCAGCTGGGCCTCGCCGCCTTTAAGCGAGTTGGGCGAGGGCAGGTTGATGTTGCTCTGGCGTAAGTCGCCCACCGAGTTATAGAGCATAAGGGTGGTTTTGGAGTACGGGAAGTACCCCACCAGCGCTGTAATGCGCATCAGTTCCTGCTCGGCGTACTCAGCCGTGCGCCGGGCACTGGCCTCACCCCCCTCGTAGTAGTAGACGTTGAAATTCTGGGTCGAAAACTGCTCCCAGTTGAATTTCTTGTATTGAATACGCACCTGGCCAAACGGCTCCTGCGCCGTTTGGGCCTGCGCCCCGGCCGCCCAGCCCAGCAGCGCGAGCAGTAAGGCCAGCTGGATGCCGGCAGCCCGGCCAGTAAGGGAAGATTTATTCACAGTGTTCGTAATAAAAGAAGATACTAAGGAGGAGACTGGAGCGAGCGCTTCGTGGGAGCAAGTAAGCGTGTAAACTTCAACCACCTGGAGCTACCAATTGGTTTGCTCTGCGCCAGCATTTGTCAGCAGTTCACCGCAAAGCGGCGTAGTAGCGTTTCAAGTCGGCTTCCGGCCACAGCGCCGTGCCATGGTCGAGGTGGTCGGCGAGCAGGGCAGCTAAGCGCGGGGCCAAGCTCACGCCCTTCGAGCCGAAGCCTCCGAAAAGGCTTACCCACGGCAGCGCCGGGTGGCGGCCCAGCAGCGGGCGGCGGTCGCGCACGGCGGGCCGCACCCCGCGCTGCTCGCCCAGCACCTGGTAGGGCAAGGGCGTAAGCGCCGCCAGCCGGGCAGTTAGCTCGTGGCGGTCAACTGGACCGGGCTCGGGGGCGAATGGGGGCCACCGGTAAGTAGCACCTACCCGAAACTGCCCCTTCCCCACCGGCACCACGTAGGCTCCCCGATTGAGAACCTGCGCCGCACTCAGGCCCGGCACTGCTACGTCGAGCACCGCGCCTTGGTTAGGGGTAAGTGGCAGCCCGGCAAAATACGGGCAGTCAAGGGCTTGAGCACCCTGGCAGCACACTACCTGCCGCGCCCGCATGCCCCCCGGCCCGTAGCTAACGCCAGTAGCTTCGCTAACGAGGTGTTGCCAGTCAAAAGTTTCTTCGCGCAGCCACCCCTCGGCCCGCCCCTGCCGGGCCAGCGCAGCCAGTAGTGCCGCCACGCGCAAGTGCCCTCCCCCGCGCAGCCACACGCCCCCGTGCGGGGCCAGCAACCCCGGCCGCTCGATGGGCATAGGTTCGATTTTCTCCACAAACTCGCCCCAGGGCCAAGCTTCGGCCCGCGCTAGCATTTGTTGCTGCTCCTGCCCCGAGCCAAACACCTTTAGAATCGGCGCTTCCTGCATAAACTCCTCGCCCAGCTCCTGCCCTAGCGCCCGGTAGTGCGCCACGGCATAAGGCAGCGTTTCGGCCGCCTGCCAGGTGAGCGCGAAGCGCTTGCCGGCCACTGGGTTCATCAGGCCCGCCGCTACCCGCGAGGCCGCGTCGGGGCGCGGCTCGTCGTAGACGAGTACGCGATGCCCGCGCCGCCGTAGCTCGTGGGCCAGCATAGCCCCCGCAATGCCGTGGCCGATGAGAAGGTAGTCGTACATTTTTCGAGTTTAAGAGGGTAAGGGGGTGAGAGTTTAAGAGTTATTAGCTGGGGGACGTTCGCAAACTACCAACTCCTCAACTCCCGCCTCCTTACCCTCCTACCCTATCAGTTCGGCAACGAGATTTTCCCCATACTCAGCCCCGGCTCGCCAGCCAAAGTTTCGTTGGCCAGCACAGCAAACAGCAATGCCTCCTTCGCATCGGGAGGCACGCCGGCTTCGGTGGTACTGCTTAGGCGGGTAGCGGGCAGGTGCCGGGCCAGGGCAGCCAGTAGGGTAGCATTGTGCGCCCCGCCCCCACTTACCAACAGGTCGGCAGCTGGCGCGGGGCCAAGGTAGTGCCGGGCGGCCAGGGCCACGGCGTTGGCCGTTAGCTCCGTTAGCGTAGCCAGCAGGTCGGGCGCGGGCAGGGTTTCGGTGCGGGTTTGGCGCTGGTTCTCAGTGAGAAATCCAGGTGAAAACAGCTCCGGCCCGGTGGTTTTGGGGAAGGGCGCGGCAAAAAACGGGTGGCTGAGCAAAGCCGCCAGCAGCCCCGCATGGGGCTGGCCCTGGGCCGCCAGCTGGCCGCCTGCGTCGTATTCGCAGTGGGGGTAGTGCTGGCGCACCACGTAGTCGAGCAGGGTGTTAGCCGGGCCGGTATCGGTGGCCTGGGTTGGGCCGCCGTCGGCCGGCAGCAGCGTGAAGTTGGCAATGCCGCCCAGGTTGAGCAGCAGCCGGTTGACGCCCGGTTTCCTAAAAAGCAGTTCATCGGCAAATGGCGCCAGCGGCGCTCCCTCGAAACCTGCTGCTACGTGCTTCTGCCGAAAATCGGAGATGGTGATAATGCCCGTGAGGTAAGCCAAGTGGTCGCCGTCGCCAATTTGCAGGGTGGCGTGGTGCGGAAACTCCGGGCGCTGATGCTGGTGGCGCGGCGCGTGCCAGATAGTTTGGCCGTGGCTGGCCAGTACGTCGACCTCGGCGGGCGGCACCTGCCACTGGCGCAGGCAGCCGAGCACCTGCGCCGCGTGGTAGCGCGCCACCGCCGCGTGCAGCAGCACTAAGTCTTCGAGCGGCACCGTGGGCTGGCTGATGGCCCGCAGCTGCCGCCGAAAATCAGCGGTGTAGGGCACCGTGGCAAACTGCTCTAGCTGCACCCGCAGCGTAGCGCCGTGGCCGGTGCAGCAGCACAGCGCCACATCGAGCCCATCAAGCGAGGTACCCGACATCAAACCCACCATGCGGCGGCTGGGCTGGGCGGCTATGGCGGCTAGGCGGGCAAGCTGGGGGTTCAAGTTGAATTAAGAATTAGGAATTGTAAGAGCGTCCTGCTCATCTGGCGTCCGCGCAGTGAAGCATCTCGGTTAGGTCGTTTGGGTGTCGTTCAATGAGGCGAGCGAGATGCTCTTACAATTCTTAATTCCTAATTCAATTTCGGGTTATCCCGGTGGCGGGTGGCGTCGCGCTGGGTTTTCTTGGCCAGGTTGCGGGTGAGCGCGTCGGTGAGGTCGACGCCGGTTTGGTTGGCCAGGCAAATGACGACGAACAGCACATCGGCCAACTCATCGCCCAGCTCTCGGCCCTGGTCCGACTCTTTGAACGACTGCTCGCCGTACTGCCGGGCAATGAGGCGGGCTACTTCCCCCACTTCTTCGGTGAGGATGGCGAGGTTAGTCAACTCGCTGAAATAGCGCACGCCGGTGGTTTTTATCCACTCGTCAACGGTGGCCTGGGCTTGTTCAATGGTCATTACTTGTGCTTAACTAGAGGGAGTGGGCGAGTCGAGCACAATCGTTACGGGCCCGTCGTTGAGCAGGCGCACCTGCATATCGGCCCCGAAGATACCGGTGGGCACCGGCTGCTCCAGTTCCTGGGCCAGCAGCGCTACGAATCGTTTGTAGAGTGGCTCAGCTACGGCCGGCGGGGCCGCCCCGGTGTAGCTGGGCCGGTTGCCTTTGCGGGCATCGGCCAGCAGCGTAAACTGGCTTACGGCCAGTACCTGCCCGCCTACGTCGCGCACGCTACGGTTCATCTGCCCGTTTTCGTCGTTGAAGATGCGCAGGCTCACCAGCTTGCGCACCATCCAAGCCAGGGTAGCTTCCGTATCGGGCGGCGCGCAGCCGATGAGCACCAGCAGCCCCGGCCCAATCTGGCCGGTGATGGTGCCTTCGACGGTGACAGAAGCTTCGTGGACGCGCTGAATAACGAGACGCATGAGAGGTAAGTGGGGAGGTAGCGAAATGGTGAGCAAGAACGTCAAAACCGGACACCTGCCCGCTCCCGAACACATTTTTGGAAGATTAATTTATTGGTTTTTAAATTAATTAATTAACTATCAATTCCTTATAAAATTGGCACACGCCTTGGCTATACCTACTCGCTACCAAGGTACACCTGTCCGAAAGCGCACACCGTACTGGCCGCCGGGCAGGAGGGTAGCAGTCAATTTTCTCATTTCAAACCCGCTTCCCCATGCAATTTTTATCCATCTTTTGGCCGGCCCATTTGCTAACCCTGGCTGGCGTCAGCCTGGCCGGCCCGGCTCTGGCCCAAACCACCCCGCCGCCCGTGCGCGTAACCCAAGCCGCCAGCCAAAGCCTGCGCGTGCGCATCGACAATCCTCGCCAATTGCGGGGCACTGTGCAAGTACTGCGGCTGGCCAACGGGCAGCCTTTGTTCGAAGAGTCTTATACCGCTGCCGCCTATGGCCACCGCTTCGATTTTGACGGGGTGCCAGCTGGGCGCTACGCCCTCCTGCTGAAAGTTGGCTCCGACCGCTACCGCTACGTGGTGCAGGTAGCCCCGCAGGCCCAAGGCAGCACCATGACCCTGCGCGGGCTAGCTACCAAATCCCTGGTTTCCAGCGCTTATTAAATACCTTGTTCAAAAAGTTAGCTGCTAACTTACCCGGCTTTTCAGCGCCGGGCTTAGCGTGGCGCTACCGGTTGGGCTTCAGCTCTTACTGGCACTAGCGAGGCATAGGCTAAAGCCCCGGCCGAAGGAAGAAGCCCGCTAACCCGGCGCTGAAGCGCCGGGCAACATACGCAAAGGCATTCTGCACAGGACAGGTAATGTACGATTTACACCCGCCCTACCGCTTAATTTTCAAGCTATCCAGGTGGTGCTGGTAGCGGTGTGCGTTGGCTTTGTGTTGGGCGAAGGTTTCGGCAAAATCGGAGAAGCCGCTGCCATCGGGGCGGGCGCAGAAGAAGACGAACTTATGCTGGGCGGGGCGTAGCACGGCATCCAGGGCCTGTGGGTAGGGCGTGGTGATGGGGCCGGGCGGCAGGCCCTTGTGGCGGTAGGTGTTGTAGGGCGAGTCCACTTTTTTATCCACGTTGAGCACGCGCTTGCGGGTGCCCAGGCCGTGCAGAGGCCACAGCAGCGTGGGGTCGGCTTGCAGGGGCTGGCCCCGGCGCAGGCGGTTGAGGTACACCCCGGCAATCAGGGGCCGGTCGGTGGGTTGGGCAGTTTCGCGCTGCACAATACTGGCCAGCACTGACACCTGCACCGGCGTCATTTTCAAGGAATCAGCTTCGGCCAAGCGTCGGGCATTCCAGAAGCGGCGGTGCCGGGCGGCTACCGAATCCAGCAGCGCCGGGGCCGCCGTGGGCCAGAATAGCCGCAGCGGCCCCGGAATAAACAAGGTGCGCACTGTGGCCGTGTCGAGGCCGTAGCGCCGCACCAAGTACGCATTATCGGCCAGCAGTTGGTGCAGCTGGGTGGTGTCGGTATCGAGCTGGCGGCCGGCCTGGCGCGGCAGCTGCGGCAGGTAGTGGAAGGGCTTAAGGGTAAAGGCTACGGTATCCTGGCAGCCACTTGCCAGCAGCTGCACCAGGGCCAGGTTGCCCAGCCCGGCCGGCAGCGTGTAGCGGCCGGGCTGCACCGGGTGGGCCGCTGTGCCGTAGCCGCGCCACCGGGCTACCCGCGCAAAGTCTTCCGGCCGCAATAGCTGGCCCGGTTGCCCCAGCGAGTCGAGTACAGCATTAAGCCCCACTCCCCGCCGGATGTAGAGGTAGGCCGGGCCATCCACGGCGGCGGGCACATTGGCGCGGTAGAGCAGGTGGTAGCTCGCTGCCAGCAAAAGCAGTAGCGCCAGGGCTATACCCGCCGCCAACCAGCGACCCCAGCGGCGGGGGCGGATAGACGAGGGTGGAGATGGAGGTTCAGTCATGCGGGCCGCAAGTTCGGGCGCAACCGTTGTTTGTAGGACTTCCGCAGGGGCCGACAACCGGTTCGACGCCGTAGGCGTCCGACCGGTTGTCGGGGGCTGCCAGCTGGCCCAAACGCCTGACCCGGCCGCTACCGCCCACACAAGCTCCTATGACAACCGGTCGGACGCCTACGGCGTCGGACCAGCAGACGCCCCTTGCGGAAGCTCTGGTTTGAAGTAACGGCAGCATAATTGGCGCGGGCCTCTGGCCCGTGCCGACTACCCGCAGGCCGCTGGCCTGCAATGGGGAGGGCGATACTACACACAAGTCGTTCTGGGGTGCAGGCCAGAGGCCCGCGAGTAGTCGGCACGGGCCAGAGGCCCGCGCCAAAAATGCCTACCTCACCGGTGCGAAAGCCGCCACAACACACTTAGCGACACCAGCAGCCGGCCAGGCTGCCAGAGGCTGTAGGTGCTGGGCTGGCCATTCACCAATACCTGCGCTTCGGTAGCGGGCAGGTTGAGCGTAGTGGAGCTTTCGTTGGTGAAGAAGCCACTTTCCACTTCCTGCACGGCCAGCTGCGAGCGGATGCGCAGCGGCACAAGGTAGCCCACCTGAGCCACGGCATCGAACTGGTGGCTCAGCTCCAGGCTCAGGCCGAGCTGGGGGTGCAGGGCGTCAGTTACGGTTTGCAGGGACAGGGCAAGGCGGTCGGCGGCGAGGTGCGTGCCGGCCAGACGCAGGCTCTCATCGGGGTTGTCGAAGGTGTCGAGGGGGCGGGCTATAGTTTGGCGGAAATAGCCCACGCCCACGCGGCCCCGTAGCGGGCGGCCGTGGGGGTTGAGGTTGCGCTCCAGCAGCAGACCTACATCCCAGCCTTCGCCCTTTAGCTGGCTGAAATGCAGCCCCTGCTGCTGGCCATACACAGCCAGGGCAGGCGTTAGGTTGAGCTGCAGGCCGATGTCGTACAGTAGTACGGCACCGGGCTCGCGGGTATCGGCGTGGCCATCGGCGCGGAAAGTGCTGCCACCGGGGGCCAGTACGACCCGCACGCTGGCGGCGGGGCCGACTATGGGCAGCAACCCCACGTTGTAGCTGTAGCGCGCACTTTTCAGCACCCGGCTGCCCCACGAAGGCGCAGCAGCCGGGCGGTTGGCGCTCGCCAGCAGCGAGTCGGCCTGGTGTTGCCGGGCTGGGTCGAGCAGGTCGAGGCGCAGCTGGGTAGGCGGCAGGCTGGTGGTGTAGTGCCGCCAGAAGGTGGAGTCGTAGGGCGTGGGGTTGGCCAGAAAGATGTCGGCATACTGCGCCCGCTCCAAGTAAGTGGGCGGCGGGGCCTGCGCCGTGTCGATGGCCGTAGTCAGGTACTCGGCCAGGTGATGCCGGATGTGGCCCTGCGCAGGCTGGCCCAGGGTGTTGTACCAGATGCTTTTGAGGTGCCAGCGTCCGGCGTAGTACTGGTAGTCAGTGCGGTACGCCCGCTCCGTAGCCTCAAACGACAGCACCCCCTCGCGCCGGATACCGGCCGGCGTGCGGTGCCACTCGGCCCCCAGGAAGGCATAGCTCTGCTCGTCAATGTACACCTGCCCGGCAAAATTGGCGCGGTCAGTGCCCGGCTTGGGCTCAAACGTAATGACGTACACCGCCCGCCCCTGAAACGTAGTCTGCGGGCTGACCCGGTACTGGTAGTCCTTGAAATGGGCCTCCGCAATAAATTCGTTGCGGGCCCGCACAAAGTCGAACCGGTGCGGCACAAACGACCCCGCCATCCAGTTGATACCTGGCAGCGGCACGTTCGCCTGCGCCGTCCGTAAATCCACCTTGCGCGATTGCAGAATGCGGATGCCGCCCGCTTCGTGGGGCCGCTGGTAGGGTGGCTTGGTCACGAGCAGCACGCCCTCAGCCAAGTAGTCGTAGTGGTGGGCGCTGGCATCGTCGTCCGACTCGCGCAAAAACCCTGTCAGCCGCGTTGGGCGCGTGGAGTAATTCTGCGGAATGCGGGCCACGGCTTCCCGAATAATGCCCGTAGCCGACGCGCTCACCTTCACCATCCCTAGCCCGGCCGGACTACTTTTCAGCTCGATGCGCAGCTCCGAGCCGGGCAGCGGCGGCAGCTTTTGGGTGTAGCGGCGGTAGCCCAGCAAGGCTACTTCCACCTCGCCACCCTGGTAAGGGGCGGGCACTTGCAGCGCAAACCGCCCCTCCAAATTGGTGCTGGTGCCCAGCCGGTTGCCCCCAATGCCTACCTGCGCATTGGGAATGGGCTGGTGCGTATCGGCATCGAACACACGGCCCCGCAGCACCTGGGTTTGCTGGGCGTAGGCGGGTAGGCTTAGCGCCAAAAAGAACGTCATGCTGAGCATGTTGCGCATCAAGCAAGTGACGAAGCGGAGCCGAAGCATCTCGCTCGCGTCGTTGAACAACGATTCAAGCAAGATGCTTCGGCTCCGCTTCGTCACTTGCTTGATGCGCAACATGCTCAGCATGACGTTCTTATTTTATTTTTCAACTAAGTAGTCGTGCATAAGTAAACGCATCAAGAGAACGTCATACTGAGCTTGTCGAAGCATCTTGGTCGCGTTATCGAACGACTCGGATGATGCGACCAAGATGCTTCGACAAGCTCAGCATGACTGCCTTTTTTAGGGTACGGTTAGGTATGCACGACTGCTTAGCTACCCCAGCGGTGCTTCCAGCTCGCCTACCGCTAGCCCGTGCTGCGCGGCCACGCTGCCCAGCAACTCGCGCTGCCAGGGGCGCAGGGCGGCCAGGCTCCCCTGCTCCACCACGTCGCCGATGAGGCGGTTGCTGAGCACGGTATTAGCCAGTACAGGGCTGAAATCGGTGCCCAGGTGGGTTTTGATGGTGTTGAGTAGGGTTTCGCGGGCCTCGGCACGGGCGGCAGCGGGGCCGCTCATGCGGCGGCGGAACGGCTGCGGGCGGCGCTGGTCGGCGGGCAGGGGGCCATCGGGGGCCAGCTCGGCCGAGGCCAAAGCCACTAGCTCGTCGGCGTAGGGTGCCCGCTTGAGGTCGGGATGAAGGCCGCCAGCATTGCGCAAGGCCCCGTGCGAGGCGATGGGCTGGCGCGTCAACTCCACGAGGCGGTCGTTGCTGAGCACCATGTAGCTGGGGCGGTCGAGGCTGCGGGCTACGCGGTCGCGCAGGGCAAACAGCTCCCGGAACAACGGCAACTCCTGGGGCGCGATGCGGTATTTGCCGGCTAGGCGCAGGTGGGGCCGCTGCTCATCGCGGCCGTAGCGCACGGCTTCAAGGGCCTGGTTTTCTTCGGCGGCCCACTGGGCGCGGCCCTGCTCCTGCAGGCGGGCCGTGAGGCGGTCGGTTAGCTCGAAGAGGTAGAGCACGTCGTTGGCGGCATACTCTTTCTGGGCCTCCGTGAGCGGGCGCTTGAGCCAGTTCGACTTCTGCTCGCCCTTGTCTACTTCCAGGCCCAACTCGCTCTGAATGAGCCGACCCAGCGAGATGTTGTTGTCCTCAAGCGCCAGCAGGGTAAACTGCACGCTAGTATCCACGATGTTGCGGCAATGCACGCCAAACAGCTCATCGAGTAGCAGAATATCCGACTTGCAGGAGTGAAACACCTTGGCTATCTGCGGGTTGCGGCACACGGCAAAGAGCGGCTCCAGGCCGGCGGCCATGTCCGGCTCCAGCGGCAGCGGGTCAATGAGGTACACCTGCTGGCCGTCAAACACCTGAATCAACGCCAGGTGGCGGCCGTAGCGGTAGCGGTTGTCGTCAAACTCCAGGTCGATGCCGATGCGGGGCAACGTGGCAAGGTGGGCGGCCGTGTCGGCCACCTGGGCAGCCGTGGTCAGGTAGTGAATAGTAGGCTTCATGCGTACCGACAAAGGTAGGGGTAGTGGTTGAGTAAAAGAACGTCATGCTGAGCAAAGCGAAGCATCTCTACCGCCCACTAACCCAATCGTTCGCGTCGTTGAACGGTTGGATTAGTAGGCGGTAGAGATGCTTCGCTTTGCTCAGCATGACGTTCTACTTTAGCCACCTACCTCTTATTCCTCGTCTTCGCGCTCGAAGTCCAGCCCCCGCGCCAGCTCCACCGCCTCAGCTTCCACTTGCGCCAGCAGTTCAGGCGCATCGGCGTCGAGGGTGCGGGCGAAGAGGTCGAGCAGGGCCTCGCCTTCGTCGTTGACGTAGAGGTTGGTATATACCTGGTCGAAGAGCTTGGCTTCGCGGCCTATTTGCTGGTCGATGTCCTGGGGCGAGCGAGCGGTGCTCAGGGCGCGGTGCAGCACGGCGGCAGCGCGGCGGGCCTCGTCGTGGTCGCCGAGGTCGGCTAATAGGCGCAGCAGGCTGGCGGCCACGCCCAGCCGCCACTGCTCGAAGCGGAACGGCTGCTCGCGGGCAGCAGCTTGCCGGAAGCCGTCGGATGCACTGAGCACCGGCGGCGTGAGGAAAGAGGCGTCGGCGGGGTCGCGGTAGGCGAGGCGGAGCAGGGTTTCGTAGGTGGTCATATTTTAAGCTGTTAGCTGTTAGCTTTCGTTCAACTGGGCTGGGCGCAAGAAGCTGACAGCTAGCAGACGGTAGCTGACAGCTGACAGCTGACAGCTAAGATTAAAATACCTGCCACACCAGCAGCGAGGCGGCGTAGGCCAGGGCCGTCATGTACACGAGCTGGCCCAGGGGCCAGCGCCAGCTTTTGGTTTCGCGGTACGTGACGGCCAGCGTGCTCATGCACTGCATGGCAAACACGTAGAATACCAGCAGCGACAGGGCCCGCACGGGGGTGAAAAACGGGTGGCCCTGCGCGTCCTTTTCGGCGGCCAGCTTCTGTTGCACCGTGCCGAGGTCGGCATCCTGGCCCACGCTGTAGATGGTGCTCATGGTGCCCACAAATACCTCCCGCGCCGCAAACGAGGTGAGCAGCGCGATGCCCACTTTCCAGTCGAAGCCCAGCGGGCGGATAACCGGCTCGATGACGTGGCCGAAAGCGCCGGCGTAGGAAGTTTCGAGGCGGGCCGAGGCCACGCGGCGCTCGGTTTCGGCAGCGGGCCAGTGCTGGGCGGCGGCGGTTTGCTGCACCTGCGCCTGGGCCTGGTCTTGCTGGTGGCCGGGGCCGTAGGTGGCCAGCACCCACAGCAGCACCGAAATAGCCACGATAACCTTACCCGCCTGAAAGACAAAGGCTTTCACCTTCTCCACGATGGTGAGGCCCACGTTTTTCCAGCGCGGCCAGCGGTACACCGGAAACTCCATAATGAAGTAGCTGCGCTCGCGGGCCTTGAGAATTTTTTTCAGGATAAAAGCCGAGAGTAGCGCCGACGTGAGCCCCAGCAGATACAGCCCCATGAGCACCAGCCCGCGCATATTGAACACGCCCAGCCAGGGCTGGTCGGGCACCACCAGTGCCACCAGCACCGTGTACACCGGAATGCGGGCCGAGCACGACATAAGCGGCGTCACGAAAATGGTGAGCATCCTGTCCTTCCAGCTCTCGATGGTGCGGGCCCCCATAATAGCGGGCACGGCGCAGGCCAGGCCCGAAATAAGCGGCACCACGCTCTTGCCGCTTAGCCCGAAGGGGCGCATGAGCTTGTCCATGAGGAAGGTAACGCGGGCCATGTAGCCAGTTTCTTCCAGCACCGCCAAAAAGGCGAAGAGCAGCGCAATCTGGGGAATGAAGATGAGTACGCCGCCCAGCCCGGCAAGTACGCCCTCGGTGAGCAGCCGCACCAGCGGCCCGTGTAAGTGACTCTGCAAGAAGGCGTTGAAGCTGGCAATACCCTGGTCGATGAGGTCCATCGGGTACTGCGCCCAGGCAAAAATGGCCTGAAACAGCAGAAACAGCACCGCCAAAAAAATCAGGTACCCAAACACGCGGTGCGTTAGCACCCGGTCGATGCGGTTCGAGACGGGCTCGCGGCGCTCGGTGCGCGTCACGGTCACAATGTCGAGCAGCAGCTCGTTGATGCGGGCGTAGCGGGCCACGGTTTCCTGGGCCTGCTGGGCGGTGGCGTCGAAGCCGGCCCGCTCGGTGAGCTGCGCTAAGTAGGCGCGGTCGTCGTCGGTGAGGAAATGCAGCTGCTGAAACTGGTGGGCGTAGTGCAGGGCCAGGTAGTCGTTGTGCAGCCCGAAATGCGCCCGAATTTCGCTCACCAGCGCCTGCACCGCTGCCTCCGGAAACCAGAAGCGCTGGGTGGGCTGGGTAGCCAGGCGCTCGGCCATCACGATGCGCAGGGCCGCTATGCCCACGCCCTTGCGGGCATTCATGGGCACTACGGGAACGCCCAGCTCGCGCTCCAGGGCCGGCAAGTCAATCGTGATGCCCCGGTCGGCGGCCACGTCGGTCATGTTCAGGGCCAGGATGGCGGGCAGGCCCAGGTCGGCGAGCTGCGAAAACAGCAGCAGGCTGCGGCGCAGGTTGCTGGCATCCACCGTCACCACCACGAAGTCGGGGTAGTCGGGCGAGCTGGGGTTGTAGAGCAGGTCAGCAATTACCTGCTCGTCAAGGCTTTTGGGGTAGAGCGAGTAGGTACCGGGCAAGTCTAGGATTTCGGCCCGGCGCTGGCCGCCAAGCTGCGCCAGCCCGGTTTTGCGGTCCACGGTTACGCCGGGGAAGTTGCCGACTTTCTGGTTGAGCCCCGTGAGTTGGTTGAAGAGCGAGGTTTTGCCCGAGTTGGGGTTGCCGATGAGGGCCAGGCGCGGAATACGCCGGGCGTCGGCCGGGCCATCACTGAGCGGAGGGGCTGCCTGGGTAGTTGCCTGCATCGGGTTCCTGGTTCCTGGTTCCTGGTTCCTGGTTTTTGGTTAGCGGTTTGAACGACAACCAGGAACCAAGAACTTATTTAAGCTGAATGGTTTGGGCTTCGCTCACGCGCAGCGAAAGGGTATATTCCTCGTTGCCGAGCACCAGCATGAGCGGGTCGCCGAGGGGGGCGCGGCCCGTGAGGCGCACCTGCGTGCCGGGGATGCAGCCCATTTCCAGGAGCTTGAGGGCCATCTGGGGGTCTTTCAGACAGCACACGGTAGCTGCTTCGCCTACTTTCAGGTCGTTGGCGGTGCGGGCCGTGGTTGGCGGCAAAGCCGCAGCTTTGGCAGAAGAGCGACGGAATAAAGCCACAGGTGAAGCGGAAGCTATTTAGATTAAGTGTAAACAAAGATACAGCCACTTGGGCTGCGAACGGCTTAGAAGCAACAAAGCCACCCCAGCGAAGGAGTGGCTTTGTGCTAGGTAACAGTCGTTTGCGTTTTACCGGATGCTCACAGCTACTTCTACGCGGCGGTTTTCCTTGCGGCCGGCGGCCGTGGCGTTGCTGGCCGCAGGGGCCGCTTCGCCAAACGCCTCGGTGCTAACATGGTCGGCGGCGAGCTTACCGGTAGCTACGAGGTAGTTTTTAACAGCTTCGGCGCGCTGCTGGCTTAGCTCTTTGTTGTAGTCTTTGTCGCCGCGCGAGTCGGCAAAGCCCAGCACACGCACGTCTTTGCCACTGTAGCGCTTGGTGATGGATGCATCAATCTGGTTGAGGGCAGCGGCGGCACTCGGCTTGATGGTGGCCTTACCGGTGTCGAAGAGCACATCTTCGCCGATGCCGTATACCTGGTAGTCCTCATTGCCCTGCACCGAGAGGCCGGTGGTGGTTATTTCGGGCAGCTTCACGTCGGCGAGCTTGGCCTTAGTCATGTCGAAGGCGTTGCTGATGGCGGCGCCGGTTTTGCTGGCCGCGCTATCGACCGCGTTGGCCGCATTGGCGGCTACGTCGCCGGGGGTGGTACCAGTGCGGGCTACCACGGCCGTGTCGTGGGTAGCTTCACCGAGGGTGTTTTTTTCGTCCGACTTTTTCAAGTCGTTGCAGGAAGTGATGCTGGCCAGGGCAGTAGCAGCCAGCAGGGCGAGAAAGGGCTTGGTCATGTTGAGTGTGGTGATTGGTAAGTGAAAGACACCGGCAGCCCTGTACGGAATTCCAGGTTACTTGTTGGAAAGTAAGCCGCTCGGGTGGTCTCAGCAACTCAGAACAGTCTTTGACACGAGCCGCTGGACCGAGCTAAAAGTCCAGCTTATTCACTCACAAACACGCGCTTTACCCGCTCACTCACGTTGGTAAGCAACTCGTACGGAATGGTGCCAATGCGGGCGGCCAGCTCGTCAATGCCCAGCCCTTCACCAAATACCACGGCCACGTCGCCGGGCCGGGCTTCAGGAATGTCGGTTACGTCCACCATCACCATGTCCATGCACACCGAGCCCACCACCGGGGCGCGGCGGCCGTGCAGCAGCAC
This sequence comes from Janthinobacterium lividum, assembly GCA_050954465.1. Classification (GTDB taxonomy): domain Bacteria; phylum Bacteroidota; class Bacteroidia; order Cytophagales; family Hymenobacteraceae; genus Hymenobacter. The sequence goes on from JBPBPU010000151.1 coordinate 114,002, forward strand.
CACACCCGCACCGTTGCTGAAGCGCCGGTCGTAGCCATCGGCGTAGCCGATGGCTAGCGTGGCTACACGGCGCTCGTGCGGGGTAGCGGTGCCGCGGCGGCCGTAGCCCACAGTAGAGCCGGCCGGCAAGGTTTTCACCTGCGAAATAGTGGTTTTGAGGGTGCTCACGGGTTGCAGGTTGTGCCCGTTCTCGTTCCCGGCCTCTACTCCATAGAGCCCCACGCCGAGGCGCACCATATCGAGCTGCGCCTTGGGGAAGCGCCGGATGCCCGCCGAGTTGAGCGCGTGCTTGAGCACCGGGCCGCCCAGCACGGCTTCGATGGCGGCGGCCATGCGCCGAAACGTAGCCAGCTGCTGCCGCGTGAACTCGTCGTGGGCGGGGTCGTCGGCGGCGGCCAGGTGGGTCATGATGCCCGCCACGGGCAGTTGGGCGCGGTGCTCGGCCAGCAGCGCCAGCAGGGCGGGCAGCTCGTCTTCGGCGAAGCCGAGGCGGCGCATGCCGGTATCGAGCTTGAGGTGCAGCGGGGGCAGGGGCTCGGCGGTTTCGCGGGCGGCGGCGAGGTAGTCGTGCAGGCGTTCGAGCGAATAGATTTCCGGCTCCAGGCGGTAGCGCCGCAGTTGGCTAAAGGAATCGGGGCCGGGGTTGAGCACCAGTATGGGCAGGCTGATGCCGCTGTCGCGCAGGAGCTGGCCCTCGTCGGCGTAGGCCACGGCCAGGTAGTCGGCCCGCTGAAACTCCAGCAGGCTGGCCACTTCGTACGAGCCGCTGCCGTAGGCAAACGCCTTCACCATCACCATCAGCCGGGTGCTGGGCTGCAGCTGCCGACGGTAATGCTGTAGGTTGTGGGTGAGGGCATCGAGGTTCACTTCCAGCACCGTGCCATGCTGCAACTGCTGCAGGGCCGCCACCACCCGCTCAAACCCAAACCGCCGCGCCCCTTTTATGAGGATGGTTTCGTGCTGAAAGTCTTCGGGCCGCAAGTCAGCCAGCAGAGCTTCGGTGGAAAAGTAGGTTTTAATTAGGAATTGTGGTGAGGGGCTTTTGGCAGACAAGCTTTCCCTCACTTCCCCGTTTGCCAATTCATGATTAATTTCCTCCCCCACCCCAATGAGCCGCGTGATGCCGTGGGCCTGCACCAGGGCGGCCACGCGGGCATACAGCTCGGGTCCGCTTAGGCCCGATTCGAGCACATCGCTCAGGATGAGGGTGCGGCCGCCGGGCCTTGCTTGCCTACTTAAGGCGTCGAGGGCCAGGGCCAGGCCGGCGAGGTCGTTGTTGTAAGTATCATCGAGCAGGTAGCAGCCGTGGCGGCCAGCCTTCATTTCGAGGCGCATGGCTACCGGGTGCAGGCGCAGCAGGCGGCGCTGAATATCGGCCGGGTCGAGGGCAGTAGCGGGGTCGAGCTGCCGCCACAGCAGCACGGCCAAGCAGTGCAGGGCGTTTTCGAGCGAGGGCTCGTCGGCAAAGGGCAGCGTGAAGCGCGTGGCCCTTATTGCCGGCTGGCCGAGGGCCGGCAGAGCTGCCGGGGCTACGTCGCCGAGGCGCACGCGCACCGTAGTGCTACCCGCCCCGGCCGGCTTGAGGCGGAAGCGTAGCGCGGCACCCGGCGCGTCGTGGCGCGTCCAGGCCAGGGCGGGCAGGCCCTGGGCCTGCACGGCGGCATGCACGAGGGGCTGGTCGGCGCAGTACACAAGCTGCCGGAAGCCGGGGCCGCCAAACAGCTGCAGCTTCTCGCGCAGCTTGTGTGCTTCCGAGGTAAACCCCGCGTCGTGGGCCGTGCCGAGCGTGGTAAAAATGCCGTGTGTGGGCTGGATAACGGCCGCCAGCTTTTGCATCTCGCCCACTTCCGAGATACCCGCCTCGAAGATGCCCAGCGTGTGCCGGCCGGGCTGTAATTCCCACACGCTGAGCGGCACGCCTACCTGCGAGTTGTAGGAGCGCGGCGAGCGGCAAATACTCTCGTCGGGGGCCAGCAGCTGCGCGAGCCACTCCTTCACAATGGTTTTGCCATTGGAGCCGGTGATGCCCCACACCGGCCCGCCAAACGCTGCCCGGTGCCGGGCAGCCAGCGCTTGCAGCGCCGCCAGCGTGTCGGGCACCTGCAGGAAGCCCGCGCCGACAAACGGGCCCAGACTCAGCGGCGGGTGGCTTACCACAAATAGCCGCACACCCTTCTCATACAGCGCCCGCAAGTGGTGGTGGCCGTCGTGGCTCGGGCCGCGCAGGGCGAAGAATACGGCCCCCTCAGTAAGACCCACGCGGCGGCTGTCGAGCAGCAGCGTGGCTACGGGCGCGTCGGCAGCGGGAGCGAGTAGCAGGGTGCCGCCGAGCAGGGCGGGCAGGGTAGAGAAGTGCATGGCCCGGCAAAGGTCAGTAGCGCGGACTCTGCGAGTCCGCGAAAGGTGTGGTTGAACAACTACCGTATTCGCGGACTCACAGAGTCCGCGCCACTGCCTAAAAATCCGTCGGCTCACCCAAGTACGCGAAGTCGTCGATTTCCTTGAGCATGCCTTGCAGCTTCTCGCGCACCAGCCGGTAGGCGAACGCGCCGAGTAGCAGGTGCTGCGGCGGCTGGGGCAGGCGCACGAGCTGGTACATGGCCTCGGCGGCTTTCAAGGGGTCGCCAGCCTGATTGCCGTCGCGGCCCAGCGAGGCCGTGAGGCCCGCGCCCACCGAGGGGGCGTAGTCGGCAATTTTGGTTTCGGTATAGGTAGCCGATGCGCCCGCCCATTTGGTGCGGAACGGCCCCGGCTCCACGTTGGTAACGTGGATACCCAGCGGCTTGAGCTGCGCGGCGAGCGACTCGCCCAGCCCTTCGAGGGCGAATTTCGAGCCGTTGTAGATGCCCGCGTGGGCCAGCCCGATGATGCCGCCCACGGAGGTGACGTTGAGGATGTGGCCCGAGCGCTGCGCCCGCAGCTGCGGCAGCACCGCCCGAATCACGCGCAGCGGCCCAAACACGTTTACGTCGAACTGGCGCTGGGTTTCGGCCTCCGTAATTTCCTCGATGCTGCCCAGTGAACCATAGCCGGCATTATTAACCACTACATCGAGCCGGCCGAAGGTGGCCAGAGCCTGCTGCACAGCCGCCGTTATCTGGCTGGCGCTACTCATATCGGCCAGCACGCCCAGGCTCTGGCCGGGGGCCTGCTGGGTGAAGGCGTCGGCCTGGGCAGGCTGGCGGAAGGTGGCGGCCACGCGCTCGCCTTTGCTGAGCAAGTGGGTAGCGAGGGCTTCGCCGAGGCCGGTAGAAGCGCCGGTAATAAACCAGGTTTTGGGAGTGTCGGACATGGTATAGCGGCTGGAATGAAGCTGTAAGACCCCCGGAAGCCGCAGATTGTTCAACTACAAGCCTACCAACCCCCATTTCTCTCTCGCTACTTGGGCCACTGGTAAGCAACAGCCCATTCGTTCAGCTCTTTCAGCTGCTGAGGGTGCTGCGCTAGCCAAGCAGTCACATCGGGGGGTACGTCGGGCCGCCTGGACTGCACCAGGTAGGCCAGGGTGGGGGCGTAGCCTTTCTGGGTCAGCTCGCTGAAAAAAGGCGCGTAGAATTCCCAGAAAAACCCTGGGCGCGGCGCGGCGCGCGGCGGTTTCAGGCCCTCGCCCAGCGCCGTCAGCTTTTCGGCCAGCAGGTCGGCCGGGGTTTTATCCTTGCTTTTCTCGCTGTAGTCGAGGGCGGCCAGCAAGGTCAGCTGCACGTCGAGCTGGTCAAAGTCGTCCGGCTTGCCGGATGGTTCGTTGGCCTGCGCCATAGCGTCAGCGTCCAGCTTTACCGAAACGCTTTTGCTGCCGGTTTGCTTCACGCCCTGTTGCAACAGCTCGTCCAGCATCGCTGCTGTTTTGGCTGCCCGGCCGGGGCTATGGTCCGTGATGAGGCCGCGCAAAGCTGCCAGCACGGCCGGGACGCGCTGGCCATGGTCGGCTTCGAGCCGTGCCAGCAGCAGGTGCGGGGCAGCATAATCGGGCCGGAGCCGGATAGCCTGCTGGAAGCTGGTAATGGCTTCGCCGGTGTGGCCCAGGCTTTGCAGCGCGATGCCCTAGTAGCGCCGCAGGGGCTCATCCTGGGGAAATTTTTGAATAGCCTGCTGGTACACCTGCACTGCCTCGGCCGACTTGTGCTGGCGGTCAAGGGCGGTGCCATAGGTGACGTACAGGTTAGGAATTTTGTCGTCGCCGCGCTTCACCAGCAGTTCGCACAAGGCCGCCGACTCAGAATAGCGCCCGGTGGTGTAGTACACCAGCGCCAAGCCGTATTGCGCCCGGAAGTCGCCGGGCTTGATGGGCAGCGTTTGGCAGAGTTTCAGGGCCTGCTGAAAACGGTCCAGCGTTTCGGCGTTCTTATCGTTTTTGTAGAAGTCAAGGCCCTCATCGACCAGGCCGTCGTAGGTGGCGGGGCTTGCTGAGCCAGGGCCGCCCGGCCGAAACCAGCGCTCAGGCCCAAGGCTAGTAGCAGGGTAACGTAGAGACGGCGCATAGAGCTTAGGTAAGGGTGTGGCTTCCGACGGTTTACGGAGCAAGGTAGCGCTTGCCGGGCACGTAACCGTGTCTTTCCGGGCTTGTCGCTACGCCTTACCGGCTGCCGGCTAGCGCACTACTTCTACCCAGCCTTTGAGCGACGCAGCAGCACAGAGACCCGGCCGGCGCAGCACGTAGTAATAGAGGCCGGCGGGCAGGCCCTCGGCGGCCCAGCGGTTGTCGTAGGCCGGCGCCTCGTATACCAGCCGGCCCCAACGGTTGTACAGCCAAGCGTGGGTGTTGCCGGCCAAATTGGGAATCACCCACTGGTCGTTGAGCTGGTCGCCGTTGGGGGTGATAATGTTGGGCGGAATGCTGGGACGCAACTCGTTGGCCGTTACGGTACTGGTTAGCTGGTAGTCGCAGCCGGCCAGGGTGCTCACCGTCAGGGTATAGGTGCCGGGGGCTGCCACCACCAGGCTGTCGGCGGCCGGGCCGGTGCCCCAGCTGAACCCACTACCGCGGGGCGCCCCAGTGGCTCGTAGCACCCAGCCGTCGCCGCAGGCGGCCGGCCCGGCCACGACGCGCAGGGCCGCCGGAGGCGCACCCACCGCGCAGGGGGCCGGCACGGTGAGCCGGGCCACAAAGCCGTCGCTGAGGGCCGAGGCCAGCGGCCCTATAGCCGGCCCCAGCCGGGCCTGGTTGCTAAACGTGCCGCTCACGATGAGCTGCTGATTGGATAGGGCCTGCACCGAGCCGGCAAAGTCGTCGCCCGCGAAAGGGTACGTGTTGAGCACCGCGCCGCCGTCGCCGCCGGCCAGCTCTACCCAGCGCCAGCTGCCCGTGGTGCCGGCCAGCTCGGCCACGAAAATATCTGGTCCATCCTGGCTCACGCTGGGCACGGGCGGCAAGGTGCCAAACCGGCCCGGCCCCGAGTAGCTGGCCGTGATGATGACGTTGCCGGCGGGCGTGGCGCACAGCCCGCCCGGGCCCATGGGGCGGCTGGTGCCAGCCCCGGCGGCCGCCCACAGGCATTGCCCCAGCCCAGCCGTAAAGCACGCCACAAACGTACTGGTGGGGCCTGGGCCGTTGGGCAGGGCCAGCGCCGCCACCTGGGCCGCCCCCCCATAACGCCCACTGACTACCAGGTTGCCATTGGGCAGGGCAATGAGTTGCTGGCCCTCGGCCCAGTTGGTGGGCTGCACCAGCTGCACCCAGCGCCACTGTGCGCTCACGGGGTCAAGGCGGCCCACAAATGCCTGCTGCCCGGTGGGGGAGCTGGACAGCGGGGGCAGGCCACTGAGCGTACAGGGTGCCTGCAAGGTGCCGGCCAGCGCAATGTCGCCGCCCGGCAGGGCTACCACGCCGGCGGCCGCATCGGAGCCGGCCCCGCCTACGCCGAAGCCCTGGAGCCACTGCCCGGTTGCCACATCGAGCCGGGCCACAAAGAAATTCCAGTTTTGCAAGAGCGAGCCGGGTGGCAGCGACGCGAGCGTAGGCAGGCTACCCAGCTGCACGGTACCGCTGAAAGTACCTGCCACCACCACCTCGCCGTTGTCGCGCAGGGCCAGGCCGCCCGGCCGCACCAGGTTGTAGCCGGTGTAGGGGGTGGTGAGGCGAGCCAACCAGCGCCACTGGCCGGTGGCCCCGTCGAGGCGGGCCACAAAGCCCTCGTAAGCCGCATTGACGACACCCGAGCTAAATGGCCCGAACTGGGCGCCCCCCGCCACGGTGCCGGCTACCAGCACGTCGCCGTCGGGCAGCATGGTTACCATGGTGGCACTCGTCCCGAGCGTGCTGGCAATGTCGGCCACCCAGCGCCAGCTGCGGCCATCGGCCGCCAACCGGGCTACAAACCCATTGTTGTAGGTAGAAAGGGCCGTCCAGGAAGAAGCCGGCTGCAACCGCATCGAGCTGACGTAACCTCCGGTTACTACTACGTCCTGGTTGGCGGCAACGGCCGAGGCCGTGATGCCCGTGTGCTGCACCCCCAGGGTACGGGCCAGCAGCTCCCAGCCTTGGGCGTGGGCCTGGGAACTGGCGGTCAGTAGCAGGAACCCGATAAGGCCAGCCACGCCGCGCCCAAACAAGTGGCTGGCCCAGTAATGAAAGGTAGTTGCCATCGCTGAAAATCAATTTTTCCGAAAGCAAGCGATGCGGGCGGGCAAATGCAAGCTCACGTTGGGTTCAATCAGACTTTAAAAATACCCATGTGCCTCCTGCTTGTGAATGCAAAATTCTTGTTTATCAAGAATATACTTACCCTTTTTTACGCTTACCAACAAGACTTTTCTAAGCGCCGGATGAGAGCCTGTCAGGAGTGGGTGCTGGTTGCTTTTCCGCTGGTGCCACTCCTGACAAGCCCCGCCCCGGCGCTACCTTCGGGCCCGATATTTACCTAGTCCAACGCCGCCCGATGGCCGTTTCTTCTGTTTCTTCTGCTCCTGCGCCGCTGTGGCAGCGGGCCTGGCCGCACGTAGCGGCCGTGTTGTTTTTTGTGGCGCTGGCCGTGGCCTACTTCGCGCCCATCGTGTTCGAGCACCAGACGCTAGCGCAGCACGACATCACCCAGTTTCAGGGCGGGGCGCACGAAATACAGCAGTGGGCCGCCACGCACGACGGGCACCGGCCGCTGTGGACTAACTCCATGTTTGGCGGCATGCCGGCCTACCTCATTCTCACGCACTTTTCGGGCGACTTGTTTCAGTATGTGCAACGGGCCATTACGCTGGGGCTGCCGGGCGTGGTGAGCAATTTGTTTGTGGCGCTGCTCTGCGGCTACGTGCTGCTGGTGGCGCTGGGCGTGCGGCCGCTGGTGGCGGTGGCCGGCGCGGTGGCGCTGGGCTTCAGCAGCTACAACCTGGCCATTCTGGCCGCCGGGCACAACACCAAGTCGTGGGCGCTGGCCTACGCGCCGCTGGTGCTGGGCGGGCTGCTGCTCACGCTGCGGGGCAACCGCTGGCTGGGCGTGGCGCTGTTCACGCTGGGCCTCACCCTGAACATTCATGCCAACCACCCGCAGATAACTTACTATTTGGGGCTACTGGTGGTTATTTACGGGCTGGTGGAGCTGGTGGCGGCCGTGCGGGGCGGGCACCTGGCGGGCTATTTCAGCCGCGTGGCGCTGCTGGCAGCGGGCGCGGCCCTGGCGGTAGGCGTGAGCTTCGGCCACCTCTACACCACCTACGAGTACAGCAAGTTCAGTAACCGCGCCCCCTCCGAGCTGAAGGCCCTGCCCACCGCGCCCGGCCAGCCCGCCGCCGGTAGCGCCCGGCAGCAAGACCGCGACTACGCCTTCGCCTACAGCTACGGCGTGAGCGAAACCATGACCCTGCTGGTGCCCAACTTCTACGGCGGCAGCAGCGCCATGCCCCTAAGCAGCACCTCCAATATGGCCCGCGAGCTGAACACGCTGGGCGCGGGCACCGATATGCTCAGCGCCATGCCTACCTATTGGGGCGACCAGCCCTACACGGCCGGCCCGGTGTACGTGGGCGTCGTGGTGTGCTTCCTCTTTATTCTGGGGCTGTTTGTGGTGGATAAGCGCACGCGCTACTGGCTGCTGGCGGGCACGCTGCTGTCGTTTGTGCTGGCCTGGGGCAAGAATTTCGACACGTTCAACAACCTCATTTTCGACTACCTGCCTGGCTACCGCAGCTTCCGGGCCGTGAGCATGGGCCTGGTGATGGCGCAGCTGGCCATGCCGTTGCTGGCGGCGCTGGCGCTCTCGCGCATGCTGCGGCCCCGGGAGGCTGCCGGGCCAGTGGGCGCGGCCCCAGTGCCCGGTACTGCGCCCCTGCACCCCGCCCTGGCCAAAGCCGCCCGGCAGGCCGCCGACACCCCGCTGGAGGTAGTGGGCTCGCCCGAAAACCAGCACCGCACCCGGCAGTTGCTCTACGCCGGGGCCGTAACGACGGGCATCCTGGTGCTGACCTGGGTGCTGAGCTTAAGCTTCGACTTCGCCTCGCCCCAGGATGCGCAGCTTACCCAAAGCGGCTTCACGCCCGCCCTGCTGAGCGCCCTGCGCGCCGACCGCGCCGACCTGCTGCGCAACGATGTGTGGCGCGGCCTGCTGCTGGTGGGCCTCACGCTGGGAGCCCTGTATTTCTACCTGAAAGGAAAAATCCAGGGCGGCGTGGCAGCCGGCATCGTAGTGGCGCTGGTGCTGCTCGACCTCTGGACGGTGGACAAGCGCTACCTCGGCGAGAAGAACTTCCAGGATGCCACCATCGCTGACAGCTTCCAGCCCTCGCCCGCCGACGCGCAGATTTTGCAGGACAAAGACCTGAGCTACCGCGTTTTCAACGTGGGCAACCCGTTTAATGAAGCCCGCACCTCTTACTTCCACCACAGCATCGGTGGCTACCACGGGGCCAAGCTGCGCCGCTACCAGGACTTGATTGAGCGCCAGATTTCCACCAACAACCCCGCCGTGCTCAACATGCTGAACACGCGCTACGTGATAATACCGCCCCAAAAGCAGGGCGAAACCGAGCAGGTGCAGCGCAACCCCGGCGCGCTGGGCAACGCCTGGTTTGTGCGCGAGCTGCGCGCCGTACAAACCCCTGACGAGGAAATGGCCGCCCTCACCGGCCTCAACGCCCGCCAAACGGCCGTGGTGGACGTGCGTAAATTTCCCGCCGCCAAGCCCACCACCTACCCCGACTCGTCGGCCACCATCGCCCTCACCAGCTACGCCCCCGACGCCCTCACTTACCGCTACAACAGCGCCCAGCCCGGCACGGTCGTCTTCTCCGAAATCTACTACGCCGACGGCTGGCAGGCGTACATGGACGGGAAACCGGTACCGCATTTCCGCGCCGACTTCGTGTTGCGGGCCATGCAGGTGCCCGCCGGCCCCCACGAAATCAAGTTTGTATTCGAGCCTAAAGAATACGCCGTGGGCAACACCGTGACGCTGCTGGCCAGCATCGGCGTGCTGCTGCTGGTAGCTGGCGGCCTGGTAGTGGGGTTGCGCCGCAGGGAGGCAGTAGCGTGAACTCTGTGAGTCCGCGCGTGGTAGCATTGAACAATGACGCGACACGCGGATTCACAGAATCCACGCTACTCGTTCCTATTGTCCTGGCCCACGGTGTGCGCCTGCTGGTGTGGCGCGACGACCTGCTCAACCCCGACCTGCCCGGCAACAAAGCCCGCAAGCTCAAGCACAACCTGCTGGCCGCCCAGGCCCAGGGTTACACCCACCTGCTCACCTTCGGCGGAGCCTATTCCAACCACCTGCGGGCCGTGGCTGCGGCGGGCCGCCTCTACGGCTTTAGCACCATAGGCCTGGTGCGCGGCGAAGCCCACGAGCCCCTCAACCCTAGCCTGGCCCGTTGCACCGCCGACGGCATGGTGCTGCACTACCTCGACCGCAGCACCTACCGCCGCCGGGCCGAGCCGGAGTTTCTGGCCGAAATCCAGCGCCAATATGGCCCCGCCTACCTGCTGCCCGAAGGCGGCACCAACGCCCTGGCCCTAACCGGCGTGGCCGAGCTGGTAGCCGAGCTACGCCAGCATACCGACTTCGACGCGCTGGCCGTGGCCGTGGGCACGGGTGGCACCCTGGCGGGCCTCGCGCTGGGCCTGCACGAAGCCGGATACCCCGCCCGTGCTGTTGGGGTAGCTGCGCTCAAAGGCGCTGATTTTTTACGGGGCGAAGTGGATGCCCTGCTGCTGGGCACTACCGGCCGGGTGCTCACCAACTACGAGCTGCACACCGGCTACCATTTCGGCGGCTATGCCAAGCATCCGCCGGAATTGCTGGCATTTATCCAAGAGTTTGCGGCGCAGTTCGGGGTGCCGCTGGAGCCGACTTACACCGGCAAGCTGCTGTTTGGGGCGCTGGATTTGATTGAAAAAGGGCATTTTGCGCCCGGCAGCACGGTGGTGGCGGTGCACACGGGCGGGCTGCTGTAGGGGCGGGGCTTGCCCCCGCCCGTCGTTGAACGATGCCAGAACCAATCGTTCACGCGGCGGGCGGGGGCAAGCCCCGCCCCTACGGTACCTTTGCCCGCACATGAAGCCCCCCAAGTTCCAAGACCTTATTCTGTTTGAGAACGACGATTATATCGTCGTCAACAAGCCACCTTTTCTCTCTACCCTCGACGAGCGCATCGGGGTGGCGGCCAGCCTCTTGCGCCTGGCCCGCGAGTACGCCGACGATGCCCAGGTGGGCCACCGCCTCGACCGCGACACCAGCGGCGCGCTGGTGCTGGCCAAGCATCCCGAGGCCTACCGGCACATTGCCATGCAGTTCGAAAACCGCGAGGTGAGCAAGGTCTACCACGCCGTAACCTGGGGCGCGCCGCCGCTCGAACGCTTTGTGGTAGAGCGAAATATCGAAACCACCAAGAGCGGCAAGGCCCGCCTGGCCTTCAAGGGCAAGCCCGCCGAAACCCGCTTCACCACCCTCGACACCTACGCCCGCCACGCCCTCGTGCAGTGCGAGCCCGTGACGGGCCGCATGCACCAGATTCGGCTGCACCTGGCCTACGTGCAAACACCCATCGTGGGCGACCACCTCTACGGCGGCGAGGACTTTTTCCTGTCGTCTATTAAGAAGAAATTCAACCTCAAGCAAGGCGAAGAGGAGCAGCCCTTCATCAAGCGCTTCGCCCTGCACGCCAAGGAGCTAGGCTTCACCGGGCTCGATGGGGCGGCCATCCAGGTAGAAGCGCCGTACCCCAAGGACTTCCGGGTGCTGGTAGAGACGCTGGCGCAGTACCGGTAAAGCAGGCCCTGCCCAAGCTGCTGCTAACGAGTACTCTGCGGCCCTCGATGATGCCCGCCTACCTTAATACTGCCCTCTCGCCTGTGCTGCCCGTTTACCGTTCTGCTCACTTTTGGGAAAAGACTGCGTTTTGGCTGTTGCTAGGGCTACATCTGCTACCAATTTGGAGCTACCGTTACTTCCCGACTTCCGATGGCCCCACCCACCTCTACAACGCCTGGCTGTGGAAAACCATGCTGCTGCACCCTGGCCATGCGGCACACTAGGCCTTTGCTTTTAACCTTAACCCCGAGCCTAATTACTTGAGCCACTTAGTACTGGCCGGTTTACTCACGCTGTGTCCACCCTGGTTGGCTGAGAAGGCAGTGCAAATGCTGTATGTCGTTAGCCTGCCGCTTGCTCTGCGCTACCTGCTACGGGCGCGCCGGGCAGATGCAGATTGGCTGGCAGTACTCGGGTTCCCCTTCGTTTACAGCGTGGTAATGGTGTGGGGTTTTTACAATTTCTGCCTGAGCCTGAGCTTGTTATTACTGTCGCTGGGCTATTGGCAACGCCATACCGGCTCCTGGCGTCCGGCAGTGGTACTTAAGCTGGCTGCTTTGCTCACGCTGCTGTATTTAGCGCATCCAATGTCATATCTGGTGGCGGGGCTGGTGCTGGGGCTACTGATAGCAGCAGACCGCACCCGGTGGGCCGCGCTAAAGCGCGAGTTGGGCGTACTACTGCTGGCTTATTTGCCCACGCTACCGCTGCTGGGGTGGTATTTCTGGCACAAAGGCGCTGCCACTAACCAACCGGCTCAGCACTACACCGAGCACTTGTGGAACTGGCTGCGCCTGGAGCCCCTGCATTATTTTGGGTCGGCCGAGGGCACCTACCGTTGGCTATTGAGTGGGCTGCTAACATTGGCCATAGCAGCGACACTGCGGCAGGTGGTGCAGCGAAAAAGTAGTGGCTGGCCCCTGTTACCCTGGGCGCTGGGTACGCTGCTGCTGCTGGGTGCTTACGTGGTCTTACCCGATGCGGTGGCGGGTGGCAGCATCACGCGGCCCCGTTGGGGGTTACTTAGCTACCTGGTGCTGTTGGGTGGGCTGGCAACTGTGCCGTGGCCGCAACGGTTTCGCTGGGCGGGGCTGGTGGCCGGTACGGGGCTAGCAGTGGCGCTGCTGGGTTTCCGGTGGCAAAAATTTCGCGCTTTCCAAGTGGGCTTGGCCGAGTATGCTCTGCTTACGCCTTACCTGCGGCCCGGTACTACCCTACTACCAATTGCCTGTAGCCCCCCTACGCACCTGCCCAATGCGGTAGCGACCGATACATATATACCTGTTCTGGCGCAAGTTGTCAACTATCTGGCTACTGAGCAGCAGCTACTCAGCTACGAAAACTACGAGGCAGCTACCGGCTATTTTCCGCTGGTGTAGCGGCCCGGCTACCCCCCGGCGGCGGCCTCGCTCGCCGCCCTGCCAGCGGCTTTGGCCCAGCAGCCCCGGCTTCCAGAGTACATTTTGTTGCAAAACTAAAGTAGCTACCGCGCCCGCCGACTCGCAAGCCGTGGCCATTGCCACCTGCTTATTTCGCTTTCGATATCAGTTGCGCTACCACTCCCCTACTGGGCTGCTGGAACTCTACGAGCTACCAGTTGGTAAGTAGCCGCTGCTTTTCGCCACCGGCAGCGGTATATTCGAGCAGTAAAAAATGGTGCTGAAACCTGCTTGTAACGTCCTGATGCCGCTGCGTCCCGACTCTATAGGTTTAGCCCCTCGCGCAATTCCTGGATAGCCTAGTGAGGCACCCACAGTCCCAGGTGCAAGCGCGAGGGGTTTTCGCTATTCGCACGGGATTTACCAGCTCAAAGGCAGCCTGCCGCTTGCTATTCTCCCCCAAAAGCAGTACCTTTGTGTCCGTTTTTCCCCAGGCCTGCCCGGCTTGGGGCTTATTGTCAATTGTTTAGCCGGTAACTTCTTACCACACACCATGGACCACCTGAGCTTCAAGACGACCCACGTCAACAAGGCCAACGCCCAGAAAAGCTGGGTTATCATCGATGCCAGCGTGGCCCCGCTCGGCCGCGTATGCTCGCAGATTGCCAACGTACTGCGCGGCAAGCACAAGCCTTCGTTCACGCCCAACTCCGACTGCGGTGATAACGTGATTGTTATCAACTCGGACAAGCTGCGCGTAACGGGCAAGAAACTGACCGAGAAGCTCTACATCAGCCACTCGGGCTACCCCGGCGGCCAGAAGCAGCGCACCCTGCGCGAGCAGATGAACCGCGACTCGCGCAAGGCCATCGAGCACGCCGTGAAAGGCATGCTGCAAGGCAACCGTCTCGGCGCGGCGCAGTACCGCAACCTGTATGTGTACCCCGGCACCGAGCATCCGCACGAGGCGCAGCAGCCCACGGTATACGAACTCAAGAATCTGTAAATCCTGACTTTACGGCCAACTTCGGCCGCATATTTTTCCACTAAATGGCAGCTACTAACACCTCTGGTAGAAGAAAAACCTCGGTGGCCCGCATCTACATGCAGGCCGGGCAAGGGAATATCACTATCAACAACCGGGACATGAAGTCCTACTTCGCCAACGAGCTGTTGGAGAACATCGTGAACCAGCCCCTGGCTACCCTCGAACAGGTGGGCCAGTACGACATTAAGGTGAATGTGAGTGGCGGCGGCATCGCCGGCCAGGCCGAGGCTATCCGCCTCGCCATCTCGAAAGCCCTGGTGAGCGACAACGCGGAAACCAAGCCGGCGCTGCGCAAAGAGGGTTTCATGACCCGCGACCCGCGCATGGTCGAGCGCAAGAAGTTCGGCAAGCGCAAAGCGCGCCGCTCGTTCCAGTTCTCTAAACGCTAATATTCGCTCGTTCCTATCATGGCTCAGTCCACCACCTACAAAGAGCTGCTTGACGCAGGTGCCCACTTCGGCCACCTCACGCGCAAGTGGGACCCCAAAATGGCGCCGTATATCTTCATGGAGAAGAACGGCATCCATATCATCGACCTCAACAAAACGCTGGCTTCGCTTGAGTATGCTGCCAACGCTATTCGCAACATTGCGAAAAGCGGCCGCAAAGTCATGTTCGTAGCCACCAAAAAGCAGGCCCAGGAGATTGTGCAAACGGAGGCCCAGCGCCTCAAGATGCCTTTCGTGACGGACCGCTGGCTGGGCGGGATGCTGACGAATTTCGCCACCATCCGCAAGAGCTTGAAGAAGATGAGCACCATCGACAAGATGGTGAAAGAAAACACCGCCTACGCTGCCCTGGCTAAGCGTGAGAAGCTGATGATGAACCGCGAGCGCGAGAAGCTGGAGCGTGTCATGGGCGGCATCGCCGACCTGAGCCGCCTGCCCGCTGCTCTCTTCGTGGTCGACGTGAAGCGCGAGCACATTGCCGTGAAAGAGGCCCAAAAACTGGGTATCCCGGTATTCGCCATCGTGGATACCAACTCGAACCCCGAGTTGGTGCAGTTCCCTATCCCGGCCAACGACGACGCCTCGAAATCGATTCAGCTGATTATGAACGTAATCGGCAAGGCGATTGAGGACGGCCTCTCGGAGCGCAAAGTGGACAAGGAAGATGCCGACCGCAAGGAAGCCGATGAGGCCGCCATTGCCGAAAAAACCGAAGCTGACACCGAAGCCTAAGTTGCTTTTAAAGCTTGACGAAAAGGGGGAACGGTCGAGGCAAATGCTTGGCGGTTCCCTTTTTTCATGTAGCGCGGACTCTGAGAGTCCGCGAATGATGTAGTTAACCATTCAAATTCACCCA
>JBPBPU010000155.1:0-123775 GCA_050954465.1 Janthinobacterium lividum
TCGTGCATCTGCTCTTCGCCTGCGCCCAAAACCGTCGAAAATATGACGAAAATTATGCCGCAGCTCTTGCCTGAATCATAGAAATCGCGACACTTCGCTTCGCTGACCTCCGGTTCGCGTCTCGTCGCTGAACAGTTTGGTAATGAACAACTAAACAGCGGCGAGACGCGAACCGGAGGTCAGCGAAGCGAAGTGTCGCGTCTCTACATCGGGTACACTGATTTGCAAACTGCTCTTAAGTAGGCCAGTAGAAAGAAGTAGTAACTGAGGTTGCGCAGTCGGAAGAATAGCGCGATTTCGGCGTGGGCCTCTGGCCCGCCCAACGTGCTGTGCGTGCTCGAAAACGACTGGCTGCCCCAACCCGCGACAGTGAAGTGCGCGTGCGGGTCGAGGCATCAAGCGTCAACTCCACCAACGTGCTGGTGCGCAAGGGTCTTTATTCGCTGCTGAAGGACTCGCCGTCGCTGGTGCTTGGCTACGATTTCGTGGGCCGCGTTGTGACGACTTGGCGGGTAGGCCAGCGCGTGGCTGGCCCCAAGTGGGCGGCCCACACCGACTACCTCGGCCGCCCCGCGCCTGCTGGCCTGCATACTCGTTTCCACGAAGCTGTGCTGCCCGTGCAACTAATAAGGCCTGAACCCGGCCCGGCAGTACCGGGTAACGGAAATAAACCTGATGCCTGGTCAGTCCGCTCAACTGCCCGCCAGCAGCCAGCCCTATTCCAGCGACTACCTGATGAAAGTAGGCATTTTGTTTAGCGACCCGTCGGCTACGCCCCTCACTAGCCATGTGCTGGAGTTGATGGCCGAGTAGGGTAGCAGGAACTGAGGTGGTATGGTTAGTGCCTACAGTACAAAGGGTTAATTCCTCTGCCCATAACCGATAGTTTGAACCTTTGCGGCCCGGTCACTACTCGCGAGAAACATGCGCTGACCTTCAAGGCTGCGTGCGTATGCTAGGTAGCCGATGAGGTGCGGTAAATTTTTAGCCCCTGGTTGCTGAGCCAACCCGCTTGCGTACTGGCCGGAACCCGCACCAGCGATTTAGCGCACCTGGGCGTAGTTGCCGTTGCCTTGTTTTGTGGCGGGCCACCTGCGCCTGGTAGTTTAGACCTCGGAGAGTACAGTGGTCCTGGGCAAAAGCTGCTCCCCGGTAGTGGTCGCTCGGCAGCTTCGCGCCCGCGCCCAGGTGGCTAGTGACGGCAAGCGCCTTGAAGCGGGGAGTTGTGCTGGCTTGTATGGCAGCGCGTACGCCGCTTGGCGGCGGGGCGTAGGCATTCCCGTCAGCAAGAAAAACCCGTCCACCGCCTGCAAGGCTCCCCCACCGCCTGTTGCCAGGCTAGACGCAACTGAGTGAGCGCCGGCCGAAAGCTTACATCTCACCATTCCTCAGCTGCTTGTCCTCCCTGGTAGATGGGGACTCCCCATCGGCGAAGGGCCAATAATAGGCTACCCACAACTCGGCTAACCGGGTCAAGGATACGGCCACATCCTGCCCAGGTCCCACACGCAGATATAGCAGTACCACCTCAATTATGGCCCGCAGCAGGGCCATCCTGTAGCTGGTGGTTTTGGTGTCGTGCTGGAGTGGGATGGTCTAGCCATAACGGACAGTGAGCTAAGGTAGGTGATGGAGTAGGTCGGCTTCGAATTGGTGGGGTGAGCAGTAGCCCAGGGCCGAGAGGCGACGGTCGAGGTTGAAATACGTGTCGAGGTGATAAACGACCTCTAAGCGCGCTTCCTCCAAGCTGGCAAACGCGCCGCCGTCAGGTGTTTTGAGGGTGCTCCACCCTGCCTCGGCCTGGGCATTGTCGGTGGGGTTGCCTGGTCGGGCGTAGCTGGTCAGCGCCCCAGCGGCTTCAATGCGCTGGCGGCACGCGTGGCTGGTGTACTAAGAGGCTATCCGAATAGGGTAAAAGGAGTTGTGTTTTTGGGGTATGGCTACGACACAAGAATTTCGCATTTCGGACACGCTCTGGGAACGCCTCTCGCCCAAGCTGCCCGTCCATGTGCCCAAAGCACACCCCTTGGGCTGTCATAAACGGCGCGTGCCTGACCGGCAAGTGCTCGACGGCATTTTCTTCGTGCTGCGCACCGGCTGCCAGTGGAAAGCGTTGAGCGCCACCGGTATCTGTTCCGGCTCCACAGCCCACGCCCGCTTCCAGGAGTGGGTGCAGGCCGGGGTCTTCGCCCAACTCTGGGACGTGGCCCTGCAAGACTACGAGCACTTAATCGGTCTCGATTTCGACTGGATGGCCCTCGACGGTTCGCTGCACAAAGCGCCGTTGGGCGGAAAAAAAACCGGGCCCAACCCTACGGACCGCGGCAAAGGCGGCGTCAAGCGCAGCCTGCTCACGGAAGCACGGGGCATCCCGGTTGGGCTGGTGCTGGAGGGGGCCAATCGACACGATAGGAAGCTGACCGAAAGCACGTTAGCGAGTATGCCGCCCGCCGCTCAAGCCGCCCGGCAAGCCCACCTGGCGAGCGGAGGTGAGCAGGGCGTATGCCTGGACGCGGGCTACGACTACCCCCAGGTGCGGGAAGGGGTGGCCGCCCTCGGCTATACGGCCCACATTCGCCCACGGGGCGAAGAGGTGCAGGCCAAGAAGGCCGGTCAGAAAGTCCGGCGCTGGGTCGTGGAACGTACCCACTCCTAGCTTAACCGGTTTCGCCATCTGCTCATCCGCTGGGCTAAAAAGCCTGAAAACTACCTGGCTATGCTCCAGTTTGCCTGCGCCCGCATCACCTGGTATAATTGTCTTTTTGGGTGAGCCCAAACGCCTATTCGGATAGCCTCTAACTGCCGCAGTCGGCATAGATGACGAGGCCTGGCGCGGGCTGGCGCAGCGTCAGGGCCTGTTCCAGAGCCTTGAGCACCAGCTCGGTGGGCCTCTGCGCAGCCAAGTGCCAGCCCACCACGCGCCGCGAATAGGCATTGCGCCACGTGGCCAGGTAGCACCAGCGCTCACCCAGCAGGAGCAGGTAGGTGGTGTCCTCGACCCATACTTGGTTGAGACGCGCCGGCGTGGGCTGGCCCAGTAGCCGATTTTCGGCCACGACGGCGGCCGGGTCGGCCTGCGTGGTGCGCGGGCGTTGGGGGCGGGTGCTGAGCGCCCGCTGCCCACTGGCTCGCAGCCAGCTACGCAACGCATAGCGACCCACCTGATGGCCCTCAGCCCGCAACTCGGCTCGCAGGCGGCGGGTGCCGTAGCGCCCAGCATGACGCGTAAACGCCTGCTGGGCAGCCGGCTGCCAGTCGGGGACGGGCGGTGGGCTGGCCGCCCGCTATTAGTAGTAGCCGCTGCGGCTCACACCCAGTACCCGGCACAGGTCAGTAAGCGTCCAAGTACCGACCTGCGTCCTGATAAACACGTACTTGCTCACGATTGAGGCTGCGCAAAACATGGTCTAACATACCGCGCTCGATTTCCACGCGCTCGGCGCTGCTGGGTACGGCTTGCTCCAAGGCCGTACGCTGCCAGCGGCCCAGCAGGGCGGGCGAGATGCCCTGAGCACGGGCCACATCAGATTGCCGCGCTCCGGCGGCTACTTGGCGCACGCACTCGGCTTTGAAAGCCGGCGTGTATTTCTTGCGGGGGACGGGCTGGCCATCAACGGGTTTTTTGTCGGTCATGGGCAGGGGAAGATAAGACTGCTCCCTGTCCGTTTTGCCTAGACCACCTCAAAACCATGTTGCCCTTGGATGACTGCCTCTGCGCCTTGCAAGAAACCATTCCCCACCTGAGCCGCTCGGCCCTGCACCGCTGTTTGCAGCGCCACGGCATCAGTTGCCTGCCGCCGGCTGACGCGCCCGCCAACGGGGGTAAAAAGGCTGCTTTCAAGGCCTATGAGCTGGGCTACCTGCATGTGGACTTTGCCGAGGTGCGTACAGAAGAAGGCAAATTGTATTTATTTGTCGCCATAGACCGCACCAGCAAGTTCGCCTTTGCCGAGTTGCACCCGCAGGCTACGCGCAGGCCATCGCCGTGGACTTTCTGCGCCGGGTGCTGCCGCAACTCCCCTATAAGGTGCATAAAGTACGCACCGACAACGGCATTCAGTTTCGCAACTTGCCGCATCACACCCAGGTGGGCCCGCATCCCTTCGGCCAGCTCTGCGCCGCGTGGGGCATTGAGCAGCGCTTTACCAAGCCCGCCCACCCCTGGACGAACGGCCAGGTGGAACGGATGAACCGCACAGTCAAGGAGGCCACGATTAAACGCTACCACTACGAGACAACGGGGGAGCTGAACACCCACTTGCTGACCTTTTTAGTGGCCTACAACTATGCCAGGCGGCTCAAGCGACTAAAAGGGCTCGCCCCCGTACGAATTCATTTGCGCCGAATGGCGAAAAAATCCTGCTATCTTTCACCGCGACCCCACATGCGACCCCCTTCCCCCTACTCCGGGACCATACACTTAGCCAGTGTCAGCGCAGCTGAAGCAGCTCTATCGCTTCGTCAGGCTCCCTTCTTTTTGGAGAGGGGCTGAAGGTAGGGTTAACGTGGGGTGCCACCCCGCCCGAACGTAACGACGCTGGGGCTAACTGCCAGAGAACAGCTATAGCGTTACCCCGCCCGTGAGCCGGATATCCCGCGAAGAACTGCCCACCAGCACCTCGAATTTGCCCGGCTCCAGCACCCAGCTTTTCTTCGCTTCATCATAAAACTCAAAGGCCCTGGCAGGCAGCGTCACGGTCACTGTTTTCGATTCACCGGGTTTCAGGAATACTTTTTCGAAGCCTTTGAGCTCCTTGTCGGGGCGCTTCACACTGGCTTTTTCGTCCTTCACGTACACCTGAACTACCTCGGCTCCGGCCACTTTGCCGGTGTTGGTCACGGTTAGCTTCACGGTGGCACGCTGGGGGCCGGGCGTTACGGTGAGGGCGCTGTAGCTAAAGGTGGTGTAGCTCAGGCCGTGGCCGAAGGCGTACTGCGGGGCTACGTGGTAGGTGTCGTAGTAGCGGTAGCCCACCCAGATGTCGTCCTTATAGGTCTGTTTCAGCGGGTTGCCGGGGGTGCTGGGATACTCGCCCAGCTTCATGGCGGGGGCATCTTCCAACTTCACGGGGAAGGTGAAGGGTAGCTTGCCGGACGGGTTCACGTCGCCAAACAGAATGTGGGCCAGCGCGTTGCCGCCCTCCATGCCGGGGTACCAGGCTTCGAGCACGGCCTTGGCCGAGCCGGCGAAGGCCGACACATCAATCGGCCCGCCGCCCAGCAGCACCACCACCGTGTTGGGATTAGCGGCCTGCACGGCCCGCACCAGCTCGTTCTGCCCGAAAGGCATGTTGAGGTCGGGCTTGTCGGTGCCCTCGGCGTCGTAGGCGTTATCGCTCCACTTGGTGTAGTCGTAGCCGTGAAACGAGCCGCCCACGTAAATTACCACGTCGGCAGCTTTGGCGGCGGCCACCGCCTCGGCTAGCAGCTTAGGGTCGGCCTGCTGGCCCCGGGCAATGGTGTAGCCGGGACTGAAGGTAACAGTGGCCCCGCTGCCCAGCGCGTTCTTGATGCCCTGCAAAGCCGTAATCTCATATTTGGCCTTGAGCTGAGCGCTGCCCCCGCCGCCGGCATTTTCGCGGGTGGCATTGGCCCCAATTACCGCCACGGTTTTTACGGTTTTTTTCAGGGGCAGCAGGCCATCGTTTTGCAGCAGCACGATGCCCTCCTCGGCCACTTGCAGAGCGGTGGCCTGGTGCTCTTTGGTGTTGTAGGAGCCCGGCTGGCGCTTGGAACTGCCCAGCAGGTGGGTGGCAAACTCGACGCGCAAAATGCGCCGCACCTTGTCGTCGAGCAACGGCACGAGGGTAGGGTTTTTTTGCACGGCGGCCAGGGCCGCGCTGCCCAGGTAGAAGCGGTCGAACACGCTCAGCGAGGTGACGGGAGTAGCGGCCCCGGTGCCAGCCACGGCGCTCTGGTCCACGCTGTTAGCGCGCAGCACGAGGTCGGTGCCCATTTCCAGGTCGGTGCCGTTGCGTAGGGCATCCTGGGTGTTGTGGCTGGAGCCCCAGTCGCTCATCACCAAGCCTTTATAGCCCCATTCGCCTTTCAGGATGGTATTCATCAGGTAGGCATTTTCGGTGGCAAACTGGCCGCGCACCTTGTTGTAGGAGCCCATCAGCGCATACACGCCGCCCTGCTGCACCGCCGCCTGGAAGCCCGGCAGATAAATTTCGCGCAGCGCCCGCTCGCTCACGTTTACGTCGATGTCGCCCCGGTGTACTTCCTGGTTGTTGAGGGCGTAGTGCTTCACGCAGGCCGACACGCCTTGCGCCTGCACGCCCCGGATGTAGCCCACTACCATTTGAGAAACCAGATACGGGTCCTCACTCAGGTACTCGAAGTTGCGCCCGTTCAGCGGGGCCCGCACGATGTTGATGCCAGGACCCAGAATCACGTCCTTGCCCCGAAAGTTGGCCTCCTGGCCCAGCACGGTGCCGTAGGCGTAGCCCAGGGCGGGGTTCCAGGTGGCGGCCAGGGTGTTGTTGGTGGGCAGGTAGGTGCCGGCATCATTGGCCCCTTGCACGCCGCGCCAGTCGCGGCCCTGCTCCGGGCGCACGCCGTGGGGGCCGTCCGACATCATCAGCTCGGGGATGCCCAGGCGGGCAATGCCGCCTGCGGCAAAGGCCGAATTAGCGTGAATCATCTTGATTTTTTCCGCCAGCGTCAGTTGCTTAATAAGGGTCTCGATTTTGGCATCGTTCACCGTGAGGGCGGCCTGTTGGTTGGCGCTGGTCGGGGCAGCGGGCTGGCGCTGGGCCGCCGCCTGGTGGGTCGAGGCCAGCGCGTAAGAAGCAGCACTCAGGAAAACCAGGGAGCGGAAAAGTTGGTGGGACATAAGGCAGGTAAAAAGAATGGATGCGGGTGGAAGTGGTAGTACGCAGGGCGGAAGTGAGGGCGGAATTACTGGAAAAGCTTGCCTAGCCCGCCGGTATGCCGCTCTCACTACTTAGCGGCTGGCCGATTCCGTTTTGCCCCATTTTTTACATAACCCCGCGCTGAATGCAAGCAAAGGCACAAAACTATAGAAGAGGCATTACCCCACCCACCGCAATTCGCTTAACAATAGATTTGCCCTCCCAAAAGCTTCCATTTATCTGCCATTGATGCGCAGCATTTCAGTCAACTTCGCTGCGTCAAAACAACCATCGGCAGTAAATTCTGCCAGCCAGCTATTAGAGCGAGAATTGTATATGAGCAAGCAGAGAAAGCGACAATCACCCCAGCTGATTATTTTCCTATTTGTGACGTTGGTTCAGATAGGGTATTGCTCTGTAGCCAAGGCCGATGCTATCGACAGCATGCGGCACAAGTGGACAAGTTTTCTAATCGGTCAGGCCAGCGCTGCCGCTGATGCGGAGATAAAAAGGAGTCTTGCTGCTCAGGATGCGGAAGCCAGCGGCTACTTAGAAACCATGGCCAAGGATACCGTGAGCCGTACTGGCTTGTGGAAAGATTTTACTTATGCATATTCGAAAGATATAACGGCCAGCTACCGGCGACTATTTCTCATGGCGCTGGCTTATCAAAGCCCTGACAGCAAGTTATTTCACAACATCCAGCTGAAACAAGCGGTGTTCATCGGTTTAGCCTGGCTCTACGCTCATCACTACAACGAAGCGGTTCCACTACCCATTCCAGCAAATGGCTCGGATGTCCACAACTGGTGGGATTACAAAATTGGAACGCCCTTGCAGCTGGATAACACCGTGCTGCTACTCTACGATGAACTTCCGCTAGCCCAACGCACTGCTTATATGCGGGCAGTTGAACATTTTACGCCCGATTGGACAGACCGGTATACCCGAAAACCAGCCACGGTAACGTTCACTGCGGCCAACCGTGTTTGGGTCAGCACGGTCATTGGGTTAAGGGGACTTATTTTAAAAGATGCGACACGCCTCAAGGCCGCCAGTGATTCGCTCTCATCCGTATTCAGCTACGTTATCAGCGGCGACGGCTTTTACCCGGATGGGTCTTTCATCCAGCACGTTAAGCATCCGTACACCGGTGGCTACGGTGTCTCGCTGCTTAATACCCTTGCGGAAGAAATCTACTTGTTTTCGGGTACGCCTTGGGCAGTTGACCAAGGCGGCGTGCAGCACGTCTACCAGTGGCTGTATAATGCTTTTGCGCCGATTATTTTCAAAGGGAATTTGATGAGCATGGTCGAAGGCCGGGAGATTTCCCGGCCGGATGCCCAGGGCGACCGGAAAGGGGAACTCGTGGTTCAGGCAATAGCTTTGCTGGCCAAAGCCGCGCCGGCGGCCGAGCAAGCGCGGCTGCGGGGACTAGTCACGTATTGGTTTAAGAATCGCCCGTTCCGGACTGATTTTTACGCGCATATGTCCGGCAATTATATTTCGATTGTCAAAGCCCTGCGCAGCGATTCCCAGGCTGTGCAGCTGCCGGCGTCTTATGTATATCGGCAATTCGCCCACATGGACCGGGCCGTGCAGCACACGCCGAGCTATGCGTTTGGCATTAGCATGTATTCTTCGCGCATATACAATTACGAAACCAGGACCAATTATGAAAACATAAAGGGCTGGCATACCAGCGACGGCCAGACTTACCTCTATAATGATGATACCGAGCAGTACAACGATGATTTTTGGGCAACGGTAAATTATAATCACCTGCCCGGCACCACCGTCGAAACAGGCAGCAAAATACCCGGCTTCAAGACCAGCGCGAAAGACTGGGTCGGCGGAGTGGCCTTGCTTGACCGCTACGGCGTGTCGGGAATGGATTTGGCGGCGGCCGGACAGACATTAACCGCCAAAAAATCCTGGTTTATGCTCGACGGCAAGATTGTTGCGCTCGGTGCTGGCATTGCCTCTCAGGATAGCGCCGAGGTCAATACGTACGTCGAGCAGCGAAAATTGGGGCCGGACAACACGGATAGCTTCAGCGTTAACGGCAAGGCAGCACTCGCAACCGACGGTTCTGGGGTTTTTGAGCGGGCTACCTGGGCCCATCTTTCCGGACATGTTCCAGGGGCTGCTATCGGCTACTACTTCCCCAACGCAACGACCCTCCACGCGGCCAGGGCAGCGCAATCGGGTGCCTGGCATGACGTTAATGTGAATTATCACAAAAAGACGATAACTCATCAATACCTAACGCTCTGGACAAATCACAAGCAGCAGCCGGAGTATGCGTATGTGCTGTTACCAGGCTTCACAGCCGCCGCTACGCAGGCTTATGCCGAAAAACCGGATGTGCAGGTTTTGGCCAATACCAGTGCCATGCAGGCGGTTGAATCGGCAAGCCTTCACTTGGTCGCTGCAAATTTCTGGGCAAAGAACCGAGCAGCGGTTAATGCCAGTCACCAGCAAGCTTATCTCAGCTGCGATGGGCAGGCGGCCGTAATGGTGCTCAAAAGCGCAGATAAGTTATATATTGCCCTAAGTGACCCGACGATGCGTGGCGGAAATGTGGTAATAACCGTGAAGGAAAAAGTTGAGCGCCTGATGACCGGGGACCCCGATATCAAAATAGTATCACTTAAGCCTTATGTGCGCCTGTCAATAAATGGCGAGCGGTTGCACGGACGCACGGCGAATCTAGTTTTGGCGACTACTAAGGAATAGCGTACAAATAAGCGCACACGGCGCGGCCGATTCGTCTCACCCCCCGGCCCCCTCTCCGAAAAGGAGAGGGAGGAGCCGAACGAACGCATTCGACAGTGTCGCCAGGGCTCTCCCTCTCCTTTTCGGAGAGGGGGCCGGGGGCGAGGCGAATCGTTGAGCGACTACGCTTACTTATGACTGACTACTAAGGAATAGCGTATAGACTTGTTTCCGAACAAAAGGTAGGCTTATAAACGGCAGTCATCCCGAACCCAATGAAGCATATCGCTCGCTTCGTTGCTGACGCAAAAGATTGCTGCACGTTTGCCGGGAGCCAGCAGGTCCCCAAGTAGCAAGAGCTGGACTGTGGATGAAAACGCGGCAGCAAAATAGGCAGGCGTAGGGTACCAATACGGTCTGAAACTCGCGGAGAAAAGTAGGCATAGTCTAAGGTGTGGTTACCCAAAGTTAAGCCTGCTCATCCAGCGGGTTTCTTTTTGACCCTAAGCCACCACCCAAAAAGCTAAAGTCAAGCTGAGCTGTCCGGTTTTTGCGGGAAAACGCTTAGAATCCGGGTGAATGAAGCTGGAATTTACAAAACACCCCGTTTTTATTGCTGATTTCCCCCCTTTTCCTCATTTTGCTGAGCCGACATTTGCCTTAGTCAACTAGGCAGGTAGCAAGTGAGTACTTACTTTACTGGCCAAACCATAGAGTACCACTGCCCCAAGTACCAAGTAGAACCCCGCTTTTTTCCGGTGTTGAAACCGATTTTAAACAAAGCAGATTTGTTATGATTAAAAATTTATTTCTCACCTGCCTAGTCTTGCTAGGCCTCCTAAACAGCGCTTGGGCGCAAACCCACCAGATTAAGGGCGTAGTCACGGATGGTACCACCGGCGAAGTTCTGATTGGGGTTACGGTAGTCATCAAAAATACCACGCTCGGCACGGCGACCGATGCGCATGGCAGCTTTGCAATCGACGTGCCCGACAACAGCTCCCAAACCCTCGTTATCAGCTACATCAGCTTCCTTACAAAGGAAGTTGATATCCACGGCAAGACCCAGGTTGATGTGGCACTAGCTTCTAACCCTACCGAACTGGATGAAGTTGTTTCCATTGGTTATGGCACGGTTCGTAGACGCGACCTGACCGGCGCGGTGTCTTCCGTAACCGCCAAGGAGTTGCAGGATATTCCGCTCAACTCGGCGGCAGAAGCATTAGCGGGCCGGCTGGCCGGTGTTCAAGTCACCTCATCCGAAGGTTCGCCGGATGCTAGTGTCCGCATCCGTGTTCGTGGCGGCGGGTCGATTACCCAGGATAATGCGCCTCTGTATGTAATTGACGGTGTGCAGGTTGAGAACGGCATCTCCACCATATCGCCGCAGGATATTGAATCGATAGATGTGTTGAAAGATGCCGCTTCAACATCTATTTATGGTGCACGCGGGGCCAACGGGGTCGTGCTAATCACCACGAAAAGCGGCCGCAACGCTAAGCCACGTTTAAATTATAACGGCTTCGTTGGGTTTAACAGGCTTTCCAAGGAGTTGCCAGTGCTTAGCCCCTATGAGTTCGTAGTCTACCAGTATGAGCGCAGCCGGGGCAGTATTAAGGATAGCACGAGCTTCGGCAATACCTATGGCCAAACCTGGGCTGACCTGGAAAAGTACAAGAACATACCCGCCGAAGACTGGCAGCAGAAAGTATTGGGTCGTAATGCGTTAATGCAAACGCACAATGTAAGCATCAGTGGCGGAACGGAAGCAACAAAATATAACATTGGCTATACCAATAATCAGCAGGCCGGCATCCTCGTCAACTCTGATTACAGCCGGAACCTGGTCAATATGAAATTAGACCAAACTGTGGGTAACAATCTGACAGCTGGGCTTATCATTCGCTATACGAATGAGTTTTCTAATGGCGGTGGTACATCTGACCCAGGTGCATCTTCCTTGAATAGCCTGCGCAGCATTGTCAAATACCGCCCATTCACGCTCAATGGCGTGTCCTCGGAAGACTATGACCCGAACTATACAAGCGATACCAATTCTGGTAATGGCCTAAGCGTTATCAATCCCTACGTGCTAGCCAATGCGACCTATCGTAAAAAATACACCACTAATTTGAATATGAGCGGTTACGCTAATATCAAGTTTAACGATTATTTGTCTTACCGGGCAACGCTGGGGGTGAATTATAACCATGTGCTGGCAAGAGCCTTCGATGATGTAATCACCCCAAATGCCCAGCTTAATGGCTCTGGGCAGCCCCTGGCCGGTATTGTAACAACTGATTTAAACACGCTGGATTTTTCCAATGTGGTTAATTTTAGCAACGGCAAAATGAAATCGGCCTTCAGCCGTGACAACCGTATCGACGCCTTAGTTGGTGGAGAGTTGTATACCATCACCAGTAATTCTTTAAACAATCAGTTTAAGTTATTTCCAGTTGGTATCACCGCGGATAATGCTTTCAACCAACTAACCTTGGGCACCGTCATTCCGACGTATCCGCAGGCCAACTATTACGAGAGTAAGTTGCTGTCAGCTTTTGCCAGGGTAAACTATGCTTACAAAGACAAATACCTGGCTACCTTCAACTACCGGGCGGATGGTTCTTCCAAATTTGCGCCGGGCCAGAACGTGGGTTATTTCCCTTCGGGCTCTGTTGCCTGGCGCGTGTCCCAGGAAAGCTTTCTGAAAAGCCTGACGGTAGTCTCTGACCTGAAATTGCGGGCTAGCTATGGTTTGTCCGGAAATAACCGCATCAATGATTACCTCTACCAAACGGTCTACAATGCTACCGCTTTATACGCGCTGGGCGGTAATCTGAATTCCATCGGTTATGCGTCACCTTACCTGGCAAACCCCGACTTGAAGTGGGAAACCACCGTATCACGTAACCTGGGTCTGGACATTTCGCTGCTCAATAACCGGCTGCAAGTAACGGTCGACGTTTACCAAAACAACACGCGCGATTTGCTACTGGCAGCTCCAATATCCTTTACTTCCGGCTATAAGCAGCAGCAGCAAAACCGCGGAGAAACCGAGAACAAAGGCATCGAAACGCAGTTAAATGCGGTAATCCTGAGCAGCAAGAAGTTCAGCTGGACCGCTGATTTCAATATTTCCTTTAACCGCAACAAAATCATTAAGCTGACCGAGGGGCAGAACTCTTATCAGCAAAACTCGGGCTGGGGCTTATCTGGCCAACCAGCCGATTATATCGTGCAGGTGGGCCAGCCGGTGGGTACTATGTACGGCTACACATACAACGGCTACTATGGCTTGGATGATTTTAACTACGATGCTGCTACTCGTCGCTACACCTTGAAAGGAGATGTGTCAGACCCTTCCAAGGTGATTGGCACCGCTCAACCCGGGCTTATCAAATACAAAGACCTGAATGGTGACGGCGTGATTACCGAAGCCGATAAAACAATCATCGGTAACGCTAACCCCAAATTCGCTGGTGGGTTAAACCAGCAATTTCGCTACAAGAATTTTGATTTGAGCGTATTCGTAAACTTTGTTTATGGAAACAAAATTCTAAATGCCAATAAACTGGAATTTACCAGCGGTTACACCGCCAATACCAATTTGCTTGGTTTAATGGAAAACAGGTGGCGTACCATTGACGCTAATGGTAATGTGCTGCAAAGAGTAGTGACCGTTGGCGGCAAAAGCGTGGCGGTAGGTGCAGCACCGGAGGTACTGGCCGCCGCTAACGCTGGCGCAACTGTTTTTTCGCCGAGCAAAGACGCGGTAAGCTTCTTCCCGAGCACTTTTGCAATTGAAGACGGGTCCTTTTTAAGAATCAACAACGTTTCCCTGGGCTATACTTTCAACAGCTCGTGGCTCAAGACATTCAAAATCGCCAGCTTGCGCCTCTACGGCACGGCGAATAATGTGGCGACGCTCACTGGCTACTCGGGCTATGACCCCGAAGTGGATGCCCGCCGGGGTAGCCCTGTAACGCCGGGCATCGATTACTCGGCTTACCCGCGAAGCCGCACCTATCTGGTGGGCGCTAATGTATCCTTTTAACTAGTAACCCCCGCAAAAATGAAGATTAAAGATACAGGTTTCAGAATACTAGTACTCAGCTTGCTGGCTACTGCGGCGGTATCCTGTAAGGATTTCTTAACGGAAGAACCGTTGTCCTCAATCGGTGAAGCAACTGCCTTTAGCAACGTAATTAATGCGCGTAATGCGGTGCTTGGTGCTTACAACCAATTATCTGGTGATACTGGCTACGGCAGCCGGCTAAACCTGATTTTTTGTTATGATAACGACGAAATGATTGATGCCCCAAACAATGGGGTGCCAGACAACAGTAACCGCGATTTTGGCCGTTACGCCGTATTGCCAACAAACTCGATTCTGGAGCCCGTGTTTCGGCAGCTGTATACTGGTATCGAACGTGCCAACGTTTGTATCAAGAATATTCCAAATATGCCGGCTTATACCAACGGCAGCGCGGCCGATAAAGCCGAGCTTCAGCGCTTGCTGGGAGAGTCGCTTACCCTAAGGGCGCAGTTTTACTTTGAGTTGGTCCGGGTATGGGGCGATGTGCCGGCGCAGTGGGTGCCCTCTGCCGACATGCCGGACCTGAGCATTCCCAAAACAGACCGCGACACCATCTATACTAAAATTATTCGGGATTTAAAAACTGCCGAGGATATTGTACCCTGGCGTGGTGACCCCGGCGTTACTGCCGACCAGCGCCTGACCAAAGGCGCGGTGAAAGGCTTGCGGGCGCGGATTGCTCTTTTCCGGGGAGGATATTCCCTGCGCCGGGCCAGCAACCAGATGGAGCGCCGCCCGGACTACCTGACTTACTACACGATTGCCCGTGATGAATGTGCGGATATCATGCAGCACCGCTCGGCGTATAATCTCAACCCAAGTTTTCAGGCAGTTTTTAAAGACAACCTCGATGCCCACAAGATTGAGCCGACTGGTGAAGTAATGTTCGAGGCAGTTATGTCCGGTGGTGTCAGCGCGACCGATGGCAAACTGGGCTATTTTGATGGCCCCAGAATCAATGGTAAGGGCAATGGGTTTATCAATGCGTTGCCAAGCTACTTCTACCTGTTTAATCAGTATGATACCAGGCGTGATGTAACCATCGCGGCTTATAACGGCAACGCCGACGGCACCAAAGTTGGGCAGACAACCACTAACCTATACGACGGAAAGTTCCGGCGCGATTGGATTACTAACCCGGTGGTGGATGTCAACTCGGCGGGGCAATACTTCAGCGTCAATTGGCCGATTTTGCGGTTTGCGGATGTATTGCTGATGTTTGCGGAGGCAGAGAACGAACTAAACAAACAGCCAACCGCAGCCGGTATTGCTGCTTACGAGGAAGTCCGCAAGAGAGGCTTTGCTGGTAATACCAACCAAATAGGCACAACGCCAGTAACTTACAGCGCGTTTTTTGATGCGATTGTGGATGAGCGCTCTTTGGAATTTGGCGGTGAAGGTATCCGTAAGTACGACCTCATCCGCTGGAACTTGCTCGACACCAAATTGAAGGCCGCTCGTGCGACTATGACCGCGATGCTCAATAAACAAGGGATTTATGCCAATTACCCGCAGTTTATGTATTACAAAACGGCCTCGACCGACCTAATATATAGTAATTCGCTGTATGCGGCGGCTCCGACAACTACCCCGACTGGCTATACCAAAATCGCCTGGCTAAGTGCGATTACAACAACCTTCATTGGAAAAGTAGCGCCGGCTTTCACGGCCAATCATAGTGAGTTGATGCCGATACCATCAACTGCCATCGCGGCGAATCCAAACATCACGCAGGATTACGGCTATTAACTCGCCCGTGAAGTGGTTGGTCTATATCCTGCTTAGTGCCTGGATGCTAATGCCGGGTGCCGGGCAGGCTAGAGTCAGGCTGCCTGCGCTTATCAGCGACGGCATGATTCTGCAGCGCGGCCAGCGAGTCACCCTCTGGGGCTGGGCCAAGCCAGGCGAGCGGATTACGGTAACTTTTGAGCACCACTCCTATAGCACAATCACCGGCACTACCGGAACCTGGAAAACAGGGCTGCCCGCACACCTCGCGGGCGGCCCTTACGACTTAACGGTCCAAGGTGAAAATTCGATTATCATCCGAGATATTCTTTTTGGCGATGTCTGGCTTTGTTCCGGCCAATCCAATATGGAATATAGGTTGAAGAGGTCGCAGGCTCGCTACACGGGTGATATCGCCCAGGCAGATAATCCTCAAATCAGGCAATTCCTGGTCAAAACTGCTTGGAGCTATGATGTCAAGGATGATGTAGCCCCAGCTGCCTGGAAGTGCGCTACGCCAGCCAATGTGCTGGATTTTAGCGCAGTCGCCTATTTCTTTGCTAAATACCTGTATGAGAAATATCACATCCCGATTGGATTGATTAACAGCTCCTACGGCGGTACTCCCGTGCAAAGCTGGATGAGTGCAGAGGCGTTAAAGGCTTTTCCGGATTTAGTAGCCCAATTTGAAGCTTATCGGGACACTGCCAAGGTCAACCCCTTGCTGCGCATCTATAAAACGCAGACGGCCAGTTGGTACCAGGCGGCAGCTACCCAGGATGCCGGGCGCAACCACCTTGATGGGCAACCTTCGTGGGCAACTAGTATGGCAGGTGACCCAAGATGGCGGCCAATACAAGTGCCTGGTTTTTGGGAAGACCAAGGTCTCAACAATACGGACGGCGTAATTTGGTATCAAAAGGAAATAACGATACCGGCAAACCTGTCTGGCAAAGATGCCCTGCTGAACCTCGGTTTTATTCATCAGGAAGATTCTACTTATTTTAATGGCCAGCTAATTGGCCACACTGCCAGTCAATATGTAGAAAGGCTCTACCGCGTGCCGGGTGCGCTGCTTAAACCTGGTAGCAATGTCATCACCGCAAGGGTGCTCAATAAGGAAGGCAACGGCGGTTTCCTACCAGATAAAACGTATGCGCTAGACATTGGGGAAGCCATCCTGCCCTTAGCGGGGCTGTGGCGATACCGAATAGGGGTAATAGTGCCGCCCCTGCAGTCAGCCAGGCAAAAACAGTTTAGCCGGGAGCCAGCCGTTTTATATAACAGCATGATTGCGCCGCTGGTGCCGTACCGAATCAAGGGCGTCGTGTGGTATCAGGGCGAAAACAACACCGACCAGCCGCAGTTTTATGCCGCTTGGTTTGCCGCGCTAATCCGCGATTGGCGTAAGCAATGGCATCAGGGCAATTTGCCATTTGTATACGCCCAGTTGGCGAATTATATGCCGGTAGCCGAGCAGCCAGCGGCCAGCCAGTGGGCAGAACTGCGCGAAGCCCAGCTAAAGACCTTAAAACTAAAACAAACCGGCCTGGCCGTGCTGCACGACACGGGGGAGTGGAATGATGTCCACCCGACCCGGAAAAAGGAAGCTGGCGAACGCTTGGCGCTGGCGGCCCGGCATGTCGCTTATGGCGAGCGTCACCTGGTGTATTCCGGCCCGGCTTTTCAGGCCGCTCACATCAGGGGCCAGCGCATCTACCTTTCATTTCGTCATACGGGCAGCGGGCTTATCGCCAAAGGAGGCGGCGCTTTAAAACAGTTTGCCATCGCCGGAAGCGATTATAAATTCGTTTGGGCAAAGGCGGAAATTTCAGGAAACCGAGTGGTAGTATGGAGCAATCAGGTAGCTCATCCTGTGGCCGTGCGCTACGCTTGGGCGGATAACCCAGCAGGCGCGAACCTTTATAACCAGGAGGGGCTGCCGGCTTCTTCGTTCCGCACGGATTAACGCTAATTAACTGGAAATGATGCTGCAAAACTGGTTTAAAAGAGGGGCGCTTTATAGTTTGCTGTTTATGTTGGGGGCGCCTGTTTTTGCGCAGGTATCGCCGCCCTCAGGCGGCTGGTCAAAGCTGCCCGAGATTTTGGCGCAAATCAAAGCGCCCGTATTTCCAAAAAGAGATTTTGTAATTACCCGCTACGGGGCTGTGGGGGATGGTCGGGTGAATTGCAGCTCGGCAATCGAAAAAGCGATTACGGCTTGCCACAAGGCTGGGGGCGGCCGAGTGGTCGTGCCGTCCGGGAACTTCCTGACCGGACCTGTTTACTTACAAAGCAACGTTGAGCTGCATCTGGATGCCGGCGCCAAGCTGTCTTTTTCCACAAAAACCGCTGACTACCTGCCGCTTGTGGCTTCCCGCTGGGAAGGCGTCGACCTGATGAACTATTCGCCCCTGGTATACGCCTATAAAGAGCATAACATCGCCATCACCGGGGAAGGCATCCTGGATGGCCAAGCCGACGCTGCCCATTGGTGGCCCTGGAAAGGGAAGCCGGAGTACGGTTGGGTAGCCGGCATCTCCAACCAGACTGACCCGGGCAGCCGGCCGGCCCTGTTTGCCATGAGTGAGCGTAATGTGCCGCAAAAGGAGCGGCGCTTTGGGGAAGGCTTTTACCTGCGCCCGCAATTCATCCAACCCTATCAGTGTGAGAATGTGTTGATTGAAGGGGTTAGGATACTGAATTCACCCATGTGGATACTGCACCCCGTGTTATGCCAGAACGTAACTATCCGCAAAGTCCGGGTGGAAAGCAACGGGCCTAACACCGACGGCTGTGACCCGGAGTCCTGCAAAAATGTGCTGATTAAGGATTGTTATTTTAACACCGGCGACGACTGCATTGCTATCAAATCAGGCCGCAACGCGGACGGACGGCGCCTGAATGTTCCTAGCGAAAACATCGTCATCCAGGATTGCACAATGGCCAATGGGCACGGTGGAATCGTCATTGGCAGCGAAATATCCGGCGGGGTAAAAAATGTATTCGCGGAAAACTGCCGCATGAGCAGCCCGTTGCTGGACCGGGCGCTGCGCATTAAAACCAGCTCGGCGCGCGGCGGGACTACCGACGGGGTTTTTGTAAGGAACATCTCCGTTGGCCAGGTCAAGCAGGAAACCATTCTTATTACCATGTTTTATGAGGATGAAGGCCAGTATTTGCCCGCCATCCGCAATATCGAGGTAGCGCATGTGCAGGTAGAAAAGGGCGGTAAAACCGGCGTGGTAATCGAGGGCTACCGGCAATCACTGGTAACCAATGTCCGCATCAGTGACTTGCAAATCAAGGAAGTGGCGCAGCCTTATCACCTGTCCAATGTAACCGGATTGCTTTGGGACCAGGTCGTGATTAATGGGCAGGCGGTGACGCAAGAGCAATTGCAAGTCAGCCAAGCGGAGCCCAAACTTCATTGGTAAGGTCAGTGAACCTATGATGGTCAGCACGCAGTTAATTTTGGTAGATTTAGCTGACCTTAGTATTCTCCATGTTTAGTTACCGTTACCTTTTCCTTATTATACTTAGCAGCTTAGCTTGCCTGGGCGTAAATTTCAGCCTGCGGGCGCAGGCTCCAGATGTCCCTTTCAAGCACTTGTCGTCTCGGGAAGGGTTATCCCAAAGCCCGGTTTTTACTTTGCTACAAGACCATCAGGGCCTGATGTGGATTGGCAACCGGGAAGGTCTGCTTAGGTTTGACGGCTACGAATTCAAGAAGTATTTTAATAAGCATCTAAAGCGTAAGAACGCAGTTCATAACGATATCAGGGCTATTTTCGAAGACGAACGAGGCTTACTTTGGCTGGGAACATCTTCCGGAATATTTATATTCGACCCCAAGTCAGAGCAATTTAGCCCAGTTAGCCTAGCTGATGCGCCGATTGTTTACTCGCTCTTGGCCGAGGGCAAAGTATTGTGGGCAGCAACTTCCGCAGGGTTAAGGCGAATCGATATCCAAACTAAAAAGCTGCTGCCTGCTGCCCTGGATGGGGTAGATAGCCAGCGGCTACAGCATGAGCGGGTACTGGCGCTTTACCAGGACCAAAAGGGGGTAATCTGGGCCGGTACCGACCAGGGCGCTGTTTGCTTTGAGCCGGTTAGCGGAAAAACCTGCTCCCTCCCGGCCGCCCTACAGCGTGACAAGGCGCTGACCAGCAGCAGGGTGTTTTCTATTAAGCAGGACCAGTCGGGCGACTTCTGGTTTGGCACCGAAAATGCCGGCCTCTTTTGGTACAATGCGCAGGAGGATGCCTGTCTACATTACACGCATTCAGCCACGGGCGAAGGCTTGTTGTCGAATTTTATTCGGGATGTCTTGGTGTATGACGAGCAGCGCATCTGGATTGGTACCCGGAACGGGCTGAACATATTTGATAAGCGCACCCGCCGGTTTGCCAGGTATCTGCATGACCCGGCAGAGCCCGCCAGTCTTAGTCATAACACCATCTGGAGTTTTATGCGGGATAAGGCCGGTACTATCTGGTTAGCAACCTATGCTGGCGGCATCAATATTTACAACCCGGCCAACGCTAACTTTCACACTATCGGGGAGCGGGTCAACC
Organism: Janthinobacterium lividum; assembly: GCA_050954465.1. Classification (GTDB taxonomy): domain Bacteria; phylum Bacteroidota; class Bacteroidia; order Cytophagales; family Hymenobacteraceae; genus Hymenobacter. The sequence continues at coordinate 19,977 of JBPBPU010000155.1, forward strand.
ATACTATCGGTCTGAATGAACCGCTGGTCAATGCCATCTTGCCATTGCCCAACCAAGATGCTTTGCTCGTTGGAACCGACGGCGGGGGGCTGAATTATATCGACCGTCAGCGCAAGACCACCGAGGTTTTCACGGTGAAAGACCACAAGGGTAACAAGCTCAGCGATATTGTGAAGGCCCTGGCCACGGACAGTGCCGGCCGCATCTATGCCGGGACCCTGGAGGGACTAGCCATCCTAAACTCTGCTCAGCACCAGCTGCACTACTTTAATTTTTACAAGGACGCTTCCCCCGTAATCAGGGTCAACGCGCTGTTGAGTGACCAGGGCGAGCTTTGGGTAGGCACGGAAATAAACGGCTTAAAACAGGTTCGGCCAGATGGTAGTTATGATTCGTTTCAGCAGCAGGGTAAAAACAGTATCAGCGACAATTTTGTAACCGCTATTGTTAAAAATGGCCCCCTTTTATGCATCGGTACCCGTAATGGCCTGAACCTATACGACCCGGTAACGAAGCGGTTTAGCAGTTTTTTTCCAAACACCGGCAGCACGGCCAGCACGGTAATTTTATCCTTATACGCTACCCGCTCCAGAAGATTATGGGTAGGCACGGGTGATGGCTTGTTTCTTTTTGAGCAGGCGCACCAGCGGTTTCTGCGTATCGGCGAGGTGAATGGATTAAAAAGCCAGGTGATTCAAGCCATTACGGAAACTGAACAGGGTTCTTTATGGGTGAGCACCTTTAATGGGCTTTCCAATATTGTGTTAGAAGCCCAACGCAACCCCTACGCGGCCGACAGCTACAAAATTGTGAACTACACGGCTAACGATGGCCTCGGTAGCAATCAGTTTTCGGCCGGGGCAGCGGCTAGTAAAGGGGGAGAGCTCTTTTTTGGTGGGGTAAACGGGGTGACCACGTTTTTCCCCAGCCAGCTAATCCGCAATAAGTATTTGCCCAGGGTAGTAATTACTGACTTACTGATTAATAATGCCCTCGTCAAACCATACCCGACCGGTACGCCGCCGGCCGATTCTACGGAACCTGAACAACCGCTAACGCTCGCGTATAACCAGAATTATTTATCGCTCAAATTTGCCGCTACCAGCTACCTGAACCCGCAAGACAATCAGTACGCCTACAAGTTAGAGGGGTTGACAAGCCACGAAGGCTGGCATTACAGCGGCACCCAGCACACCGCGAATTATACCAACCTGGAGCCTGGCCGGTATGTATTCAGCGTGAAGGCGGCCAACAACGATGGAGTCTGGAGCCCCTACGTCACCCACCTGCTGCTGGTGATATCCCCGCCCTGGTGGAAGACGTGGGGGGCCTACGTTGTGTATCTGTTATTGTCCGCCGCCGCAGCTTACAGCGTGATTCGCTTTTTTTTGGCCCGTGCCAAACTCAAACGCGAGCTTTTTTACGAGCACGTCCAGCATGAGCGCGACCTGGCACTCAACCAAATGAAGCTGGAGTTCTTTACTAATATCTCGCACGAGCTGCGAACGCCGCTGACCCTGATTATGGGGCCGGTAGAAAATATCCTGCGGTCAACCGAGTCGGCGGACGTTCACTATCCCCAATTACAATTTATCAGGAACAATGCCGGCCGGCTGTTGAGGCTGGTTGCTGAATTGCTGGATTTCCGAAAAATGGAAACCGGCCATATGAAAATCTTTGCGCAGCCCCAAAACATGGTGGCTTTCTTGCACCAGATTTTTCAGTCGTTTCACTACATGGCTACGGCCGCGCACATCACATACGAATTTGAATGTGAAGAAGCAGAGCTAATCGTTTATTTCGATGAAGTTCAGTTAGAGAAGGTCTGTTATAACCTGCTGGTCAACGCATTTAAGGTGGTGCCTGAAAGCGGCCGGATTGTGCTGAAGGTGGTGAAATCGGTCGCAACCGTTGCTATCAGTATCAGCGATAGCGGCAAAGGCATTCCGCTGGATAAACAGCAACAGCTATTCACCAACTTTTATCAGGTTGATGAATTGGCTGGCCGGGTTACCGGGACCGGTATTGGGTTGGCCCTATCCAAAAAGATAGTTGACCTGCACCAGGGTAATTTAAGCGTTACCAGCCAGCTTGGTGGCGATGCTGGCCAGCTGAATACCTGCTTTTTACTCACCTTGCCATTGGGTAGCACTCACCTGAAAGCCAGTGAGCTGCGGCTACCCGAAGAACCAGCGTTTTCAAATGAGGCAGTATCCGCCAACCGGGCAGTGGAAGCTGGCTTACCAGTACTCATTGATGACCAGGTAGTTGCTGCATCGAATAAACCCTCTGTGCTAATCATTGAGGATAACGACGAGCTGCGGACATTTTTGGATTATGCACTAAGCCCGCACTATGCGGTTTACGGGAGCGCGAATGGGTTAGCAGGCTGGCAGACGGCGGTTGACTTGATACCCGACGTGATTGTCAGCGATGTGATGATGCCGGAAATGAATGGTCTGGAACTGACTGCCCGGTTGAAAGCTGACGAGCGAACCAGTCATATCCCAGTAATCCTATTAACCGCGCGGGCCTCAGAAGCCCACCAGTTGAGTGGCTTGGGACAAGGAGCTGACGTTTACCTGACCAAGCCGTTCAATATGCAGCTTTTGGAAACCCACCTGCAAAACCTACTAAAGGCCAGGCAAGTATGGCAGCAAAAGTACACCCAGCAGATAACCCTGGAACCCCAGCATATTCCGGTTGATGGGCCTGACCAAAAGTTCTTGACTAAGCTGCTGGCCATCATCGAGGATAATATAGAGAATGAGGACTTTGGCGTCCCGGCCATTGCCGCCGAGGTTGGGATGAGCCAGCCAGTATTGTACAAGAAGGTCAAAGCGCTCACCACCATGTCCGTGAATGATTTTGTGAAATCGATTCGCCTCAAAAAAGCTGCCCAACTTATCAAGCAGCAAGAGTATAAGATTTATGAGATAGCATTTGCCGTAGGCTTCAGTGACAGCAAATACTTCAGTAAGGAGTTCGCCAAGCAGTTCGGCATGACGCCAAGCGCCTACAAGAACGCTTCTAAGCTAATGGATTAGAAAATCCTACCCTTTTAGTTAGAAAATCACACCTTTTTTCGCGGCGGTCTGGCCAATTTTGAACTCATTAATTAAGACCAATGCATACCCTCAGGCGATTACTTTTACTTATCGGCTGCCTTGGCGCGGCACTCAGTACCGCCCGGGCGCAGGACTATAACATCAAGGACTTTGGGGCAGTCAGCGATACCCTCAAACTCAGTACGGCCGCCATCAACCGGGCGGTTGAAACCTGCTTCCAGAAAGGAGGCGGACGGGTGGTAATTCCAGCTGGCAACTATAAGTCCGGGACGATTACCCTGAAGAGCAACGTTGAGCTGTATTTTTCAGCCGGGGCCACCTTGTACGCCAGTACGGCTCCTGGCGATTTTCCGTGCCAGTTGCAGCCGGCCTACCGCTCCCAGAAAGACCCCGGCGGCTGGTATGCACTGATTTATGCGGAGGGTGCCAGCAATGTTGGCTTGGCTGGCTATGGTACTATCGATGGCTTGGGCGCTCGGCAATTGCCGAGACCGGAGCTGGTAAGCGGCGACCAAGATGGCCGGCCCCGTAACGTACTCTTTATTTCCTGCCAGCGCGTCCACGTTGAAAATATCACGATGCGAAATTCCGGGGTTTGGAACCAGCATTATTTGAATTGTGAGGATGTTAAAGTGACTGGTATCCAGGTGTTCAACCACAGCAACCGGAACAACGACGGGATTGATATCGATGGTTGCCGCCGTTTTGTGTTAGCCAACAGCATTATCGATTCGGACGATGATGCCATTGTGCTAAAAAGTACCGGCGCAGCCGGTTGCGAAGATGTCGTGGTGAATAATTGTGTTGTAAGCAGTTTTACCAACGCGCTCAAGTGCGGCACTGAAAGCACGGGCGGTTTTAAGAACATCATTTTTTCTAACTGCACCGTCAAACCTTCCGTCAGCAAAATCAAATCGGTGTTTAAGGCCCCGGCGCACGGCATCACGGCCATTTCACTGGAAATCGTTGATGGTGGCGTGATGGAAGGGGTGCAGGTGAGCAATATCCTTATTGAAGGCACCGAATGCCCCATTTATGTGCGCCTGGGCAACCGCGCCCGCAAGCATCGGGCAGACGCGCCAGAGCCGCCGTATGGTCAAATGAAGAACATCTCCTTGGCTAATATCACCGCTACGCATGTTGGTAATTACACCTCCTCTATTACGGGTGTGCCGGGGGCGCTAATTGAAAATATCACGCTTAGTAATATCCGGATTGTCAACCAAGGTGGAGTGAAAACCGGCAGCTTTTTGGCAGCGGCCGCGCAGGTAAAAGAAGATGAAAAGGGCTACCCGGAACCGACCGTGTGGAAGAATCTACCGGCGGCGGCATTCTTCCTGCGCCACGTGAAGCAGGCAACCTTTGAGCACTGCAGCTTCGCTAGCGAACAGGAAGACCCCCGCCCACCCTTTGTGACAGTGGATGTACCCAAGCTCGACTTGCATCAAGTAACCTACAACGACAAATCGCTCTGATACAGACTCGTAGCCAGGCACTGCAAGGCCATTCGGTATTTCTCCTTGAAGATACCGGCCGGGAAAAGTGCTGGCTTTAATCAGAAATCTACTTCAATTACCTGACCGACCTTACTAATTGGCATATGGTTTTTATACGCATCGCCCTACTCTCCGCTTTTATATCGCTGGCAGGCAGCGCTCCTAAAAAGCCGGTTATAGTTTACATGGTCGGCGACTCGACTATGGCCAATAAAGGCCCCGAAAAGTTTCCGGAAACTGGCTGGGGCATGGTCTTTCAGGAATATTTCCAGGACGGCGTAAAAATCGATAACCGCGCCATGGACGGGCGTAGTACCAAAAGCTTTATTGCCGAAAACCGCTGGAAGGGAGTGTATGATAAGCTTCAACCCGGCGACTACGTCTTCATTGAATTCGGCCACAACGACGAGAAAATCGAGCGGCCGCTGGTTGGTACCACCATCGAAGAATTCAGTGCCAATTTAACCCGTTTTATCGGCGATGCCCGGGCGAAAGGCGCGACGCCCATCCTGATGACCCCGATTGTGCGGCGCATTTACGACCACACCACCGGGCAGCTGAAAAACTCGCATGGGCTCTACCCCGACGCGGTGCGCGAGGTAGCGGCGCAAGAGCATGTGGTATTGATTGACATGCTGGCGAAAAGCGATATTCTGGTCCAGCAAACTGGTGAAGAGCCTTCCAAAAAGTACTACAATTTTGCGGATTCGGCGCAGTATGCTAATTATCCCAAAGGTATCCAGGACGTTACGCACCTTTCCCCGCTGGGCGCTCATAAGGTTGCCGAGCTGGCGGTTGCGGGACTCAAACAAACCGCGCTGCCACTAAAAGACCTGCTTAGATAGTTGTTGTTTTTCTATGAAACGGGGCTTTCCAGTCTACCTCTTCTGCCTTGCGATTCCACTGGCTTTAGGTGCCTGGAAACCAGGTGTTCGCAGCCATCCACCAGCCAAGTACCTGAGCCCGCAGGTGCCCGTGGCGCAACGCGTAGAAGACCTGCTGGCCCGCATGACGCTAACCGAAAAGATTGGCCAGATGTGCCAGTTCGTCGGTATCGAGCATATGAAAGCGACGGCGCTGGCGGCCAGCAAAAATCAGCCGCTGAACAAAGATGCGTATTCGCTTTACCCAGGATACACGCCTCAGGACATCGCCGATATGGTCAAAAATGGTGTTATCGGCTCCTTTTTGCACGTAGTCACCTTGAAAGAAGCCAATGCCCTGCAAGCCCTGGCGCAAAGCAGCCGCTTAAAAATCCCTCTCCTTATTGGCATCGATGCCATTCATGGCAACGGCATGGTCGCCGGCTCCACGATTTATCCCTCGCCGATTGGGATGGCGGCGACTTGGGATACCAGCCTGGTTAAGAGAATGGCCCGCTATACCGCTGCGGAAATGCGGGCTACCGGTTCACAATGGGCTTTTTCGCCTAATCTGGACATTGCCCGCGATGCCCGCTGGGGTAGGGTAGGTGAGACGTATGGGGAAGACCCGTACCTGGTCACGCAGATGGGCGACGCCATGATTACGGGCTTGCAGGGTAAGCTAAACTCGACCCAGGATGTGCTGGCCTGTGCCAAGCACCTGGTGGGCGGTAGCCAGCCACTCAACGGCTTGAACGTAGCGCCGACCGATATTTCGGAGCGTACCCTGCACGAAGTATTCCTGCCGCCCTACGAGGCGGCCGTCAAAGCCGGGGTTTACACGGTGATGCCCGCGCACAACGAACTCAACGGGGTGCCGTCACATGCCAATAAGGAACTGATGACCGGTTTACTGCGGAATCAATGGGATTTCAAAGGGTTTTACATCAGCGATTTTATGGATATCGAACGCCTGGCGCTGGTTCACGGCACTGCGTTCGACCAGGATGACGCTGTGGAGCAGACTGTTGTGGCGGGTATGGATATGCACATGCACGGCCCGGGCTTTCTGGAAGCAGTCTTAAAATTAATTAACGAAGGAAAAATCCCGGTCTCCCGTATCGATGAATCCGTGCGGCGGATACTAGCGGCCAAATTCAGGCTGGGTTTGTTCGATGCGCCTTACGTGGAGGAGAAAAACCAATTGCAGCAATTAAATGCGCCCGCCCACCGCGCGACGGCCTTGGAAGCTGCCCGAAAATCAATTGTTTTAGTAAAGAACGACCAGCTACTGCCCCTAAGCGCGAGGTATAAGAAAATACTGGTAGTGGGGCCAAATGCTAATAATCAATCGCTGCTGGGTGATTGGAGCTTACGGCAGCCTGAAAACCAAATTACAACTGTTTGGCAAGGAATGAAGCAGCTGGCCCCCCAAGGCTGCCAGATTGCGTATTACGACGTTGGGGGGTCTACGCTCAAGCTAGAAGCCGAAAAGATTGCGCAGGCCGCGGCGCAAGCCGCGAGCGCAGATTTAACCGTCGTGGTGGTGGGCGAAAACGCCTTACGCTTCGCTGGCAAAGACCGGACTTCCGGCGAAAATGTTGACCGCGATAATATCGATTTACTGGGTGAGCAGCTCGCTTTAGTTCAGCAAATAAGTCAAGCCGGGAAACCGGTGGTCGTCGTGCTCATCAACGGCCGGCCGTTGAGTATCCCCTGGATTGACGCCCACGTGCCGGCCATTGTGGAAGCCTGGGAACCCGGCCAGGCCGGAGGACAAGCTATTGCAGAAATATTGTTTGGCAACGTTAACCCTAGTGGTAAGCTGCCCATTAGCACTCCTAGAAGCGTAGGGCAAATTCCGGTTTATTATAACCACAAGCCGTCGGCTTATGTGCGGCAGTATGTCGGGGTTGCCAACACGCCTTTGTATGAGTTTGGCTATGGATTAAGTTACACCACATTTGCCATAACGGATATCGCCGCCGATAAAAAGGAAATTTCACCAGGCGAAAATTTACGGGTAACCAGCAAGCTCCGCAACACTGGCAAAATAACCGGCGATGAGGTAATTCAGCTTTACCTGCATAGCCCCGCCAATGGCATTACCCGCCCCGTTAAGGAATTAAAAAGCTTTGTTAGAGCAAGCTTGGCACCGGGGGAAAGTAAAAATATAAATTTTGAGCTGACGCCCGAACTATTAGCTGGTTATAACAGCCATATGCAAAAGGAGATTGCCAAAGGAGTTTATACCGTACTGATTGGTAATTCTTCCCGGGATAAAGACTTGCAGACTTTATACTTCACTGTAAAATAGCCTAGGTTTCATCTATCATTTGTACTTGTTCCACTATGAAGCTAGGTGCGTTCTGGCTACTGCTACTGGTGATAGCGGGGCTAGCGGGCAACGCCCAGCCAACGCAGCGCCCGGCTGCTCACCCGTCGCCGGCCAAGCCTTGGCCAGCCTTTTGGATAGCGACGGCCGGCGAGCCGGCCCACGACTACGGGGTCTACCGCTTCCGCAAGGAACTAAACCTGGCTGCTAAGCCCGCGAGCTTTATCGTCCACGTGTCGGGCGACACGCGGTATCAGCTACTGGTGAATGGGCGGGTGGCCTCTCGCGGCCCGGCCCGCAGCGACTTGCGCCACTGGAACTACGAAACCGTGGACCTGGCCCCCTACCTGCACCCCGGCCCGAATGCGGTAGCGGCCCTGGTCTGGAACGAAGGCGAAGCCCGGCCCGAAGCCCAACTGTCGAACCGCACAGCCTTTATTCTGCAAGGCAATGGCCCGGCAGAAGCGGTGCTTACTACGGGTAGCGACTGGAAATCGAGCCGCGATACCAGCTACCAGCCGCTGCTGGCCACCCAGGTGCTTGGCTATTACGTGGCCGGAGCCGGTGAATGCGTAGACCGCACCCGGCAGCAAAGTGGGTGGTCCCTGGCCGGGTTTGACGACCGCGCTTGGCCGCAAGCCACCATCATTGAGCCGGGCCAGCTTAAGGGTGCTGCCGGTAGTAGTGCTGGCTGGCTGCTGGTGCCCTCGCCCCTGCCGCAGTTGGAGCTGACGCCCCAACGCCTGCCCAGCCTGCGGCTGGCCACGGGGCTGGCGACAGTACCTAAGTCGTTTCCGGCTACCAAGGCGGCCGTTACTATTCCGGCCCACACCACGGCCACGCTGCTCCTCGACCAGACGTTTCTCACCAATGCCTATCCTACGCTGGTGTTCAGCGGCGGGCAGGGGGCGGGCTTATCCCTGGGCTACGCCGAAGGGTTGTATAGGAGCGGCAAGGAAAAGGGCAATCGCAACGAGCTGGCTGGCAAGCACTTCGCCGGGCGGCGCGATAGTATACGCTCCGACGGCAGCGCCGGGCAGGTCTACACGCCCCTTACCTGGCGCACCTACCGCTACGTGCAACTGCGCATCACCACCGAGGCGGCCCCCTTAGTGCTGGAAGACATCTACGGCGTGTTCACGGCTTATCCCTTTCAGCAGCAGGCCCGGTTGGCGACCGATAACCCGGAGGTGCAGCAGATAGCCAGCATCGGCTGGCGCACGGCCCGCCTGTGCGCGGCCGAAACCTACATGGACTGCCCCTATTACGAGCAGCTACAATACCTTGGCGACACCCGCATTCAGGCCCTGGTGTCGTACTTCAACACCACCGACGACCGGTTGGCCCGTAATGCCATTACCCAGCTCAATAACTCGCGCACGGCCGAGGGCATCACCCTAAGCCGCTACCCCACCCGCCATCCGCAGCAGATTCCGCCCTTTTCGCTGTTCTGGATTGGGATGCTGCACGACTACTACCGCTACCGCCCCGACAGTGCCTTTGTGCAGGACAAGCTGCCCGGAGAACGGGCCGTGCTCGCCTTTTTTGCCCGCTACCAGCAGCCCGATGGGTCGCTCAAAGACCTGCCTTACTGGGGCTTTACCGATTGGACGGTAAATGCCACAGGCTGGCGCTCTGGTGCTCCGCCGCTAGGCGCCGATGGCAGCAGCGCGCTACTCGACCTGCAGCTGCTGCTCGCCTACCAAACGGCGCAGCAGCTGGAAAGCCGGCTGGGGCTGCCCGCCATAGCGGCTCAGTACCAGCAGCGAGCGGAGCAGCTCCGGCAAACGGTACAGCGCAACTACTGGGACGAAAGACGGCAGCTATACGCCGACACCCCGGAGAAAACCAGCTTTTCCCAGCATGCCAATGCCCTGGCCATTCTTACTGGCACCGTGCCGGCTGCCGAGGCATCGGCCTTGGCTCGCCGCATGCTGGCCGATGGCACGCTAACGCAGGCATCGCTCTACTTCAAGTTCTACGTGCATCAAGCGCTTACGCAGGCGGGCCTCGGCAATGAGTACCTAAGCTGGTTGGGGGCCTGGCGCGAAAACATCCGGCTGGGCCTCACCACCTGGGGCGAAACCCCCCAGGTAAGCAGCATGCGCTCCGACTGCCACGCCTGGGGAGCGAGCCCCAACATTGAGTTTTTTCGCACCGTGCTGGGCATAGACAGCGACGCGCCGGGCTTCGCCCGGGTGAAAATCGAGCCGCATTTGGGGCTGCTGAAAGAAGCCAGCGGCGAAATGCCGCATCCCCGGGGCCGGGTGCAGGTGAAGTACCACTACAAGCGTCGAAACCACTGGCAGATTGCTATTACGCTCCCTTCAGCTACGACCGGCTACCTGCTATGGGCGGGCCAGCGCTACCCACTCAAAGCCGGCCCTAATACTATCCGTATTTAAGTGGGAGCTTAGGAAGCAGAAATTAGAAAAAGAGGCGTAACTTTTAGGTAGAGCAGTTTTATAGTTCAAGTAGGTGGTAGCCGTAGTGGTGCAACCAGCCAAGCGCATCCTGAGCCGTTACCCAGTTCACGGCCGTGCGTACCACCTCCGTCGGCTCTTCTCGGGTACGGGCAGCGGCAGCTCAAAGGCCAGTTCAATAGGCGTGAAACCGGGCGAGTAAGAGGCAAACACAGCAGCCATGCCCCGCAGGCTTCGACCAGACCCTCGGCCAGACCGGCAGCTTTGTGGACCCGCAAGTTGTCGAGCACGGCCACGTCGCTGGCTTGCAAAGTGGGTCCTAGCACCTATTCCAAATAAGCCATGAAGCTGACCAGTAAGTGTGCCCCAGGTTCCGACAGGTACACCTTTCGGAACCTGGCATCTTGGTTGTTGGCAGATAAAGATAAGTGCTTGATTTAAAGCCCCCTTGCGTAGCGTGCGCTAGCTGACGCCAGTTTTTGGCCCCTGGTTGCTGAGCCAACCCGCTTGCGTACTGGCCGGAATCCGCCCCAGCGCATAGCTGTCGTCCCCCGTTTCGTGGTGGGCCACCTGCGCCTGGTAGCCTAGGCTCTGGTGGGTACCTGCCGGGAGTGCGGCAGTGGAAGCCGGGCAGGGAGTGCATCCCAGTAGTCTTGGCCCAGCAGCCACTCGCCTGTGCCCAGGCGGCTAGTGTCGGCAAGCGCCTTGAAGTGGGGAGTTGTGCTGGCTTGTCGCGCCATCTCCCAGTGCGGCGCAGGGGAAGGGCTAGGCAGTAACATGTTACTGTCCTACTTGGCCTACCCCTGTTCGGTCATCGCGCCAACTCCTGCCCTACTGAACAGGGAGCCTTTCCCTGACACAGTACTAGCGGCAGGTGAGCGACAGGGGAACCGACCCATAACTCGGTCTGCGCTCAATTTTATTTAATTATATAAATTTTTTATTAAGTATAAATTTCTTGATTTTCTGTCGACAATTCGCTAATCATAGTATTTTTGGTTCATGATTCAATTTTACTCGCTGGGCCGCTACGTCCTTCCTATCAGTTTATTATTCCCATTATTATTCCCAATCGGCGTAGCGCTGGCGCAAGCGCCCGTGGTCACCACGGCGGCGCCCCTGGCTAATGCCCGGGCCGTAGCTCGTACTAGCGCCGTAGCGGTCACGTTTAGCCAGCCGTTGACGGCCGCCTCGGCCGGGGCATTAAAGGTTTTTAGCGCCCAGCGGGGTGGGCTGCGCACTAGAGCAGCTACGCCGGCCACGGTGAACGGCAGCACACTTTCCTTCTCGCCTACTGCCTACGATTTCCTGCCGGGCGAAACCGTAACCTACACCGTGACTACGGCGGCGACCAGCAGTGGTGGTGGCACCCTGGCCCAGCCCCGGGTAAGCCAGTTTACGGCGGCCACGGGCGGCACGGGCCTCGGGGTATTTAATGGGAGTGCGGCTTCTGCCGTAGGCACCTACCCTAACCGGGTAGTTACCGGTGACGTGGACGGTGATGGCGACCTCGACTTAGTAGCCGTCAACTACAGCACTGGCGCGAGCAACAGCACGGTGAGCGTGCGCCTGAACGGGGGCGATGCTACGGGTTCCAACACAGGGGTGTTTTCGGGGAGCCAGAATGTGGCCGTAGGTATTTCGCCGAGCGATGTGGCGCTGGGCGACGTGGACAACGACGGTGACCTCGACCTGCTGGCTGTGAACTATGCCAACGGTACAGTGAGCGTGCGCCTGAACGGCGGCGACAACACGGGTTCCAACACGGGCGTGTTTTCAGGCACGCAAAACGTGTCCGTTGGTACGAGTCCCAGCGCCCTAACCTTGGGCGACGTGGACGGCGACGGCGACCTGGATTTGCTTACGACCAACTCCACTACCAGCATCGTGAGCGTGCGCCTAAACACGGCCGGCACGTTTGGAGGCAACCAGAACGTGGCCGTGGGCAGCGGCCCCACGGCCGTGAGCCTGGGCGACGTGGACAACGACGGCGACCTGGATTTATTTGCGGTCAACTACGGCGGCAGTTCGGTAAGCGTATGCTTGAATGGGGGCAACGCAACCGGCTCCAATACGGGGATATTCTCGGCGGGCGTGGCGGTGGCCGTAGGTTCGCACCCTACCAGCCTGGCACTGGACGACATCGACGGCGACGGCGACCTGGATTTGCTGGCCTCCAATTCGAGCAGCGCAACGGTAAGCGTGTGCTTGAATGGGGGCAGCGGCAGCTTCAGCAATGGCCAGACGCTTGCGGTGGGCAACAACGCTCGGGGAGTGGTACTCGGCGACGTCGACGCAGACGGCGACCTGGACCTGCTCGTGGCCAACCTAGATGATAACAACGTGAGCTTGCGCCTGAATGGGGGCAACGCCACTGGCTCCAACACAGGTCTATTTTCCGGTGGGGGCGAGCTGAGCGCGGGCACCGCACCCCTGAGCTTGGCCCTAGGCGATGTGGACGGCGACGGCGACCTGGATTTGCTAACGACCAACTACCTGGCGAGCGGCACGGTGAGCGTGCGCTTAAACCGGCCCTTGGTAGCTCCGGCCATCAGCAGCTTCACCCCCACCAGCGGGGTGGTAGGCACGAGCGTCACCCTCACGGGCACCAATATGAGCGGCGTTAACAGCGTCAGCTTTAATGGCGCGGTGCAAAGCGCCGTGTCGGCTAATACCGCCACCAGCGTAACTGCCGCCGTGCCCACGGGCGCAACTACCGGCCCCATCGCGATAACTACTGCTGGCGGCACAACCACCAGCAGCACTAGCTTCAGCGTGGTGCCGGCCCTGGCGAGTGTCAGCCCGCCAAGCGGGCCGGCGGGCACTATCCTCACCCTCACGGGCACAGGGCTGACGGGAGCTACGACCATCACGTTTGCGGGCGCAGGCAACGCGACCGTCACCACTGGGTTCGTGGTAAATGCAACCGGCACGCAGATAAGCAACATCACTGTGCCGGGCGGGGCGGCCTCGGGCAACGTAACCGTGACAACGCCGGGCGGCACCAGCAACGGTATTCCTTTCACGGTAACGGTAGCCGTGCCCGTCCTCACCACCATCACCCCCCCGAGTGGGCCGGCGGGTGCTACCATTGCCCTTGTCGGCACGGGGCTGACGGGAGCCACCGCCATCACGTTTGCGGGCACCGGCAATGCGACGGTTACGACGGGCTTTGCCATTCCGGCCTCCACAAACATTACTGGCGTGGTGGTACCGAGCGGGGCTATATCGGGCCTCGTGACCGTGACAACGCCGGGTGGCACCAGCAACGGCATCCCCTTCACGGTAACGCAGGACCTGATTGTTACGGGCGTAGTCCCGGCCGCCAACGCCACTGCGGGCCCCAACTCCGGCCCGGTGCAGGTCACGTTCAACCAGGCCCTGAACGCGAGTTCGGCCAGCAAGCTGCGCGTTTTCAGCGCCCAGCGCGGCGGACTGCGCACCCGCAATTCGGCGGCAGCGGTAAGCGGCGCTACGCTCAGCTACAGCCCGAGCCCGGCCTTTTTGCCGGGCGAGTTGGTGAGCTACACCGTGCTGCCGGGCGTGAGCAGCGCGGTGAGCAGCCTGGTGAAGCCGCGGGTAGGGCAATTCAACGCGGCGGCCGGGGGCACGGGGCGCGGGGTGTTTACCGGTCTGCAGAGTATCCAAACGTCGCTGCAAGCCACGACCGTAGCCACCGGCGACGTGGATGGCGATGGCGACTTGGATATGCTCTTTAGCGGCTATGGCAACGGCGGTGGTGCGGTGGCTGTGCGCCTGAACGGGGGCGATGCCACGGGCTCCAACACAGGCTTTTTCAACAATGGCTCGCTGGTAATCACTGCCCCGGACCCCGCCAGCATCGTGCTCGGCGACGTAGACGGCGATGGCGACCTGGACCTGCTGGCCGTGAGCCCCTTCAATAGCCTTGCCGGGGGCGCCGGCGTGCCCGTGAGCGCAGTGAGCGTGCGCCTGAACGGGGGCGATGCCACGGGCTCCAACACGGGCATCTTCAGCAATGGCTCGGATATAGCGGTGGGTAACGGGGCCATTAGTGTGGCCGTGGGTGACATCGATGGCGACGGTGACCTGGACTTGGTAACCGCTAACTACGGAACGGGCCTCTTCGTCTATGGCACGGGCAACACCGCGACCGTGGCGCTCAACAATGGCAGTGGCGCCTTCAGCGTTAGCCAAACCGTGCCCATGGGCCTGGGTACCCGGTGGGTGGCGCTGGGTGATTTGGACGGCGACGGCGACCTAGACTTGCTTAGCGCCGACTGCGGAGCCAACACAGTGAGCGTGCGCCTAAACGGCGGTGACAACACGGGCTCCAACACGGGCGTTTTTGCCGGTACCGGCACGGTAGCCGTGGGCACCCAACCGACCTGCGTAACGCTGGGCGATGTGGACAACGACGGTGACCTCGACTTTGTGACGGCCAACAACCAAACCACGCCGGGCACCGTGAGTGTGCGCCTCAACGGCGGGTTGGGCTACTTCAGCGCGGGCCCTGATGTGAGCGTGTACAGCGAACCCATTCACGTGGCCCTGGGCGACGTGGATGCCGATGGCGACCTGGACGTGCTGGTGGCCAACTACAATGGTCTGGGCGGCAGCGTGGTGAACGTGCGCCTGAATGGCGGCGACGCAACCGGCTCCCATACGGGGGTATTTACCAATGGCTCGAACCCGGCCGTGGGGAGCGCGTCCTGCACCCCGTACTGCCTGGCCTTGGGCGACCTGGACGGCGATGGCGACCTGGATTTTCTCTCGGCCAACCACACCGGGCTGGAAGTAACCGTGCGCCTGAACCGCTCCCCCACCGAGCCGACCATTACCAGCTTTAGCCCCATGGGCGGCCTGGTCGGGTCCACAGTTACCATCACGGGCACCAACCTGGGCGGAGCCACCTCGGTGAGCTTTAATGGCACGGTGCAGCCGGTTGTCACCAACAACACGGCTACCAGCCTCACCGTGGTGGTGCCCGCCGGGGCCACCACCGGCCCCCTTACTGTAACCGCCGCTAGTGGCACCGCCCTAAGCACGCTTTACTTCGCGGTGTCTCCTACGCCGGTTCTCACCAGCATCAGCCCGGCGAGCGGGCCAGTAGGCAGCACCGTCACGTTTAATGGAACGGGCCTGCGGGGCGTGCTGGCCATCACCTTCGCCGGCACCAGCCCGAATTCGCTCTCCACGGGGTTTATCGTGAATGCGGCGGGCACCCAGATTACGGGCGTGGTGGTACCTCAGGCGGCCGTAACTGGCAACGTCACGGTTACGTCCGCCCTAACCGTCAGCAACAGCGTGCCCTTCACCGTGACACCGCCGCAGCTTGCGCTCAGCCAGAATGGTACGGCCTACCTCAGCGGTAGCACCTACGCCTTTGGCAACCAACCGGTGGGCACACCAGTCATCGTCTCGTTTATGCTCACGAACAGTGGCACCACTGCCGTGGCGCTGACGGGGGTGAGCGCATCAGGTAATTATGCCTTGAGTGGTACGCCTCCTACCTCGGTGCCGGCCGGGGGTGCGGTACCTATAGCTGTATCGTTCACACCCACGGCCAGCGGTTACCGCAGTGGTATTCTCTCCTTTACGTCAGCGCTCGGCACCTACTACATTGTGCTCACGGGCACCGGCATTTACGCGGTGCCGGGTATCAGCAGTGTGGCGCCGGGCAGCGGGGCGGTGGGCACGAGCGTCACCGTTACGGGCACGGGCTTCGTGGCGGGCAGCACCAGCGTAACACTCAACGGGATGGCGGTGAGCGGCGTAGTTGTCGGGGCGGGCGGCACCACGCTCACCTTTGTCGTGCTACCCGGGGCCACCTCGGGCGCGGTGGCCGCCACCACGCCGGGCGGCACGGTCACTTCCAGCACTTCCTTCTGCGTGCTCTACACTCCCGCTGCCCCTGGCATTAGCCGCTGCGGGCCGGGCACCCTCACGCTCACGGCAAGCGGCGCCCCGACCGGTGGCACCTACGCCTGGTACAACGCCGCCACGGGCGGGGTAGCGCTGGCTACCGGGGCCAGCTACCCGACCGGGGCCCTCACAGCCACGACCACGTATTACGTGGGCATTAGCACGGGCAGCGGCAGCAGCGCCTGCGAGGGGGGGCGTATCCCCGTCACGGCTACCATCGAGGCCGTGCCCACCGTGGGTATTACAGCTAGTGGGGCTACTACCCTTTGCCCGGGGGGCAGCGTAACGCTGAGCGCCACCGGAGCCAGTACCTACCTCTGGAGCACGGGGGCCACTACGGCCAGTATTTTAGTGAGCACAGCGGGGAGCTACTCCGTGGTGGGCACGAGCACGGCGGGCGGGTGCACGGCCACCTCGGCCGCCGTGGCCGTGACGATGGGTACCGCCCCTACGGCCACCATTATGGCCAGCGGGCCGCTGGCGCTTTGCCCTGGTAGCAGCGTGGTACTTACGGCCGGCGTCGGTAGCAGCTATCTGTGGAGCAATGGGGCTACGACGCCGGCCATCACAGTTAGCCAAGCAGGAAGCTATACCGTGACGGTGGGTAATGGTACCTGCTCCGCTACTTCGCCCGCAGCTGTGGTCACTAGCAGCCCGGCCGCCACGGCCACCATCGCGGCGGGGGGACCTACTACCCTTTGCCAGGGCGGCAGTGTGGTGCTGACGGCCCTCGGCATGGCAGGGAGTACGTACCAGTGGAACACCGGAGCTACTACGCCGACGCTCACCGTCAGCCAGGCTGGGAGTTACACCATAACCGCGACTACGGCCGGCGGATGCACGGCCACCTCGGTGCCAACCGTGGTAAGCGTCAATCCGATGCCGTCGCAGCCGCTGGTTACCCAGTCGGGCAACATACTAACTAGCAGCGCTACCACCGGCAACCAGTGGTACGTGAATGGGATAGCCATCGCAGGGGCGACCGGGCAGACCTACACCCCCACCAGCAGCGGCACCTATACCGTAGTCGTGACCTCAACCCAGGGATGCGCGTCGCCCGCTTCGGCCGGGCAGGCCCTCGTACTCGCTACGGCCGCCCCCGCGCTAACAGTGCGGCAGGTGCACCTCTATCCTAATCCCACGCGAGGGCGCTTCACCTTGGAGGTGAGTGCGGCAGCGGGCGGGCAGGTACGGGTGGTGAATATGTTAGGCCAGGTGGTTTGTAGCCGGAGCCTGGTGGGGACGGCAACTGCGATGAATCTTAGCGGGTTAGCTCCCGGTTTGTATGCGGTATGCGTGCAGGTAGGGAATGAGGAGGTGGTAAGACGCCTGCTGCTGGAGTAGTTGGGGGCTGGGCTGGCGGCCGCCTCTACGACGTCGTGTAGGCATTGGTGGTGATGAAAATAACGGGCCTGTAGGAAGGTGCTCTAATGCCCAGCTCCGGGCAGGAATCCGGAATAAGGGGGATGGCCTAGCGGTAGATGTCTAGTAAATACCTGGTATCGTCGCGGTCGCGGGGCGGCTGCGAACACATCAAACAGTTGCTATTGCAACGCTCCGTAGCCAGCAAAAAATTCTGACTAGAATTAGCCCGGTACTGCCGCACCAACTGCCCGCTTGGGGCAATGGATACCACATCGCCCTCCACCAGTTCCTTTGAGTTAAAAATCTGGGTCAGGCCGGGCCCAGTCCAGCTAGCAGGCAGGTACTGCTCCTCCGTGAGCAGCGCGGCGTGGGCCTTCCCGCCCCAAAACGCCCGGTAAAGTGAGGGCGTCACCTGCTCGTGTGGGCCGGCTGCCCAGCTAGCTGTTATAGGACTTACGCACTCGGCTCGTTAGGGCAGCCGCGAAGCGGCGATATGTTGGTAGTAAGTGCTTGAAAAACAGCGAATAGCTGCGAAGCTGCGGCACTTATCGTTCGGGCAAAAGTGCCGCAGCTTTGCAGCTTTAAAAACCAGTAACTACCTGAAGGCTACCACTATATCGCCGCTTCGCGGCTGCCCTAACGAGCCGAGTGCGTAAGTCCTATGTTAGAAACAAGTTTAGCTGCCGAGCGAAGCTGCGCTGACGCAGGGCTTGGTAGCGAGAAGCGGTAGACCTGGAAAATTTCATCAACCGCTTGCCGCTGCCTCGAAACTAGCGCTTAGGGCTTGAGCCTGTTGCACGATGGCGGCTGGGTAGCCAGCGCGCGCCAGTAGGCGAATGGCATTGCGGGTGGTGAGGGGGCCCGGCTTCAACTCGTAGTCGAAGTACCAGTCCGTAGCCGTTACCGTTTCACAGAAGTGGTATTCGCTGAATTGCGCCCGCAGCAACTCACCTAACTCCCCGTCGTGGGTGGAGGCGACCACCCGACTACGGGGCTGCAGGTAGGCCAGCACCGCCTGCGTGACGGCGATGCGCTCCACCGTGTTGGTTCCCTTAAACAACTCGTCCAGTAGGAACAGGTAGCTTCCTGGCTCGGCCTCACTCGCCCGGATAAGCTGCAACACCACTTCAGCTTCGACCAGGTAGTAGCTTTTGCCCTCGGGCAGGCTGTCGGCCAGGTTGAGGCTGGACAGCACCCGGCAAAAGGGGGCCGCGTAGCTGGCGGCCGGGCAGGTGGCAATTGTTTGCGCCAGCAGGGCGTTGAGGCCGATGGTGCGCATGAAAGTCGTCTTGCCCGCCATATTCGAACCAGTGAAGAGGGTGCCTGCCTCTGCCATCGTCAGGTTGTTGGGCACGCAGCCAGCTACCAGCGGGTTGTAGGCGGCCGTTAGGCGTAGCGCTGCCCCTGCAGGCGCGAACGCAGGCACGCAGTACGGGCAGCGCTGCCGGAAACTGGCCACGGCCAGGGCACAATCTGCGTAGCCCACTGCCTCGAACACGGCCCGAATAGCGCCCGCCTGCTGCTGCACCGCCCGGCGGCAAAGGCCGTAAACTAGCACGTCCAGCAGCAATACCATCTTAATGTATTGCAGCACCAGCCAGAACGCCATCGCCATATCGGATTGCATCTGGTTTTCTAGCTGCAAGAGCGCCACCCGGCTCACGATGGCGGCTAACCGAGCCAGCGGGGTGGTCAACCCCTGCAACGGAGCAAAGGGCAACCCGAGCCGGGCCAACTCCCGCCCGACCCGGTAGAGGCTGCCCACCTGGAGGACGGGCCGGATGCTGAGCATAATCCGGGAGCGATGCCAGAAGTGAAACAGGGCGTTGGTAACCAGCAGCGCCACCGACCCTACCCACAGCAGGGGCAGCCAAAAGCCCCCGAGCAGCGTAGCCAGCAGTAGCCCTACCAACACCGGCGCCGCGCCGGCCCCCGGCAGCGGGGGCAGGGCGTTGCCGGGGAGCAAGTCAGGCAAGTAGTAGGCTTCGGTAGCGGTGAGGCGGCTAAGCGCCAGCAGCGCCTGACCCCGGATAGCTGGCTGCTGCGTAAAGAAGGCCGCGGCCGCGTCGAACTCGGCCAGAACCTCGGCATCGGCCAGGGGGCTGCGCAGGCGCTGGTAGAGGCACTGCTGCCCCACCCGGCTGGTCGTAGTGTCGAGTTGGGCAAAGACTTCCTCTCCGTTCAGGTCCGCCCAGGTTTGGTCATTGAGCCGGTGGTAGGCTGGTTCAGCCTGGGTCAAGTCGTAGTACCGGGCAATGAGCACAAAGTTGCGAAAACGCGGGGCAGGGTGGTCCCAGGTGGCGAGCAGGCGCTGGCGCTTCGTTTGGTGAGAAATCCACATCGTGGAGGAAGAGAAGTAAGGGGAAACCTTTCTGCCAGGGCAAGTACGGCTGGCTGGGGTGGCCTGGCAATTTTACGCAGCAGTAGGGCAACGCTGGCAGGACCAGTTTGCCTTTTGCGCGTAGTCCATCCCGCCGTATCCTGGCTTCCTCTTTATCGACACCCTGGCAAAAGCTGTTACGCAGTCAGCAACTATCTTACTACCCGCAACTAGCGAGTTTGCGTTTTGGTGAATGTTGCAAATTAGCGTGAACATGCCCGTTTCAGCGTAAAATAGCGTGTTCGTATTGGGCCGCGACTTCGCAATTTTCGCCAACCTGTCTGCCCAAATAGCGTGTTTTAGGCACTACTGCTACCCTGCATCTACACACGTAGTGAGGCAGACCTCACCCGTTTGGCTGCTATTGCACTGGGAGCAGCAGTCCACTGCTACGTTTTCTGCAAAGCACCTCAAGTAGCGTTCTCAACAGTTCGCCTTGTAAGAAATAATCTGAGCGTACAGCTACCTATCCGTAAGCACCTGTCAATTTCTCAGTTGGCCTGTGGCACTACCCACCTGCCCGCAGGTCTTGGCCACCAAGTGCGCGCTCAAAAAGTTACGCCTACCTAGTCTGTCAAAACCAGGGTGCCGCAGGGCCCTGGTGGCGGGCTCACGAGGTAGCACCCGCCTTACTGCGCAGTAGCTAAGCTGGCAGCCTAGCCAAGCAACAAGCCCTGATAAAGCCTGATAAACGGTAGGGAAGAGCAGAGTAGTTTAAACCAGCGTTTAAACCAAAAGCAAATCAGCCACTCAAGTTAAGACTTAAGTGGCTGATACTGACTGAGCGAGAAACGAGGTTCGAACTCGCGACCCTCAGCTTGGGAAGCTGATGCTCTACCAACTGAGCTACTCTCGCGGGGTATTTGGTGGGCCAAAGGTACAGCGGGCGCACCAAATAGTTGTGAGGGAACATCGGGCCGGCGGCGGGTGTTTTGAGAGTGCTATGTCCCGCCGTCCTTCTTCCCGCACCATTCTCACCCCCACTTCCCGCCGCCTGGTGGCTGGCTTGCTCGTTGCGGCTGGCATGCTGCTCATTATCGGCGAGTTGCTGAAGCTCTATTTGCTGCTGGATGGCTGGCACAAGCAGGGGGTATTGGGGGCCGGGCCGCTCACCGGCACCCTGCTGGGCCTGGCCGCCGGGGCTCTTACCAACTACGTGGGCTGGCGGGTGGGTTTGAAAAATTAAGAATTAAGAATGGAGAGTTGGCCGCCTGCTTACGTAGTGCACGTGCGACTTTTGCAGCCGACAGCCCAATTACTCATTCTTAATTCCCCCCGTGTCTTCTCCTCTCCGCATCTCAGTGGCTAAGGCCAACCTGGCCACGGCCACCCGCCTGGCTGAGTTGGGCCGCCGCACTTTTTTTGAAACCTTCGCCGCCGATAATAAGTCGGCCGACATGGACGCGTTTGCCGCGCAGGTGTACGGACCCGAAATTCAGCTGGGCGAGTTGCAGCAGGCACGCTACACGTTTTTGCTGGCCGAAATGCAGGGCGAGCTGGTGGGCTTTGCCAAGCTTTGGCACGGCTCCGACCTGGGGCTGCCCCCCGACAAGCCCGCCCGGCAGCTCGAAATAAAGCAGCTCTACGTGGCCCAGGACTGGATAGGCACCGGCCTGGGCGCGGCCCTCATGCGCCGGGCACTGGAAATAGCCCAGGCCGATGAGGCCAGTGCCGTGGTGCTGGGCGTATGGGAGCACAACGAGCGCGCCAAGGCTTTTTACCAGCGCTACGGCTTCCGCGAAGTAGGCGAAGTAGAGTTTGTGCTAGGCACGGATGTGCAGCGGGATTTACTGTATCGCAAGGGGCTGGCGGGGCGCTAGCAGTACCTAATACTCCGCCATTTCCTCATCCTGGTAGCACAAGACCCAACGCTCGCCCGGCTCGGCCGAGGCTACTACCGGGTGCTGGGTGGCGTGGAAGTGCTTGGTCGCGTGGGTGTTGGGTGAAGAGTCGCAGCAGCCTACGTGACCGCAAGTCTGGCACACGCGCAGGTGTACCCAGGTGGCGCCCAGCGCCACACATTCGGGGCACACGCGCTGGGTGGCGGGGCGCAGGTGAGCTACATCCGGGTTAAGTAGGTGTGAGCAAAGGGTTTTCATAATGCAGGCTGGTTTTTGCCAAAAAAAGTAAGCACCCGCGCATAAAGCCAAGTGCGTTGTTCAGAGAGTTTTCGTTCCGAAACCTACGCGAAAATAAAACGCCCTCCCCAGGCAAGCCGGGAAGGACGTTCTGTTTTCAGCAACTGGTCCTACGTAGGTGGGTATTGCCCACCCTTACTGCACCGCTACTTTGCTGGTGTACGTGGCCCCGTCGGCGGTGGCTTGCAGCAGGTAGATGCCGGTAGCCAGGCCAGTAACTTCCAGCTGCGTCTGGCCATTCGCCAGGGCGGCAGTAGTGCGGCGCACCAGGCGGCCCTGGCTGTCGAAGAGGCGCAGCTCGGTGCTGGTGGCGCTGCTGGGTAGCTGCAGCGTGAGGCTGCCCGCGCTGATGGGGTTCGGATACACGGTTAGCGGCAGTTTGGCGGCCGTGGCGGTGGTAGCCAGCAGGCGGCCGGTGCCTACGGTCTGGAGCGTCCAGTGGCCGCTGTAATAGGTAGCATCCACGGCCCAGCACTGGGCATTGCCGGTCTGGTTTTCGACGTTCACGTAGGTGCCTTTCCACACGTTGCGGATGCGGGTGTAGCCGGAGTACGGCTCCAGTACCCACTGGCTGCTGGTGAAGCTGGGGTCAACCACGGTGCTTTCGACGTAATTGAGCTGGTTTTCGATGTTCATGTAGCGGCCGGTAGCCACGTTTTTGATGCGCTGGTTGCCGTTATCGGCTTCGAGCGTCCACTGGTAGGCGGTGCCGCTGGGCGCGGCGGCGTAGGCTACCTGGCTGTTGTTATCGTACAGATAAGTGCCTTTCCAGCGGTTGATGATGTAGTAGGTCGTGGCACCGCCGCTGGCCGCTACTACCACCTGCACCTGGTCGGTGGCGGCCAGTGAGCCGTCGCTCACGTTTACCTGGAAGACGTAGGTGCCGGCCGTGAGCCCGCTCACGGTGGGCGATATGGCCGTGGCGCTGCTGAACGTAGCAGCCGGGCCGCTCACTTTAGTCCAGGTGTAAGTCAGGGCGTTGCCATCGGGGTCGGAGCTGGCGGCGGCCGTGAGGGTAGCGGTGGTAGTGCCGGCGGCCAGGTTCTGGTCGGGACCGGCGTTGGCTACGGGGGCGCGGTTGGCCACTGTGGCGGCCACGGCTACCGTCACTTGCGCGGTGGATGAGAGGGAGCCGTCGCTCACCGATACCTGGAACACGTAGGTGCTGCCGCTGGTAAGCCCGCTCACGGTAGGTTTGGCCACCGTAGCCGAGCTAAAAGTGGCAGCCGGGCCACTTACTTTAGTCCAGGCATACGTCAGGGCACTGCCCTCGGGGTCGGAACTGCCGGAGGCATCGAGCGTGGTGCTGGTGGCCGTATTGGCCAGGTTCTGGTTGGGGCCGGCGCTGGCTACGGGGGCCTGGTTGCCGGTGGCGGCGAGGCCGTAGGCTTGCAGCTCGTAGATGCTGTAGCCGTAAGCCTGCGACTTGTGATAACAGTAAATGGCCAGGTAGCGGCCCGTGAGGCTGAGCGTTTGGTTGTCGGTGCGCTGCTGGTTGGCCAGGCCGGTGTAGTTCACCTTACTCCAGGCCGCGTTGGCGGGGTCGGGAGTGATGTTGCTGTTCGAGGCCATAATGTAGTAGGAGTCGGCGTTGGCATTCTCCCACGAAATCACTACTTTGTTTAGGTTGTAGCTCGCGCCCAAGTCTACTTTAATCCACTCTATCTGGTTGGCTGCCGCGCTCGTAACCGGGGCCGACCAACGGTTGTTGAAGTTCTGGTCGACGCCGTCCACGGCCATGGCGGCGGTGTACGTCACGCCCTGGTAGGTTTCGACGTTCGAGGCGGTGGCGGTTTTGTTGAGGGCCAGGTTGGGGAGCGTGAGGGCCAGTGTGCCGGTGATGGCGGCGCTGCTGCCGCTGGCGCTGTAGGCTTCCACCCAGAAATTGTAGGTGGTTTGGGTGCTCAGGCCGGTGGCCGTGTAGCTGGTGCTGTTGGCGGCTATGGTGGCGTTGGGCGAGGTGGGCTTGGTGGCCGAGGTGCTCCAGTAGACTTTGTAGCCGGTTTCGCGGGTCGAGTTATCGGTCCAGCCCAGGGTAGCCGAGGTGGGGCTGGCCTGGCTGAGCGTGAGGCCGGAGGGAGCTTTGGGCAGGTCGGTGACGGTGGCGGTGAAGGTGGTGCTGCTAGTGTTCACGCCGCCGTTGGCCGTGCCGCCATTATCGGTCAGGGTTACGGTAACGGTGGAGGTACCGGCGGCCAGCGGCGTGAGGGTAAGGGTACCGGTGCCGGACGAGCAGGAAGTGGTGACGGTGGGCGCACCCAGCACCGTAGTGGTGGCGCGAGTGGCGGTAGCGGTCAGGGTCTGGGTGCAGTAGTCGCCATCCGACACGCCGGTCAGGGCTACGGCTTTCGCGCCGTCTTCGAGGTTGAGCGTCTGGTTGGGGATGGCCGTGATGGTGGGGGCTGCGTTCGGGCCGGTGGTCGTGTTCAGCTTCAGCACATAAAAAGCATTGGCCGCGATGGTGGGGAAGGGTATCCAGTTCGTAATGCTGCCGTTGGTAACCGTTACGCTGGCGGCGGCGGCCTGGCTGCTATTGAGCAGGTTGGTGAGCGAGTAGGTGCCGCTGGGCACCCCGTTGGGCAGCGTCACCGACAAGGCCACGTTGGTTTGGGCCGTCGAAGCCATATTCAGGACAACGAAAACCGTTTCCGAGCCCGAGGTGCGGGCAAACGTGTACACGCCCGTCGAGCCGTTGCCGACGGTGGTGTACTTGCCCCGGCGCAGCGCCACCGAAGCCTTGCGGGTGGCAATCAGCTTCTTATACAGGTTCCAGATGGAGTTGGCATCGGCCTGCTGGGTTTGCACGTTGTCGGTGGGGTAGTCCTGGCCGGGGGCCACCCAGATGTTGCTGCTGGTCGAGAAGCCAGCGTTGGTGCCGGGCGTCCAGCGCATGGGGGCGCGGGCGTAGGCGGTGCCGGCGGCTCCCACTTCATCGCCGTAGTACACAAACGGTACGCCGGGTGTCGTGAGCAGGAAGGTAGCGGCCACCTTGGCCTTGGCATCCTGGTTGTTCTGGATGCGGTCCTTGATGCGCATGGGGTTGCCGCCGTCGCCGCCCGCGCCCATGTCGTGGTTGCTCAGCATCACGCCAAACTGCAAAAACGGATAGTAGCTCTGCGCGCCTTCCACGGGCGTTTGCAGGTCGGTTTTGCTTTCGTTGTTGAGGGCATACTGCACCCCGTAGGCAATGTCGAACTGAAAGCCGATGTCGAAGCCCTGGTACACGTATTTGGCGGCCGTCGGAATGTCGCGCTTGTTGGGCAGCCAGGTTTCGCCTACCGAAAAGGGGTTGGTTTGCACGGAGGTATTCGCGTTGCCCTTGATGTAGCTGCGCCATTTGCGCCAGTAGGCGTAGGTGGCGGGCAGGTTTTGCTGGTCTTCGTACACGCTGGCGTTGTTGCGCTCGTAGAGCATCATCGGGGCATCGAGCCGGAAGCCGTCGGCGCCCTGGTCGAGCCAGTATTTGCTCACGTCCTTGATGGTGTTGCGCACCGAGGCGCTGTTGTAGTTCAGGTCGGGCGTATAGCCATCGCTCCCAAAAAAGTCATAGAAGTAGTTGAAGTTGGCATCGCTGTGGCCGATAGTGTTGCTCACGAAGCTGCCGGGGTTAGTGGCCCGAAACACGTAGTAATTGTTGTACTTGCCCGTGCCCGTGGCCCCCTGCTGAAACCACGGATGCTCCCGCGACGTGTGGTTGAACACCATGTCCAGTATCACCTTCAGCCCCTTCTGGTGGGCGGCGGCCACAAACTGGTCGAAGTCCGTTTTGGAGCCTACTTCGGCAATAATGCTCTTGTAATCCCGTATCTCGTAGCCGCCGTAGTAGGAACGCGACGCGTCATATATGGGCATGATGTATAAGGCCGTCACGCCCAGGTCGGTAGCCAGGTAGTCGAGCTTGCTAATCATGCCCTGCAAGTCACCGGAGGCGTAGCCGTCCGAGGTGAGCGCCCCGCCGGTATCGAGGTAGCTGCGCGGATAAATCTGGTAAAACACGGCGTCGTTCCACCAGCCCAGCGCATCCGAGTCTACCGATACTACTGTCACGGTCATGCTTTTAGAGGTCGATACGCCGCTGCCAGTGGCCGTCAGCGTGACGGTGTAGGTACCGGGGCTGGTCCAGGTGGCGGTGGGGTTTTGGGCGGTCGAGGAAGGCGTGGTGCTGCCCTGAAACGTCCAACTCCAGCTAATGGCCGCGCCCCCCTGCGAGCTGTCGTTGAAGCGCACCACCTCACCGGGAATCGTCTTCACCGAGGACGCAAAAAAGTCGGCATACGGATAAGGCGGCTGGGCATCATTAAACCAGTCGTCCAGAGCATTGGCCGAGGAGGCAGCCTGCACCACGTACCGGCGGGCGGCCACCGTTTCGCTGGTGGTAGCCCCGCCGTGGGTGAAGCGGTAGTTGTAAGTAACCTCGGCATCCGTAGTCTGGCCGGTCACGGTGCCGGAGTAGATTTTGTCGCCATCGGAGTCAGTGAGCGTCACGCCCGAGGCCGAGAAGCTGCCCAGCACCACCACGGCATCGGTGCCGACGGTGAATTTACCTTGCT
Source organism: Janthinobacterium lividum (assembly GCA_050954465.1). Taxonomy (GTDB): domain Bacteria; phylum Bacteroidota; class Bacteroidia; order Cytophagales; family Hymenobacteraceae; genus Hymenobacter. Next base: position 46,499 of record JBPBPU010000155.1, read on the forward strand.
GGATTTGGTACTGCATGTTCACGTTGAACGTGAGGTCGGCAGTGGCGGCAACGGCTGGCCCGGCGCTGGCTAGCAGCAGTAGCAGGGTCAGCCGCCAACAATAAGTTAGTAAGCTTTTCATAGTGGTGGGAATGGGAGAGGGTGAAATGATACGTGGCCCCGGCTGAGGCTGGGACAAAGGAATAGTACCCATCGTAGCAATGAGAGTTCATCAAGATTAAATCAAGAAAATAATGTTTATTTTGAAAGTTAACGATTTAATAATAAACATTATAACTCATAACTAAGGCTTGCGCTAATCAAAGTGGCGTCAGGCTTTAAGCCACCGGTTTATAAAATAAAAGTACTATTTTTTTGCCTTATAAAGTATAAGGTGAGTGACCACCTACTTACCAGTTTTGTGAGAAGAGAACATTGTTTTTTTTGTAGGTACTGCAAGCACTATATTCTCTCGCACAGGCAAACGCGAGAAAGAAGTTTTTCCAAGCTTATCGGGAAATCCTGTTCGAATAGTTAACCAGTGAGATGCTACTGATACCCGCGCCCTACCAGCGCTACGGCATCCGCGAAGTAGAATTTGTGCTGGGCGAGGGTGTGCAATACGACCTTCTATAGCGCAAGGAGCTGGCGGAAAACTAGTCAGAGGCGGTGCCACTGAACCTGGGTTCGTCGGAATATTTCGAGCATTTACCCGGCTAAAAAGGGCGTTCACCTAAGCTTTGTATCGCTCCCCCCATTTGCCGATACCTTTGCCCCTACCCGGCCGTGCTCACTTATACGGGTTAGTTTGAACTGTTTATGAGCAAGCTGCAGCACGTATGCCTGAGCTTACCAAAAGTGGTTGCTAAGTGAGACGATTTCTGCTGTTTCTTCCTCACCGGCTACGCACCGGCGGCGCAGCGCCCAAGGGATGAGCTTACTGGGTATTTCCAGGTTATTTCCTCTATAAGCTAGCTTTTACCCGTTACTCTCCTTATCCTACTGGCTGTCAACGCTGGTGCTGCCTCTCTATGAAACACTACTTGCTTATTGCTCTGCTGCTTACATTGGCCCTGGGCCGTGCAGCTGCCCAGGGACCAGGCCGGCTACCAGGCACCCCCGACTCGGTAGCGGCCCTGCTGCGCCAGCATGCCCTGCCCGACACCGTGCGGGTGTACGCGCTGGCCCAGCTGAGCAGCCTGCGCCGACAAACTGACCTGGGCGAGGCCCGGCAACTGGGTGAGCAGGGGCTGGCCCTGGCCCGTCGCCAGCACTACCTAAGCGGCGAGCTAAAATGCCTTATCTCCCTGGCGGTTACCGCCTCCAACGCCCGGCAGTACGCCCGGGCCGAGCAGCTGGGCCAGCAGGCCCTGCACCTGAGCGATAACGCGCCGGCCCGGCTGCTGCCCCTGCGGGCCAGTGCCCTGCGGACCCTGGCCGAAATATCCACGGGCCAGGGCCACCATTTTGCCCGGGCCGGGCGCTACTACCGGCAGGCCCTGGCTATTACCCAGGCGCTACGCCCGGCCAAGCCCCATTTGCTGAACGACATCGTCGTTAGCCTGGCTTCGCTGTACGTGAACCGCTTTCAGTTTGGGGAAACCACCGATTCGGTGCGCCGGCTGGCCACGCGCTATGCCCGGCAGGGCCTGCAAGGGGCCCAGGCCCTGCACGACTCCTATAACGTAGGAGCCGGCCTGACTTCGCTCAGCATCATCGCCCGCACTACGCACCAGTACGATTCGGCGGTGTATTTCTTGCAGCAAGCCATTGGGGTGTACCAGCGCAGTGACGACCTTGGCAGTGCAGCCTTTGCCTGGCAGGAAGTAGCCTTCGTGCGGCAGCAGCAGGGCAGGCATGCCGAGGCGGTGCAGGCCGCGCTTCGCACGGTGGAGCTGGCCAAACAAGTGCAGGACCTGCGCACGGAGGGCGGCGGCTACGAAATCCTGTGCGACGCCTACGCCGGGCAAAGCAAGTACCGCCAGGCCTACGAGGCTGCCACCAAGCTATTGACCCTGAGCGACTCGCTGAATACCCTGGCCAACAACCAGCAGCTCAACAACCTGCAAGTGCGCTTCGACACCGAGCGCAAGGAAACCCGCATTCAGCAGCTCACCCAGCAGCAGCAGCAACAGCACCAGCGCCTCTGGACGCTGGCCGCCGTGCTAGCGCTGGTGCTGGCGGCCCTGGCGGCGGTGGCGGTGCTGGCCTTACGCCTGCGCCGCAGCCGGGCGCTGCTGGCCACCCAGTACGCCGAGCTTACCCAAACCCGCGCGGCCCAGGACCGCCTTTATGCGCTGGTGGCCCACGACCTGCGCTCGCCCGTAGTGGCGTTTACGGGCCTGGCCGATTTGCTCCACCGCTACGTGCAGCGCCAAGATACTACCCGCCTGGCGGGCCTGGGGGGCCGCATCCGGCAGGCGGCCCAGCACTTGAGCGAGCTGCTCGACAACCTCCTCAACTGGGCCCTGAGCCAGCGCGGCGAGCTGGTGCCCACTCCACGCCCGCTGCGCGTCACGGAGCTACTGGCCGAAATAACGGCCCTCTACCAGAACACCGCCGATGCCGCCGACATTGCCCTGAGCTGCGAGGCCCCCACCGACTTGCTGGTGCTGGCCGACCCCGACATGACCCGCACCATCCTGCGCAACCTCACGGGGAACGCCCTCCAGGCTACGCCGGCCGGTGGGCGCGTAACCCTGCACGCCACGCGCTCACCGGCCGGGAGCGGGCAGCTCCAGATTACGGACACCGGTGAGGGCCTGGACCCCGAAACCCTGGCTCAGCTGGCGGCCCCGGCCACGCACCTGCACGTAGCACAGCAGGGGCAGGGGGCCGGCCTGGGGCTGCTGCTTAGCCGCAACTTTGCCGAGGCGCAGGGCGGCCAGCTTACCCTGGCTAATGTTCCCAACGACGCTGGCACGGTAGCCACGCTTACGCTGCCGCTGGCCCCGGCCGGGTCGCTGGTGGCGGCGGCTAATCCAACCACCCGGCAGCCAGCGTAGGTACCCGAAGTGGCCTCCTGGCTTGCCACGCACGAATGCTGCGTTTTTTCTCTCTCTATCCTTTTTCGCTATGGCCGCTGACTTTCCCTTACAGGTACTGGTAGTTGAAGATGAACCCCTGTTTGCCGAGCAACTGGAAGCGGCGCTCAACGACCTGACCTACCACGTTATTGGCCCGGCGCCCGACGCGGCCACGGCAATGCGCCTGTTTCGCTCGGCTAGTCCCCCGCCCGATGTGGTCCTGCTCGATATCAGCCTGGGGCGGCGCGGCCCCGATGGGGTGGAGCTGGCCCGGCAGCTGCTGGCCGAGCGCCCGGTGCCCCTCATTTTTCTGACTTCGCAGACCGATGCGGAGTCCTTCGGGCGGGCGCGGGCAGTGGGGCCAGCAGCGTACCTGGTAAAGCCCGTAGATGCTGCTTCCCTGCAACGCGCCATTGAGCTGGCGGTGGCCAACTTCGTGGCGGCTCCGGCCGATGAGGACGAAGCCCCGGAGGGAGGCATGTTTGCCACGGCCAGCACCAGCGTTTTGCTGCCTCATGCCTTGTTTGTGAAGCAAGACGGCCTGCTGGTGAAAGTAGCGCTGGCAGATATTTCCTGGGTGATGTCGGAGGGGAAACACTGCCGCCTGGCCCTGAGCGCGGGCCGCACGGTGCTGGTGCGCCAGCCCCTGCGCGAGATAAGCCAGCACCTGCCCGCCGGGCAGTTTGTGCAGATTCAGCGCAGCTACCTCATCAATGCCGAATGCATCGAGCGCCTCGACCCGGTGCGCAACATTGTGCAGGTGAGCGGCCAGCTTTTGCCCCTGAGCCGCGCCTACCGCGACGAGCTGCTGGAACGGCTGCACCTGGTATAGGGCTGGTAACCAGCGCTGAAGAGCTACCTTATTTTGCGAAGCGCAACGCAGCGGCACTTTCGTCCTAGCGATGAATGCCGCTGCGTTGCGCTTTTGTTTTTCAGGCGCTACTTGTTACGCTGTTCAGCAAGTTACCGCATGCTTTGCCCGGCGCTTCAAGTGGCCGAATGTGGAATCCTACCCATAAAGCAGGCCACTAGCCTGCATGGGGAGACAAGAACAGTTTAGGTATTGTGCTGCTAGCGCAGGCCAGTGGCCTGCAATAGGTTGGCGCTCATCCCAGTGCTACTGGCTACCTGAATTCTGCTAATACCGGAAATCGTGCTGTTCGAGCCGTAAATCCGACCATTCGAGCTAATACTTTGGGAAATACTCGCTGAGACAGGAATTTTACTATGCGTTCGCGTTTCTGCTCGATTTATTGAATAAACGCGGCATTTTACTGGATGTCTCGCTATGAAACAACTTGTCCCTCAGCGTTTTTTTATCGAACCCGCCCAGCGTTACCGCCCCTGGTCGGCGGGTACCCGGCGGCGCAGCTCCTTCGGTTGGCACCAGCGGCTGGTCGTGCTGGCTGTGCTACTGGCCAGTCAGGCGCTCCTGCTACCAAGCCAGGGCAACTCGTCGCTGGCGCAGGCTCCCAGCGGCCCAGGTAGCCCGCCTGCCCGGCACAATACCCTCCTAAGCTACTCTCCTCAACGCCCGATGCCAGCAGTTGGCGCGCCCCGGCCAGCCAGAATCCGCTAGGCTGCCCAATACCAGCGGGCGGCTACCGAGCTGCCAGCGCGGCTCATCGGGGCTGAAAAAGCAGCCTCCCCCAACTCCCCTCCGACTCAATTGCCAGGTTGCTGCCGCCAGCAACCGCTGAAAGCTACGGCCTCATTTATTCAGCCATCCTAAATAATACAGAAAATGTGCTGGCCCAAAAACAGCGCTTTCCTGCCTCCTACTGACTTTAAACAACTTACCCAGCTCTCTTTACAAACCTCCATGAGAAAAATACTATATTTTTTACTGCTCACCCTGGCCTGGGCCAGCCTGGCCTCTCCGCAGGCCAGCGCCCAGACTTGCACTACGGCCGCTACCACGCTGGACTACAACGCCGTAGCCACCGGCAGCCGCAAAACCGGCACGGATGCCGTGGGTACTGCTACGGTTACCTACAGCGCTTTCTCTTCCACGGTGACGGGCACCAACACCAACACCTTCGCGGTAGGCCCCAGCACGGTGCTAAGCAGCAGCGGCAATTTTCTGGTGTGGCAGCAGAACGACGTGGGCGTGTCGACTAGCAACGCTTCCACTATAACGCTCACCTTCAGCCGGCCCGTATCCAACCTCAAGCTGGTGATGACGGACATCGACCGCGATACTGACCCCAATAACTTTATCGACCGGGTGACCTTCGACGGCTACGCGAACCTGACCGGCGGTAGCCCCCTCACGCTGGTTGCGGGCGACGTAACCGTGGGCATTAACAACGCCAACCGTTTTGTGGGCAGCGGCTCGAACTATACCAGTGGCACCACGCCGGCCTACAAGAGCAATGCCGTAACGGGCATTGCCACCAGCAGCGCCAGCCGCGACAGCGATGTGATAATAACTTTTCCCAGCGCGGTGCGGCGGGTGGTGCTCACGTATGAGAATATTGCGCCTTATGTGAGCAGCACCACCGACCGCACCCAGACCACGGGCCTCGTAAGCCTGAGCTGGTGCCGCCTGGCCCCGGTAGCCAACAACGTGACCACGGCCACCATACCCAGCACGGCCGGCCAGGTGGGCATCAAGCCCCTCAACGCTACGGCTGAGGGCACCATTGCTTCGTACCTGGTCAAGACTATTCCTAACGCTACCACCCAGGGCACGCTCTACTACAACTCGACCGGCACCACCTACACCGCCGTGACGGCCAACCAAACGCTGACGCCCGACCAGGCGGCTTCGCTGCGCTACTTCCCTCTGAATGCAGCTAGTGGCAACGCCACGTTTACGTACTCGGCCACCGACGATGCGGGGCTGGTTACCAACACAGCTACCTATACCATTCCGGTCAGCAACACCGTGTGTGCCACGGCCCCGGCTACGTTTAGCTTCAGCACCCGCCCGGTGGGGGAGGACTGGAAAGCCCACGCGGCCACGCCCGCACCCTCGGGCGTGACAACTGTTGGCAGCGGCGGCTACACCACGCCGGGCACGGCTACGGCCAGCACTCTGCAGGTAGGCACGGTAAACGGGGCCACCTCCCTGCGCTGGTATACCGACTACGCCAGCCAGACCGAAAATACCTCTACGGTAACGTTCAACTTCAACCGGCCAGTAAGCAACTTCGCGGTGCAGGTGCAGGACGTCGACCGGTCAGAGAATAGCACCAATGCCTTTATCGACCAGGTAACCTTTCTGGGAGCCAACGGCAGCACGACCGTGACGCCCGTGGTGGGCCCGGCCAACCCGAATACCTGCAGCACCAGCATCAGCGGCAACGTAGCCACGGGCACCACCAGCGTCACGGCTACCTCAAGCACCGATGGCACGGTCATCGCCTATTTTCCGGGGCCCGTTACCTCCATCACCCTCACCTACCGCAATACCTCTACCTACGCCACCGACCCCACCCAGCAAGCCATCGGCATCGACCTGCTGAGCTGGTGCCGCCTGGCCCCGGTAGCCAACAACGTGACGACGGCCAGCCTGGCCAACACGGCGGGCACGGTGGCTATTCCCTCGCTCAGCTCCACGGTGGATGGCACCGTGCAGTACTACACCCTCGCCAGCCTGCCCCCGGCGGCGCAGGGCATCTTGTACGTGAACGGCACGGTAGCCACGCTCAACCAGCAGCTGACGGCGGCGCAGGCGGCCCTGCTCACGTTTGCCCCAGCCACCACCTTTAGCGGCAACGCCACCTTTACCTACAGCGTCACCGACGACGCCAGCCTGACCTCGGCGGCGCTGGCTACCTACACCGTGCCCGTGACGGCCGCAGGCGCGGCCGGCACCCCGGCCCCGTGCGCCACGCCCGGCAAAGACCTCTCGCTGACGACTACCGCCAGCACGGGCGTCCTCAACACGTACTACTCCCCGGAATCGGCAGTGGCCGGCGCTACGCAGCTCAACCTGGGTAGCGGCCGGGGCAACAGCAAAGCCGTAGCCGCCAACGACCTGCTGCTGGTTATCCAGATGCAGGGCGGCGACTTCGACTACGCCGACAACACCAGCAGCTACGGCACCGGCCAGCCTGGCTCGCCAGTGAACGGCGCTATTCTGTCGGGCACGTTCGTGGCCGGGCAGTACGAGTACGTGCAAGTAGCTTCGGTAGCGGGCAACACCGTGACGCTGAAGACCCCGCTGCTCAACAGCTACCAGAACACCGATGCCAGCAGCACGGCGGGCCAACGCAGCTTCCAGGTGGTGCGGGTGCCGCAATACGTGAACCTCACGCTGGGCGCCAACCTGCTGCCCAGCCCCTGGAACGGCAGCACCGGCGGCATTGTGGCCCTCGACGTGGCCGGGCAGCTTAGCCTGGGCACTTACAGCATCAACGCCAACGGTGCGGGCTTTCGCGGCGGGGCGGGGCGGGTACTCGGCGGCGACGCCACCGCCACGGCTACTACTACCGACTACCGCTCGTCGGCCAGCCTGAACGTGCACGGCACCAAGGGCGAAGGCATTCTGGGCACGCCGCGCTACGTGAGCGACCCGGCGTACTCTACCACCGCGCTACTCGATACGCGCACGGCGGCCACGGGCTTCCCGGCCCTGCTCAACAGCGGCCAGGCCGACGGCTACCCCGGCGGCGATAATGCCCGGGGCGCGCCCGGCAACGCGGGCGGCGGCGGCACGGACGGTGAAATCGGCAACAACCAGCAAAACAGCGGCGGCGGCGGCGGGGCCAACGGCGGGGCCGGCGGGCGCGGCGGCAACACCTGGAGCGGCAACGCGGCTACCGGCGGCGAGCCGGGCGCGGCCTTCCCCTCGGCCAGCAGCAGCCGGCTGGTGCTGGGCGGCGGCGGCGGAGCCGGCACCACCAACAACGGCACCGGCGACGCCAGCAACACCGGCTTTGCCAGCAGCGGCGGCAACGGCGGCGGCCTGGTGCTGGTGCGCACGGGCACTGTAAGCAGCAACGGCGGCGGCATTGTGGCCAATGGCAGCGCCCCGGCCGGCACCCCCGACATCGACGGGGCGGGCGGCGGCGGGGCGGGCGGCTCCATCCTGCTCACTACCAACGGCAGCACCGCCGGCCTGGCCGCGCTCACGCTGAGCGCCACGGGCGGCAACGGCGGCTCGAACACTGCTACCAGCCTGCACGGCCCCGGTGGCGGTGGCGGCGGCGGCATCATCTTCACCAACGGCGCGGTAGCGGCGGCCTCGTCGGCCGCGGCGGGAGCTAGCGGCACCACGACGGGCGGCAGCGCTTACGGCGCGGCGGCCGGCACCACCGGCACCCGCAACGCCGGCATCAGCCGGGCGGTGGCGGGCAGCGTGGCGGGCGCTACGTGCATCACCGAAATCGCGGCCAGCCTCACCGGCCCCACTACCCTGCTGGCCGGGCAGGCTACGGGCACCTACACGGCTACCTTCACCAACGAAGGCCCGCAGGATGCCAGTAGCGTAGCCCAGACGGTGACGCTGCCCACCGGCGCTTCGCTAAGCGCCACGCAGCAACAGGCCCTGACGACGCGCTATGGCCTGACCACCGGCAGCTTCACCACGACGGGCACAGGGGCCACGGCCGTTACGGTTATCAACTTCGGCACGGCGGGCGTGCTGGCCAGCGGCACGGCCAATGCCTTCTCGTTTGCCTTCACGGCCCCGGCGGCCGTGGGCAGCAGCACCCTCACCGACAACACCAGCACCAGCAGCAACGAGGCCGTGAACCTGGCCCCCAACGCCGCCAGTCTCACGCTCACGACTACGGCCGTGGCCGACCTCGTGGTGACCCTCACGCCCTCGGCTACCACGCCGGTAGCCCCCGGCAGCGCGGCCTCGTTTGCGCTGAGCGTTCTCAACAACGGCACGCAGGAGGCCACCGGCACCACGGCTACCGTGCAGCTGCCGGCCGGGCTCACCGCCTACGGCACTGTGGCGGCCAGCAACGGCGGCAGCTACAACAACACGACCGGGCTGGTTACTTACGGCACCTTTGCGCTGCCAGCCGGCAGCATGGGGATGTCCACCATCTCGTTTACCATGCCCACCAGCGGCGTAGTGACTGCCACGGCCAGCGCCACCACCACCACGCCCGAAGCCAGCTACGCCAACAACACGGCCCCGGCCAGCCTGGCTACGGCCGTGCAGCTTGACCTAAGCACCAGCATCTCGGGGCCGACGACGGCTGTGGCTGGCTCGCCCATCACCCTGAACGTGACGACTACCAACAACGGCCCGCAAGCCACCACCGGGGCCCTGCAAACCGTGGAGCTGCCCCAGGGCCTGACGGGCGTGTACGTGAGCAACAGCGGCTACTACAACGCCACCGCCAGCGCCGTAACGGGCAATTTTGTGGATGGCAACTTCGTAATCGCCAGCGGCGGCAGCATCACCATTGTGGCCGGCACCGTGGCTTTCCCGCCCACCGGCATTCTGCCCGTCGGCCAGACGCTGGCCAACACCATCACCTTCAACTCGCCGGCCGGCACGCTGGCGGTGCCCACGTACTCGCCCGTGGCCCGCGTGGCTGCCCAAACCGGCGAAACCAGCACCACCAACAACGTAGCCTACCTGAACGGCGCCGCCAACACCACGGCGGGGATTATCACGCCGGGCGCGGCTACCCTCACCACGGCCAACGTGTACGCCATCCTACGCATTGCCTCGGAAACCCTGCCCGATGGCACCAGCACTACGGCTACCGTGGTGCCGGCCACTACCAAAGTCACTTACACGGCTGGGGTGGGCAACGACGGCACCAACGTGGCTACCAGTACGGCCTCGAACGTGACGCAGCAGCTGCAGCTGGTACCGGGCCTGGGCGTGGGTACCCTCACGGTGGGCGGCAATGCGGGCACGGCCTCGGGCACGGGCAATAGCGCCATCGTTACCTACAGCTACGGCAGCGTAACTGCAACCTACAACGTGACCACGGGCGTGCTGACGCTGCCCACCCTCACCAGCCTGGCCAGCGATGCCTCCAGCTCTACGGCAGTAGTCGTGACGCTGCCTGCTACCCTGCCTAACGACGGGCGCCTGCTGGCTACCATGTCGGTAGGCAGCGCTACCTCGGATAAGATTCCGGCCGACAACGTGAAGGCTACGACCATCCGTGTGCTGCCCATTACCGACCTGGTAACGACCCTGACCGGCCCGGCCAGCGCCGTGCCCGGCCAGCCCGTGAGCTACACGGCCACCTTCCTCAATAACGGTCCCGACGCCGCCACCAGCACCGCCGAAACGGTGCAGCTGCCGGCCGGCCTGAGCACGGTGACGGTAACCGACAACACCGGCGCGGCCGTAGCCGCCACGTACACGGCCGCTACCGGCCTGCTCACGCTGCCGGCTATTGCCAGCGACGCGGTAGGGGCTACGCAGGTATTCAACCTCGCCTTTACGGCCCCGGCGCAGTCGTACACCGTGAGCAGCACGGTGGGCACCACCACCCTCGACACGGCCCCGGCCAACAACGCCGCCACCATGCCGACGGCCGTAACCCCGGCCGCCGACGTAGCCGTGAGCATCACCGGCCCGGCTACGGCCGTGGCGGGCACCCTGGTGAACTACACCGTGACGACGACCAACAACGGCGCTACGCCGGCGGCAACGGTGGCTACTACCTTGCAGCTGCCCGCCGGGCTGAGCAACGTGGTAGTAAGCGGCGCGGGCACTTACAGCACGTCGGGCCTGGTTACGTTTGACGCGCTGGCCAGCCAGCCGGCCGGCACCAGCCAAGTGAATTATGTGACCTTCACCATGCCGGCCAGCCCCAGCGGCGGGCAGGTGCCGGGCACGGCCAAAGCCACCACTACCAGCACCGACCTCGTGCCCGGCAACAACGCGGCGGGCATCGTGACCACCCTGGCCCCCACCACAGCCGAGCCTGCTAACCTGAAAGCCGACATCACGACCATGCCCACCAGCCCGGCCGCGCCCGGCAGCACGCTGAGCTACGTGTTCGCCTTCAGCAATACTGGCAGCCTGGACGTGGATAACGTGCAGCAGCAGGCGGGCCTGCCGGCCGGCCTCACGGCCGGCACCCTCAAAGTGGCTACGCAAACGGGCACCCTCAACACTACCAGCGGCCTGCTGGTGTTCCCGAACGGGGCCACCTACAACGCTACCACGGGCGCGCTGACTTTGCCGCCGGGTACGCTCAAGGCTGGGGCGGCTACCAGCTACGCCGTGGCCTTCCCGGCCCCGGCCAGCGGGCCGGTGGTAGTGACAACTACCGTGGCCTCGGGCACGTCGGAGAGTACCATCATCGACAACCAGGACAGTAACTCGACCACCATCACGCCGAGCTACGATGCTACTACCGGCCTCAGCGGCCCCACCACGGCTTTGCCCGGCGCGGCCGTTACCTACGCCGTGACAACGACCAACAACGGCCCCTCCACGGTGCCCAGCGTGACGCAAACCGTGACCCTGCCCAAGAACCTGACCACGGCCAGCTTGCTGGTAGCCGGGCAAACGGGCACGCTGACGGGCGGCGTTATCAACTACTCCAACACGGGGGCCACTTACACGCAGAGCACGGGGGTACTCGCCTTTCCGGCCATTACCTACCTGGCGACAGGGGCGGCCAACACCGTTACCAACTCGTTTACCGTGACCATGCCCGCCAGCGGCTCGCTGGCGCTCACGGCGGCCGTTACCTCGGCCGGCGAAAGCAACACGGGCAATAACACAGCAACGCTCACGACCACGGCCGCCAACCGCCCACCCGTGGCTCAGAACATCGTGAACAGCCTGCAAAGCGCCCGCGCCAACAACGCCGTGGCCCTGCCCATCTCGTCGCTGGTAGCCGCTGACCCTGACGGCACCATTGCCGCCACCAACGGCTACACTATCGTGAGCCTGCCCACGACGGCCGAGGGCACGCTGTACTACAACGGCACGGCTGCCACAGTGGGCCAGGCCATTACCGACGCCAGCAAGCTGAGCTTCAAGCCTACCAGCGGCTTCGTGGGCAATGCCTTCTTCACCTACTCGGCCACCGACAACCTGCTGGCGGCCAGCACCCCGGCCCTGTACACCATCCCGGTTTCGCCCGATGTGGTTTCGGCTTACACGGCTACCACCGTGAAGGGCGGCCTGGCAACCTACAAGGTGAATGACGTGGTGACGTACCTCATCGACCCCAACGGCGCGGTGTACAACAACCAAGGCCTGGTGTACAGCCCCGACGGTACGGCTGCCACCCAAACCGCCGACCTGCCCCTGAGCAATGGCGTGACAGGAGCCGTGGCCGTGCCCAACGCCGGCCCCACCGGCAACACGGCCAACACCCTGCCCACCGGCATTAGCCTGAATGCCACCACCGGCCAGCTCTACGTGAGCGACCCCACCAAACTGGCCAAAACCGGCGGCACCTACTCCGTGAATATCACCACCACCGATGCCAATGGCGGCACCAACATCGTGACCGAAACCTTCTCTACCGGGGCCAACCCGCTGCCCGTAACGCTGACGGTATTCACGGCCCAGCCCGTGCAAAACCGCGACGCCCTGCTGAAGTGGACTACCGCTTCGGAAGTCAACAACGACCACTTCGACGTGGAGCGCAGCTTCGACGGCCTCAGCTTCGCCAAAATAGGGGCAGTAGCCGGGCAGGGCACCAAGCCCACCGCCACCAGCTACACCCTCACCGATGCGGGTGTGGCCGCCAAAGCCACTGGCCCGGTGTACTACCGCCTGCGCCAGGTTGACGTGAGCGGCACCGCTACTTACTCGCCGGTGCGTGCCGTAAGCTTCACCGCTGACGGTGTTGCCCCAGCAATCGGCCTCTACCCCAACCCGGTAGCCACCACCACCGAGCTGGATTTGATGCAGCTGCCCACCGGCACCTACCAGGTAACCCTGCTCGATGCCACGGGCCGCCTGGTGCGCAGCTACTCGCTGGCGGCAGGCCTCACCCACTCGCTCGACTTGCACGAGGTAGCCGGTGGCACCTACCTGCTGCTGGTGCGCGGCACCGCCCCGGCCGGCACGCCCCTGCAGTTCGTGGCGCGGCTACTGAAAGACTAATCTTGTTGTTTTCTCATGTTTGGAAAGCCCTCAGCCCTTGGCTGGGGGTTTTTTGTTGGCCGGCAAATACGCTGCCGGGTTGCGGGTCGCCTTTCGGCGGCGTACTAATACTGGGTTGTTCTCCGTGGCACCCCACCCACGCAACAGCAGCTACTGTAGGACTCGCACGACGAAAGACGTTCTTTGCGCGAGCCCCACCTTTTTAGCGCCCAGCCTTGAAACCTACGCTTTTCTTCCAGCTGGCCGCTGCCGGCGTTGCTGCTTACATGGCCGCCGCCATTGCGCACGAGGTGCTGGGGCATGGGGGGGCCTGCCTGGCCCTGGGCGGGCAGATAACGCTGGTCAGCTCCGTGTATTTTCGTAGCCGGCCGCCTTCCTACTGGGTCGATGTGGCGGGGCCGCTGGCCAGCCTGCTGGTGGGCGGCGGACTGTACTGGTACTTGCGCAGTACCCCGCGCCTGGGGCGGCGGGGCCTGGTTGGCTGGTTTACTATGGCCTTTACTCTTTGCTGGTTTGCGGGCTACCTGCTGCTGGAAGCCCTCACCAACCTGGGCGACCTGGCCCTGCCCATGCCTGGCCGCGCGGCCACCCTGGGCTGGCGGGTACTGCTGGGCGGGCTGGGGGTGCTGGCCTACCACGTACTGGTGCGGCGCGCTGCCCTGGCTACGTGGCCGAATACCCTGCTGGCCACTTATCAGCGCCGGGGGGCCGGCGCGGGTTTGCTGGTGGTGCCCTATCTGGCGGCCAGTCTGGCTGCCTTTGCGGCGGCGGCCTGGTATGCCCCAGGCCGGGCGCAGGCCATGTGGGAAACCAGCGGCGAAATACTGGGGGCCGCGAGTCCGTTGCTATTCCTGGTGCGGCGGCTCACTTATACAAGCAGGCCGGCTCCGGCAGAAGCGGGTAAGCCCGACTGGCTGTTTCTGCTGGCAGTAGGTGGCAGCTTTCTCGGCTTCTGCCTGGTGCTGGGGCGCGGCGTAACACTGCCCTGACTACCGGCAAAAACGGCCAGGACGCTGAGAAGCCTTGCAGCGTCGGCAGACAAGCCACTTGCGCCTGTCTGGCAGGCATTCCGCACCGGCGAATAGGTGCCTGAACCCTTCCGGCACCTATTCCGCATCGGCGAAAGGGTGCCGGAAGGGTTCAGGCACCTATTCCGCGTTGGCGAATGGCACCCTGAACCCTTCAGGCACCTATTCTGCACCGGCGAATAGGTGCCCGAAGGGTTCAGGGTGCCTTTCGCCAGTGCGGAATAGGTGCCTAATGAGGTTAGGGCACCATTCCGCACTGGCGAAAGGGTGTCGGCGCGGAGTTGTCGGCCACCCGTTGGCGCTGGCTGCTCCGGCGCGATGCTCCGGCGCGATGCTTCGGCAGGGTGCGGGCGCGACCGGAGGGGCACCAAAAAGCCCCGCCCACCTTTCCAGGCAAGCGGGGCTTTCTGTAGTCACCAACTACTTACTGCTTCTCTACTCGCACCTGGCGCACCTCGCTGCCGGCCTTCAGGCGCAGCACGTACACGCCGGTAGGCAGGTCGGCGAAGCCCGCGAGGCGGATGCTGCTGACGCCGGCCGGGGCCGTGAGGACTTGCTGGCTGAGCAGGCGGCCGGTGAGGTCGTAGAGGCTCAGCTCAACACCGGCCAGGGTTTCGGGGGCCGTGATGAGGGCCGAAAATTCCGGGCCGTAGAAGGGGTTCGGGTAGGCTTGCAGGGTCAGCGGGGCGTCGGTGGCATCGAGCGGCACCACTACCACGGGCGAGTAGCTGTCTTTGCCATCAAGGTCAAGCTGGTGCAGGCGGTAGTAGCGCAGGGGGCGGGCCATAGGCACGTTGCGCTCGGTGAAGGCGTAGGAGCGCAGCGTGAGGGAGCTGCCCGCCGCCGCCACGCGACCTATTTCCTGAAAGCCAGCCAGGGGGTCGGCCGTGGCCTGCACCACAAACCAGGCCGAGTTGCGCTCGCTGGCGGTTTGCCAGCTCAGGCGTACGTCGGAGCCCTGGCGGCGGGCCGCAAAGCTGAGCAGCTCCACGGGCAGCGGGGCGGCGGCATTGCCGGTTTGCTTGGCGGCCTCGCGGTTGCCGGTGTTGTCGGTGGCCAGGGTGAAGAAGCGGTAGGTACTGCCCGGGTTCCCGGTGAAGGTGTACGTCGTGCTGGTTATCCCACTGGCCACCTGCCTAAATGGCTGGTTGTTTTCGGCGGCGAAGACATCGTAAAATGCCACGCCGCTGCCGCCCTGGTCATCGGAGCCAGTCCAGGTGAGCGCAAAGGAGGGCGTAGCACCCGGCTGCTGCACCACGCTGGTGAAGGCGCTTACGGGGCGGCCGGCATCCACGATGTTGCCCCAGCGGTTGGTTTTGAGCGGGGTGCTGTTGTCGAACACGATGCTGGCCTGGGCCCGCAGCGAGTCGCCCGTGACGGCGATGCCGCCGGCCAGGATGGTGTAGTTCAGGAACCCGTGGCCGTTGCCCAGCGTGTCCGACACTGGCAGGAAGCCCCGCAGCGGGTCGGTGGGCGTTTGGTTGGTGGCGGGGTCAAGGGTCTGGAACTCCCAGAACGCCTGGCGGCCCACTACGTCGAGGCCCGCCAGCACCCGCACCTTGTAGCCGAGCGTGCTGCTCAGGTCGATGGTGTTGGAGTAGGTAGTCGCGCCGTCGGGCACGGCGTAGCGCTGGCCGTTGAAGCCGAAGTCGCCGAGGCGGAAGCTGTTGAGGCTTACCGTCTGGTCGAGGGACACGTTTACCCGCACCCGCTGGGCGGGGCCGGTGGCGCGCAGCCGGTCGTTCTCAAACTGCACCTGGTAGTTGCTGCGGCGCTCGATGCCTACCATCTTTTTGGGGCCGTAGCCGTCGGGGCCAGTAAGCAGGTTGGGGTCGATGGCGGCAATAATGGCCGTGCTGTTGGCGCCGCGCGAGTTGTAGGCGAAGCGCACCGAGTCGGCAGCCCCCGAGAGCGGGGCCGGGTAGCCGGTGCTGCTGAAGGGGTCGGGCCGGAACTCGTGGTACTGCTCGCTGATGCGCCAGTAGTCGCTGGCTACGCCGCCCGGTACGTGGGTGTCGCGGTTGAGCTGAGTGTAGCGCACGCGGGGCGGGCTGGGCAGCTTGCTGGCATCCACTAGGCCGTTGCCGAGGTAGTAGCGGGTCAGGCTGTCGGTCCAGGCGGTGGGGCTGGGGTTCTGGGCCAGGGCCACCACGCCGGGGGCAAACTGGCCGGGGCTGGCCAGCACGGCTGCCTTGTAGCGGGCAATAAAGTCGAGGGTGCGGCGCGTAAACATCGCCTCGCTGGCCGGCTGCTGGTTGAGCACCACCGGGAAGTGAACGGTGCCGCCGGCCGCCACCAGGTCGGAGTACGAGATGGGCGGGGTCATGTGCAAATTCACCTGAATCACCTCGCCCGGCCGCAGGTCGCGGGCCACGAACGGAATCACGTCGGTACTAGCATCGGCGTAGTCGTTGGCCAAGCCAGCGTTGGAGACGGCCGGGCGGAAGTCGCTTTTCTTGCGCACGTTGGGCGTGTGCGTCACCACCGGGCCGGAGCCCACGGGCACCTCAAACTGGAATTCCCAGTAGGGCAGGTCCACGTTCGAGGAGTTGGTGAGGAAGTAGGTCCAGTCGCCAGGCGTTTCTACCGCTAGCACGGGCGGCGTGATACTGGCGAAGTTCACTACCTGCCCGCTGTTGGCTACTACGTGCAGGCCATTAGACAATTGCACCAGCGTGCCGCCGTTGTCGGCCACCACGTTGTAGTTGCCAGTGGGCAGGTTTTCCAGGTGCCAGCGCAAGGTCACTTCCACGCTGCTGCGGAATGCTACCACCTCGGCCGTGGCCAGGTTAGCAGGGTTGCTGCCAGCAGTGAGGTAGAACTTGGTCGCGGCCTGGGTATTGCTCACCTTGCGGAAGCCCGCGCCCAGCACCCGCGTGGTTACGCGGCCCTGGCCCACGGTGTCCTTCGCAATGCTGCGCACCTGGAAGGGCAGCGCCTCGGCCCGGAGCGTAGCCGTTTGCCCGCCGAAGAGGGTAGGCGTCCGCACCATGATGTAGTAGTCGCCGGGGCCGGTGCTGGGGATGAGCAGCTCCTGCCGGGTGTTAATCGGGTCGTCGTAGATGAAGTCGAAGCTGCTGGCGGTGGGCACGCGGTTGTAGCCCACGTACACCTCGTTCTGGCCGAAGTTCTTGTTCGAGCCGAGCTTCACCAGCAAGTCCACGTTGGCCCCCGGCGTCACTTTATAGAACTCCAATGAGTCGCGGTCGAGGGCAAACGGCACGGTTACGTTGAGCGGCAGCACGTTCACATCCACGGCCGTGGCGGCCACTTGCGAGAGGGTGTCGTTCTGGTAGTTCGTCTCGTAGATGTCGTGGAACAGGTTGGTAGCCAGCGAGCCGTGGTAATTGCCCGGCAGCAGCCCCTGCACCCGCGCCCGAATGGTGCCCCCAAGCACCGCGCCCGGCGCGATGGTCAGGTTGCGGGTGTTGGTACCGAAGAGCGGGTCGACGCTGGTATTGGGGGTGCGGCCCTGGCTCAGGTATGCGCCATCCTTGAGCAAGCCCACGGCGTCGGCGCTGCCTTGGTTTTTCACGGTGTAGCTCACCGTCAGCGTCTTGCCGAGCTTGGTGGTAGTGGGCACGGTCACGGACTGCACTATCAGGTCGGCGGGCTGCGGCAGGGTCACGGTTACGGTGGTGGGCACCAGGTAAGTGTTGTTGCCCTCCTGCTGGTGCTCGTACACGAGGCCCACCTGCGTGGCCCCGCCCCAGAACGAGGTTTGCGGACCGTAGCCGCTGGGGTCGTTGTTGTCGGTGCTCAACAGCAGGTAGTAGCTGCCGGCGGCCAGGTAGCCGGGCACGGTCACGTACTCGTCCACGAGGTAGTCGCCGTTGGAAGCCAGCACCCCGCCATGCGATACCACCCCAATGCGGGTAGCGCCGCTCAGCCCAGAGCTGGTGTTCAGGTAAATGCCGTCGTTCCAGGCGGCGGCAGGCGTAGCGCCGGGGCCGTAGTTGCGCACCTGGAACTGCACGTGCATCTGCTGGCCCGACTGCGCATAGGCCGGGGTCACGGGGGCTTGCCCGGTGGTGGTTACGATGCGCAGGTCGGCGGGCGTGGTGAGGGTGATGGGCAGCGCCAGCTGGGTTACGTTGTTGGCAGGGTTGGTGTCGGCCAGGGTGCCGTTGGGGTAGTTGGCGGTGCGCACTAGCAGGTAGTAGCTGCCGCTCAGCCCTTGCGGTAGCGTCACGGTCTGGCTGCGGGTGTAGAAGCCGCCGGGGGCCAGCGCCGAGGTGTTGCCAGGCGCGGCTAGTTGCAGGTCGCTGCCATCCAGCACATTATCCACCGAGAGGTAGAGCTGGTCGCTCCAGCTGGTAGCCAGCGTGGTGAAGGTCCCTAGGTTGTCTACCCGCCAGCTCGCCGTGATGTTCTGGCCGGAGAACGCCGCCGGGGTTGCCGTCAGGTTGCTCACCGCCAAGTCGTCGGAGTAGAGGTAGGTGAAGGTCGTGGTCTGGCTGTTGTTGCCGCCCAAATTGAATTCGTACACGCTCCCGCTACCGTTGGTATCGATGCGCAAGGTCACCTGGCCCGGTACCAGGTAGGGCGGCAGCGTCACGGTTACGGTGTTAGAGTAGTCGGCGCCCACGGCCAGCGGCCCGGCGTGGGGGTAGTCGCCGAGCACCGCCGAGGTGCCGTTGGCGTCGATGGCCGTGATGCGGTCAAACCAGGTGCCACTAGCCGGAATAATGGCGGCCGTGGTATTCTGCACGGTATAGCTCACGCTAAACGAGTTGGGTGCGCTGAGCGTGGCCGGGGCTGTGAGGGCCGTCGGGTGCAGGTCGGCATACACCAGGTTGATGTTCACCGGCTGCGGCGAGCGCTGGTCGTTGTTGTTCTCCTTGTCGTACTCAAATACCTGATTGCCGCTGTCGGTGAACACGTACACGTAGTAGCTGCCGCTGATGCCGTTAGGCAACGTGGGCATGGCGCTGGCAGTGTACTTATTATTCGGCGCATTGTAGTCCAGGGCCGTACCATTATAGTGGTACGTGGTGCCCAGGCCGATGGCCGTGGCAGGGTCAAACGTGGCGCTGGGGCACAGGTACACAGCATCGCCCCAGTAGGTTTCGAGGCGCGGGAACGGCTTGTTGGCCCCGTAGTTCTGCACTTCCCAGCCCAGGTTGATGGGGGTGCCCGCCGTGGCAGTAGCCGGGGCCGTTACGCTGTTTACGCGCAGGTCGGGCGGCGGCCGCAGGAACACCGTTATCGGCACGTACTCGTGGTGAGTGGGGTCGTTGGGCCGGGGCACGAGCAGGCGCGGGTTCACGTTGTTGGTGCTCGCCAGCTCGAATACCTCGTTGGCGTCGTCGGTGAATACGTACACGAAATACTTGCCGTAGAAGGTGTGCGGCACCGGCAGATACAGCGTATCCTGGTATGTCTGGTTAGGCAGCAGCGTATGGAACTTGCGCTTTTCTATCACGCGCCGCGCACCCGGTCCCAGAATGCCCGGCCCCGTGTTCTGGCTGATATTCTGCACCGTATCGGGCGACACGTAGCCCGCATCAGTCCAGCTCGCAGCCACAGCCACCGAGCCCGCGTTGCGCACCCGGTACACCACCAGTAGCGTATCGCCGCCGAAGATGGAGGAGTTGTGGCTCACCTGCTGCACTATCAAATCGGGAGCCGTAGGCACCAGAATACGGGTGCGCTTCGTACCTGCGCCAGTGTTGTTATTGTTATTGGTTTCAAGCACCTGGTTGTCGCCATCGGCCACCACGTACACGTAGTACAGCCCGGCCATGCTCAGCGGCACGTTAAAGGTGCCTTGGTTGATGTAGGTGCCATTGGGCTGCAAATAGGTAGCGTTGCCCACCGAGCCCATGCGCACGGCCGTGTTGTCAAACACGGAGTTTTGCGAGAAATACACCACGTCCTGCCACTGCTGGGCCAGGGTACTGCCGGGGCCGGTATTGGTCACGTTCCAGGTCACATGCACGGTCTGGCTGCTGTAGGCGGTGTCGGGGTTTTGCACCAGCGTTACCTGCAAGTCGGGCAGCTGGCGCAACTCGAATGTCTGGATAGAGCCGGGCGTGCTGCCGCAGGTGTTGCGAGCCACCACGCGCCACTTGTAGGCTGCCCCGTAGGGCAGCGGCCCGCTGTAGCTGTATTGGAGCGTATTGATGCCCGCCACGGTGGGCTGCGTGGGCATTACGCCGGCGGCGGGCCACACATACAGGTCAAACGTGCGGGCCGTGGAGCCAGCCTGGGGGTTCCAGGAGAAGTTGATGGGCAAGTCCAACCCCGTGGCTCCGTCGCTGGGTAGCATGTCGATAACCGCCAGCGGCAGGGTGCTCGAAGGCGAGCGGTAGATTTTCTGCTGCAATAAATACGTGCAGCCCGCCGCGTTGGTCACCGTCACCGAGTACGAATCGGGCGTGCCCACCGCAGCCGGCGTACCCACCGTAATGCTGGGGCCGGTTGCGCCCGTGCTCCAGGCGTAGGTCGCGCCCGCGCCGGCCGTGCCCACCGTGAGAGTGGCCGTAGAGCCGGGGCAGAGCAGCGAGTCGGGCACCACGCTGAGCGTGGGCCGGGGCAGCACCGTTAGGGTTTGGCTGGCCGAGTTGGCGCAGTCGTTGGCATCGGCGTAGGTGTAGGTGATGGTATGAGTGCCCACGCCCGCCGTAGCAGGATTAAACTGCCCGTTGCTCACGCCCGGCCCGCTGTAGGCACCGCCCGCCGGCATCCCGCCCGTGAGGGCGAAGGCCGAGGTTTCGCGGCACACCGGAGCCTGCGCCGCCAGCGTCACGGTGGGCAGCGGCCGCACCGTCAGGGTCTGGGTAGCCGAGCCCGTGCAGTTGTTGCCCGCCGAGTAGGTGTAGGTAATCGTGTGCGTTCCCACCCCGGCGCTGGCAGGGTTGAAGGTGTTGTTGCTTACGCCCGGCCCGCTATATGTGCCACCCACCGGGAAGCCGCCCGAGAGCGCATAAGCCGGCATCGACACGCACACCGGATTCTGCGCCAGCAGCGTCACGCTGGGCAGCGGCTCCACCACTACGTTCACCGAGGCCGAGCACGTATGCCCGCCTGCGCTCACCTGCACGGAGTACGTTGTATTTGCCGAGGGCGAAACCGTGATGCTGTTCGTAGCAGCGCCCGTGCTCCACAGTACCGCGCCGTTGGTGGGCAATACTAGGCTCAGCGTCAGCGACTGGCCCACGCACGTATGCTGCGTAGCCCCGCCCAGCACGCTGGCCAGCGGCAGAAATACGGCCGTGCTGCCCGTAGCCGAGCAGCCGCCGTTGCTGGCCGTCACCGAGTAGGTACCGGGGGTGCTCACGGTAATGGTTTGAGTCGTAGCGCCCGTGCTCCAGAGGTAGCTGGTGGCACCCGCGCCCGCATCGAGCGTGGCCGTGCCCGCGCCGCAGGCCGGCGAAGAGTCGGCGGGCAAGCTCACCACGGGCGGCGAGCTAATGGTAATTGTTACCTGGTCGGTACACACCTGGCCGTGGTCGCGTACGGTCACGGTGTAGGTAGTGGTAGCCGTGGGCATCACCGTGATGCTGGCTGTCGTCGCGCCCGTACTCCACTGGATGCTGCCGTTGATAGGCGTTTCGAGCATGAGCGTTACGGGGGTGCCAGGGCACACGCTGGTGCTGGCCGGCGGGGCGATTTTCGCCTTGGGCAGCAGCACGTAGGTCTGGTCGGTTTTTGGGCAGCCATTGTCTACCGTCACCGAGTACTGGCCGGGCATCGTTACCGTAATGGTCTGGCTGGTAGCGCCGGTGCTCCACAAATAGGTGGTGCCGCCCGGGCCCGCATCCAGCGTCACCGAGGCGGGCGCGCCGCAGGCCACGTAGGTTGTGTCGGGCAGGTTCAGCGGCAGCGGGGCCGGGATGGTGAGCGTTACGTTGGCAGCACACGAGTAGGAGCCGTCGCTGACGGTGGCCGTGTAGGTGGTGGTGGCCGTGGGCGCTACCGTCAGGCTGGGGCTGGTTTGCCCGGCAATGGGGCTGCCGTTGGCGGCCCAGGCAATGCTGCCGTTGGTGGGAGTAGCCAGGGTGAGCGTGGTGCTGGTGCCGGCGCATTGGGTGGCGCTGGCTTGTAGTAGCTGGGCTACTGGTTTGCGCACGGTGGTGCTGCCCGTGCCGCTGCAAGCGCCGCCGCCCGCGCCCGTCACCGTCACCGAGTAGGTGCCGGGGGTGCTGGCCGTAATGGTCTGGGTGGTGGCACCCGTGTTCCACAAGTAGCTGGCGTAGCCGGGGCCGGCGTCGAGCGTCACGCTGGGCTGGTTGCAGGGCACGTCGGTGTAGGTGGGCAGGCCCACGATAGGCGCGGGGGCAAACTGCACGTGCGTGGTGTCGCTGCCGGTGCAGCCCTGGGCGCTGGTTACGGCCACCGAGTAGTCGCCGGTGGTGCTCACGCTAATGCTCTGGGTAGTAGCACCCGTGCTCCACAAATAGGAGCCACCCGGCCCGGCGCTGGCCGAAGTCAGGGTCACGGGCTGGCCGGTGCAGGCGTTCACCAGCGGCGGCAGGTTGGGGTCGATGCGCGAGGGCGTGCTCACGTTGAACTCGTGGACGTACTCGATGGCCGGCACCCCGTTGGCGTCGAGCGCGGCCACGCGCAGCTCGTAGGTGCCGGCCGTGGTTACGCACACGTTGGTCGGAAACGTCTCGTCCACGTCGGCGGCCCGCGAGGCTACCGGCAGCACGTAGTACTCCGGCGGCGAACTGGCCGTGGCGCTGCCCTGCGGAAACACCTGGTAGCGAATGCGGGTAATAAGCGGCCGCGCCCCGCCCGTGATGCTTCCCTGCCGCAAAAACGGCTGTACTTTGGTCAAACTCCAGGCTTTGCTGGCGTCCCGCACCCGTACGTACAGCGTATGAAAGCCATTGCTGACACTGCTCAGGTCGGCGGTAAACGTTTGGTCCACGTTCACGCCCGCCGTAATGGGCACGTTTGTAGCCAGGCCGTAGCCGGGGTCAGTATCGATGTAATATTCGCAACGCGTGAGGCTGGGCGGAGGGGTGCCAACGGTAGTGCCCGAACGCAAAAACGGCTTCACGGTGGTCAGGCTCCAGGCTCCCGCCGCATCCCGTACCCGCACGTAGAGCGTGTGGAAGCCGTTGGGTACGTTGGTCAGGTCGGCCGTAAACGTCTGGTCTACCGTAGTGCCGGGCGTAGCAAAGGGCACCCGCGTAGCCAGGCCGTAGCCAGGGTCGGTATCGATGTAGTACTCCGCAAATACCAGGTTGGCAGCAGCGGTGCCGCTGGCGCTCGGCCCCACGTAGGCGGGCCGCACGGTGGTGATGCTCCACGCGCCGCTGGCGCTTTTTACCCGCACGTACAGCGTGTGGAAGCCCGGCGCGAGGGTGCTCAGGTCGGCCACAAACGTCTTGTCTACGTTCGTGCCCGGCGTAATGGCCACGCCGTACCCCAGCCGGTAGCCGGGGTCAGTGTCGAAGAAATATTCCAGGTACGTGAGGTTGTCGAGGCTGCCGGTGGCGTTCACCGGCCCCAGGTACACGGGCCGCACCTGCGTCTGGCTCCAGGTTTTGCGGGCGGGCAGGTAGTTGGCCTCGCCGGGGTAGGCATTGGCACCCAGCGGCCCGAGCGGCCCGCGTGGGTTCACCTGCTGCGGCATGGTGCCCTGCACCCGCGTATAAAGGGTGTGGAAGCCGGGCGAAACGCCAGTCAGGGTCGCGTTATAGGTGAAATCCTGCGCCGCTACGGCACTGGGGAAGTTCACCGTATGGCCCAGGCCGTAGCCAGGGTCGGTGTCGACGTAGTATTCGAGCCGCGTCAGGCTTTGGGCCCGCGCCAGCCGGCCGGCGAGCAGCGCTGCCAGTAGCAGCAAGGCCCGCAGCCAGGTAGGGAGTGAGATGTTCATCGCAACAACGGGTTAAGTGGTTAAGGGTTAGGAAACCAGTTGTCATTGCGAGCAACGCGAAGCAATCGCACCAGAACGAGTCGTTCTGATGTCGTTCTGGTGCGATTGCTTCGCGCTGCTCGCAATGACAGCCGAGCGCCTTACCCCTCAATCAGTTGTGCGACTTCGCCTTGAGGTGCACTTGCAGGCCGCTGGCCCCGGAGCCGCTGGTGGGCGCCGCGAAAAACCAGATGGCCGGAATGGCGGGCATTCCGCTCAGCACGTAGGGGTCGGCACCGCCGTACATGCCGCAGTCTTCGCCGTTGGCCCCGGCCGCCAGCGCGGGCGAGCCGGCTTTGAGCTGCCACTTCCCATCGTCCGAGCCGGTGCCCACGAATACGTCACTCATGGTCACGTTCTGCTGGTTGCCGTTGCCGGCCGGGATGCCGGTGCCGCTGGCCAGGTTGTTGAGGATGCCGTTGCCACTGCCGCTGACGCTTCCCGACCGGAAGATATTGTTGGTGATGGTCGAGTTATCGGCGTACACGTCGTTGCTGTCAAATACGTTCTGCGTAACCGTGACGCTGGAGCTGGAGTAAACCGCCGCGTAGCCAGGGCCGCTACTGACGTAGTTACTACCCATCCAGTTGTTGGCAATCAATATATTGGAGCAACCGCCTTGCACCAGTATGCACCGGTCATAGTAGCTGTTGTAGAGATAGTTCTGCACCAGCAGCACATTGCTACGGCCAGTTTGCACCGTGATGACAGCACCGTTGCCCGAACTACCGTAGTTGCGCTTAATCAAGATGTTATCGGCATCGATGCTGAGGCGCGCGAACGACATGCCCGTGAGCAGCGAGCCGCTGGCGGCCGAGGCGAAGGTGATGATACCCGCCGTGGCGGAGGTAGGCGAAGCCTGGGTTTCGGGGTTCTGGGCCAGAAAGTAGCCCGGCCCAAAAATGTACACCCGCCGGTCTACTGTGGCGTTACCGTAGCCCGTGCCCGAGCCATTGATGTACAGCGTATCGTTGCTAACTACCGCGCTGCCTGCATCGAAGGCCGCTTGCAGGGTGGTGAAGTTGCCCGGCGAGCCGCCGTTGTTGTCGATGCGCCAGATTTTGGCCTGGGCCGGGTGGGCAGTGAGCACAGCCAGCAGGCCGGCGCAAACGAGCAGCACGAAGGTGGGTAGTAAGTTTTTCATCAGTAAAACGGAAGGCTTAAAACAGGAGCAGAGTGAGTAGAAAAATCAGTTAGTCTGAGAGTTGTCAAAATTACTTTGCCTCTATATGGAGCGACAATCCGGGGTAGCGCGGGTTTTGGGAGCAGGTTTTATCCGGGCTGGCACGGATGGGGCCCAAAACAAAAAAGCCCGCCGTGCTACTGCACGACGGGCGTTCCGACATTCCAACAAATTATACTTTACCCCAGTGCATCCAGCGACAACCTATCCGGCTGTAGCATGCGGCGAAACTCGCTTACCGAGCGGCCCGTCACCTGCCGGAACTGATTGCTCAGGTGCTGGCCCGAGCTGTAGCGCAGCTGGTCGGCTATCTGCACCAACGTCATTTCGCCGTAGCTCAGCATCTCCTTCACGCGCTCTATCTTCATCCGAATGAGGTACTTCTCGATGGTGAGGTTGGCCGTGCGCGAAAACACCTTGCTCAAGTGCGAGTAGGTAGTGGCGAAGCGGTCGGCCAGGAAGGCCGAGGTTGTGAGCGGGGCCTGCGCAGTGCGCAGGTGCTCCAGGTACTCCTGCAACACAGTTTTGATTTGCTCGGTCAGTTGCTCGGCGCGGTCGAGGAGTACGTCGAAGCCGGCTTCGCGCAGCAGCGGGGCCACGGCACGGGGGTCCACTGGCGTGCCGGGGGCCAGGCGGGCCTGGCCCAGCGTCACGGCCGTGGGCTCGTAGCCGGCCTTCACCAACAGGTTCTGAACTGCCTCCACGCAACGGGGACAAACCATATTCTTAATATGTAGCAGGTTGGTTTTCAACGGAGTAAAAATTAAGAAGGTGAACGAGTAATACGCCGGGCAGCCGGGGCCGGCCGGGAACGCGAAGCTACGGCTTCTTTATTTTCCCAGCCCCGGCCGAACCAATGCTGCGCCGCCCAGCCTATAAACGGAAGTATGCCCAGAAAAGTAACGGTCAGCAGCCAGAAACCTACGAAGAAGGCGGAGAGAACCCGGCTAAAGAGGTGGTCATCAGTGCCAAATAGGTACAGCACCACTGCCAGGCTAAGCCCCAGGCTGATACCCGCCAGCACGCCCACGCGCCGCCAGCGGTAGGCTGCCAGTCGCTGGCGCCAGCGGGGAAGCTGAGAAGTGGAGCGAGCCATACAGCGGCAAAGGTAGTGCTAGGGCAAGGAGGTGATGGAGTGCTGGAGTAAAACAGAACGTCATGCTGAGCGCAACGAAGTGGAGCCGAAGCATCTCGTTCGCCAACTAACTCAATCGTTGAACCAATACGGTGATAACGATTAAATTACTTGGCGAGCGAGATGCTTCGGCTCCACTTCGTTGCGCTCAGCATGACGTTCTGTTTTACCCTATCACCTCCTCACTCCCTTACCAATGCGTAACCAGTGCTACCTTGCGCTCCGGCATTTCTTACCACTCGCTACCCTTTATTTTTCTCGTATGAACACCCGTTTTTTTCGTCTGTTGGGGCTGGCTGCTGCCCTACCCCTGGCCCTGAGCGCCTGCCACACCGGCACCGAAGCCGGTGATACCAACGTAGAGCATGACTCGGCCAAGGCCCGCGACACCAACCACCCCGGTAATGTCACCAGCGGCGACTCAATGGCTGCCGGTATGAAGCGCGATACCGCCGGCCACCCGTCCGGCAAAAAAGTATTCGAGGCCAGCGGCCAGGCCACTGACGCCAACCACGACGGCGTGGCCGACTAAGTCCTGTTGCCTCCTACAAAAAAGCACCCCCGCCAACCAGTAGTTGACGAGGGTGCTTTTTGCATTTATGGCTGGCCATCAGCCGCTAATAAAACACGAACCCGTTCGGCCCCACCTTCACCGTAAACGAGTCGA
Organism: Janthinobacterium lividum; assembly: GCA_050954465.1. Taxonomy (GTDB): domain Bacteria; phylum Bacteroidota; class Bacteroidia; order Cytophagales; family Hymenobacteraceae; genus Hymenobacter. The sequence continues at coordinate 73,397 of JBPBPU010000155.1, forward strand.
TGGCCGCGCCGCCGGCCGCCGGGTAGCGCACAAAGCGGCCAGCCGTAGAATAGCTCGGCGACACGGCCGCGTAGATGGTATTATCGGCTGGGTCGATGCCGAAGCCCGAGAAGCTGCGGCGGATAAAGGGCGTGGCGGGCAGGGCCGTGGCCGTGGTGCTCAGCTGATACTCGGCCTTGCCGTAGCTGTAGTAAAGCCTGGTTTGGTCGGGGCTGATGCGCAGGCGGCTGGGGCCGCTACTGGCAAAGCTGAGCTTGAGTTGGTTGGTGGGGCTGCCGGGCGCAAAGCGAGCCAGCGTACCCGGCGTGCTGCTAATGACGTTATAGGGTGCCTGGGTGTTGTACACCGTGAAGCCCGAGCACAGCACCCAGAGGTTGGCGGTCTGGTCGGCTACCACGGTGCCGGGGCCATCGGCCACGGTGATGGTCGAGGTCACTTTATTGGTGTTCATGTCGATAACCGATACGGTATTGTCGTAGCTGTTGGGCACATAGAGGCTGCCGTTGAGCGTGGCCGGTTTTTCAGGGCAGCGGCCCACCGTGATGCTATCTATCAGCGCGTTGGTGTTCAGGTCGATGACCATGACCTTGCCGGGCAGGTAGCCGGTGTAGTTGCCGCGCCAGGAGGTGACGTAGCCCCGCGTGCCCAGGTTCCAGGCGAAGTAGCGCGGCTGCTCGATGCGCCGAATGGTGGCTACCGACTTGAAATCGGGCACGCTCACCACCTCTACCTTGCGCGAGCCGTTGACGCAGACGTAGCCCCGGGTGCCTACTATGCCCATATCCTGCACCACGTCGCCGAGCTTGGACCCGCTGTTGGCGGCCCCAAAGGCATCGACTACCAGCGTTTTGGAAGTATTGTCAAACGCGCTCACGGCTCCGTCGCCGGCCCCGAACTGACCTTCGCTGAGCACAAATACGCCCTTAGTGGTGAAGGCAGGTGTAATTATGTTCGGGTCGGGGTGGCAGCCAGCCAGCACGGCGGCGGTCAGCGAGAGAAGTAATGCTGCTTTTTTCATAAAAAAACGAATTGCCGGGAGTGAGCGGCGGGTTAAAAATTAGTGGTAGTCAAAGCGTAAGCTCACGCTGTAGGCGCGGGGTGGCCCCGGCCGGGCCGGGTAGCTCTCGTACTCCTGATTTAGCAGGTTGGTACCTTGCAGCAGCAGCGTGAAACTGGCGGTGCGGCCGGGCAACGCCACGGTGCGGCCCAGCGTGGCCCCCAGCAGCCCCGTGGCCGGCAGGTAGTCGGTGGCCGAGGCGTTGATGTAAGCGTAGCCGGTGAAGGTGAAAGCCGCACTCGCCAGCCAACCGCGCCAAGTATGGTCGGTGCTCAGGCTGGCTCGGTGCAGCGGCACAAAGGCCAGTTGTAGCCCCACAGGGTCAGAGTCGGCGGGCACGCCCTGGGTTTTCCGGGTTTGGGTGAGGGCGTAGGCCACGCGGGCACTGGCCCAGTAGTGCCCCCTCCGCAACCGCCCCAGCACGCTGGCTTCGAGGCCCTGGCTGCGCACTTGGCGCAAGTTTCGGGGCGAGTAGGCACCGTTGGGGCCCAGCGGCAGCCACTGCACCCAGTCGTCTACCAGTTGGTGAAAGGCCGTTAGCTCGGCTTCCAGGGCCAAGCGGCGCGGCTGGCCCCAGCGGGCGCGCACACCCAGTTCGTAGCCGCTGCCGCTTTCGGCCCGCAAGTCGGGGTTGCCGCCGGGCCGCCAGTAGCGCTCGTTGAGGGTAGGGGCGCGGTAGGTGCGGGCGGCGCTGCCTTTGAGGGTGAGGACGGGGCGCTCGGCGGCCGCCAGCGTGTCGGCGAGCGCGACGGGGTGCCACACGTCCCACTCGGCCCCAAGCGTGGGCGTGAGCGGGGCCAGGCCGGCGGGCAGTGCGGCCTCGCGCAGGTTACCGCTCAGGCGCAGGGTGGGGCGGGGGTCGTAGCGCAGCAGGGCGAAGGCGGCAGCGCGGTTTTCGGTAAGCAGGTCGGTGCCGTAGCCGTCTACCAGGGCCGCAAAGTGCTGCGCCTCAGCGCCCAGGCGCAAACTAGCCCGCTCGCCCAGGGGGCGCGTGTACTCGGCCTGCGCCTGGGTGGTGCGCACCCGTGAGCGGCTGGCCGGGCCCTGGTCGGCGTAGTTGAGAACGTCCTCAAACCACGCGCCGCGCACATGCCACTGCCCCCCGCCCTGGGTAGCGCGGCGGTAGCCCAGCACAAAGCGGCGGCTCTGGTCCAACTCGCGGGCCTGTGAGCCGGCAATGCCGGTGCCCGACTGAATTTCGCGGTCAGCCTCGGTGAGCCAGGCGGCGGCCGTTAGCTCGCCGGCCGCGCCCACGCGCCAGGCCAGGTCGGGGTTGAAGCTGTACTGATGGCGCAGGGCTCCATTTTGGAGGGTGTAGCGCACGCGGCCGGCGGGCTCCTGCACGTAGTAGGGGTAGTCGTTTTGGGCCTGGCGGTAGCTGGCGGCCACCCGCAAAGCCAGCGCTTTGGTGGCGGTGCGGGCTTCGAGCGAGCCGCCGCGCAGGCCGAAGGAGCCGGCATCGGCCTGCACGCTGCCGCGCGAGCCGGGCCGGTAGTCGGGCTCGGTGCGCAGCAGAATGGCCCCGCCCACGGCCCCGCTGCCGTAGAGCGCGGCGGCCGGGCCGGGCTGCACCAGTAGCTGCGTATTGGCCCCGAGGGGCAGCAGGGCCAGGTCGTTTTGGCCCAGAGTGGGCAGGGCAATGTTGAGCCCATTCCAGAGCACGGCCGTGTGCTGCGCCGAGGTGCCCCGCAACGAAATGGTGGCCAGCTGCCCCGGCCCGTAGTTCTTGATATACAGCCCCAAACGCGTGCCCAGCACGTCGGCCGCCGTGCCGCCCCGGTACTGCGCCAGCACCGCCGAATCCAGTTCCAGGCGTGAGGTGCCCACGGCGAAGCGCTCGGGCCGCAGGCCGCGCACCTGGGCTGCGGGAAGCAGGTTCCTGGGCGCTGGTTGCTGGTTTTCGGGCTTCTGAGCAGCGGCCGCTAGTGGCAGCAGAATCAGCAGGGCGCAGGCCATCCGGTCGCCTTTGGGGCTAAAAAACGGACTGGAAACGGACTGGAAACACAACACGAACTAAATTTTCAAGCGAAAATTCAGTCCAAAACTGAGCGGGGTCTGTGGTCGAAACAACAACTACGCTAAGCTGAGGCCGAAAGCAAGCAAGCACCTTTAGCCGAAGCTGGTGATAATTGCTACTCTCATTCTCCGCCCATCCTCCGTGGGCGCTGAACCTGGGAAAGTGCCCGGGCAGGTCTCCTGGCTTGCGCGGCCGGGTGGGTGGCCTTCCCACCGGCCCTGAGGCCGGCAGTGGCATGGGGTACCCACCCCGATATCGCGCCTACAGTTGCGGGGACAGCTCCGGCTTGGCACCGGATTCCCTTTTCAGCCGCGCCCCGCAAGTGGGGTCTGGCACCTTGGCGGGGGCAAAGGTACGGTGGGGGCGCAGGAAATCGTTTGTCATTGGGAGCAACGCGAAGCAATCGCATCAGAACGGAATCGCAAGGGCCGTTCTCACGTAGGTTGTTCTAGTGCGATTGCTTCGCGCTGCTCGCAATGATAAACGATTTCAATCCCCTCTCCCTCGCCTTCTACCAGCGCCCCGACGTGCTGGCCATTGCCCGTGAGCTGCTGGGCAAGCACGTCTGCACCCTCTTGGATGGGGAGTTGACCACCGGCCGCATCGTCGAAACTGAGGCTTACCGGCACGAGGGCGACCCGAGTATCACGCTGCATTTACAGCGCAAGGCGCGGCAGGCGCAGGCGCTCTACCAGCCGGGCGGGCACGCCTACCTCTACCGCGTGTACCGGGTGCATACACTCTTCAACCTCACCACGCACGATGCCACTCACCCCGACGCGGTGCTTATTCGCGCCATTGAGCCGCTGGAAGGCGTAGAGGTAATGCTGCGCCGCCGGGGCCTGGCGCAGCCGGCCCGCAACCTCACGGCCGGGCCGGGGCTGCTCACCCAGGCGCTGGGCCTCACGCCGGAGTTGAATGGCGAGCTACTCACTGGCCCGCGTTTGTGGCTGGAAGATGCCGGCGAAACCATTGACCCGGAGAATATTATCGCCAGCTCCCGCGTGGGGCTGGACTACGCCGGGGCCGAGGCCGTGGCGCTGCCGTGGCGGTTTCGGGTGAAGGACAGTAAGTGGACGAGCCCGGCGAAGTAACACCAAGCTCCAGCTTGGCGAATCGTTGGCTTTGCCTTATTTCGGTTGAACAAGTCGTAGGGGTATCGTTCAACGATTCACCAAGCTGGAGCTTGGTGTTACTTCGCCGGATACGGGTTCGGGTGGGCTAGCTCCAGCCAGCGCTCGGGATAGCGCAGAGGCGTGTAGCCAGCCTGCTCGTAAAGGCCGTGCGCGTCGAGCGTGGCCAGCAGGTGGCGGCGCAGCCCTTGCAACTCTGGGTGGGCCAGCACGGCCGCTACCAGCTGCTTGCTGAGGCCCTGCCCCCGGTGCGGCGGCAGCACGAATACGTCGCAGAGCCAGGCAAACGTGGCCCGGTCGGTGACGACGCGGCCGAAGCCAGCCAGCTCGCCGCCCGGCCCGTAGACACCGAAGCACAGCGAGTTAGCCACAGCCCGCTCTACGGTAGCCAGCGGAATGTTCTTGGCCCAATACGATTCTTCGCTTAGAAAGCGGTGGATGGCGGCCACGTCGAGCCGGGCCGGGTCGGTGCTGATGGTGTACATGGTTGGTAAGGAGGTGATGGGGTAAAAAAGCACGTCATGCTGAGCTTGCCGAAGCATGACGTGCTTTTTTACCCCATCACTAAAAATTCCCTCATCACCCCAAATGGTGGCGCTCGTTCTTGATGGCATTGTGTACGTTCCACTCGATTTCGCGCTCGAAGGGGTGGCGGCGCACGGGGCAGTCGGGCATGTGGCAGAGCGAGCAGGCGGCAAACGAGCAAGGGTCGGCGTGGACGAACATCTCGACTTCGACCGAAGCGAAGCGGGCGCGGATTAGCTCCTCAATCTCGTGCAACTCGGTGTGGATATGGTCGAGCGAGAAGTAGTAGGGCATCTGGATGTGGCAGTCGATGTGCAGGTTGGCACCGTAGCGCTGCACCCGCAGGTTGTGCACGTCAATCCAGGAGGGGCGGCGCAGGCGCTGCAATTCGGCAATGACTTCGGCCACGGTGGCGGCGTCGGTTTCGTCCATGAGGCCACCCACTGCGCTACGCACCAGCTGGTAGCCGTTGTAGAGGATGAACGCGCCGAGGCCCAACGCCGCGCCCGCATCGAAGCGCAGGATACCGGTGAAATGCACCAGCACCAGCGCCGCCGACGACACAATGCTCGTGAGGGCGTCGATGTAGAGGTGCTGCCCATCGCCGACCAGCGCCACCGACTGCACCTGCCGCCCGGCCCGCACCAGCCACAAGCCCAAGGCAAAGTTGACCACCGCCGTGCTCGCCAGCAGGGCCACGCCCCAATCGGGCTTGCTGACGGGGTGCGGGTGCAGCAGGCCCAGCGCCGCGCCGTAGAGAATGAGCACGCCGGCGATGAAGATGAGCGCGCCCTCGAACCCGATGCTCAGGTACTCGATTTTGCCGTGGCCGTAGGGGTGGTTTTCGTCTTTGGGCAGGTCGGCCAGGTAGAGGCTATAGAGCGCAAAGCCACTGGTGAAGACGTTGATAATGCTTTCGAGCGCATCCGTGAGCACCACCTGCGAGTGGGTGAGGCGGTAGGCGTAGAACTTGGTCAGCACCAGCACGATGCTCACCGCCAGCGAAAGCAAACCCAGGCGGCGCTTGAGGACGGGAGAAGCTGGCATAATAGGAGGGGTGTAAGGTAAGCTTCAGCTTGCCGCTTCGGGCAATGCGCCGCAGCCAGCCGCAGCTTGCCCGGCAAAGGTCGCGCCCCGAGGTCCGTTAGTAGGTTGCCAATCGCAAGTGAACACAACTTTTTCAGCAAACAACTAGTATTTAGGGCAGCTTAAAAATATTATTAGGGTAGCCTAAAAATCCCGTTACCTTTGTAGCTGCGTCTGTGTACCTGCTTTATTATCTGTGTCTTCTCCCCTTATTCCTGCCGAACCTCTGGCCCCGCCCGCTACGCCAACGCCCGAGCCGGGCTGGCGCTACGCCCGTAGCAGCACCTCGCTGAGCGAAGTTCACGGCAGCTTGGCAGTGCCGGGGGCGGGCGCTACGTTCTGGCAGCGGTTTCGGGCCTATTGGGGGCCGGGGCTGCTGGTAGCGGTGGGCTACATGGACCCCGGCAACTGGGCCACCGACCTGGCCGGTGGGGCGCGGTTTGGCTACACGCTGCTAAGTGTAGTGCTGGTTTCCAACCTGTTTGCCATGCTCTTGCAGCATCTGGCGGCCAAGCTAGGCATCGTCACGGGCCGCGACCTGGCCCAGGCTTGCCGCGACAGCTACTCCCGGCCCGTGTCGCTGGCGCTGTGGGTGCTGTGCGAAGTGGCCATTGCCGCCTGCGACCTAGCCGAAGTCATCGGCTCGGCTATTGCCCTGAATCTGCTTTTCAAGCTGCCCTTGGCCTGGGGCGTGGTGTTTACTACCCTCGACGTGCTGGTGGTGCTGCTGCTGCAAAACAAGGGCTTCAAAATCATCGAGAGCCTGGTGGCGGGGCTTATTTTCCTGATTTTCCTGTGCTTTTTGTACGAGATTGTGGCCTCGCATCCGCACTGGCTGGGTATTGCGCAGGGGCTGGTGCCGCAGCCGGCCGTGGTTACTAACCCGGCCATGCTTTACGTGGCCATCGGCATTCTGGGGGCTACCGTGATGCCGCACAACCTGTATTTGCACTCCAGCATTGTGCAGGTGCGCCAGGTAGAGCCCACAGAGGCTGGCAAGCGCTCGGCCATCAAGTTTTCGACCATCGACTCGACGGTGGCGCTGTTCCTGGCGTTTTTTGTGAATGCGGCTATTTTGGTGACGGCGGCGGCCACTTTCCACGGCAAGGGGCACGACGATGTAGCCGACATCTCCGACGCCCACAGCCTGCTCAACGGGGTGCTGGGTGTGGGCGCGGCGAGTGCAGTATTCGCCATTGCCCTGCTGGCTTCCGGCCAAAGCTCTACGCTCACCGGCACCCTGGCCGGGCAAATTGTGATGGAAGGCTTCCTCAACCTGCGCCTCAAGCCTTGGGTGCGGCGGCTCATCACGCGGCTGGTGGCGGTGGTGCCGGCGCTAGTAGTGGCGCTCTTCTACGGCGAGAAAGACCTAGGCAAGCTCCTAGTTTTCAGCCAGGTAATTTTGTCGCTGCAACTCCCATTCGCCGTGATACCCCTGGTGCTATTCACCAGCGATAAGCTCAAAATGGGCCCGTTTGTAAACAAGCCCCTAGTAATGGCAACGGCCTGGGCCGTGGCCGGACTGATACTGGTGCTGAACGGGTACCTGCTGTGGCAAATGGTGTAGCGCGGACTCTGTGAGTCCGCGAATAAGTGGCTACTAGAGGCGATACCGTTGCGAGAGAGGTTACTTCTTAACTCTGCCATGTATCAAGGTTTGTCCTCAAAGACCTGGCTATGCTGCTACTCGTTGTCTTCCCACTGCTACTGTTGAGCCTGCCGACCTGGTTACAGGTTAGGTTTACGTTCCGGCACCTGCATCGCCATTCAACCACCTATTTATGGAAGGTGTTCCTACTGGCACTCTTTGGGCAGGTGTTGGGAGGCATACTAGCCATGATGGTGTCTTTGCAAGGATTCGTGCAACAAGGCGAGACATGCGCTACTGGCGCGGGGGTCTTTTTTGCAGCCGGGGTGCTGCTGGCCCTAGTGGTCACACCTTGGCTGGCCCTAGTGGCAGTTGACAAGCGTGAGAACCAGCCTGAACCTACCGGCCCCCACGTAGGTTTGTAGCCCCGTGCCCTCTCCCCGCATCCTACTCATCACGCCGCCGCTCACGCAGCTCAACACCCCATACCCGGCCACAGCCTATATAAAGGGGTTTCTGGGCGGGCGGGGCTATAGCGTGCGGCAGGCCGATTTGAGCATTGAGCTGGTGCTACGGCTGTTCTCGCAAGCGGGGCTTACGCGGGTGTTCGATGAAATCGAGCGGAGCAACTACGACCTAAGCGACAATGCCAAGCGGATGCTGCGCCTGCGCCACCGCTACGAGGCCACTATCGGCCCGGCCATCCGGTTTTTGCAGAACAAAGACCTCACGCTCGCGCCGCGCATCTGCCACGGCCGGTTTCTGCCCGAAGCCAGCCGCTTCGACAACGTAGCCGACCTCGAAACGGCTTTTGGTACGATGGGGCTCACCGACCAGGCCCGGCACCTGGCCACTCTCTACCTCGAAGACTTGGCCGACCTGGTAAAAGAAACCGTGGGGCCGCAGTTCGGCCTCTCCCGGTATGCCGAGAGCCTGGCTATGTCGGCCACCAGCTTCGACCCGCTGCACGCCGCTTTACTCGCTGCTCCGAACCTGGTAGACACGCTGTTGCTGGAGCTGCTGGACGAGCTGCTGGCTACCGGGCCGTTCGATGTAGTGGGCTTCACGGTGCCCTTTCCCGGCAACCTGTACGCGGCCCTGCGGCTGGCCCAGCGCATCAAGCAAACCCACCCTGGCACCGTCACCATCATGGGCGGCGGCTACCCCAACACGGAACTGCGCGGGCTCAAGGAGCCGCGCTTTTTCGACTACATCGACTACCTCACGCTGGACGACGGCGAGGGGCCGTGGCTGCGGCTGCTGGAGGCATTACAGGTTAAAGAAGAACGTCATGCTGAGCCTGCCGAAGCATCTCACTCGCAGAGTAATCCAATCGATAGCGCTGCTTTAATTCAACGGTTAGATTACTCTGCGAGCGAGATGCTTCGGCAGGCTCAGCATGACGTTCTATTCCAGCGCACCTTCTTGCGCAACGCGGCCGGGCAAGTCGAGTACGTCAACCATCCTTACCCCGACATTCCGCACCCCGAAGTGGGCACGCCCGACTACTCCGACTTGCGCCTGACGGAGTACCTCTCGGTGATTGAAGTTCTCAACCCGATGCACCGGCTCTGGAGCGACGGGCGCTGGAACAAGCTCACCATAGCCCACGGCTGCTACTGGAAACGCTGCTCGTTTTGCGACGTAACCCTCGACTACATCGGTCGCTACGAAACTGCGCCTGCCGCCCTGCTGGTGGATAGAGTAGAGCAAATTGTGGCGCAAACGGGGCAAACGGGCTTTCACTTCGTAGACGAGGCCGCGCCGCCGCTGGCCCTGCGCGACTTAGCCGTGGAGCTGCTCAAGCGCCGCGTGAGCATCAGTTGGTGGGGCAACATCCGGTTCGAGAAAACCTTTACGCCCGATTTGTGCCGCCTGCTAGCCGCCAGCGGCTGCATTGCCATTAGCGGGGGGCTCGAAGTGGCTTCCGACCGCCTGCTGGCCCTCATGGAAAAGGGCGTTACCATCGCCCAGGTGGCCCGCGTTACGCAGGGTTTCACCCAGGCGGGCATTCTGGTGCACGCCTACCTCATGTACGGCTTCCCCACCCAAACCGCTCAGGAAACCGTGGATGCCCTCGAAGTGGTGCGCCAGCTGTTCGAGGCGGGCGTGGTGCAAAGCGGCTACTGGCACCGCTTCAGTATGACGGCGCACTCGCCGGTTGGCCGCAACCCGGCCAAGTACCAGGTAGCGGCCACCGGCCCCGAGCCGGGCCCTTTCGCCTGGAACGACCTCTGGCACGACGACCCGCTGGGCACTGACCACGAGCAGTTTGGCCCCGGCCTGGCCAAGAGCCTCTACAACTACCTGCACGGCGTAGCCCTACGCGAGCCGCTGAGCTTCTGGTTCGATTTCAAAACGCCCCGCGCTACGGTGCCGCGCCAGCTTATTCAGCAGGCCCTACGCGAGCCTGAGAAGCCCGACTCTGCCCAGCCCAACCGGCGCCTGTTCTGGTTGGGCAATGCCCCCGAGCTGCACCAGGCAGCCAGCGGCCGCGCCGTACTTACTTGCTACGAGCAGGCAGAAGACTTCGAGGTGCCGGTAGCCGGAGCTATCGGTGCCTGGCTGCACCAGTTGCTAACGCGCCTGAGCGTCGACTACGACACTAAATTATTGCTGAAAGAAGCTGGCGCTGGTTTTCCGGCGGGGGCAGGTTCCTGGGAGAAGTTTTTACAAAGCCCGGCGTGGCAATTGCTGCGCGAAAAGGGCCTGCTGCTAGTGTAAAAAACAGGGCCTGGAATTCGTCTTTGCCGACTGAATTCCGGGCCCTGTTTCCAGCTTAGCTAGCGGGCTGTTTCCCGCCAACGAGTACTTTGACAATCCGGCACCAACGGCCGGACGGCCAATCGGGAGAGCGGTAGCGGGCCCGGTATTGCCACTCCGTGAGTTCGGCCGGCTGGGGGTGTATGTCGGCGTATTGCTTGGGCAAAGCCGTGGGCAGGCAGTGCCAGGTGTGGCTGTCGCGGCATACTTCCAGCTCGATAGTAGTGTCCCGGCGGCTTATCCAAATAAGTAGGGGTACTTCAGTAGTGTATTGGCGCTCGGCTAGCCGCAGCTTGGGTAAGGGCAGGCGATGGTAGCCGTGAAGCTGCGGGGCAGTAGCCAGGCCCAGGGCATAGCCGTCGGTTAGGGAGTAGTGTGGACCACTTTGGATGCGTTGGATGATGGTTGATACCCGGCTGAGTAAAAATAGACAGGAAGAATCAGCCAGTGAAAATGTCTTAGCCACCTGCCAGGACTGAGGAGCGGCATCCACCGGGCGGTTCGCTACCATAGCGGCAAATTTTTCGGCTATATGCTGGATGTCAATTACTTCTTCTTCAGTAACCTGGTAGCGGGCCGCATAAAGAGGCAGCTGCTCGGCAAAATGGGTTAGCCAGAGAGCATAGCTGGCATCATCGCCAAGCAGTTGGCTTGGGCTCGCAAAATCTGGACTGGTCAAATTAAGCTTAATCAATGTTGTAGAATAGAAGGAAGTCATCGCGATAATGAGAAGAGCTATTGGAATAGCTAAACAGTTAGCCCCACTTGTTATCAAAGTTCAAGGAATAAACAGAACAAAAATTATTTTTTCGACAAATCTGCTTTTCAGCCTGCTTAATAGCACTCCATTAAGGACGAAGGGGAGATTAGACTCGATGGATAGGTTATAGCAAGCCTCGTTCAGACCCTTTTATAGTGTTTTTTTCAGAGATGTCAGCGCATTTCAGCTATCCCGACTCGTACCTGTGAAGGTAGCGTAGACTTATTTACAGCGCACATAAGGCAAAAGCTTAGCTAACTGCTCGGGCTTCAGGAGCTTAAGCTGCCGCAAGTCTTCGGGGGTAGCAAATGGGCCATGCTGGGCCCGAAAAGCCACAATCAGGCGGGCCAGAGGCTTGCCTACGCAGGGGTGTGGCCATAGCTCATCGAAGGTGGCAGTATTTATATTTAACCCTTTGGGTTGAAACCCAGGGGCAACGAACGTGTATTTGCGGAGGCTGTCGACCAGGTCGGGCGCATCGCGCAGCATAAAGAAGTCGCTCAGCTGGGCTTCACTTACGAAGCCACCCAGTTTTTCGCGCTGCCTGAGCAGCCCATTCGCCCGGCCCCGGCCAATGCCTTTTACTTGCATAAGCTGCGTGGTATCGGCCAGGTTGAGGTCGAAAGGCTGCAAATGAGCGGGCTTGCGGGGTAGGTGGCCCGGTAGCGGCGCGCCTGCACCCGAGCGGCTGGCGTAGCTAGGGCTGTGGTGCCCCGGTGGTTCGGCTGGCAGCTGCAAAAACGGCTCTAGCCGCTGGTATACCGAATCGGGCAAGCCGTAGGTGCGCTTAATCTGGGCCTTGCTTTGGAAGCCCCCGGCCGCCTGCCCATACTTGACAAGCCGCCCGGCTACGAAGTGCGGCACTCCCCGCGCTTCCCACCCTTCGGCGGAGAGCGCATTGGGGTCGAAAGGAGTCAGCTTCACCTGGGGCACCGACGCATAGTGCGGGGCAACCTTGCCCGCTGCCGGCCGGGCCGGGTAGCGGCTGCCAGGGCTGCGGTACCGGGTTTCCTGCACCGAGTCGAGGCGCTCGGTTAGGCCTGTAGCCCATTGGTTTAGCTGGTGCTGGTCGGCAGCAGGCAAGTACACTGGGTCGGCTGGGCGGAGCAGCGCTGGTAGCCAGGCAGCGGCCAGCGTCACTGCCAGCAGCCCTACAAACCCGTGGTTTTCGGCCCTAGAGAAGCTGAAGTAGCGGCGCAGCCAACGCCACGCGGCACTCTTCCCCCAAGTGGTGCGGGGCAGCCGGGGTGGGGGCGGTACAACATGCATAGGCAAGGGCTAACGGGCAGCCCATGAAACCGGGCCGCCTGCAAGTATAACCCCGCTCGCGCAATTTATTGAATTATGGCTTTAAATTTTAAGCTTAAACCTATACCCGTGCTGCTTCCGGCTGGTAAAGCTTGACGAGTTGCGCCACGGCAAAATCAACTTCCTCGGCCGTATTCATTCGGCTCATGGAAAAGCGCACGGTAGCTCGCTCCGGGTCGGTACCCAAGGCTTCGAGCACGTGCGAGCCCTGCTGGGCCCCGCTGGTACAGGCCGACCCACCTGAGGCTGCTATCTTGTTGATGTCGAGGCTGAAGAGCAGCATTTCGCTGATGCTGGACGGGGGCAGGCTTACGCTTAACACGGTGTAGAGGCTCTGGTTGGCTTCGGCCGAAAGGCCATTGAACTGCACGTCGTCGATGCCTGCTCGCAGTTGCCCGATAAACCGGTCTTTCAACCCCTTAATGTGCTGTTGATGGGCGGCCATATCGCGGTAAGCTATTTCCAGGGCTTTGGCCAGGCCTACAATGCCGTACACGTTTTCGGTGCCCGAGCGCACGTTGCGCTCTTGTGAGCCGCCGTGAATGAGGGGCGTTACTTCCACTCCACCACGCCGGTATACGAAGCCCACACCCTTGGGCCCGTGGAACTTATGCGCCGAGCCCACCAGGAAGTGATTTTGGAGCTTTTGCACGTCGTGGCGATAGTGGCCCATCGTCTGCACCGTATCGGTGTGAAATACGGCCTCGTGGCGGGCGCATAGCTCCCCAATGGCCCCGATGTCGTTGAGGTTGCCTACCTCGTTGTTGCCGTGCATAAGGCTCACAAAGGTGCGCGGATGCGTGGCCAACAATTCTTCTAGGTGGGCTAAGTCGAGGCGGCCCTGCTGGTTGTGGCGCAGGTAGGTGAGGGCAGTTTCGCCGGTTTTGGCCAGGTCCTGCAAGGGGTGGAGCACGGCGTGGTGCTCCAGCGGCGAGGTGATGGCGTGGCGCAGCCCCATACTGCGCACGCTGCCGAAGATGGCGTAATTGTCGGCCTCGGTGCCGCCCGAGGTGAAGGTAATTTCGCTGGGCGCGGCATTTAGCAGTTGGGCCACCAGTTTGCGGGCCTGTTCGATGGCCGAGCGCACCTGCCGGCCGGGTCCGTGCAGCGAGCTGGGGTTGCCGTAGTGCTGGCTCAAATAAGGCAGCATGGCGTCCAGCACTTCGGGGTCGAGGGGGGTAGTAGCGGCGTTGTCGAAGTAGGCGTGCATGGGGTAGAGGGAGGGGAGGAGAGAAGGATGAGATGGCCGAAACTTGCAAAAGGACGTCATGCTGAGCTTGCCGAAGCATCTCACTCGCCAACTAACTCAGTCGATTAAGTTAGTTGGCAAGCGAGATGCTCCGGCAAGCTCAGCATGACGTTCTTTTATTTTTTAACAAACGAGCACCTAAGCTTACTTCTGCGAAAGTATTTCCTTGATGTCGGCAATAATTTTCTGGGCCAGGTGAGCGGCTGTGGCGTTGGAATCGGACTCGGCGTAAATGCGAATAATGGGCTCGGTGTTGGACTTGCGCAGGTGTACCCACTCTTTGCCAAACTCCACCTTCACGCCATCAATCGTGTTTACTGGCTGCTTGGCGTAGCGCTTCTCCATCTGCGTCAGTACCTGGTCGGTGTCGATATCGGGCGTCAGCTCGATTTTATTTTTCGAGATGAAGTAGCTCGGGTACGAGTTGCGCAGGCGGCTCATGGTGAGGCCCGATTTAGCCAGATGCGTCAGAAACAGGGCAATGCCCACCAGCGCGTCGCGGCCGTAGTGCAGGTCGGGGTAAATGATGCCGCCGTTGCCCTCGCCACCGATGGCGGCATTGGTTTCCTTCATTTTCGTCACCACGTTCACCTCGCCCACGGCGGCGGCAGTGTAGGTGCCGCCGTGCTTTTCGGTTACGTCGCGCAGGGCGCGGGTGCTGCTGAGGTTGCTCACCGAGTTGCCGCCGCCCAGCTGGCCCAGCACGTAGTCGGCCACGGCCACCAGGGTATACTCTTCGCCAAACATTTCCCCGTTTTCGCTTACCAGCGCCAGCCGGTCCACGTCGGGGTCGACCACGATGCCGAGGTCGAAGCCGCCTTTTTCGAGCACCTTGGCAATGTCGCGCAGGTGCTCGGGCAGCGGCTCGGGGTTGTGGGCAAAGTCGCCGGTAGGCTCGCAGTGCAGCTTTTCGATGGTCGTCACGCCCAGCGCTTCCAGCAGCTGCGGCACGGCAAAGCCCCCGCTACTGTTCACGGCATCCACCACCACCCGGAAGTTTTTGGCCCGAATGGCTTCCACATCTACCAGCGGCAAGGCTAGAATGGCTTTGATGTGCTTTTTAAGAAACTTCTTATCCAGCGTGTAAGAGCCCAGCTTGCCCACGGGCGCAAACTCCACCTCCTCGCTTTCGGCCAGGGCCAGCACCTGCTCGCCAGCGGCAGCCGAGAGAAACTCGCCGGCTGCATCGAGTAGCTTGAGGGCATTCCACTGCTTGGGGTTGTGGCTGGCGGTGAGAATAATGCCTCCAGCAGCCTGATAAGCGGGCACGGCCATTTCCACGGTAGGCGTGGTGCTGAGGCCCAGGTCGAGCACGTCGAGGCCCAGCCCTTGCAGGGTAGCGGCTACCAGACGGCTCACCATCTCGCCCGAGATGCGGGCATCGCGGCCAATGATAATAAGCTTGCTGCTGGTAGGCTGGCGGGCGGCCCAGGTGCCGTAGGCGGCCGTGTACTTCACCACATCGAGCGGCGTAAGCCCTTGCCCGGCCGGCCCGCCAATGGTGCCCCGGATGCCGGAGATAGATTTAATAAGCGTCACTAGACAAAAGAAAATTTACTGCCGCAAAAGTACGCGATTGCAGCAGGTTGGCCCACCAGACCGCTCACTTTTGCCGCCCACAGTCGGGCTTTAATGGGCCATGAGCGGCTCCGCCCAAGCCAACATGGAAAAGTAGCGGGCTCATGGAATAGCAGGGTGCTCCTGAATACGCTGGGCGGCGTTGCCCTCAGCGCTGCTTTCCAGCCATGCCCGGCAACGAGGGTAATACTAGTCAGAACGCTTTCAGGAGGTGTCGTAAAAAGGTGAGAATTTCTGGTTTTGGCTTATCTGTTAACCCGCAACCGATTCAGGTATAGAAAGGGCAGAAAACCAGCGTTTTCCAGTTGTTTCCTGAGCATCCATGCTGACGCGGCAACTCCGCAGCCTGGGCTATTGAGAGCCGTAGGCTGCTAGCAGCCGCAGCCACTAACTTCGGCTATCCGTACTTGCCTTCGGCTCCACTTTTCGCGCTATTCTCCTAATGTCACTCCCTACCGCACCTGAGCTACTAGGCCCCAGCCGCCGCCCGGCCCAACTCGCAGCCTTCGGCCGCTTGCTTGATGTGCTCGACCGTCTGCGCCAGGAATGCCCCTGGGACAAAAAGCAGACGCTCGAAAGCCTGCGCCACCTCACCATTGAGGAAACCTACGAAATCAGCGACGCCATCCTGCGCCACGACCTGCCCGACCTCAAAAAGGAGCTGGGCGACGTGATGCTGCACCTCATTTTCTACGCCCGCATTGCCGCCGAGCAAGGCGCCTTCGACATTGCCGATACCCTGAATGCGCAGTGCGAAAAGCTTATTTATCGCCACCCCCACATTTATGGCGACGCCGAGGCCGCCGACGAAGCCGCCGTGAAGCGCAACTGGGAGCAGCTCAAGCTCAAGGAAAAAGGCAACGCGGGGGTGCTGGCGGGGGTGCCGGTGTCGCTGCCCGCGCTGGTGAAAGCCATGCGCATCCAGGAGAAAGCGCGAGGCGCGGGCTTCGACTGGGAAGACCCCGCCCAGGTGTGGGGCAAAGTGCAAGAAGAACTAGCCGAGTTTGGGCAGGAGTACGGCCACGGCCAGCCCCCAGCCGATGTTGCCCAGGCCGAGCGGGCCACCCAGGAATTTGGCGACCTGCTGTTTTCGCTGGCCAACTTCGCCCGGTTTGCGGGCATAAACCCCGAAGAGGCGTTGGAGCGTACCAACCGAAAGTTTATTAGTCGCTTTCAGTACCTGGAAGCGGCCGCCGCCCGCGCCGGGCAGGCTCTGCCCGACCTTACCCTGGCCCAGATGGACGTATATTGGAATGAAGCTAAACAAGCTGCTTCAACCAAATTCGGCTAGTAGGCAACTGCGTTAGCCGAACTAAGGTTAGGCTGATAAGTACTTAGCGCCCGTAGGTAATTGCTCACTCACTGCGCACCCGCATTCAGTGAAAAGCTAGCTTATCAGCAACCCAGAAGGCATTTGCTAAGTATCCTAAAAACCGTGGGTTTGCCTTTCCGCCTGTAAGAGTTGTATTAAAAAAACTTTACACAAGCCTTGTTTTTCGTGGTTAGCGCGTAGATTCGGCCCCGAAACACTTTGGGGGCCGGCTGCCAGCTTCACGGCAAACCGATTTTCTATTTCCTCGTCTCAACTTTTTTTACCTTCAACCAACCCCCACCTCCACACTCCTCGTCCACATGGAACAGAAAAATGCAGTAAACCCGAGCGCCCGTCCCGCTGCGCCGGTCGCCGCCAAAGCCGCCCCCGCCCCTAGCAGCGGTGGTGCTTCGCTGTTTGCGGTATTGGTTATCATTATCGGCTTCATTGTTAGTGAATTACTATTTCACTTCGTACTGGGTGCTGATAGCCGCTTCAAAGGCGGTAACCATAACAACGACCCGCTACCCGGCGACTACCTGGCTACTATGTACAAAGGTGGCGTTATCGTGCCGTTCCTGATGACGATGTTCTTCAGCGTTATCACCTTCGCTATCGAGCGTTTCCTGACCATCGCCAAGGCTAAAGGCAGCTCAAGCATCGAGTCGTTTGTGCGCTCGATTCGCCAGAAGCTGAACACGAACGACATCAACGGCGCCATTGCTATCTGCGACCAGCAGAAAGGCTCGGTAGCCAACGTGGTGCGGGCCGGCCTGAAAAAGTATCAGGAAATGGGCCGCGAAACGACCATGAACACCGACCAGCGCGTACTGGCCATCCAGAAAGAAATCGAAGAAAGCACTGCCCTGGAGCTGCCGATGCTGGAGAAAAACCTGGTTATCATCTCCACTATCGCCTCGGTAGCTACCCTGACTGGTCTGCTCGGCACGGTATTCGGCATGATTAAGGCGTTCCAGGCGCTGGCCCAGGCCGGTAACCCGGACGCTACTGCCTTGGCTTCGGGTATCTCGGAAGCACTTATCAACACGGCCCTCGGTATCGGTACGTCGGCGCTGGCCATTGTGGGGTATAACTACTTCACCAGCAAGATTGACGAACTGACCTACAGCATCGACGAGGCTGGCTTCAGCATCATCCAAACCTTCGCTGCCCAGCACGGCACTAAAGGTCAGGAATCGTAGGCTACAGGCACTAAAAGCGGGGTAGCGGCCTTATGTGAGCCGCTGCCCCTAACTTTTTTTCAGCCCGGCGTGTGCAATCAAGTAGCAGGCGGCATCAGTACCAGTGAGCGGCTCCCGCCAAGGCGGCCCGCTGATAGTTCTACCCGCTAGCCCTTTTATTTTTATGCGTCTGGCCCGCCACCTTTAATTTTCCTCGGCAATGCCTAGAGTAAAACCCCACCGTACCTCGCCATCGCTGGACATGACCCCGATGGTTGACCTGGCCTTTCTGCTAGTAACATTCTTTATGTTGACCACGCAGTTCCGCCCCGAGGATGCCGTAGTAGTAGACCCCCCGTCCTCAACTTCGGACATCAAGAACCCTGACAGTGACGTGCTGACCCTGACCATTGATGAGAAAAAGCGCATCTTTTTCGGCTTCGACAAAGCTGCCGTGAAAGAAGAAGCTTTGAAGTCGATGGGCCTCAAGTACAACGTCAGTTTCGACAAGCAGCAGTTGGCGAAGTTTCGCAATATGAACAGCATCGGCGTACCGATTAAGCAGCTTGGCTCTTACCTGAACATGAGCACCGAGCAGCGCAAGGAAATAAACCCCACGCTACCAGGCATCCCGATGGACTCGCTCAACAACCAGATGATTGACTGGGTACAGGGTGCCCGTCAGGCCAACCTTAACCTCTTCAGCAAGCAGACTTACCTCTCTATCAAGGGCGATGGCAAAGCTGACGTGCAGACGGTGCAAAAGGTGATTGCTGAGTTGCAGAAAGCCAAAATCAACCGTTTTAACCTCGTTACCAGCTTGGAGGGGAAACCCGGCGCAGCTGCTAAATAACCCCCTGAATCATGGCTGAAATCCAACAAAGCGGCGACTCCGGTAAGGGAGGCAAGAAACGGGCAAAGAAAATGTCGACCAAAATCGACATGACGCCCATGGTGGACCTCGCCTTCCTGCTGCTGACCTTCTTCATGCTCACTACTACCTTCGCCAAGCCGAACGTGATGCAGCTTTCGATGCCGGTAAAAGACAAGCCGGAGAACGACACCAAAATCAAGGCTTCGGACGCGATGACGGTTATTCTGGCGCCCGACGACAAGGTGATTTATTACTTTGGCCTCAACCAGCCCGCCGATAAAAGCGCGCCGGTGCCGGAGATGAAAGTAGCCGACTACTCGGCTGGTGCCAGCGGCATTCGCCAGGTATTGCTGCAACGCAAGCGGCAAGTGCCTACCCTCGTGGTTCTCATCAAAACCTACTACGACAACGATAAGCGGGCGAAGTATAAGAACCTCGTAGACATTCTGGACGAGATGAACATCACCGACCAGAAAAAGTACGCCTTGGTAGAAATCTCCAAGGATGACGCAGACCTCATTAAAAAGCAAAATCTATTATGATGGATAACGTGCAGCTGGCTAATTCCAGCTTAAATGACATCGTATTCGAGGGGCGCAATAAAGCGTATGGGGCCTATGAGCTACGGCGGATATACGGACGGCACGTCATGCGGGCCCTCATTATCGGGGCCACGCTGCTGCTGCTGCTGGTATTTATCCCAGTCATAGCCAGGTATCTGGAAACGCTCAAGCCCAAGGAAGACCTCAACTTGAAGACCAACGAGTTGATGGAGGCCCCGCCGCTCGACAATACCCAGCCGCCACCCCCGCCGCCGCCGCCGCCCTCGACCCCGCCGCCACCCCCGCCTGCTGACCCGCCCGCTGTAAAGGCTATTAAGTTCACTCCGCCAGTGGTGGAAAGGGATGAAAAGGTTCAGAAGCAGGAGGAAGTGCCTGACCAAAAGGAGCTGGCGACCCAGAACGTGGGTACCAAAACCGTAACCAAAGGTCTGGACGAAGCCCCTGACCTGACTGGCCTGCAAGGCGAAGGCACTAAAGCCGCCGTAGCCGATGTAGTGCCCGACGACAAACCCGTAACTTTTGCCGAGCACATGCCGGAACTACCCGGTGGCGGTGGTACCCTGGCCATTGTGGCAGCCATCCAGAAAGCTACCCGTTACCCCGCCGCCGACCTGCGCAACCAAGTAGAAGGCAAAGTATTTGCCAGCTTTGTGGTAGACCAGAACGGTAAGGTGGTGGATGTTAAGATTGTGAAGGGCCTGAGCGGCACTATCGACGCTGAGTCGATACGGGCCATCGGCACCCTGCCCACTTTCGTACCTGGCAAGCAAAACGGCCGGGCAGTGAAAGTTCAGTTCACGGTACCGATTACCTACAAAATCCAGTAGCCCTCGTTGCTACTTTTTAGAAAGTCCTGGCTGCTAAGCAGTCAGGACTTTTTTTGTGCTGCCTGGCGCGGGCTTAGCGCTTTTTTGCGCCACAATACCCGGTGGCTTATGGAAAAACGGTGCTGCCAGCATCGGGTAGGTAGCTGGCTGCCACCAGCGGATGTGTCATTCACCTTTTTCCCCTACTACCATGTCGTTTTTTCAGTCGCTCACTGCCTCGCTCGACGATGTCGTTTTTGAGGGGCGCAACCAGGCATACGGTGCCTACCAGTTGCGCCAGGATTACCGCCGCCACCTGGCCTCGGCCGGAGGTATTACATTGGGTTTGGGGCTGCTGCTGTGGCTTGTGGGGCTGGCCTGGCCCACGGTGCGGCCTCAGATACCTGCTTTTCACTCGGTAGTGCTTGAGCCCATAAGTCCGTCACCCACTATTATCGAGCACCCGCACGTAGCGCCGGCTGCCCCGCGCCCGGCAGCGCGTGCCGCAGCAGCCCCGCACGTAGCCGGCCCGGCTATGCCTACCCAGATTGTCCCCGACCACACAATTCAGCCCCCAGCTACGCTTCTGCCTCCGACTACCCCGGTCGACGCTACTGCCGGGCCGGCTACCCCCACGACTAACGGGCTGGCGGCGGCTGGGACGGCTACCGGCACTGCTACCGGTTCGCTTACCGGCTCGGAAACCGGGTCCGATAAGGGCGCAGATGCTTCTGGTGAAGCAGCGGGTACGGCGGCAGCACCATTTGGCTACGTTGAGCACATGCCGGAGTTTGCTGGTGGCCAGGCGGCGCTGCTGCGCTACTTGGGCAGCCATATGCGCTACCCGACGCGGGCCCTGCGCGACCAAACCGAAGGCCGGGTGTACCTGAGCTTCGTGGTGCGGGCCGATGGAACCATTGCTGAGGCTGCCATTGTCAAGGGATTGAGTCCGGAGCTAGACGACGAAGCCCTGCGCGTGGTGCGCCAAATGCCCGCCTGGACGCCCGGCTACCAGAACAAGCACGCTGTAGCTGTGCGCTTCACCCTGCCCATCACGTTTAAGATACAGTAGCACGCGTGGGGCAACGGGGCTGGTTTGCGGGCTTGCTGCTATTTTGCGGGCTACTTTCGGTACCCGGTACCAAACCAGCCGGGTGCCGCCCTTAATTCTTCTTGTATATGCTTGAGCCTTCTACCGGCCGTCGGCCAGGGCCGCCCCGCTCGCCCGTGCGCCTTGCCGACGTGCTACGCGCCGTGGCTATTCTGGGCTTTGGCGGCTACGTGTTTTACACGGGTTTCGTCATGTACTCTTCGGCGCAGCGCATTATCAGCCCCATTGGCTACCAAGGCCGCTGGGTTTGGGGTGGCTTGATGATGGCGTATGGCCTTTACCGGCTGATACAGGTGCTGCCCACTACCTTTCGCAAAAACCGTTCTGACGATGATAATGCGTAACTTTTTTGGCCCGCAAGGCTGCTATCGCTGGAGCGCGGGGCTGCTGGCCCTAGGCTTGCTGCTGCCGGGCTGCGGGGGCAACGGCCAGCAGGACCCCACCGACAACCCCACCAGTGGCCAGGTGGCCATTGGGGTCGATGAAACCTTCGCGCCCATCATGCAGTCGCAGGTCGACACCTTTCAGAAGCTGTATTCCGATGCCCACGTGCGGGCTAAATACCAGCCCGAGGACAGCGTGTTTCTGGATTTGCTCAACGACAAGTCGATGGTCATTGTCGCCTCCCGGGAGCTGAATGCTGACGAGGCCCGGGAGCTGACCAAGCAGAAGATGTTTCCGAAGGTCACTAAAATTGGCATTGATGGGCTGGCCATTGTGCTGAACCCCGCCAACGCCGACTCGCTGCTGACGCTGGCGCAGCTGCACGACATATTCAGCGGCAAGGCTACGAAATGGAGCCAGTTGAGTGGCCAGAAAAAACTGGGCGACATCCGGGTGGTGTTCGATGCCAACCGCAGCAGCACCAGCCGCTTCGTGCGCGACTCACTGCTGCACGGGGCCCCGCTGGCCACCAAGGCCTTCGCCACCGACTCGAACCCCAAGCTGCTCGACTATGTGGCCGCGCACCCCAATGCCGTAGGCATTATTGGGGTAAACTGGGTGTCGGACTTCGACGACCCCAAGGTGCAGGGCTTTCTGCGCCGGGTGCGGGTAGCCAGCATTGCCGACCGCCCTAATCCTACGCCCGACGATTTTGTGCAGCCTTACCAAGCCAACCTGGCCCAGAAAACCGCTGTGCAGCTGCGCGAGCACCCCGACTTGCACAACTACCCGTTGCGGCGCTTTATCTACACCATCAGCCGCGAGCCTCGGCCGGGCCTCGGCACGGGGTTTGTATCGTTTGTGGCGGGCAAGAAAGGTCAGCTTATTATGCAGAAATCTGGCCTGATGCCCGCCAACGTGCAAGCCCGTATTGTGTATGTGAAGCAAGACTGATTGAACCACCCCAGCCCAGCGTGCGTACTACATAGCGACTGGTTTTTCTCACCTGCCACTTCTTTCTTCTCTCAACCTATGTCTTTTCAGCCCTGGAAACCGCTGCTGCTGACCGCCCTTGCTGTAGGGGCCGGCGCCACGGCCGCCACCGCCCAAACCGTAGCTGCCGCTCAACACGCTATTGAGTTGGGCCGCTATAACGAAGCCCGCGCCAGCTTGCGCGGCAACGCCACCGCCGAGGGCAATTACGAGCTTGGCCGCCTCTATCAGATGCGCGAAATGGCCGACTCGGCCCAGATTTACTTCAGTAAAGCCGGGGGCGGCACGCCAATGGGCCTGGTAGCCGAAGGCCGTGCCTTGCTGGCCAAAGGCAAAACCAACTTCGCTGCGGCCGATGCAAAATTTGATGCCGCTGCCAAGGCCGGCAAAAACAAGGACCCCAAAGTGTTGACTGCTATTGCGCAAGCCTATGCCGAGTCAGACATCACCGACAAAGCCGCAATCACCCGCGCCCTGACGTACGTAGAAGCCGCCCAACTCGCTAACAAAGGCAAGGACGACCCCGCTCTGTTGGTGGCCCGTGGCGACATTTACCTCAAACAGGGCAATGGTGACGGTGGGGGCGAAGCTGGGGCCAGCTATGGCCGCGCCCTGTTGGCCAATCCGAATTCTCCCCTTGCCAATGAGCGTCAAGGTTCGCTCAACATCCGCAGCCGCAACGCTTCGGCCGCCATCACCGACTTGAACAAAGCTATTTCGCTCGACCCCAAGTACGCGCCGGCCTACTACGACTTGGCTGGGATGTATGCCAAGGGTGGGCAGTACGATAAAGCCTTGGATAACTACCGTCTGTATGCAGCAGCGTCGGAGAATTCGCCCCGGCTAACGCAGCAGTATGCGGCATTCCTCTACCTGTCGAAAAAGTACCCAGAGTCTCTGGCGGAGGCTAATAAGGCCCTGGCTACCGACCCTAATAACCTGACCATGAACCGCCTGAAGGCGTACACGTCGTTTGAAACTGGCGACTACACCACTGCTGGGACAGCCATGGACCAGCTTATGAAGCTGGCACCAGCCGACAAACTGGTATCGGACGACTATTCATACCAAGCGCGGATACTGATGCAGGCTAAGCGCTACGACGAGGCTAGCGCAGTGCTGGAAAAGGCTATTGCGGCCGCTACCGACCCGGATAAGAAAACTGAATTGACTGACACCCTGATATCAGTCTATACTGCCAAGAAGGATTATGCGTCGGCCATTAGGCTTATACGCCAGAATACCAACCCCGACCTAGCCACCCAGTACCGTCTAGGCAGTGCTTACATAGGCAACAAGCAGTTTGCCAAAGCCGACAGTGTGTTCAACATCATCACTACTACCAAGGCCACTTATGCCCCTGGCTGGCAGGCTCGGGCTCAAGCCAACTATGGCCTCGACCCTGACTCCAAGCAGGGTTTGGCTAAGCCTTACTACGAGAAATACCTGGAAGTAACGGCCGCTGACCCCACCCGCTACAGCCGGGGCATCACGGAAGCCAACCGATACCTGGGGTACTACAATCTGCAGCAAGGCAAGAAAGCTGACGCGCAAACGTACTACCAGAAGATTCTGGACGTAGACCCGGCGGATGTCAATGCCACTGAAGCCATGAAGGTTATCAAAGGCGTACCAGCACCCAAATTGGCTCCGAAAGTGACTCCCAAAAAGAAGTAGGCTGGCCCTAATTTAACAAAAGCCCTGTTGCACCTGTTGCAATGGGGCTTTTTCGTTGCTGCCAACGGATAGAAGTCTGGGCTCACGCAAGTTGCGGCGTAGGGAAGTAGCGCTCAGCTTTAGTTTGGCACAGCGTAGTGAAGCGGCGACACTCGCGCTTACACTTGTTGACTACCCGGCGCGGTACCGGATTCGCCGCTCTGCGGCGATGCGCCAAGCTAAAGCTGAGCGCTACTTCCCTACGCCGCAACTTAGGTGAGCTAGCCCGGCTGGCCCTCGGCCCACGCCTCCCACTTCGCCAGCACGGCCGTAAAGTCTTCTGGCAATTCGGCCTCGAAGTGCAGCCGCTCGCCGGTGCTGGGATGTACTAGGCCTAATGAGCGGGCGTGAAGGGCTTGCCGAGGCATCAGGGCGAAGCAGTTTTCTACAAATGCCTTATAGCTCCCGGTGGCCTGCCCGGCCCGGATGCGGTCGCCGCCGTAGGTAGCATCCGAGAAAAGCGGGTGGCCCAGGTACTGCAGGTGCGCCCGAATCTGGTGGGTGCGGCCGGTTTCGAGGCGGCATTCCAGCAGCGTGATGGGGCCGTAGCGGCGCAGTACGTGGTAGTGCGTCACGGCGTGCTTGCCCTGCTCGCCAGCGGGAAACACGGCCTGCACCTTGCGGTCGCGCGGGCTGCGGCCAATGTGCCCGCGCACGGTGCCCGCGTCGTCGGCAAACTCGCCCCAGGCCAGGGCCAGGTAGCTGCGCTCGATGGTGTGGTGGAAAAACTGCTGCGAGAGGTGCGTCATGGCCCACTCCGTTTTGCCGACTACCAGCAGCCCCGATGTGTCCTTATCGATGCGGTGAACCAGACCAGGGCGGATGTCGCCATTGCGGCCTGTGGGCAAGTTTTCGAGGTGGTAGGCGAGCCCATTAACCAGCGTGCCCTCCCAGTTGCCATAAGCGGGATGCACGACCATGCCGGCCGGCTTATCAACGATGAGCAGGTCGGCATCCTCGTAACGAATGTCGAGGGCCATTTCCTGTGGCACTACCTTGCCTGTGCGCGGCGGCTCGGGCAGGGTAATGGTGATGGTATCGCCGGGCCGCACCCGGTAGTTGGGCTTGGTCGGGTGCCCGTTCACCTGCACCGCCTCGGCCCGAATGGCATCCTGGATTTTCGTGCGCGACGCATTGGCCAGGCGGTTCAGCAGAAACTTATCGAGTCGGAGTAGCTCCTGCCCGCGGTCGGCCACTATGCGGTGGTGCTCGTACAGCTCGTCGCCTTCGCAGGTTCCGTTGTCGGGGTCTAAATCGGGGGCAGGCAGCATGGTAAGAAGCGGCTCCCACCAAGCTCCAGCTTGGTGAGTTGCCCGCGTTATAGGATGGGTGGCTACTTGCTATTGGTCAACGGCTCACCAAGCTGGAGCTTGGTGTTACATGCACGAAAAAAAGCCGAAGCCACTGGCTCCGGCTTTCTCTGCAGCAAGCGGTTGCTGGTTATTTCGTCTTGGGTTTGGGCTTAATAGGAGCCGGGGGCACATTGGTGCCGGTCTGCTGGTTCGGGGCCCTTACGGTGCCGCCCGCGCCGGCTGAGGGAGCGGTAGGCGTGATGCCCATTTTCTTGAGAATAATATCAGATACGTCGCCATCCTTGGGGCCGTGTAGCAGCACCGGGTTGCTACCCGAGTCTGAGTTCAGAATGTACGAGTAACCGTTTTCATCGGCCACCGTGTCGATAGTCTTCTGGATTTTGTCGAGCACTGGCTTCAAAGCCGTTTGCTGACGCTGCTGCATCGACTGCTGGGCAGTCTGCGAGAACTCCTGCAAGCCCTGCTGCATAGTTTGCAATTCCTTCTCCCGGTCACGCTTCACAATATCAGTCATACCACCGGGAGCTTGCGCATCCTGTTGATATTTTTTGAGCTTGGTATCAAAGTCAGCCTGTTTGGTTTTCAACTGGGCCTCCAACTGCGAACCATAAGTTTTCAGGTCCGACTCTATTTGCTTGCTTTCGGGCATTTGCGAGAGGACATACTCGACGCTGGTAAAACCTATTTTTTGCTGGGCATGAGCGCTAGGGGCAAAAAATGAACCGGCTGCGAGCAAGACGGCGGCAAAGGTCAGGTGAAGCTTTTTCACGTGGTTTACTAAGAAAATCAAGGTTTTGGAAATTTCCGGACTACAAAGTTAGCTATTCTTTACTGTTTTTTCTCTACATCACCTGCGCCTGACCGCTTGAGCATCTCCCCAGCATCAGGCGAAGCGGATGTATTCTTCTGTCTTAAGCCTGGTGCCGTGTTGCCGCCGGAAGGAGTTGGCAGCGGAGTTACGGTTTTCACTGGGCCTTTAGTGGGCCGGTTGGCTTCAGGGCTACCCAGGCCCAACTCCTCCATTACGTACTCGGTGTAATCATAGGTAGGGCTGGCAAATAGTATCGTGGGCTCACCGTTGCGGTCGAAAATCACATCGAGCTTGCGGGCCTTCACCACCTTCTCGATAGCATCCACTATTTTGTCTTGCACCGGCTTGTTTAGCTCGCCGCGCTTTTTAAAGAGTTGGCCTTCGTAGCCAAACCGCTGGGTTTCGTAGTCTTCGACATCCTTCTTCCTGCGCTGAATCTCGTCCTGACGCTTTTTCTTCATTACCTCGGTCAGCACAATTTCCTCACTCTGGTAATTGCGGTAAAGCTGGTCAAGGTCCTTCTTTTGCGCCTCAATCTCCTTCTGCCACGTATCCGACAACTTATTCAACTCTACTTGAGCCTGAGCATATTCCGGCATCTTCGACATGATAAAATCCGTGTCGACGTAGCCAAATTTCTGGGCCCAAGCAGGCCGCAGGGTACTTAAGCTCAGCAGTAGTCCCAACAGTACAAAACGGGCTCCGTAGGTCATAGGAGAAATCTAAATAAAAACCGTGAGTTGTCTCCGGCAGCAGCTAACGGCCAAACGGCCGCTTTTAGTGTCGGCAACCCGCCATTTGCTAAACTTCCAAAGCGGCGTCAAACGTTCAAGCTACCCCACTGCTTAGCGGATTTGCTGGCCGATAATAAAGTGGAAGTGGTTGAAATCCTGAGCAGTATTGGTGCCAGCCGGCGGCACCACCGTATCGAAAGCACGCCCGTAGTCGAAGCCTAGCAAACCAAAGGCTGACATGAAGATGCGCGCCCCAAAACCAGCCGAACGGTATAGCTTATAAGGGTTGTATTGGTTGTATACCTCTACTGCGTTACCCGCTTCGGCAAAGCCCAGCACATACACCGTAGCTGCCGGGTTGAGGCTAATTGGGTAGCGTATCTCGGCCACGTACTTGTTGTAGGCAACGCCGCCGCTCTTACCGCTCTGGGCAGTCGGGATGGCATAGGCCCCGTTGGGGTCGTCGTAGCCACGCAGGCCGATGTAGTCGGTGCCCACCAGGAATGAGCCGCCGCCGCCGTAGCCCAGGCCTGCGCCCCCCATTTTGAAGCGTTCAAACGGCCCCGGCATCCGGTCGGGGGAATAGGTGCCGATGTAGCCAAAGTGCGCCCGCGTATTGAGCACCAGCTTGCCCACGATGGGCGTAAACCACGAGGCATCAAACATCCATTTATGAAATTCAACCCACTCGTACACGTTGGGGTGCGAGCCCTTAAAGGCAGAGTAAGGCGGCGTTAAACTAACGCTCAGGCTAATAGACGAACCCCGGCGCGTGTATGTCGGCTGGTCGATGCTATTGCGTGAGAGGGTGGTATTGAAGGTGATGTTGTTGGCATTACCCGAATTGAAGTCCGAAAAAATGGAGTAGTTCTGGAGCTGGTACTGGCTGTACGAAATGGAATTGCTGAGCGAGAAGTAGTCATCAGGTACTCGCAGCTGGCGGCCTAAGCCTATCGTGGCGCTGTTTACCTTAATAAAGCTGCCCGTAGTAGCGTCGAAGTTGGTGCCTAGGCGCGACACGCTGCGGTTTAGGCTGACCGAGAGCGAGTTGGGCTTACGCCCGCCCAGCCACGGCTCGGTAAAGCTGAGGGAGTACGCCTGGTACTGGAAGCCGTTGGCCTGCACGTTGAGGGCCAGGCGCTGGCCGTCGCCGCCCGGCACCGGCGTCCAGTTATGGAAGTCGCGGGCTTTGCGGAGCGAGAAGTTGTTGAATACCAGCCCTACCGTACCAATAAAGCCCGCGTAGCCGCCCCAGCCGCCCGAAAGTGTAATCTGGTCGGAGGGTTTCTCCACCACCGTGTAGTTGATGTCTACCGTACCATCAGCCTGGTTAGGCACCGGGTTGATACCGATTTTCTCGGGGTCGAAATAGCCCAGCGTGGCTATTTCGCGCTGTGAGCGGATGAGTAGCTCGCGGTTAAACTTGTCGCCGGGCAGCGTGCGCAGCGTGCGGCGCAGCACGTGGTCGGAGGTTTTAGTATTCCCCGCGATATTCACTTCCTTCACCCGCGCCTGCACGCCTTCCGAAATGCGCATCTCGATGTCGATAGAGTCGCCTTCTACCTTGGTTTCGACTGGGTCGATGCTGAAAAACAGGTAGCCATCGTTCATGTAGAGCGAGGTAACATCTTGGCCAGTCGGGTTATAACTCAATCGCTTATCCAAGGTTTCCTTGCTATACGGGCTGCCCGACTTAATGCCCAGCACCGAGCCAAGCGTCTTGCTGTCGTAGATGTAGTTGCCGCTCCAGGTGATGTGGCGGAAATAGTACTTAACGCCCTCGTCCACTTTTACTTTCACAATCAGGCCCTTTTCGTCTCGCTCCACCGTGTCGCGTACTATAGCTGCATCGCGGTAGCCCTGGTTGTTGTAATATTCCACCAGAGCCTTTTTGTCGTCCTCAAACTCGTTGCGCTGGAACTTGCCCGGCGTCAGGAATTTCCAGGGTTTACGAGCCTTGGTTTTCTTGAACTGCTTGGCCAGCTTACCATCTTTGAAAGCCGTATTGCCTTCAAATTCAATATCATGAATACGGACTTTATTGCCCTTATCCACATCTATTTTTAGCGCCACGCTGTTAGAGAGCGCTGAGTCGGCCACCTGCCGGATAACCACCTTGGTATCCAGAAAGCCTTTATTATTGTAAAACTTGCGCACTTGCGTGCGGGTGTTTGCCAGCAGCGCGTCAGTTACAACTTTGCCCCGGATGAGCTTGATTTTTTTCTCCAGGTCCTCGCTTTGGCCTTTACTAATACCCGTGAAGGTGAACTTCGACAAGCGCGGCCGCTCCCGAACATTGAAGTCCAGGAAAATCTTGTTGCCTTCAATGCGGGCAATCGTCACCGAAACGTCCGCCAAAATGCCTTGCGCCCATATTTTCCGGATGCTTTTGCCAATATCGTCGCCCGGCACATTGATAATATCACCAATGCGCAGCCCCGATAAGCCAATCAACGTATTCGGGTCCAGGGAGCGGGCACCGCTCACGGTGATGCCGCCCAACTCGTACTTGTGCGGCTCGTCGCCCATGGCGGTAGTAGTGGGCGCGGTTTGCGCCCTGGCCACCGGGACGGCTAACAAGCCTCCCCATACTAGCAAACTTATGAAGCCGCCACGTAAGTAATTACGCATTAATAGCATAAACAAAAAGAATCAGGATATCGTCAGTTGTTCGCTGGTTTTGCCAAAGCGCCGCTCCCGTTTCTGATAAGCTTGCAGGGCTTCGCGGAAATGGGTGCGCCGGAAATCGGGCCACAACACAGGCGTGATGTACAATTCGGTATAAGCCAATTGCCACAGCAAAAAGTTGCTGATGCGCTGCTCGCCGCTGGTGCGGATGAGTAGTTCGGGGTCTGGCATTCCGGCAGTGGCCAGGTATTTGTCAAGCGTGGCTTCTGTGATAGCGGCGGGCTGCACATGGCCAGCTGCCACGTCGGCGGCCAGGCGCTGGGTGGCTTGGGTAAGGTCCCATCGGCCGCTGTAGCTTAGGGCCAGTACCAGCGTCATGCGGGTGCCGCCTTTAGTTAGCTCCATTGCCTCTGCCAGTTCGCGCTGGCAATTTTTGGGCAGGTTATCAATTTGGCCGATGGCTTGCAGGCGCACGCTGTTTTTGAGCAACGTGCTGGTTTCCTGGCGGATAGTATGCACCAGTAGTTGCATCAGGGCGGTCACTTCCAGAGCCGGGCGGTTCCAGTTTTCGGTAGAGAAAGCATAGAGCGTCAGGTACTTTATGCCTAGCTCGGCAGCTTCTTCCACCGTATCGCGCACCGCCGTGATGGCACTTTGGTGCCCAAACACCCGTAGGCCGCCCCGCTGCTTGGCCCAGCGCCCATTACCGTCCATGATAACGGCAACGTGAGCAGGGATATTAGAGAGGTCTATTTCGGACCGTTCGGCCATTTTTTTGGTTTGCGTATAAGAGCCTGCAAGTTACGCAAAGGGTTGCAGACCACTCCCGCCTCGGCTTTGCCCCCACGCCAGCCGCCTACCACCCAACCTGGTTAGCTATTTTCTTAGTAATGATTTAACACCTTGATAATAAGTCAATTATGCCAGTCCAGGCACTGTTTTGTCAGCGCAGCAGGCTCTTGTTGCCCTTGTACACCTTGGGGCAGAGAATTTTATAGAACGTATAAGACAGACTCAGGCCCGAGTAGTAGTACCAGTCCTGGTCGTGCGGGTTCACGTAGAGGGGGTCCTGGCCGCCGAGGTGGTCGAGCTGGTCGGTAAAGGTTTTACGCACGCCCATTTCCACTCCCACGTTGAGGTGCAGCGACACCGCTACTTTGAGCCCCGCCCCCGCCGGGACGGCAATGCCCGCCATACCACCTTTCTTATTGAAAGCAGACTGCAGAGCCGGGTTCTGGCTCTCGGTGGTAGTGTTAATGTAGTAGCCGGCCAGCCCAATAAACAGGTAAGGGGTAAGGTGGGACTTCTGCTGCTCACGGCGCAGGTGGTAGTCCAGAAAATTATATTCCAGCACTCCCGACAACTCATATACGCTACCACGCAGACTGGCTTGCCGGAAGGCTTGCACTGGAGGAACTCCTCCATTCGTGCCTGACACGTTGCTATCGTCGGCCCGCAGCCCGCCGGCCATAAAAGCCCCGCGTAGCGTTACGGGCGAGGACACATCGTAGCGGTAGAACACAGTAACGGCCGGACGGCTGTTCTGCCACTGAAACTGGGGCGAGATTTCTCCCTTATAGTTGGTAGCGCCCACCCCAATGCCAATTTCACTGGTTTGCTGGGCGAGCACGGGAGTAGCCCTAAAAAACGCACTCCCTACCAGCAATACGCCGATAGGGAGTGCGGAAGATAACCGAAAAGCAGGCATTCAGTAGACTGTTAAGTCCAGGTACCGCCCGCCAGAGAGCGGTTAGCGGAACTTGGGGTTTTTGAATTTCGTGTTCAGAATATAGTTGAGCGAAACGCCGGTAACTACGTACCAGTCGCTTTTGCCCTGGCCACGCTTTTGGCCGGGCGTAAAGCCAGCAGCCAGACCAGCATCGTTGCTGGTGATACCGCGTCCCGTAGTACCTCCCATACCGCCAAAATACAAGGCATCGGGCGACGTAAGCTTGTCGGCCGTCGCATAGGTACCGCTCACATCATCCAAGTAGCCGGTAAAGGTTTTGCGGAAACCAACTTCGAGCGAAGCATCCAAGTTGCTGCTAACGCGGTAGCGTACACCGGCACCGAAAGGCAGCGAAAGCTGGAACTTGCTATAATCAACGCCTTCCGTTTTAAGCTCTTGCAAATTCTTATACTCACCAGCCAGGTTTTTAGCTTGCGGGTTGTGGTAGAAACCAGCTACACCACCGAACACATACGGCACAAAGTCCGGGCGCTTGCGGTAGTCGTTACGGTTTTCGATGAGGTCTACTATCACAACGGCCGAGGCCTCCGCGATATTGTTGCGGAAACTCGCGTTACGGGTGTAGCGGAAGCGGGCCTCCGTATCAGCTTTGTCAGCGTTGACGTGGTCATCGGCCGTAATTTGGCCATAAGACAGCGCAAATCGACCTGATACGCGGGGAAAAAAGCGGTGCGTAATGCTCAGGCCCAGGTCTGGGCGGGTGTCGCCCACGTGGAACGAGGCGAAGTTGGTGAGCGGGTTGAGGTCGCCAAAGTAGTTCATCGCGTTCAGGCTTACCCCAATAGAGGTATACTGCTTACGCTTGCTGAACTGCTGGGCATTGGCCTGCTGGGCCGAGCCAAGCAGAGCGAGCCCTGCCAGTACAGCCGAAGAATAGGTGAAAAACTTAGTCATATGGCGTTGGTATAGAGATTGACGAATCAGGTGTAAGCACCCCAACTTACGAAACGAGGCTTACCGTATACGCAAAAGTAAGGGACAAAGTGAACTAAAAAAATTTATTGCTGTTTTTTTACTTGCATCTAGTTACCGCAACAGTAAGGCAGTAGCCGTGTTACGCCGGTCGAGGCCCCAATTGAGCTTGTTACGTAAGGTATTTAAAAAATTGACGTGGTTTAGTTTGACTAGCCGGGCGTTGAAGTTTTCTCGCCGAACTGCTATTTGAACGGTGGCATCGACGGGAGTTGAGCGCGAATCCAGCGCCAGCAGGTAGCTAGTGCCGCGGCCTTCTATCTCAAACGAGATTATGCTGCGGTCGGATACTACGAGTGGGCGCACGTTCAAATTGTGGGGGCATACGGGTGCAATGATAAAATTGTTGGTTTGGGGAAGCATCACTGGCCCGCCGCAGCTAAGTGAGTAGCCCGTTGAGCCCGTGGGTGTTGATACTACGAGGCCATCGGCCCAGTACGAATTCAGGTACTCACCGTCGATATAGGTGTGCACGGTAATCATGGAAGAGGTATCGCGCTTGAGGATGCTAAACTCGTTGAGGCCAAAATTCAGCGCGCCAAATACGTCTGGGTCTGTCTCAACTCGTAGCAGGCTGCGCTCCTCGATGGTAAAATGCCCTTTGAAGAGGGCATCGACCGCTTGCGGGATATAATCGGGCGTGATAGGTGCCAGAAATCCCAGGCGGCCGGTATTGATGCCTAGAATTGGAATCTGGAGGGCACCTACGTAGGTGACGGTATCGAGCAGCGTGCCATCGCCGCCGATGCTCAGGGCAAACTGGACCCCGCGCAACGAGTCACCGCGCTGGAAGCTGCCCGTGCCCGGTGGCAGACGCAGTCGCTGGCTCATAAACTCGCGGAATGCCTCGGCCACCACTACTTCGGCCTGGCGAGCAGCTAGCTCATCGAGCAGGTTTTGCAGAAAAGGCGCGACTGCATCGTCGAAGGGTTTACCTAGAATCGCTATTTTCATGGCTGGATAAGGGGGTTGCTGAACGGCTGGCTGCCTGGGTACCTTTAGGATAAAGTACGGAACAGCGCAGCGCCTGGCAGGCTCAGATGGGAAAACCGGTACGCAATAAGAAGCGGGTGGCGGGGTAGCCAGTGGTAGTGCGCGTCACCTCAAAGCAGAATACCCGGTCGTAATACGTAACCAGGTGCACGGCCAGCCCTGCCGAGGCCAGCAGGTGGTTGGGCAGCATGTTGCTGTCGGAGGGTACGTAGCCCAAGGCCCCCCCGGCCATACCGGCGTCGGCAAAGGCATTGAGGTACAGCGCTATAGGCAACGTATTGATTTGGGGGCTATTGAAAAAGTGCAGGCGCAACGGTGGCGGGGCCCACGCCCGGAAGCTCAGGCCCTGCTGCACCAGGCCGTACTGCCGCCCTTCGACTACGTAGCGGTCGTAGCCCCGCACCAGGGCATCGTACCCAAATACGTGGGAGTCGCCGTAGGCAACGCGGCTGGTGAGCGGCCGGGCCTGCGCCCACAAGCCCACGGCGTAATAAAAATTATGGCCCAAACTCAGGTACCGGGCGTAGTGGAGGCGCACGGTAGCGTAGGCCGGCGGCCGGTCGGGGCCGCCCAAAAACTGGCGAAACGTGAGCGTGGTCTGCAGAAAGCTGCCGGTGAGAGGATAAGCGAAGGTATTGCGCCGGTTGCTGGTGGTGCTGGCGCTGGCTTCGAGGTATTCGCGGTGCTGGTGGCCCAGGTAATAATCGGGGTTGAGCTGATAGATAAGGCCGCTGAGCTGCTCTTTATGATACGACAGGTCGAGGGCCGATACGAGCTGTACTGTATGGCGCAGCCGGATGCCGCCTGTGGCGTAGAAACGCTGAATGGCAAAGGCATCGTCTTCGGGCGGGTGCAGGCTGGTGAGCGTGTCGTGCCGGGTCGCGTAGTCGAGGTTGCGGCTCTGGTAGTACGAGATGCCGAAACCCACCCCTACCCGGCGCCGCCGGCCAAAGCCCGGCAGCTCGTAAAACAGCTCATATTTGCGGTTGAAACCGAACTGCAGGTTCACCGTCAGCTGCTCGGCCCGGCCACGCATATTGGTATGAATGAGGTGAATGCCGTAGTCGAGCCGCCGCCAGCGCTCGGCCCACGAGCGGTCCAGCCACCGGTTGATGTTGGGGTCGGAGATGGACAGGATAGGCACCGGTATGAGGTACCAGCGCTCCTGCACGCTGAAAAGCACCGTGAGCTGCCCGGTGCCGCCGCAACTGGCCTGCACCAGCACCACATGGAATAATTGAAGGTTATAAAGCCGGCGGCGGTTGGCTTCTAGCCGGGCGGGCAGCTCGGCGAGGGTCAGCGAGTCGCCCTCCCGAAAGTCTAGTTCGGCCCGCATGGTACGCTCCTTGGTAACGCTATTGCCTGCGAACAGAATACCGCTGACCCGCACCCGGGAGCCCGCACCCAGGCAACTACCTATCTGCACCAGTGTATCGGTGGGCACCACCACGGGGGCCAGCGCGGGTCGGTGGCGCTCTTGGCTAAGCTCACGCAGGCTGTCGGGGGTTGGGCTTCGCACTTGTGCCCAAGAGGGTAGGATTGGTCCCAGCAGGAGCCCCCAACTTAGCAGAGCGAAAAAAAACGGCCAGTGGCGGTGCTTCACGCCGTAAAATTAGACGCTCAGGTAGCGAAGCAGCGCGTCGAAGCGGTTTTGCTCGTCGTCGGTGACGGTGGCCGTGCCGCTGAACTGCGCCGATACCAAGTAGCCAAACCGCTCCAGCGTAGCCGTGATGCGGCCCAGGTTGTCGGTATTGAGGCGCAGGGTGAGGCGGATGCGGTAGGGGTCATGCTCGTCGGCAACCACGTGGGCCGACAGAATTTTAGCGTTGTTCTCCTCTACGTAGCGGCTTATTTGCGAAAGCGAGTAGTCGCGCTCCTCCATCGTGAGCACCAGGATGCTGCCTTGCCCGGCCGGGCCGGGTACTGGCCCAAAAGCGGCCAAGGCATCATTCACCGTCACTACGCCCGCGTATTCCTGGTTTTCATCAAGCACCGGCACAAGCTGGATTTTATTTTCAATGGCCCGCTCCATAATGCGGTAGATGTGCTGGTCGTGCTGCACAAAAGCATCGGCATAGCGAAGCGGCAGCTCGGCGAGCTGCGTATCGGGGTTTTCGTAGTCGGCCAGGTCTTTCTCCGTGATGAGGCCCCGGTAGCGGCGGCCCACCAGCACGGGCAGCTCATTAACGTGGAACTCCTCTAGCCAGCGGGCCGCTTTGGCCGTGGTATCACTGGCCTTGAGCGGCGGAATCATTTGATTCAATAGGTCTTCGGCGAGTAAAGCTGGCATAGCGAAGCGGGATAAGAAGGCTGGTGGCTGGCAGGCTACTGGTAGCAGGCAGGTAAAAAGTAGTAGTTGCTTACTGCAGAGTAAAGAAGGTGATGGGTGGGAAAAGAAAAACAGAGAAACGCAGTTCGACTGGGGCTGTTGTGCTGAGCCTCGCAGCTGCTGGCTGCCAGGCAAACCGCTGGTTGCTCGCGGCGGTTCCGGCAGTGAAAGAAGCTACTTATACCGAAGGGTTTTTACCGAAAGAATAGTTGCCTTCACTCCTTATTCTTTGGGACAAAAACCAAGCCGGCCTGCTGGCAGCGGCGCTTTGTCAGGCCGCAGCCATGGGGGCAGCTACGGTACGCTGCAAGAACGGCCCCAGGCAGCGATTGAAGGCGGCGGGGCGCTCCATCATGGGGGCATGGCCACAGTGGTCCAGAAACCGCAGCTCGGCCTGGGGCAGCAGGCTTTCGAACTCGTGGGCCACGCGGGGCGGCGTGATGGTGTCGTTGAGGCCCCATACCAGCAGTACGGGCACCGTAATACGGTGCAGCTCACCAGCCAGGTTGTGGTGCTGTGCCGAGCGGGCAATGCTTATCATGCGCAGGCATTTGGCATTGGAGTTCGTAACGGCAAACACCTCATCGACCAGCTCCCTGGTGGCTACAGCGGGGTCGTAGAAGGTATAGCCCACCCGCTCATGCACAAAATTGTAGTCGCCACGCTTCGGAAAAGAACCGCCCATGCCATCCTCAAACAGGCCGCTGCTGCCAGTGAGCACCAGCTGCGCCACCCGGCCGGGATTGTGCAACGTGTATACCAGGGCAATGTGGCCGCCCAGCGAATTGCCCAGCAACGTAAATGTGGGGGGCAGTTGAAGCTTATCCACAAAGCTTTCCACATAGGCTACCAGGCCGGGCACCGTGGCTTGCAGCAGCGGCATCTCGTACACGGGCAGCACCGGAATAATGACGCGGTAGTGCGGCGAAAACTCCGCTACCACCTCCTGCCAGTTGCTGAGGGCCCCAAACAGGCCGTGCAGCAGCAGCAACACCGGCCCCTGGCCTTCGTCTACGTACTCAAAGCCGTGTTGCTGCTGGCGGGTCATATTTTTTGTAGTTCGTTGCTTGTTGTTCGTTTTTCATTTCGTTAGGTTGTCGGGCCACCTGCCTGTTTTTAGCTTTCAGGCACCGAAACGAACAACACAAAACGAACCACGAACAACGGAACACCTACAAGCGAGGGTGCGCAATGTTACAACAGCGGAGCCAATTTGCCAGCCACTGCAAGCCGTGGGTAGTAAGCAACGCTTCGGGGTGAAACTGCACACCGTAAAGCGGCAGCGTGGCGTGGCGCAAAGCCATTAGCTCCTGGTCGGCGTCGGTGGTACGGGCTAGGGGCTGCAATGCGGCGGGCAGCGAGCCGACTGCCAAAGCCAGTGAATGGTAGCGCGTAACGAGCTGGCGGCGAGGCAGGCCGCTTAGCCAGGGGTCGTCGCCCAGTAGCTCTATTTCTGACACTTTGCCGTGCATAGGCCGGGCCGCCGGGCGCAAACCGGCCCCGAAAAACTCGCCCAACGCCTGCTGCCCCAGGCACACCCCCAGCATGGGCAGCTGCTGCTGAAATGCCTCGATAACGGCCAGTAGGTTGCCTGCCGTAGCGGGGCTGCCCGGCCCCGGCGACAACACAATGCCTGCCATGTCCAGCTTCCGCAGCTCGGCCAAGGGCACGTCGTTGCGCCGCACCAGCACCTCGGCCCCGAGCTGCCGCAGGTAATCGGCCAGCATGTGGGTGAAGGAGTCGAAGCTGTCGAGGAGCAGGAGCTTCATAAAAAATGTAGGGTAAGCTTTAGCTTGCCGTTTAGGCGTGGCAAAAATGCAGGTGGGCAGCAAGCCAAAGCTTACTCTACATCGCTGCTTTCAGCCGGGCCAGCAAGCCTTGCGCAAAGGGCAGCACATAGCCGGTAATGTGCAAGGCCAGCGGCGTGGCCTGTTGCACCCAGGGCATCACCACCGACCCCACCACTAGGCTGGGGGCCAGCAGCGGCAGGTGCGCCAGGGCCGAGCCGTGCAGCAGCAGGCTCAAGCCCAGCAGCCACTTGAGGGCCCCGGCTGCGCCGCCCAGCAGGTTGTCCAGCACGCCCAGGGGGGTGAGGTGCACCGCCTTTTTCAGCAGGCTGCCTACCAGGTGTACGCCCCACATAATACCCACCAGCACCAGCAGAAACGACACCAGCGGCAGCATGCCGAACAGCTCGCCCAGGTAGGAGCGCACCACGGGCACGGCCGCGCTCAGCAAACTCAGCCCGCCCACCACGCCTAGCACGAAGGCCAGCAGCGACACCACTTCCAGCACCAGCCCGCGCCGGTAGCCTTTCACCACGCCCACGCCCAGCGGCAACAGCAATAGCAGGTCGAGGGGAGCCATTTTTTTGGTGATGAGGTAATGGGGTAATGAGGTGAAAAGTTGTTTTTGACGAGAGCAGGATGGTGCAAGACCATTTTTCACTTCATCACTTCATCACTTCATTACCCCATTACCTCATCACCTATTTAAAAGTCCGTGTTGTTGAGCAGCATACTCACCACATCCGAGATGCGCTTGCCATCGGCCAGGCCGCTTAGCTCGCGGGCGGCTACGCCCATTACTTTGCCCAGGTCGGAGGGGCCTTTGGCGCCCACGCGCTGGATAATGCCGACAAGTTTTTCTACCAGGTCGCTTTCGGTAAGCTGCTGGGGCAGAAACTCTTCGATAATGTTCAACTCGGCTACCTCGGTTTCTTCGAGGTCGGAGCGGAACTGCTCTTTGTAGGTGGCGGCCGAGTCGCGGCGCTGCTTGGCGGCTTTGTTGAGCAGCTTCAGTTCCTGCTCTTCGCTGAGGCCGGTGGCACTGGCGCCTTCGGCCGTTTCGGCCAGTAGAATCTGCGATTTGATGCTGCGCAGGGCCGTAAGGCGCACTTTGTCTTTGGCCAGCATAGCCTGCTTAATGCCCGCGTCGATGGTGTCTTTTAAAGCCATTTGGGAAAGGAAAAGAGAGAATAAGTAGTAGTACGGCTGACTATACCAAACTGCTCACCAACCAGCTTGGTTAAGCAGTCTTAAAAGCAAGCTGATTCTGCCAGTTGCCCGGCAAATGTACCTTGCGCCGCTGGCAACAACTGTGCATGCCCGGCCAGCCCGCGCAGCGGGCGTATCCGCGAAATCCGTTAAATCCGTTAAATCTGCGATGGTCAAGTTAAGCGTCAACATCAACAAAATTGCTACCCTGCGCAATGCGCGGGGCCTGCACGCCCGCCCCGACCTGCTGCAAGCCGCCCGCGACATCGAGCGCTTTGGGGCCGAAGGTATCACCGTACACCCGCGCCCCGACGAGCGCCACATCCGCTACGACGACGTGCGCAACCTGCGCAGCATCGTGACGACCGAGCTGAACGTGGAAGGCAACCCCACACCCGATTTTCTGGCCCTATGCCGCGAGGTGCGCCCCGAACAGGTGACGCTGGTGCCCGACGCACCCAACGCCATCACCTCCAACGCGGGCTGGGACGTGGTGGCGCACCAAGACTACCTGCGCGACGTAGTGGCCGAGCTAAAAAGCTACGGGGCCCGCGTGAGCATCTTTCTCGACCCCAACCCGGCCCTGGTAGAAGCTGCCGCCCGCACCGACACCGACCGCATTGAGCTATACACCGAAGCCTACGCCCGCCACTACCCTACCGACCGTGCAGCCGCCGTGCTGCCCTACCGCGACACCGCCCGCGCC
This sequence comes from Janthinobacterium lividum, assembly GCA_050954465.1. Lineage (GTDB taxonomy): Bacteria > Bacteroidota > Bacteroidia > Cytophagales > Hymenobacteraceae > Hymenobacter. Next base: position 112,633 of record JBPBPU010000155.1, read on the forward strand.
GCCGTGGCCGCTGGCCTGGGCCTCAACGCTGGCCACGACCTCGACCTGGAAAACCTGGCTTACCTGGCCCAGGAGCTACCCGGCCTGCAGGAAGTGAGCATCGGCCATGCCCTGGTAGCCGATGCGCTGTATCTGGGGTTAGAGAATGCGGTGCAGCTGTATAAGCGGCAGTTGAAAAAGTAGCCCGGACTCGCAGCGTTCAGGCTACAAGTTCACCACTACCTCAAACTGCGCGGGGTCGGCTAAGGGGTTAGCGGCCTGGGTAGGCAGTGGCTGCGGCGAATACAAAGCACACAGCGTATTACCGACCTGCACCAGCTGGCCGGGCAGGCCGGACGGCAGCCCATCGAGCAGCCCAGCTAGTACTTCCCATCGGGGCTGGCCAGGCTGGCGGCTGGCATCGTGCCACACGACTACCGTAGTGGGGCCTACCAAGTGCTCGAAAACCCGCGCCGTATCGCGGCGCACGGCCTCGTAACGGTGGTCGCCATCGATAAAAATTACGTCGAACGGCCCACTGCTGCGCTGCAAAGCAGCCAGGTCGAAGGTGGCGGAGTTGCCGTGCAGGTGAACAACGTTGGCCAACGGCCGCGAGAAGTAACCATGCAGCTCAATGTAGCGCTCGGGTAAGCCCAGCATTCGCATTTCGGCCGGGCTGAAGTTGAGGGTATGCACAGTGGCTGCTTCGGCGGCCACGTTGGCGGCGCTTTCGCCGCGCCAGGTACCGATTTCGACGTAGCGGCAACCGGTGTGCTGCCGGGCCAGGGCACGTAGCAGCAGCAAGTCGGTGGGCAGCGAGCCACCATCGCCAAAGGCGAAGGGGGCCACGGTGCGGGCACTAACCGGAGCATCGGCGGGCACGAAATGGGCAAAGGGCACCAGCGGCAACCCCGTAGGGCCCAGGCCAGGCCAGTGGGCGGCGTGGGCCAGGGCGCGGGCCCGCCAGGCAGGCGCGTCGGCGGCCAGCACTTCGGTAAGCAGCGCGGGGGTGCGGGCCAGGGCAGCGAGGGCACGCAAGGCAGTAGTGAAGCGGTTGGCAGGCAAGTTCAGGGGGAAGAAATAATGCGTAGCGGCAAATTTCTAACAAGAATAGGAAGTTGTCGCCCTGTACCGATTACCTCACCCCCTAGCCCCAGAACTGTTAAGTTCTGGCCCCTATCGCCCTACGCGTTCGCCTCACCCCCTAGCCCCCTCTCCGAAAAGGAGAGGGGGACTAGCTTTAGTTCTGGTTTTTAACTCTCTCTAGTACTAGAAACTAGTTCCCCCTCTCCTTTTCGGAGAGGGGGCTAGGGGGGGAGGTAACCGTTGGGGCAATAACCCTATTCTGTCGCTTTCGCCACTACCGTGCCTTGCAGCTGGAGCACTTGCGGGCCGGCAGTATCGGCGCTGGTAGCAACGGTGACGGTTTTGGTGAAAGCGCCCGGATTGGCCGCGTTGAAAGTAGCGGTGACAACTGAGGACTTGCCGGGCAGCACGGGCTCCTTCGACCAGGCGGGCACCGTGCAGCCGCAGGAGCCGTGGACGTCGGTGAGCAGCACGGGCTTCTGGCTGCGGTTGGTGAAGGTGAAGGAGGCCGTTACGGGCACGCTTTGCTTGATTTCGCCGAATTGGTGCGTGGTGCGCTCCCAGGTGATGGCGGCCGGGAACGGAGCGTGGGCCAGCGGCGCGGGGGTATTCAGAGCCAGGGCTTGCTGGGCGTGGGCGGCGGGGCCGGCCACGAGGAGGGCGGCCAGAAGGATAACAGGTTTCATGGGGTTGTTGAGTTAGAAGTAAGGTGCCGAAACCAAGGGATTCATCTGGCCAGATGGAAGTGCGGTGGCAACGAAACAAAGGTACCGGGCCGGGTAAGTGGCCTTTGTTAAGGAAACCCGAATAGTTGTTAAGGAGATGTTAATGACCGGGATAGTCCGCCCGGCCAGCCCCAGCCCGGCGTACTTTCGGCGCATGAATTCGCTGCCTATTCGTGTGGTCGTGCTGCTGGGGCTGGTGTCGGTGGCGGGCATCCTGGGGGTGCAGGGCTACTGGGTGCGCCGGGCGTTTCGCCAGGAAGAGCGGCAGCTCGACCAGCGCCTCTACGTGGGCCTGAGTGCGGTAGCCACCCGCCTGGCTGCGTACCGCCAGGCGGCCCTGCCCAACCAAAGCCCCGTCAGCCAGGTGTCGTCGAGCTACTACGTGGTGAACGTGAACGGCGAAATCGACGCGAATTTGCTGGATTACTTTCTGCGCCAGGAGTTTGCGCGCCTCGACCTGCACCTCGACTACGAGTACGCCATCTACGACTGCGGCACCGACCGCATGGTGTACGGCAACTACGTGAGTGCCACAGCGGCCCCAGTGCCCGCCGGGCAACCTACGCGGCTGCCCACCTACAACCGGTACACCTACTACTTCGGCCTGTACCTGCCCCACCGCACGCCCTACTTTATGAGCCAGCTCACGGGCTGGGAGCTGACTTCGGGGCTGCTGGGGCTGGTGGTGGCGTTTTTTGGCTACGCGCTGCTGGTGATTTTGCGCCAGAAGCGCCTGGCCGAGATGCAGCGCGACTTCATTAATGCGCTGTCGCACGAGTTCAAAACGCCCATTGCCACCATCGCCATTTCGGCCGACGTACTGGCCGCCCCCGACATTGGCAGCCAGCCGCAGCGCCTGCTCAGCTACGCCAGCATCATTCGGGAGGAAAACCAGCGCCTCAGCCAGCAGGTAGACAAGGTGCTGCAACTGGCCAAAACCGAGGGCCGCGCTTTCCGGCTGCACCGCGAGGTGGTGGACTTGACGCAACTGCTGCCCGCTATTATCCGGCAATTTGACCTGGCGGGCAAGCACCCGGCGGGCCGCCTCACCTTGGAAAGCCCCGCCCGCCCCGCCCTGGTGTGGGCCGACCCGCTGCACCTGGCCAACGTGCTCTTCAACCTGCTCGACAACGCCGTGAAGTATGCCGCCGGCCCGCCTGTGGTGCGCCTGGCTCTGGTGCCCGACGGCCCCCGCCTGGCCCTGCTCGTGGCCGACGAGGGCATCGGCATTGCAGCGGCGCACCAGAAGCAAGTGTTCGACAAGTTTTTTCGGGTGCCCGCCGCCAACGACCTGCGGCCGGCCCAGGGCTTTGGGCTGGGGCTCTACTACGTGCGCAATGTGGCCCTGGCCCACGGCTGGCGCTTAGGGCTGCGCAGCCAGCCAGGGCAGGGCAGCACGTTCACGCTTACTTTTCCCCCGGTGCCCGCCGAAGTAATAAGACCTAAGTAGCAAGTAGCAAGATTGACGTTTTAAGAGCTGAATACTAGCCAAATATCAGCTTACTACTTGCTGCTCATTACTCACTACTAACTTAAAATGCCCGCCCGCATCCTCTACGCCGAAGACGATGCCAACCTCGGCTTCGTCACCCGCGACAACCTGGAGCGCCGGGGCTACCACCTCACGCACTGCACCGACGGGGCAGCCGCCCTGGCTTTGTTTCGGCAGCAGCCCTTCGACCTGTGTTTGCTCGACGTGATGCTGCCGGGCCTCGACGGCCTCAGCCTGGCGCGGGCCATCCGGGAGCTAAACCCGCAGGTGCCCATCCTGTTTCTGAGTGCCCGCGCCCTGGGCGACGACCGCATCGCCGGCCTGCGTACCGGGGCCGACGACTACATCACCAAGCCCTTCAGCCTTGAAGAAGTGGTGCTGCGCATGGAGGTTTTTCTCAAGCGCACCACCGCCAGCCCCACACTGGGCACCTACCGCTTCGACCTGCCCAACCTCACCCTGACGCACCCCAGCGGCAACACCCGCCTCACCCAGAAGGAGGGGCAGCTGCTGGCGCTATTCGTGCAGCACCCCGGCCAGCTGCTACGGCGCGAAGACATTTTGCGCCAGCTCTGGGGCAGCGACGACTACTTCCTGGGTCGCAGCCTCGACGTGTTTGTGTCGCGCCTGCGCAAGCACCTGCGCCACGATGCCCGCGTGCAGCTGCGCAACGTGAACCGGGTGGGCTTCGTGCTGGAAATTAGTGCCTGACGTTACGCAGTGCGGGAGTAGCGCTCAGCTTTAGCTTGGCGCATCGCTGCGGAGCAGCGAATCTGGGACCGCGCCGCTTAGCGCAACGGCCCCAGACGCGAGCTTCGCCGCGTGGCGGCGATGCGCCAAGCTAAAGCTGAGCGCTACTCCCGCACTGCGTAACGGCAGTTAGTAAGCAGGTCGTAAGAAGTAGTTTGCATGATGTTCCGTATGCTTTAAGCTACTTGCTCCGACCTACTGACCTCCTTATTAAGCCTATGAACCGCTTTGCCCTGTTCCCCCTGGCCGTGCTGACCACATTCGCGGCCGCTGCCCAGCAGCCGGGTTTTACGCAGTACGTCGACCCCTACATTGGTACTGGCTTCCACGGGCACGTATTTCTGGGGGCCAACGTGCCGTTTGGCGGGGTGCAGCTGGGGCCGGTAAACTGGTCGCAGGGCTGGGACTGGTGCTCGGGCTACAACTACGCCGACTCAACCATCGTGGGCTTCGCGCACACCCACCTGAGCGGCACCGGCATCGGCGACCTCGGCGACGTGGCCGTGATGCCCACCACCGGCCTGGTACGGGTGCGCAAGGGCACGCTCCTAAACCCTGAAAAGGGCTTTGTTTCGCTGTTTTCGCACCAGGAAGAAACCGCCCGGCCCGGCTACTACGCCGTGCGCCTGAAGCGCTACGACATCCGGGCCGAGCTGACGGCCACCACCCGCGTGGGGATGCACCGCTACACGTTTCCACAGGCCGAGGCGGCGCACCTCGTATTCGACTTGCAGCAGGGTATTGGGTGGGATTTGGCCACCGATACTCATATCGAGCAACTCAATGATAGTACTCTCGTGGGCTACCGCTTCTCCAAGGGCTGGGCCGATAGCCAGCGGCTGTATTTCGCGGCCATTTTCTCGCGACCCATCCGGCAGTTTAGTAGTGTGCAAGTGGTTGATACACTAGGAAATACCACGCCCGCCGCCACCGGCAACCGGCTGAAGGGTGTGGTCACGTTTGCCACGCGGGCCGGCGAGCAAGTGCTGCTGAAAGTAGGCATCTCGCCCATCAGCACTGCCGGTGCGCTGGCTAACATCCGGGCCGAGATTCCGCACTGGAACTTCGATAGGGTAGTGGCGCAGGCCGATGCCGCCTGGAACCGAGAGCTGCAAAAAGTGCTCATTCAGGCCGAGCCGGCACGCATGAAGACGTTTTACACGGCGCTCTACCACACCATGGTGGCCCCATCCGTGTTCAACGACCACAACGGCGACTACTGGGGCACCGACCAGCGGCTGCATACCGGGGCGGGCTTCACCAACCTCACCACGTTTTCGCTCTGGGATACTTACCGGGCCGCGCACCCGCTCTTTACTCTGCTCCAGCCCGAGCGGGTTGATGACATGATAAACAGCATGCTGGCTATTTATCAGCAGCAGGGCAAGCTGCCCGTGTGGCACCTCATGGCCAACGAAACCAACTGCATGGTGGGCTACAGCGCCGTGCCGGTAGTAGCCGATGCCTACCTCAAAGGTTTCCACGGCTTCGACGCCAACCTGGCCTACGAGGCCGTGCGCGCCACCGCTATGCGCGACGAGTCGGGCCTGAAAGCGGTAAAAAGTCAGGGCTTCATTCCGGCCGACAGTGAGGTGGAAAGCGTGTCGAAAGGCCTGGAATACGCCATCGACGACTGGTGCATTGCCCAAATGGCCCGCAAAATGGGCAAGACGGCCGACTACGCCTACTTCAGCAAGCGGGCCAAGAACTACCAGTATTACTTCGATAAGCAAACCAGCTTCATGCGCGGCCGCCTCTCCCCAACCGAGTGGCGCACGCCGTTCAACCCGTTTGCGTCGGTACACCGCAAAAACGACTTCACTGAGGGCAACGCCTGGCAATACACCTGGCTGGTACCGCAGGACGTGGAGGGCCTCATTGCCCTGCTCGGTGGCGATAAAGCATTCAGCCAGAAGCTCGACTCGCTGTTTGTAGTGCAGGGCAGCATGGGGGCCGAAGCCTCGCCCGATATATCGGGTCTCATCGGAATGTATGCGCACGGCAACGAGCCGGGCCACCACATCACCTACCTCTACAACTACGCGGGCCAGCCTTGGAAAACGGCCGAGAAGGTGCGCTTCATCACCGAGAACTTCTACACCACCCGGCCCGACGGCATCATCGGCAATGAGGACGTGGGGCAGATGTCGGCCTGGCACGTCTTCTCCTGTCTCGGCTTTTACCCGCTCAACCCCGCCAACGGCGCGTACGTCTTCGGCAGTCCATCGGTCGACCAGGCCACCCTCACGCTGGCCGGCGGCAAAACGCTCATTATTGAGGCCCGCCACAACAGCACGGCCAACAAGTATATCCAGCGCATCTCGCTCAACGGCCAGCCCTACGCCAAGTCTTATATCACCCACCACGACCTGCTGCAAGGCGGCCGGCTGGTACTGGAGATGGGCCCCCGGCCCAGCCCCACCTGGGGCGTGGCCCCGGCCGAGAGGCCCCGCTCGGTACTGCCGTGAGGCTACCTCCGACAGCGAACGGGCCGGCACTCCTACTACCAGTACGAAAAGCTTCAATAACTTGCGCGCCTCACTCCCCGGCGTAGTAGCAGTCATTTCTATGCTGCCATAAAATCTGAAAATTCCCCGCTCGCTGGCTTTATGAAACTTGCGCTGCTCCTTGGCTGCCTGGCCCTCAGCCTGAAGACTTTTTCCCAGGCCCCCGCTACGCCCTACGACCCAGCCCGGCACTACACCGTAGCGCAGCTGCAAACCGATTTTGCTTACGTGCGCCGGGCGTTGGAGCAGGCCCATCCGGCCCTCTACTGGTACACGCCCAAGGACTCGCTCGACCGGGCATTTGCCCGCACGGCTGCCGCCCTCACTCACCCTATGAGCGAGCCCGAGTACTGGCAGCTGCTGCAAACGCTGGTGGCGCGGGTGCATTGCGGCCACACCCGCGTGCAGCACTCGGCGGCGTACCGCGCCTGGTTTCGGCGGCAGCCCTACCCGTACCTTCCCTTCACGGTGGCCGTGCGCCAAAACCGACTCTTCATTGCCGAAAACCAGAGTACGGCCCCTGAGCTGCGGCCGGGCACCGAGCTGCTGGCCATAGATGGGCACCCGACCGCCGAGGTGCTGCCGCGCCTGCGCAGCCTCATTTCGGGCGATGGCTACGTTACCGGCTTCCAGGACCGGGAGCTGGAAGTAGGCTTTTTCGATGCCTACTACTGGAGCTTCTACGAAACCCGGCCGGTGTACCCGCTGCTGGTGCGCGACAGCACGGGCCGCCAGCAACAGCTCCTGCCCCAGCCCCGGCCCGCTAAGGCCCGGCCCGCCGCGCCGCCCCTGAGCGCCGAGCAGGAGCACGCCCGCCAACTAGCCCGGCTGCACGCGCTGAGCTACCCCGCCAGCTTGCCTGCCACGGCCCTGCTGCGCATCAGCGGCTTTAGCTACGACGAGCTGGAAGACTACCAGCAGTTTCACTGCCAGGTATTTGCCGAGCTAACCCAGCGCCGCATCCAGCGGCTGGTACTGGATTTGCGCGGCAACGGTGGCGGCAACAACCTACTGAGTGTAGACCTGCTCCGCTACCTGCTCAAAAAGGATTTTATTTTGACTAAAAGCGCCCTGGCCCCCGTGTTTGCCCCCTTTTTCTCGCAAGCCGACTCAACCCGGCCCGCGTACTTCGATACCACGCAGGTGCGGCGCCTGCCGGGCGGCCGGTTTGCCTTTGCCAACCGCACGGTAGGGGTGCAGCACCCCTACCGGGAGCGTTATTTCCGGGGCCAGGTGGTGGTGGTGGTCGACGGGGGTACATTCTCGGCGGCTTCTAACCTGGCGGCCAGCCTGCGGGCCCAGCGCCGCATCACCATCGTCGGCGAGGAAAGCGGCGGTGGGGAAGCCGGCTGCAGCGGCGGCAACATCTCGGAGCTGGAGCTGCCCGAAACGCACCTGGTACTGTACATTCCGCACTTCCGGATGCTCTCGGCCTGCCGCCACCCGCAGTTGGGGCGTGGCGTGCGCCCCGACTATGTGGTGGTGCCCACCCCCCGGCAGGCCGCCACCCACACCGACGCAGTGCTGCTGCAGCTACCCAAGCTGCTGGCCCGGTAGCCCCCGCCGGCCCGGCTACAGCTTCCGGCGCCTGGTAAGTGGCGGCCCGCAGGTAGTGATGGAGAGCGCCGACGAGGTGCTGATGCTACACCGGCCGAACCCATTACCGGGCGCGAGGCGTCGCCGTCACGAAGGTCTTGAACAACGACTGCCGCCAGTGGCCCGGCACCAGCCGCGCCCGGCGGCTGGGCACACACCGGGTGGTTGCTCCAATAAAGTGACTGCTGGTCCTGCGCAACCTGAGTCTTATCCTACCTTTCACGCATTCAGCCCCTATGAAGCTACTCCTGCTGCTTTTATTATGGCTGCTTGGGCCCACCGCCAGGGGGCAGGCCAGCCGCGCCTACGCCGACAGCGTGCGCCGGGCGTATGGCATCCCCGAGCTGGCCTATGCCGTGGTGGCGGCCGATACGGTGCTCGAAGCCCAGGTGCTCGGGGTGCAGCGCCAGCACACCAGTTTGCTGGCCAGGCCAGCCGACCGGTTTCACCTTGGCTCCAACACGAAGGCCATTACTGCTTTAGTGGCAGCCGGGCTGGTGGCGCAAGGCAAGCTGGCTTGGAGTACGCCCTTTCTGGCCTTGTTTCCGGAGCTGAGAACCGTTAGCCGGCGCTGTTACCAGGGCTTCACGCTGCAGGACTTGCTGACTTTTCGGGGCCGGCTGCCCGCTTACACGTACACCTTTGCTGAGCCCTCTTCAGCCCGGATAACTGGCGACAACGCCACCCAGCGGCTACTACTGGCCCGGTACTTTCTCGCTCAGCCCCCGATGAAAGCCCACCATGGGCTGACTCCCTCCAACGCCGACTACATCCTGGCGGGGCTAATGCTGGAAAAAGCTACTGGCAAAACGTACCAGGAACTGGTAACAAGCTGGGGCTGGGCCCACGGCATTGCCTTTGGCTTCGACTACCCCAACCGGGCCGACCCGCAGCAGCCGTGGGGGCACGGCCCGGACGGCACCCCGCAGCCCCCGGCCGACAACTATAAATTGAACTGGCTGCTGAGCGCCGGCAACCTGAATGTGTCGCTGCCCGACTATGCGAAGTTTATGCAGCTGCAGTTGCGCGGGCTGGCCGGAAAATCTGCGGAGTTGCCTCAGCCCACTTTCGAGAAGCTGCTGTTTGGCCGGCCCACGTTTGCCTTCGGCTGGTTCAACAAAACCGATGCCACCACCCGGCACCACATTGCCTACAACGAAGGCAATGCCGGGGCCTTCACCACTCAGGTGCAACTCATTCGGGAAACCGGCCGGGCCTACGTGGTGTTCACCAACTCTGCCACGCCTGCCACGGCAGCGGGCATAGCCGTGCTGCTAGCCCACCTGCAAGCAAAATACGGCCGCTGATACCGGGCGCCGTTTAGGCAGCCCTACAAGCAAAGGCATAAGGCAGCAGGGCAGAACTTGCGGGTAACTAGCGGCCGGCGCAGCTATATTTCCTCCTAAAACCAGAACCTACTATGGAATTGCTGGCTTATTTCAAAACGCTGAGCTGGCAGGCTGCCTTGCCCCTCTTTCTGGTAGAAAACCTGCTGGTACTATTGCTGGCCGTCGGTTTCGGCTACTTGCTACAATTCTTGTTTGGGCATCGGCAGGCGTTGGGGCCGCTCTACCAGCCGCCCGGCCGGCAGCAACTCGGGCTCGCCACCTGCACCCTGCTGCTCAATACCGGTATCACGTTTGCGGGGTTTCTGCTGTGGCAGCAAGGCATTATTACTATCCGGGAGGAGGTTTCTTACCGCATAGCTGTCGATTTTGTAGTGCTGTTTCTGGGCATGGACTTGCTGATGTATGGGTTTCACTATGCCATCCACCACACCGTACTTTATCGGTGGGTGCACACCCAGCACCACGCCTACACCGAGCCGCAGCCCCTGGATTTGTTCGTGCTGCACCCAATCGAAACCCTTGGTTTTGGCACTCTTTGGCTGCTGCTGATAGCGGTGTATCCCGCTAATTTTTTGGCCATCAGCGCGTACCTGACCGCAAACGTGCTCTTTGGTGTCCTTGGGCATTCCGGGGTAGAGCCCTTTCCTGCCGCCTGGGCCCACCGCCCCCTGCTCCGGTACCTGGGCTCCTCGGGCTTCCACTTTCAGCATCACCAGGACGTTCATCACAACTTCGGCTTTTACACCTCCCTCTGGGACCACCTCTTTGGCACATTCGCACCCAGCCCGCTGCCGAAAAGCATTTCAGGCACAGGAACGCAACCCAAAGACGAGCGTCGTTAATGGTTCAGGAAGTTTAGCGCGGTTGCAGAACCAGGGTATGGCCAAACAGCAGCCCGCAGCCCAGGTTCTGGAAACGGTGCGGGCTACAAGTCTGTGCTACGCGGCGCACTACGCTGCAACTTGGGTTAAGTAGGGTCTGCTGTTATGCAGTGAGGAAAGTAGCGCGAAGCTTCCGCTTCGCGCATTGCCGCGTAGCGGCGAAGCTCGCGCCTGGGCAGTGGGTGCTTATTGCCCCAGCGCGGTACCGCCATTGCCATCAGACGGCGTTGCGCAAAGCGAACGCCTCGCGTTTACCCACCTACGTAAGTCCTGATTCAGAGTAAGCTGTTCGATGCCAGTACGCAAAGATGCGCCTCGACAACCCCTGCCTTGTTGGTAGAGCTGCGCTAGCTCGGGCCATGACGCCACTATTCACCCGCGCATAAAAAAACTCCCCTGGCAAGGCCAGGGGAGTTTTTTAACACTAATCCGAAGCTTAGCTTACTCGCGCACCAAGCGACGGGTTTCTACCCCATCGGCATTGCTCAGGCGCAGCAGGTACACGCCAGTCGCCATCTGCGACAAGTCGAGGCCATGCTTCACTATCCCGTTGGTAGCCGGCAGCAGTTCGCTGGTCACTACGCGGCCCACAGCGTCGAGCACCGTGAGCTGAGTAGCCACGCGGTAGCCGCTCATTTCCAGTGTCAGCAAGCCGTCGCGTGTGGGGTTAGGATACACGTTCAGGGCGGTGCCCACCGCAGCCGCAGCCGTGGCCGTCACGGTGACATTGACGGCGGGCGATGCGGGCGAAGAACAGCCCGAGGCGTTGGTCACGACC